>NZ_OZ255701.1:0-661250 GCF_965276875.1 Lichenicoccus sp. | reverse complement strand
ATCGAGGTAGGCGTAGAGCCGCGCCAGCTCATCGTCGGTGATGAGGCGCGTGCGCTTCGAGCCGGTGTATTTCTTGACGTGCCGGCACGGGTTCGTGCCGTCCGGTCGCAAGCCCCATAGCTCGGCGAGATTGAACATCTTGCGCAGCAGCGAGAGGCAGTGGTTCGCGGCGGTCGGCCTATCGCGGAGGCGGCCGATCAGATCAGCGACGTCGGACCGCTTCACGTCCGCGACCTTCACCTTGCCCAGCGCGGGCAGGACGTGGGCCTTGATCGTGATCCGGTTGCCCCTGACGGTCGACGGCTTGTTTCGCGCTTCCGAGTGCTCAATCATGAACCTGTCACTCAGGTCCTTCACGGTCGGGGCCGTGCGGGCGACTTGGCGCTCCTGGCTCGGGTCGGCTCCGCCGCGGACGGAGGCTAGGAAATCCTGAGCAAGTTTGCGCGCCTGGTCGACGGTGATCTGGCCGTAGGTGCCTAGCGCCGGCTTCCGGCGCTCGCCGGTGGGCGTGCGATACGAGAGCATGAAGGTCTTGCGCCCGGCGGGCGTTATCTTGCAGAAGAATCCCGGGATAATGGTGTCCCGGATTTCATAGTCGCGGGTGGTGGGCTTGGCGGTGTCGATGACGCTCTTGGTGAGCTTGATGGAAGGCATGTCTGGCTCCTAGCTGGACCCGGTTTCCAGGAGCCACATAGGAGCGGCGCTAGGGAGGATCGGGTCGCGTTACGTCGGGGGCCAGCATAGGATACGAAGAGCTAAACAGTTGATCTAGCTCGTTATATCCTGCTCCAGCGCACTCGAGCGTAGAGGAGCATAGCTCGTTCAAAACGGCTCAAAATCCGGTTCCGCAAGGAGTGTCGGTTCGACCCCGACCACCCGCACCATTGCACTGCAAGGCTTAGCCTCGGCGATCAGCGCCTTGCTCCCCGAGACGCGGGATCCACCGCTTGGTGTAGGCAGCCATGCAATAGGGTAGCAGTCAGGTTGTCCGCCCAATCTCGATCGAGCGGGAGCCCCAGCATCAATCGGATGTAGACGGCACCGACGAGCGCATCGAGCAGGCTTACAACATCGAGGTCGTCACGGAAGCGCCGCTGCGCGAGATGGGCTCGTCGGCTCGGTCGAGCGCACGCTCTCCGAGGCGGAGATGCAGGCCTACCGCGCGGCCTTCGTCGAACCCGGCGAGGGGCGTCGTCCGACGTTGACCTGGCCGCGGCAGATACCGGTCGAGGGCGAACCGGCGGACGTCGTGGCGGTCGTCGCCGCTTACGGTGGGGCAATGGCGCGGAGCACGATTCCAAATGAGCCTTTTTTTTAAAGGTTAAGGATCGCGGTCAGGCCACGCGCTAGCGAGCAGCTTGCGGCGGAACGGTCGGTGCGTCGAGCAGATCGCGCACCTTGGCGGCCAGCTCCTCGACCGTGAAAGGCTTGCCGATGAGCTCGACGCCGGAGTCCAGCACGCCGTTATGGACGACCGCGTTGCGTGTGTAGCCGGTGGTGAACAGCACCTTCAGGTCGGGCCGGCGGGCTCTCGCCTCGTCGGCGAGCCTGCGGCCGTTGATGTCGGGCATCACCACGTCGGTGAACATCAGCGTGATCTCGGGATGCAAATCGAGCAATCGCAGCGCGGTTGCGGCACCGTCGGCTTCCAGCACGCGGTAGCCGAGTTCGCCCAGCGCATCGACGCTGAACTGACGCACCGCAGGCTCATCCTCGACGATGAGAATGATCTCCTGGGCGTCGCCGGTGGGCAGCCCGGGCGCGGACGCTTCCTCGGGTGCGTCCTCGGCTGCGTTGAGGAGTCGCGGCAGATAGACCTTCACGGTCGTGCCCTGGCCGGGCTCGGAGTAGATCTTCACGTGTCCGCCCGACTGCTTGACGAAGCCATACACTTGCGAGAGCCCGAGGCCGGTGCCCTTGCCGACTTCCTTGGTGGTGAAGAACGGATCGAACGCCCTGGCGATCACCGCCTCTGGCATCCCCGATCCGGTGTCGGTCACCGCGATCAGCACGTATTGGCCCGGCGGCACGCCGAGATGGGCTGCCGCGTAGCGCGCATCCAGATGGGCATTCTGGGTCTCGACGGTGAGCCGCCCACCCTCGGGCATGGCGTCTCGCGCGTTCACCGCAAGATTGAGCAGCACGTTCTCGAGCTGGTTCGGATCGGCGTGGGCGCGCCAGCCACCGCCGGCCAGCACCGTCTCAAAGCGGATGTCGCTGCCGAGCGAGCCGCGTATCAGGTCCGACATGCCGGTGACCAGCTTGCCCACGTCGATCGCCTCGGGCCTGAGTGGCTGCTGACGCGAAAAGGCGAGCAGGCGCTGGGTCAGCAGGGCCGCGCGCCGCGCGCCATCGGTCGCCGCGTCCACGTAGCGCCTGGCGCGCGCATCCGCGGTGCCGAGCCGGCGTCCGAGGAGGTCGAGCGAGCCGATCACGACCGCCAGCATGTTGTTGAAGTCGTGAGCAATGCCGCCGGTGAGCTGGCCGACCGCCTCCATCTTCTGGCTCTGCCGCAGTGCCTCGTGCGCCTGCTCCAGCTCCGCCGTCCGCGACCGCACACGATCTTCAAGCTCCGCATTCGCCCGCTGGACGTCGTCGAACAACCGGGCGTTGTCGATGGCGATTGCGGCTTGAGCGGCCAGGCCGGTCATTACGCGTTCTGCGCGCTCGGTAAACACTCCCGTCTCGTCATGCCCGAAGAACAGACCGCCGATCACTTCGCCGTTGCGCGAGACCACGGGGACTGCCAGGTAGCTGCGGACCGGCAGGTGTCCCTCGGGCATGCCCTTATGCGGCGTGTTTTTGCCGTAGCGCGTGTCTGCCAGGATGTCGGCCGAGCGGACCACGCCTTCACCGTGGAAGGTCGGCGCGAACACCGATGTCGCGCGCGGCATGCCAAAGTCGTCGAACTGGCTGCGTTCAGCGCCGGCCAGGGCATAGAGCATGTAGCGCGCGCCCGCCTCATCGAGCACGTTGTAGAAGAACGCGCCAAACCGCGCGCCGGTGAGTGCGACACCGGCGTCCACCACCCGCTGGACGAGAGATTTAAGCCCGAGGTCGGCCGCGACCTGCGTGCCGGTGGCGTTGAGGATCTCCAACGCCTGGCTTTCCGCCGCGAGCTGGTCCCGACTTTCGCGCAGCGCCTGTTCGGCGCACTTCAGCTCGTGGATGTCGGTGCAGGTGCCGTACCAGCGGGTAATGCTGCCGTACTCGTCGCAAACCGGCTGCGCGCGGCCGGTCACCCAGCGATATTCGCCCGAGCGATGCCGGAGACGGTATTCAATCTGGTAGGGCTCGCCGGTCGCGAGGCTATTGCGCCAGCATGCCCATGCCCGCTCCTGGTCGTCCGGATGGAACATGCCATTCCAGGCTTCGCCGTCGGTCGAGTCCTCCGGCACGCCGGTGTAATCGTACCAGCGCTGGTTGTAGTAGTCGTGGAAGCCGTCGGGCCGCGTCGACCAGACCATCTGGTCGATCGAGTTGGCGATCGCCTCGAATTGTGCCTCGCTGGCCAGAAGTGCGGCCTCCGCACTGGCGCGCTCGACTGCCTCCCAGGTGCGCTCGGCCGCGGTGCGCGCGAGTTCGACATCCTCCTGCGACCAGGCCCGCGGCTGCGGCTCATGCAGGTAGAAGATCGCGCGCAGGCGGCCGCCACGCACCAGCGGCACGACGATGAATGCGCGCGTGCCGATTGCGGTCCAAGCTTCGGCGTAGGCATCACCGGCACGCGGATCCCCGCGGAAATCCTCGACGACCAGCGTGCGGCCGGCCTTCAGATCGCTGACCAATACCGGCCCGAAGCCGTCGAGCAATCGCGCCTTGCCGGCAAGGCTCGGCATGGCGGCCTGCGTCCAGTCGCGCGCGACAGCCACCATCTCCTGCGCCTCGTCGATCTCACCGTAGCCTACCCGCGCAACCCTGAGATGGCGGCCGAGGTACTCGGCGGCGGTGCTGGTGACGGCGACCGGATTGGTGAGGCGGCGGAGGCGTTCACCGAGATCGAAATGAAACTGCTGGTTGTCCTCGCTGATCTTGCGATCAGAAATATCGCGATAAAACATCGCGAGTCCATCGCCGGACGGGTAGCAGCGCATCTCGAGCCACGCCTGGCGGCCGTTCGGCCAGACATAACGATGCTCGAGGCTGACCGGCACGCGTTCGGACATCGCGCGCCTGTAGAGCCGACCGAGCTCGCTTTCGCGGGTTTCCGGCCAGACCTCCCAATGCGTTCTGCCGATGATCTCGTCGCGTGCTCGCAACTCCAGCTTCAGGGCCTCGGCATTGATCGCGAGCACTCGAAATTCGCGATCAACGAGCACGAACCCCTCGGCCATGCCCTCCAGCACGCCGTTCGCCCGCGCCTCGCTCTCACGCAGGGCCGCTTCGGCAAGGACCTGGCCGGTGGTCTCGGTGCAGGCGCAGAACATGCCGGCAACCGCGCCTTGCTCGTCGCGGGCCGGAGAGTAGGAGAAGGTGAACCAGGTCCGCTCATCAAACCCGTGCCGGTTCATCGTCAGCGGCAGGTCCTCCTGCCAGGTCGCGACGCCGGCCATCGCGGCGTCGATCAGCGGGCTGATTTCGGGCCAGATTTCCGACCAGATGTCGTGAAAGCGCGCGCCCAGTGCCGCAGGGTGCTTATCACCGAGGATGCTGGCGTAGGCGTCGTTGTAGAGAAAGCCGAGGTCCGTGCCCCACGCGACGAACATCGGAAACCGGGAATCAAGGATCAGGCCGACCGCCGAGCGCAACGGCTGCGGCCATGTCGAAGGGTCGCCGAGTGGCGACGCGGACCAGTCGTGGGCACGCATGGCGGCACCCATGCCGCCTCCGCCGGCGGGGAAGGCCTTGTTCAAGATTGCCGAGCTCTCACTGCCACTCACTCCCGCTGCCACAGGCTACACAATTTTCCCGCTCGTGCATGGGGGCGGTGGCGAGCCGTACCGTGTCAGTCCGAGGATCGCTGTTAACCGGCCTCGGCGCGGCCGCGTCGCTGCTGGCGCAGAACGTCCTCGATCCAGTCGTTGAGGCGCCGGGTGGAGGCCTCCGCCTCCTCGCGCGCCGGATAAAAGGTGGGGAACCGCAGCGCCAGCCAGCGCCAGGCGACCAGGCGCTTGTGGGTTTTCTCGGCGCGTTCGAGTTCGTCGCGCGCAGCGCGGTCGGGCGGCGGCAGCTTGCCGACCGCGGGCGGCGGCACAATGCGGCCGGCGGCGTGTTCGGTGGCCCAGGCGGCGAGGCGGACGATGCCGTTGTCGCGCTCGTCGACCGGGCACATCGCATAGGCCCAGCGTTCGGTGAGATCGAGGCCACGCACCCCCTCCAGGGCGGTCGCCACCGCGAACGCCTGGCTCATGTCGGCGAGCCGGTAGTTGGGGTCGTCGCGACGCAGTACGGCGCGGCGGATACGCACCAGCACACCGAACAGGCTGTCCGAGCCGATCTCGGCCGCGACCGCGCGGATGATGTCGGCGTCGGGCTGCACCAGCGGCCGCAGTTCCGCCCGCGGCATGGGCGGTGCGGCCAGCATGGCGCGTATGAAGGCCGGATTGCCGGCACCGGCCAGCACCGCGACAACCCCCGCCTCGTGCTTGCCGTAGCGGCCGGCGCGGCCGCCGATCTGCTTGACCTCCTGGGCACTCAGATCGCGGCTCTCGGTGCCGTCGAACTTGCGCAAAGACGCGAACACCACGCGGCGGATGTTCAGGTTCAGGCCCATGCCGATGGCGTCGGTGGCGACCAGGATGTCCGCGTCGCCGCCGTTGAAGCGTGCTGCCTCGGCCCGGCGCACCTCCGGGCTGAGCGCGCCATACACCACCGCCACCCGGCGTCCCCGCTGCATCAACGCGGTGCGCAGGTCGAGCACCTCGCGACGCGAAAACGCGATCAGCGCGTCGCCGCGGGTGAGAGAGGCAAGGCGGACCGGCTCGTCGGCGGCGCTCAGCGGACCCATGCGCTGGAGCGTGATCTCCTCGATCGGGTCGTCGCACAAGGCTGCGATCCGCCGCACGACCTCGGCGCAGTCCGCAGCACCGAGCACATACAAATGCCGTGCCGGCGCGCCCATGATCGCTGCGGTCCAGGCAGCACCCCGATCGGGGTCGTGCAGCATCTGCGCCTCGTCGACGATGGCGACGTCGACCGGGTTGTGCAGCGGGCACATCTCCACGGTGGCGGCGAGGTGGCGGCTGCCGGGCTCGACGATGCGCTCCTCGCCGGTCGAGAGCGAACACACCACGCCGCGCGCGCCAAGCGCCTCGCGGAATTCGTGTGCGAGCAGGCGTAGCGGGGCCAGCGCCATGCCGCTCTCGGCGCGCGACAGGGTATCGAGCGCGGTGTGCGACTTGCCGCTGTTGGTCGGCCCGGTGACCAGCGTGATCCGGCGTTGCAGGCTGCGCGCGGTGCGGAAATGCGCCGCATACCGGTCGAGCGCCGCGATCCGTGCGATCGCCGCGTTGTTGATGCGGATGGCGTTTTGGCGACCACGTGGTGTTCCCGCTGGCAGTCGGGTGAGGGCGGCCGGATCGAACTGCCACTGCTCGATGCCGTCCTGCACCAGCTTGCGCGCCACCGGCAGCCGGTTCTCGGCGACCAGCCGCAACGCCTCGTTGCGGGTGCAGCCGAGCAGGGCCGGCACCGCGTCGAACGCCACCAGGCTGGCTTCCCAGTCGCGCAGCCGTTGCAGTTCCTCGCGTCGCCGGGCGCGGGCGGTGCGGTCGGCGGCCGCCTGATCGGCGAGGCGTTCCTCGGCCTGTCGCGCCGCGTCGCGCACGAAATCGTCGGTCGCGCCAAACGCCGCCGCGACCTCGGCTGCCAGCATGGTTTCCTGGGAGGCGGAGAGGACCCGGCCGGCGCCATCGAACAGCTCGGCCCGCACAAGGGTGAGGGCTTCGTCCGGGGTCGCCGCACTCTGCCGCCAGCGCGCGGCCAGCACTGGTGGCAGTGCGGCAAGCAGGGCGTCGTCGTCCGGCTCCGGATCGGTAATGTGCGCCGCCGCTGCCTGCGCCTCGTCGCGTTGCACCCAGATGCGGCCGGCGCGTTGGGTGCGGTCGATGATCCGCGAGGCCCACCCCTTGTGGCGAACCTCGCACAGCGCGTCCCGCACCGTGTCCGGACCCGCCGGCAGGCGACGCGCGACGAGGCGCAGCAGACGCGGCAACTCGCGGCTCTGCACCGCCAGTCCGGCTGCCTCAACCGCAACCTCCGCCGGTGAGAGAGGAACCGCCATGGCGCTGCGTATGAGCCCTATTCTTAATGAACGGATTTCAAAGGCTTGCCTTTGATGGGGTCAAGGGGCAAAGCCCCTTGCCTTAAACTAGAGCGCCATCCCGGATTTCCCCCATGTCCAGCCCAATCAAGCGCCGCCCCAACAACCCCTGCTTCTCCTCAGGTCCCTGCGCCAAACGCCCAGGCTTCTCGTTGGATGCCCTGTCTGGGGCCATGCTGGGCCGCAGCCACCGTGCCGCGGCACCACGTGCGAAGCTCGCCGAGGTGATCACGCGTTCGCGCGACATTCTCGGCATGCCGGCGGATTACCGGCTCGGCATCGTCCCGGGCTCCGATACCGGCGCGGTGGAGATGGCGCTATGGTCGCTGCTCGGACCCCGTCCGGTGGATGTGCTGGCGTTCGAGAATTTCTCCGCCGCCTGGGCAAATGACATCGTGACGGAGTTGGCGCTGCCCGACGCACGGGTCCTGCAAGCCCCATACGGCGCGTTGCCGCCGCTGGTGGAGGTGGATTGGTCGCGCGACGTGGTGTTCGCCTGGAACGGGACCACGTCTGGCGTCTGCATGCCCGGCGCGGAGGCGATCCCGGCGACGCATGAAGGGCTTGCGATCTGTGACGCGACATCGGCGGCGTTCGCGATGGAATTGCCATGGGATCGTCTCGATGTGGTGACCTGGTCGTGGCAGAAGGTGCTTGGCGGGGAGGCGGCGCATGGCATGCTGGCTCTCTCACCGCGCGCGGTGGCACGGCTGCAGGGTGGGCCGCCGCCAAGGGCGCTGCCGAAGCTGTTCCGGCTCACGTCGGGCGGCGCCCTGATCGAGGGGATTTTCGCCGGGGACACCATCAACACCCCCTCGATGCTCTGTGTCGAGGATGCGCTAGACGGGTTGCGCTGGGCCGAGCGGATCGGGGGCCTGGAGGCGCTGATCGGCCGCTCGCGCGCCAACCTGGATGCGGTATCGCGCTGGGTTGCGGGCTCGGACTGGGCTGCGTTCCTGGCCACGGATCCGGCAACCCGGTCGAGCACCTCGATTTGCCTGCGGATTGTCGCCCCCTGGTTCGCCGGGCTCGGATCGGACCGCCAGGTGCTGGCCGCGCGACACCTCGTGGCTCTGCTCGAACAGCAGGCGGTCGCCTATGATATCGCAAGCTACCGCGACGCGCCGCTCGGCCTGCGGCTGTGGGGCGGGGCGACGGTGGAGACCGACGATATCGAGGCGTTGCTGCCCTGGCTGGACTGGGCGGCGGCGCAGACCCGAGGCGCGTTCGCGGGATGACCGGCGATTCGCCCGCCAATTTGGCGCTGCTGCCAGCGGGCCTGCGCGACCTGCTGCCGCCGGAGGCAGAGACCGAGGCGCTCTCGGTGGAGGCGCTGATGGCGGTGTTCGCGGGCTATGGTTACGAACGGGTCAAGCCGCCGCTGCTGGAGTTCGAGGACAGCCTGCTTGCCGGGTCTGGGGCGGCCGTCGCCGAGCAGACCTACCGGCTGATGGATCCCGCGACGCACCGGATGATGGGATTGCGGCCGGATATGACGCCGCAGGTGGCAAGGATCGCAGCGACCCGGCTGGTCCGGGCGCCGCGGCCGTTGCGCCTGGCCTATGCCGGGATGTGCGTGCAGGCGCAGCCAGGCGGCGCGCTGGTCGCCGACCGGCAGGTGGCGCAGGCCGGGATCGAGCTGATCGGGCCGGACTCTCCGGCCGCCGACGCCGAGGTGATGGCAGTTGGCGCCGAAGCGCTGGCCGCGGTCGGGCTCGCGCGGTTCAGCTTCGATCTGACCTTGCCGACCCTGGCCGCGACCCTGATCGAGGAGGCGTCGATCCCAGAGCCCGCGCGCCCGGCGTTGCTGCGGGCGCTGGACCGCAAGGATGCGGCGGAGGTGGCACGGCATGGCGGCCCGCTTGCGCGGACCCTGGCCGAACTGCTGCTGGCGGCCGGCCCAGCGGCGCGGGCACTTGCGGCGTTACGGGCGGCGGATCTTTCGCCCGGCGCGCGCGCGCTGACAGAACGCCTGGCGGCGAGCGTGGATGCGATCGTCGCTCGCGCGCCGGGGCTGCGGCTGACCATCGATCCGATCGAGTTTCGCGGCTGGCGCTACCACACCGGACTGTGCGTGACGGTGTATGCGCCGGGCCGGCACGAGGAACTCGGACGCGGCGGCCGCTATCTCAGCGGCGGCGACGAGCCGGCGTGTGGGCTGACGCTGCGCCCGGAGGCGATCCTGCGGGCAGCGCCAACGCCGCCGCCGCGGCCGCGGCTGTTCGTCCCGGATGGCGCTGATCCGGCGCTGGTATCGGCGTTGCGGGCGCAGGGCTTCGCCACCGTCGCGGCGCTGGCGCCGGCAGCGGATTGCACGGTCGAGGCGGTCCGTCTTGGCTGCACCCATGTGCTGCGTGACGGGGCTGCCATCGCCGTCGCTGGAGGGAACTGAGCATGTCCAACGTCACCGTCATCGGCGCGCAATGGGGCGACGAGGGCAAGGGCAAGATCGTCGACTGGCTGGCCAGCCGCGCCGACATCGTGGTGCGTTTCCAAGGCGGCCATAATGCCGGGCATACGCTGGTCGTCGGCAATGAGACCTACAAGCTATCGCTGCTGCCGAGCGGTCTGGTGCGCGGCAAGACCGGCATCATCGGCAACGGCGTGGTCATCGATCCGGAGGCGCTGCTCGCCGAGATCGACCGGGTGCGTGCTCAGGGGCTCGATGTCGGCCCGGAGACGCTGCGCATCGCGGAGAACGCGACTCTGATCCTGCCGGTGCACGGCGCCCTCGACCGTGCCCGCGAGAGTGCGCGCGGCGAGCGTCGCATCGGCACCACCGGGCGCGGCATCGGACCCGCCTACGAGGACAAGGTGGCGCGACGGGCGATCCGGGTGTGTGACCTGGGCGAGCCGGAAACGCTGGACTGGAAGCTCGACGAGCTGCTGCTGCACCATAATGCCCTGCTCCAGGGGCTGGGAGCGGCGACGTTCGAGAAGGCGGCGCTGATGGACTGGCTGACCGGCTTGGCGCCGCGGATCCTGCCGTTCGCCGACACCGTCTGGGAGCTGCTCGACGATGCCAGGCGTGCTGGCCAGCGGATCCTGTTCGAGGGCGCGCAGGCGGTCATGCTCGACGTCGATCACGGCACCTACCCGTTCGTCACCAGCAGCAACACCGTCGCCGCCAACGCCGCGACCGGCAGCGGCGTGGGTGCGTCGGCTGTCGGGTTCGTGCTCGGAATCGCCAAGGCGTATTCGACCCGGGTCGGTGCCGGACCGTTTCCGACTGAGTTGTTCGACGCAACCGGCCAATTGCTCGGCAGCCGTGGCCACGAGTTCGGCACCGTGACCGGACGGCCGCGACGCTGCGGCTGGTTTGATGCGATGCTGGTCCGCCGTGCCGTGCGGGTGGGCGGCATCAACGGCCTGGCGCTGACCAAGCTTGACGTGCTGGACGGCCTGGCTGAGATCCGGATCTGCACCGGCTATGCGCTCGACGGCGTGCCGGTGCGCCACCTGCCGGCGGCGCCCGGCGCGCAGTCGCGCATCAAGCCGGTGTTCGAGACGATGCCGGGCTGGCAGCAGACCACACGCGGGGCCCGCTCCTGGGCGGAGCTGCCGGCACAGGCGGTCAAGTATGTGCGACGCATCGAGGAGCTGGTCGAAGCCCCTGTGACCCTGCTCTCGACCAGCCCCGAGCGCGACGACACCATCCTGGTGCGCGACCCGTTTGTCGATTGAGGTCGGGGATCAAACGCGGCAGCCGCTACGTCAATCTCGTCTTAACCTTTCGGATGCATGCTGGCCGCCGCGGAATTCCGGGAGCTTCCATGCATGGTGACAACCGGGGAGACGACGACCACGTCAAACGCGGCTCTTGTGCTTGACGACCGGTTCCGGATCCTGCCCGGCGTGCCGGCTGGCTCGCTCGCCGGGCATGTCTGTGTCGCGGCTGAAGACAAGCGCGGCATCGGCGGCAACCTGGTGGCCCTGAGGACCGAGCCGCTGGCACCCCCGCGGGCGGCGCTCGGCCGCTTCATGCACGCTGATCACGAGGCGATGCTCTCGCCGCTCGCCTATGGCGCGGCCGGTGGCGCCTATTGGATCATCACCCGTCCGCCGCCGGGACCGTCGCTGGTCTCGCTCGCGGCCCCCTGGCGCGGCAACGGCTTGCTGACCCATGTGCTGCGTCCGGCGGCACTCGCCCTCGATGTGCTGCAGATGGCCGGCCTTACCCATCGCGCCATCCGACCTGACAATGTGTTTGTGGCCGCGGGCGGCAAAGGCGCCGTGCTGGGTCCTGGATGGGCCGGACCTCCGGCAATCGGCCAACCGGCCAGCTTTGAGCCGCCCTACAGCGCGATCTGCGCACCGGCCGCGCGCGGCGACGGCAGCATCGCCGACGATGTTTATGCGCTCGGAGTGCTGCTGCTGTCGCTGTGGACTGGCGAAGTGCCGCTGGCATCGCTGGCGGCCGGCGAGATCATTCGCCTCAAGCTCGAATATGGCAGCTACGCCGCACTCACCCAGCATATGCGGCTGCCGCGCGGCTTTGACAACATCCTGCGCGCGATGCTTTCGGATGATCCGCTGGCACGGCCGCTACCTGTCTCGCTAGCCAATCTCGACGGCATCCACGCCCGTCGCGGCGGCTCACGCAGCGCATTGCGAGCGGCCAAACCAATAGCGGTCGGTGGCCAGCTCGCCTGGAACCGGCGCATGCTGGCGCTGCTCTGCGCCGAGCAGCCGCAAGCGGCGACGGTGATGCTGCGTGAGCGCACCATCGAGCAGTGGCTGCGGCGCAGCGTCGAGGACCCCGGCTTGGCGGCAACCGTCGAGGAGTTCCGTCAGGAGGAGATGGTGACGGGCACCAAGGCCGGGAGCGCCAGGACGGCGGGCAACGCGCCGCCACTCAGTGACAGCAACCTGATGCGGCTGGTCGCCCTGCTCGATCCGCTGGCGCCGCTGTTCTGGCGCGGCTACTGGCTGTGGCCGGAAGGGGCCGGGCCAGCACTGGCGGGTGCCTTCGCTCAGCCGCCGCTGGTGTCGTTGCAGGATGCGGGGGTTCTGCTCGAGGACCTGGTGCTGCGCGGCGGTGTTGCGCGTTGGCGTGCCGCGCGCCCCAGCAGGCCGAACTCGACCGAGTTTATGCTGCCGCAGCACCTCCTGCAGAACCAGCTGCAAGGCGAGCCCGCCAACCGGGACGGCTTGCTACTGCGCGCCACCTATGCGCTGAACCCTTATCTCGCCTGTCAGTCGCCGAAATTCAGAGGCGAGTCCGTGGTCGACGCGCTGGCCCTGGTCGCGGTGCTGGAAAGGCTGGGCCCGGAGAAGCTTGGCGGCGACACGCTGCTCGATGCGCACAGCTTTGCCTTCTTGGATGTCCGTACGCAGGACCGCCCGCGTGAGGCGGCAACTGAGCCCGCCGCCGGCGGGGTGGCGCGGGAGTTGGCAATTTTGGCGCGTTGCCAGGCAAAGGGCGACAGGCGGCCATTGCCGCGAATTGCGGCGAGCCTGCTGCCGCGACTGGAGCAGTTGCTGCAGGACTGGCCGGGAGTCAGCCGCAGGCAACGCCGGCTGGCCGCATTGCGAACCGTCGCTGCCGCAGGCGATCTGATGGCCTTATTGGGCCTGGTAAGCGATACAACGCATCGCGAGCAGGATGACGCCGCGCGCAAGCACGCGCTGGACGAGGTGGACGCGATTCGATCCGCGCTGGAAGAGCAGGCGCGAACTGCCAGCGCGCGCCTGCTGGCCAGCCGCCACGCGGCACGTGACACGGCATCGGCCGCCGGCTTGATCTGCGTCATGGCGGCGTTGTTGCTGAAGGTGCTGAGCTGATGGCCCGCGCCGCAAAGGCTGGAGCCACGCGGCGCGCCACGCGACCGCAAGGCCAGCAGGGCTGGAAGTGGTGGCACGGCATGGCCGCAGGCATGCTGCTGATGCTATCGCCGGCAACCGCGCTGCTCCTTGCCGCCCTTGCGGCACCGGTGGTGTTCGCGATTGTCGCGGATACGACTCATCGCCACACCCTGAGCCGGACAATAGGATTGTTCGTACTCGCCGGTGCAATTGGACCGCTTCAGGCGTACGCCACTTGCAGCTACGATATGACTGCCGCTGTAAAGATACTGAGCCGGCCGACCACTATTCCCCTGACGTGGATGATGGGCGGCTGCGGCTGGTTGGTCGACGAGGTCTGCTGCCTGGGCGCCGCGTTCATCGCGACCATGCGCCTGGCAGCTCGAAAAAAGGCTCTGGAGGCAGCGTTGAGCGAGATCTGCAAGGAATGGGAGATCTCGCCCAATCAGGATAAACCGCCCCGATAATGCGGCTGTCAGGCGGCCTGGGCCGTCGCCTTTTCGCCGAGACGCCGGGTCGTCACCTGGCTCTTCATTGCCTTCTGCAACTTCTCGAATGCCCGAACCTCGATCTGACGCACCCGCTCGCGCGATATGCTATAGACTTTGGAGAGATCCTCAAGAGTGGCTGGCTCTTCCTTCAGGCGACGCTCGATCAGGATATGACGCTCGCGTTCGTTCAGCGTATGCAGGGCCTGACCCAGCAGCGCCTTGCGTCCCGAGAACTCCTCATGCTCGGCCAGCATGGTCTCCTGGCTGTCGCTGACATCGACCAGCCAATCCTGCCATTCGCCCTCACTATCGGCACGCACCGGTGCATTCAGGCTGTGATCGGGCGCCGCAAGCCGACGGTTCATGTTGATGACGTCAGTCTCAGAGACAGACAACGCTTTGGCGATCGAGCCGACCTGCTCAGGGTGAAGGTCACCATCGTCGATCGCCTGCATCTGTCCCTTGAGCCGCCGCAGGTTAAAGAACAGCTTCTTCTGAGCCGCGGTGGTGCCCATTTTCACCAGGGACCAACTATGCAGGATATATTCCTGGATGGCCGCGCGTATCCACCACATCGCATAGGTGGCGAGGCGGAAGCCACGATCCGGGTCAAACCGCTTTACCGCCTGCATCATGCCGACATTGCCTTCGCTGATCAGTTCGCTGATCGGCAGGCCGTAGCCGCGATAGCCCATGGCGATCTTGGCGACGAGGCGCAGATGCGACGTCACCAGTTTGTGTGCGGCTGCGGTGTCTTCGGTATCGCGCCAACGCTTTGAAAGGCTAAGTTCCTCCTCGGGCGCCAGCATCGGGAACTTACGGATATCTTGAAGATACCTGGACAGGTTACCTTCGGGACCAACATTAAGGACGGCAGAGGCCACAGTCAGGCTCCTTTCGTCTGAAACTTCAGCGAACCTACCGAGGCCCATACGGCGCAATCGGCAAGAGGTTGCACGTCCGGTTCAGGTTGGGCGCGGGTGAGGACATCACGTCCCCGGTAGGCCTCCCAATCAGGCAAGGCACAGCCAGGACGTCCAGACCGGCGGGGCGCCCGCTCGCAGGACATGTTGCAGTGCATACAGGACCGCTGCGGTCCGGTCAAGAATGACCGTCTGAATTCGCGGTAATGCACGCCAGCAGAGCCTGGAAGTCCGCCGGCGGCCGCCGCTCGAAGCGTAGAGGCTCACAGGTGCGTGGATGCGTGAAGCCAAGGGTCGCCGCATGCAGCGCCTGCCTGGGGAAGTCGATCGCGGCCTGTCGCGCCGCGGCGCCGAGCAACCGCGCCGCTGCGGGAACGCGACGCAGATAGACGGGGTCGCCGAGCAGAGGGTGGCCTCCGTGCGCGAGATGAACGCGGATCTGGTGGGTGCGCCCGGTCGCCAGGCGGCACTCGACAAGGCTTACGGCGCCATGGAGTGCGCGCAACGTACGATAGCGGGTCAACGCCGGCTTGCCGCCGCTGGCGCGGACCGCCATGCGCTTGCGGTTGCTCGGGTCGCGGCCGATCGCGCCGTCGAATTCGCCGGACGCCGGAGACAGCATGCCCCAGCAGAGTGCGAGATAGGCGCGCTCTACGTTGCGCGCGGCGAAGTCCGCGCTGAGTGCCGCAAGTGCTGCCTCGGTCTTGGCCACGACCATGATGCCGGAGGTGTCCTTGTCGAGCCGGTGCACGATGCCGGGCCGCCGCTCACCGCCAATGCCTGGTAGCGCGTCGCCGCAATGCGCGAGCAGAGCATTGACCAGTGTGCCGTCGGCGTTGCCGGGTGCTGGATGCACGACGAGCCCCGCGGGCTTGTCGAGCACGATCAGGTCGGCATCCTCATACAAGACGCTGAAGTCGATGGCCTGGGCGTCCGGTCGCGCCGCAATCGCCTCCGGGAAGGTCACGCAATACAGCGCGCCGGCGCGCACCGGATCGGCGGGATCGCGCAACACCGCCTCGCCACGCCGGACATGGCCGTCCAGGATCAGGGCCTTGACGCGGGTCCGCGATGCCGTGCCGATGACCGCCGCCAGGAGCCGGTCGATGCGTTGGCCAGCCTGCTCGGGGCTGGCGACGAGCTGAAACGGAGCCTGCATGATCGCGCAGGCTTAGCAAAACTATCTTAGCGGAACTATGGCGCCAGGAGAAATCGGGTGGGGCAGGCGATGAAGGCTCTGGTGGTGTCGGTGATCGTCATGGGCGTGCTGATCCTGATCGGCACCGCCGTGCTGATCGGCACCGTGGTGCATCGCGCGACCCATCGCGCCGCACCGACTTCGATTGCCGCCGGGAGGACGGCTCTGTCACTCGATCAGCCGGCAGGCACTCGTATCGGCTCCGTCACCCGCCAGTCGGACACAAGGCTGGCTCTGGTGCTCACCGGCGGCGGCACCCCCGACCGGCTGCTGGTGTGGGACCTCGCCGCCGGCCGCATCGTGGCGACCTTGCGCCTGAGCCACTGACCGCGGTCTTGCACGCACCACGCCGCTGCTCTAAGAGCCCTGCTGCCACGTCCTGTTCGTCTAGAGGCCTAGGACACCGCCCTCTCACGGCGGTAACAGGGGTTCGAATCCCCTACGGGACGCCATCAGATCAACGGCTTACGCGCGCGACCTGTGGCTGTGCGGAGTAAGCCGCGTGTGGGCGCCTTGGAATGGGTGCGGACGGCAAGCCCGCGCGCTGATCGCGATGTCGAAGCAGGTGGTGTGACGCGCCGGGCTCAGGACCGAAAGCCAGGCAAGCCCGTCACCCGCCAATCGTCACCGGGCCTTTCGCACCGACGAACTCGACTGTGATTGACGCGCAAAGCGGCTGCCCGTCCGAGCCGCCAATATCGATCTTCCTCGGCATCAGGCTGGCGATGGTCCTGATGTATGCCGACGGATCTCGTCGGGCGACGCGGCAGCCATCAGGCGACCTCTCCAACTGGCTCCACTTCGACCACGATGCGGCGTCCAAGCGCCCGGAGGGCGGCCTCGACGTAAGCGACGCGGCTCCGATGCAGCGGGTCGCGCAAGCGTCGTGCCGCCTTTTCGTCAATGCCGAGACGACGGCCCAGCTCGACATTGGTCATCCCGGCTTCAAGCAACGCGTCGTGCAGCGCGAGCTTCCCGGCTTCGAGCATGGGCACCACCGCCACGTCGCGGCCGGACAGCGTGCTAGGCGCCGGAATGGGGCGCCCCTCCTCAACGTAGAACGACAGCGCGGACACGAGCGCGTCTTCGGCCCGAGCGATAGCCTCGGCGCGCGTTGCGCCGCACGTCACCATCTCAGGGATGTCCGAACACGTGACGGTCACGCCGTCCTCGGCCTCCTCGACGGTTAGCGCATAGGCGTAGCGCACGCTCAGTCCTCCAAGTCCGAAGCCGACAAGCCAAGCTGACGAAGGATCGCGCGATAGGTCCCGGTCGGAAGATCACCGCGATGCAGCGGAACCACCGTCCTCGCGCCGTCGTGACGGACCTTCACGTGACTGCCCTTTCCGGCTGTCTCCTCATGGTCAAGCGCAAGGCAGGACGCCCGGCGCCGCAGCCTCACGAGCAGGTCGCTCGCCTTCACCGGATTGGTCATCGGACAATTCGGTCCGAATGTCTATGCCGGAGTGCTTTACGCAGTCTCCGGCCGTCCCGCGCGAAGCAGTATCGGAGCGTCCGCCGCCGGCGCGATCCCGAAGGCTCCGAAGGCCGCGCGGATCGTGTCCGCGACGTAGTTTGGCGCCAGGTGCGCGTAATGCTTGGTGATCGTGTCCCGCTGCGACAGCAAGCTCCCGCGTTCCCCACGCCTTCGCCTGCTCGACCGCTTGCCGGTAGAATGAAGGTATCCTCGTCCATATCAACTCCACCGGGATAGTTGCTGTGAACAAAGGGTCTCTAGAAGAATTCGACGATGCAATCGCGTTCTGAGATGTTGAGGCTGAAAAGATGGGCCATTAACGTCGCAGGCTGGTCGATCATGCCGACATTGTTAGAGCTCCCAATCCTCGATCTGGACGCCTGCCACGCGTTTGAACTCGTCGGTATTGTGGGTGATCAGGGTCAGTTCCCGCGCCTTGGCTTGACCGGCGATCAGGACGTCGAGGGGGCCGATGGGTGTTCCGGCAAGAGCGAGAAGCGCCCGGATCTCGCCGGCCTGACTGACGAGGTTCTCAGTTCGGCGCTGGCTTTTGTAGGCGCCGTAGAACAGCTCGTGGGCAACGACGGAGGGTAGGCCGAACTCCGCCGGCCCGTGTTGGCGTAGTCGCGCCGAGAGCCGGGGGTGGCGCTTGAGCAGGCTGATGACGGCGTTCGTGTCGAGCAGATGGTTCACTCGAAGTAGCCGAGCTCCGGCCCGTCCGGTTGCGGCTCTTTTTCGCCGGCTGCGTGCTCGAAGTCCGGGTCGACCGGAGCCGCCAGAGTGTCGAGCCAGCCCCAGTCCATGGGGATGGGCTCGAGGATGACGGCGGGTCCGTGCCGCCGAATGCGGACCTCGTCCTGGTCGAAACGGAAGGCTTTTGGCAGGCGCAGGGTCTGGGAGCGTCCAGACCAGAAGAGCTTTGCCGTGTCCATGTATCACCTCTGATAGATGGCAAAGATCTATCTCGTTTGTCCTGATGCAAGCGCGACCACTTATTTGCTTCAGGCGGGTTGCGGTGCGCGAAGTCTGACGTGGGGGTGGTAGGCTAGGACCAGGGCGATGAGCAATGCGCCGAGGACGGTGGCGCAGAGCAGCGCGAAGCCGCCGCTCAGCAACAGGCCGGCGGCGATGCCGCCGACGGTGGCGCCGAGCGAGCTTGAGGCGTTGAGCAGGCCCACGCTCTCGGCACGGCGGGCGGGGGAGAGGGTCACCGCGAGCGCCGTGCTTGACACCGACAGCAGCGGCCAGACCACCTGGGTCGCGGCAAAGCAGGCGAGCAGCGGCAGCACCACCACGGAGCCGCGATCGAACGACAAGGCAAGCATCAGTGCGACCAGCACGGCGCGGATGGCGAGGCCCGCACGCATGACCTTCCAGGCGCCGAGGCGCGTGTCCCAGCTGGCGACGCGGCTATAGAGCAGCAGGCTCAGTCCGACGCCGATTGCATAGGCGGTGGTCGGCAGGGTCGCGTCCGAGCCGTATGAGCGGACCATGACCACCGCGATCATCACCGAGAGCCCATTGGTCGCGGTGTAGGAGAGCAGCCAGCTGCCGAGGAACCAGGCGAGGCCGCTATGGGCCAAGCCCGCGATGGCCTCGCGGGTGATGCGGTGGAACTGGCGTTGCGCGCCGATCGCGGCCGCATCGCCGCTGCGCGGCGGCCGCGGCCTGAGTTCCGGTCGCGAGACGACGACCACGGGATCGGGAGCGTAGCGGAGTGCGACCGGAACCGCGAGCAGCAACAATACGCCGCATAGGACCAGGGCGTCGGCGGTGTGGCGCAGCCCGAGCACGCCCGCGAGCAACAGGCCGAGCAACTGCCCGCCGCTCATGAACGCCTGCAGGATGCCGATCAGGCCGTCCCATTGCGTCTGGGGCTCCACCTCGACGATGAACATGGTGGCGACGGTGCTGGCACTCGATACGCCAAGGCCGATGGCGGCGGCACTCAGCATGTGTTGCGAGACATCGCCGGGCAGGGCATGCGCGAACGAGGCGAGGGCGGCGAGGATCAGGCCGGCGACGAGGGTTGCACGGTGGCGGCGGTGCCGGTCGCTCCAGGCGCCGACGAACGGGGCGGCGACGCCGGACGCGGCAAAGGCGGCGTAGGTGAAGCCGGAGGTCGGTCCCGGTGCCGCGGCCAGCGGCAGGATGATCGGCACCATGCCGCTCTGCACCAGGCCGAGGATGGCATAGCAGGCGATCCAGCGTGGGGCCGCGCGCATGCCGCCGCCCGCTACCGGACCACGTCGCGCGGCCGGCCAAGCCAGCGCGGGTGTTTGCGCTCAATCCAGGCCAGTCGCCTGCCGGTCCAATGTCTCAGCGCGGGGATGTCCTCGGAGAGCAGCACCACCCCCAACGGCAGCATCCACAATCCGAACACCGGCAGGATCGCGAGCAGGCCGCCGACGATGAAAAACAGGCCGGCCGGCACCCGCAACCAGCCGGATGATGGGCGGCGCAACCAGTGTATCATGGATTGCAGGCGCGGCGGCAGGCGGCCGATCAGCAGGTGCAGCCGCCGCTCGCGCTGCTGCTCGGCCTCGATGCTGCCGCTGTCGGTGGACATGAGCAAGGAGACCTTTTCAGTGCCGGACGATGTCGACCGTCACGGTTCGGACGATCGGGTGCCACGTCGCGTTGCGGGTATTGGTTTCCATCCCGAACCCCCAGACCCCGAACGCCACGACGAGGACGGCGCCGATCGCGGCGTAGAGGCGGGACCGCAGCACCTTGCTGCGCGCGCGCACCTCGAAGTTCTCCGCCACCAGGTCAAGACGCTCGCTGTAGAGGGTGAGCGGATCGCGATGTCTGCCGATGGTTGGCGGCACGATGGTCGGTCGAGGGGACATCGGCAAATGGTAGGGATCGCCGTGCTCGCGGGCAACCGGGCCCGCAGATTATGCCGCGTGCGAAAACCAGACTAACAATGGTTCCAGACCGGACCGTCAAGAGGAGCTGCGAGGGTTGCTAGCGTCACCGCGTAATCTGAGGGAGACGTTCGGCCTGCTCGCCCGCCTGCACTGCACCGACCGCCTGGAGACGCTGCTCGATCAGGTGGACTGGAGCGGTGTCACGCCGCAGCAGCTTTCCTACGCGGTGCTGGGCCGGCTACGGGAGGGCCTGCATTACGCGGGCCGGACGGGGGCGCCGTTCGATGCCAAAGCCTATTTCATCGCGCTGTTGCACGACACGGCGTTCCAGGCTGACATCGTCGTGAACCTGCTCCGCGCATTTCCTGAAAAGCCCCGCCGCTTCTTTGTGCACGTGCCGCGCTGCGGCGGCACCTCGCTGGGCGAGACCCTGGCAGCCCACGCCTGCACCATCCCGCATAACACCATCGGTGCGGACTGGTCGGGCGGCCGCGACTTCCTCGATCATGTGGCGGAGATCTGCCGTGCCATGCCAGGGCACGAGGCGATCCATGTCAGTGGCCACTACACGCTTCGATTCGTGTTTGACGCCCGCCTTACCAGGTTCGGCGACAGCATCTGGACCAGCGTCAGGCCGCCGCAGGAGATCGTCCTCTCCTTCATGAACTATATTCTGACCATCCTGCACGAGGACCCGCAGCGGATCCGGCCCGACACGCGGCACTGGGCAAGGCTCCTCGACCTGGACCGGCCGTTCTGCGTGCTGTCCGACCGTGACAGGCGCGCCCTGTTTGGCCGTCTGATACGTGATCGGCGCCTGATCCCACGCGATCTGCTCAGCAACTTCCTCGGTGACGGGACCGCGGCGAGTGCGATGGATCTGTTGGCCTCGAGCGATGCCGAGATTATCGACAGTGCCCGGCTGGATCACTGGCGCGGGCGGCGCTGGGCTACGGACCCGCTGATCCGGCGCAATGTCTCAAGGCGCTTTTTCTCCTGGGACACGCTCGATGCGGCCCAGCGCCGGCAGGTGTGCTCGTTGATCCGCGAGGACAGCGTGCTGCATGACGCCATCGCTGCGGCAACCGGGGACAATGTCTCGATCCGCGGCATGGCTGTCGCCGGGTCTGCGGACCGGGCTGCACTGCGCGCTAACGCGCCAAGGCGTGGGATCAAGCGCGCGTCACGGCCGATCCTGCTCGATGCGCGCTTCGGTCGGCTGCCGTCGGCCGAGGTCGGTTGGGCGGACCCGCCGCTTGACTACCGCACGATCGAGACGACAATGCGATTTCCGCTTGTCGACACGCGGATCCGGTTGCGGTTTACCCGACGCCCTCCGGATACCGAATTTGGTGTGGGCTGGCCGCGCGGCGTTTTGCGGCTATTCGGGCGCATGATGACGATGCTGAGGCAACGACGCGCCGGCTGAGGTAGGGCTTAGAAGCCTTCGCGCTCCAGGCGCTTACGCTCCATCTTGCGGGCGCGGCGAACGGCCTCAGCGGCCTCGCGGGCCTTGCGCTCGGATGGCTTCTCGTAGTGCCGGCGAAGCTTCATCTCGCGGAAAATGCCTTCGCGCTGCATCTTCTTCTTGAGCGCCTTGAGCGCCTGGTCGACATTGTTGTCACGGACAAGAACCTGCACTGCGCTTTTCACTCCTGCTTGATCATGCATGACGGCCACCCGTGACCGGAAGGGAGCCATAGCATAACGGGCGCAGGTTGCACAAATGCGGGTTCCGGCTCATCTGCCACTCGCACGATAGTTCGGAGCGCGCATGGCCCTGCTCAAGATCGCCCGTATGGGACACCCCGTCCTGCTCGCCCGCGCCGAGCCGGTGCCGGATCCGAAAGCGGCGTCAGTCGCCCAACTGATCGACGACATGATCGAGACCATGGAGGACATACGCGGCGCTGGTCTTGCAGCACCACAGGTGCATGTGGGCTTGCGCGTGTTCGTCTATCGTGTTCCCGAGGAGCGCAGCGCCGGACCGGACGACCCGCCGCGCGCGGTGCAGGCGCTGATCAATCCCACCATCGAGGCGATCGGCGACGAGCAGGCGTTGCGCGTCGAGGGCTGCCTGTCGATCCCCGGGCTGCGCGGCGCGGTGCCACGGCCGGCGCGTGTGCGTTATGCCGGCTGGGATCGCGCGGGCGAACCCATCTCGGGGGAGGCGAGCGGCTTCCTGGCCACCGTCCTGCAGCACGAGAACGACCATCTGGACGGCATCCTGTATCCGATGCGCATGACCGACCTCAGCCGGCTCGCCTTCGAGGACGAGTTCGCCCGTTTCGGGCTGCTGCCATGACGCTGCTCGGCCGCCTGCCGGGTCTGCTGCTGCCAGCACTCGCCGATGGCGCGCAGCGCGCCGCGGTGTCGGAGTTTCCGGCACCGATGGAGCAGCATCCGTCGCGCGATGCCGCCTTGCTGGCGATGTTGCCCCTGGTCGAGACGCTCGGCTGGAGCCTGCGCGCGTTGCGCCAGGCGGCCGGCCCTGACGCCGACCTGCTGTTTCCGGGTGGGCCTGCCGAGATGGTCGAGGCGCATGCCGATCTCGGCGACCGTCGTATGGCCGAAGCGGCCGGCACGATCGCCGAGACGCGGGTAAGTGCGCGGGTGCGGGCGCTGATCCTGCTGCGCCTGGAGCAGGCGGCCGGCGAACGCGAAGCGATCCGGCGCGGCCTCGCGCTGTTGTCGCTGCCCGGCAACCGCCTGGCGGCGCTGCGCAGCGTGGCGCGCACCGTGGATGCGATCTGGCACGCGGCTGGCGACGCGTCCGCCGACATGAGCTGGTATAGCAAGCGCGCGATCCTGACCGGGGTCTATTCGGCGACGTTGCTGTTCTGGCTGCGTGACGAGAGCGACGGCTCCGATACGCAGGCGTTCCTGGACCGCAGGCTTGCCTCGGTGGCGCGCTTCGGTCGCCGGTCGGCGGCGCTGAAGGAACGCGCGGGTTACGCGTTCAACCTCGCCGCCACCTGGTCCGGCGCCATGCGCACCAGGGCCTCGTAGTCGCCGAGCAGGGTCTCGGTAATGCGCCCGGGGGTGAACGACAGATCGCCGATTTCGCGCACCGGGGTGACTTCGGCGGCGGTGCCGGCAAGGAACACCTCGCTGGCACCCGCCATCTCGTCGGGCATGATCGCCCGTTCGATCACGTCAATCTGCCGCCGCTTGGCCAAGGCGATCACCGTGCGTCGGGTGATGCCGTCGAGAAAGCAGTCGGGGATCGGCGTGTGCAGCGCGCCGTCGATGACGAAGAAGATGTTGGCGCCGGTGGCCTCGCTGACCTGCCCGCGCCAGTCCAGCATCAGCGCATCGCTGTAGCCGGCGGCTTCGGCATCGTGCTTGGCCATGGTGCCGATCATGTAGAGTCCGGCGGCCTTCGAGCGGGTCGGTGCAGTCTCCGGATGCGGCCGCTTCCACGTCGCCATCGCCAGACGCACGCCGCTCAGGCGGTCGGCGCCGAACAGATTGGGCCATGGCCAGCACGCGACCATCAGATGGATCGAGGTCTGCTGGGCGGACACCGAGAGCTGCTCGGTGCCGCGCCAGGCGAGCGGGCGGACATAGCCGTCGGTCAGGCCGTTGGCCGCCAAGGTGGCGACGCAGGCCGTGTCGATCTGCTCGGCCGAGAACGGGATTTCGAAGCCGAGGATTCGGCCGCTCTCGATCAGCCGCTCGGTATGTTCGCGCAGCTTGAAGATATGGCCGTCATAGGCGCGCTCGCCCTCGAACACCGCGCTCGCATAATGCAGCCCATGCGACAGCACATGCAGCTGGGCGTCGCGCCAGGGGATCAGCTTGCCGTCCCACCAGATCTCGCCGTCCCTGTCGTCGAACGGAATCAGCGCCATCCGTGTCATCCTTCCCGCAGCGAGCGGAGCACATACGAACGCGCTTCCCTTATGTCAATGAAGCTGTCTTAATTCCGGGTCATGACCGCCAAGCTGCTGTCCACGCGCGACCCTGTGCCTGCTTCCCCCGAGCCAGGGCCGCCAGCAGGCACCAGCCTGCTGTTCCTGCGCGAGGAGCAGATACGGCTGACCCAGGACCTGTTGTTCCTGGCCTATCGCGACTTCACTGCCTCGGCCGATGTCGAACTGGAGCGAATCGGTCTCGGGCGCGCGCATCATCGCGCGCTGCATTTCATCGCCCGCCGTCCCGGAATTACGGTGAGCGAACTGCTGGGGCTGTTGCGCATCACCAAGCAGAGCCTGGCGCGGGTGCTTGGCGAGCTCGTCGCGCGCGGCTACGTCATGCAGGAGACCGGCAGGCGCGACCGGCGCCAGCGTTTGCTGAGCCTGACTGAGGCCGGCCGCGGACTGGAGCGGCTGCTGTTCGAACGCCAGCGCGAGGTGGTTGCCGGCGCCTATCGCGAGGCCGGCGGAGCCGCGATCGAGGGCTTTCGCAAGGTCATGCGGGCGCTGATGGACGGCCGCAGCCGGGCGTTGCTGGATGGCCTGCCGGCGTCGGACAGGTCGCGATGAGCGGGTGCGAGGCGGACCCGCACGTCATTGTCGTCGATGACGATGCACGGTTGCGCCGCCTGCTGAAGCGCTATCTGTCCGAGCAGGGATTTCGGGTCAGCGTCGCCGACGGCGCCGCAGAGGCGCGTCGCATCCTCGGCTTCATGCAGCCCGATGCGATGGTGCTCGATGTCACCATGCCAGGGGAGTCGGGCCTTGAGTTGACCCGCGGCTTGCGGCTGATCGGCCAGAACCTGCCGATCCTGCTGCTGACCGCGCGCGGTGGCCCGGAGGACCGGATTGCCGGGCTGGAGACCGGTGCCGACGATTATCTCGGCAAGCCGTTCGAGCCGCGCGAGCTGCTGCTGCGTCTGCGGGCCTTGCTGCGCCGGGTGGGGCCGCCGTCGGCCAGCGACAATGTCAGCCCGGTGCAGCTCGGCGAGCTACTGTTTGATCCGGTGCGTGGACTGCTGAGCGACGCCGAGGGGCCGCTGCGACTGACCGGCGGCGAGTCGGCCCTGCTCGCGGCTTTGGCGCGCCGGCCGGGAGTGGTGCTGTCGCGCGAGGCGATCGCGCGGACCCTGGAGATGGACGAGTCCGGCGAGCGCGCCATCGACGTGCAGGTGACCCGGCTGCGCCGACGGATCGAGCCGGAGCCGCGTGAGCCGCGCTTCCTGCATACCGTGCGTGGGCGCGGCTATGTCCTCAAGCCTGGCGCCTGAGCGCGACACGCGCGCGCGCTGGCGGCTGCGGCTGGACCGGCCGCTGCGGCGGCTGCTGCCGCGCTCGTTGCTCGGCCGCTCGCTGCTGATCCTGCTGATCCCGCTGGTGGCAACGCAGGGGGTCTCGCTCGGGCTGTTCTATGGCAGCCATCTCGACATCGTCTCGCGCCGGCTGTCCGCGGCGGTCGCCGGCGAGATCGACCAGACGCTGCTGCTGCTTGATCGCTTCCCCAATCCGGGCGATCGTGCCTGGATCATGCAGACCGCCTCGCGGCAGTTCGAGCTGGAGATGCATCTCAAGCCGCATGCCAGGCTGACCCATGTCGGCTCGACGCATGTGCTGGGGCCGATGGATGACGATCTCGCCGACGCCTTGCTGCGGATCCGCCATCCGTTCAATGTCGACTGGCTGTCGGATCCGCATACCGTGCGCATCCAGGTGCAGCTCGACAGCGGCGTGCTTGATATCGGCGCCCCGCGCAAGCGCCTCGATGTCGGGCCGATCTGGCTGTTCGTGGCCTGGGTAGCCGGCAGCGCGCTGCTGCTGTTCCTGATCGCGGCTTTGTTCATGCGCATCCAGGTGCGCGCGATCCGCCGTCTGGCGCGCGCGGCGGAAGCCTTCGGCATGGGGCGCGAGCAGGCGGCGATCCGTCCCGAGGGGGCGCAGGAGGTGCGCAAGGCGGCATCCGCCTTCAACCGCATGCAGGAGCGTATCCGCCAGTTCGTCGCCCAGCGCACCGCCATGCTCGCCGGCGTCTCGCACGATCTGCGCACGCCGCTGACCCGTCTGCGTCTGTCTCTGGCGATGGTGCCGCAGCATGGCGCGCTGGTTGCCGAGGACCTCGCCCCGGAGATCAGCGAGATGATCGGCGACGTCGAGGAGATGGACCGGATGATCGAGGGCTACCTCTCGTTTGCCCGCGGCGAGGGGGCAGAACAGGCGCAGCCGGTCGATCTGTCGGCGCTGCTCGAGGAGGTCGCAGCCGCCGCGCGGCGCGCGGGCGCGGACTTCGTCAGGGTGACATGGACGCCGATGCCCGAGCTGATGCTGCGCCCGGGTGCGATGCGACGGGTGCTGGCCAATCTGCTGGATAATGCGCGTCGTCATGGCGGGCGAATTTCGCTGGTGGCGATGCTCGATGCGCAGGCGTTGCAGATTGTCGTCGACGATGACGGACCGGGCATCCCGGCGGCACGGCGCGAAAGCGTGTTCCGGGCGTTCGAGAGCAGTGCCCGCGGCGGCACCGGGCTGGGGCTGACGATCGCGCGCGACATCATTCGCGGCCATGGCGGGGAACTCAGCCTGGAGACCTCGCCGATGGGTGGGCTGCGGGCACGGATCCGGCTGCCGGTGTGATGCGGCCGCGCAGCCTGGTGTCGGGCAGGCCGGCGCCGACGGCCAGGGCCGCGCACACCACCACGCCGCACAGCAGGAAGCTGTCGACCAGGCCGAGGCGGGTTGCGGTGGCGATATTGGCCGCGGCCGCACGGGCGAGCCGCGCGGCAAGCAGCGCGCCCGAGAGGGCGACCCCCGCGGCCCCGCCGAGCGAACGCAGGAAGATCATCGCCCCGGTGGCAGCACCGAGCTCGGCCCGCGCCACCGCGTTCTGCATTGTCACCGTTAGGTTCGGCATGGCCAGGCCGATGCCGAGCCCCAGGCCGGCCATCGAGACCAGGAACCAGGCGGGTCCGACGTCGAGGGCGGCGAAGCCGGCGAGGCTGAGCAGGGACGCGGCATTCAGCGCGACGCCGCCCAGCACGAACAGCCTGGGGCGACCCAGGCGTGCGACGATCCGGCCACCGCCGATCGAACTGAGCAGCATCCCGCCCACCTGCGGCAGCAGCATGGTTCCGGCCACCGCCGGGCTCATCCCCATGACCCGCTGGAAGTAGAGCGGCAGGAACACGGTGGCGCCGAACAGCGCGAAGGCCAGCAGCGCGTTCACCGCGACGCAGCGGGTGAACACCGCATTGTTGAACAAGGCGAGGCGGATAAGCGGCTCCGGCGCACGATATTCGCGCCAGAGGAACAGGGCGATCAGCCCGGCGGTGCCAGCCGCGAGTGTCGCGGCATCGGCGGAAAGCCAGGCGAAGCTGCTGCCGCCACCGGACAGCAGCAGCAGCAGGCTGGTGGTGAAGCCGGCCAGCAGCCCGGCGCCGGCGTAATCCACGGGACCGGAGGTCGCGCGCGCGGGCGCTGGCAGTCCGACCGCGATCATCACCAAAGCGAGTGCCCCGAACGGCAGGTTGACGTAGAACACCCACCGCCAGGACAGGGTCTGGGTGATGATGCCGCCGAGCACCGGGCCGGCCACGCTGGCCAGGGCGAAGGTCCCGGTGAACAGACCCTGGTAGCGCGGCCGGTCGATCGGGGCGACGACGTCGGCGATCGCCGCCTGGGCCAGCACCAGCAGGCCGCCGGCGCCGAGGCCCTGCAGTGCCCGAAAGCCGATCAACTCGTCCATCGACCGGGCGGCGCCGCACAGCAGGGAGCCGGCGAGGAACATCACGATGGCGATGAGGAACATGCGCCGGCGGCCGTGGCTGTCGGAGAGCTTGCCGTAGAGCGGTGCGGTGATGGTCGAGCACAACAGGAAAGCGGTGACCACCCAGGCGAGGCGGGTCATGCCGCCGAGATCGCCGACGATGCGCGGCAGTGCGGTATTGACGATGTTCTGGTCGAGGGCCGCCAGCAGCATCGCCAGCAGCGCGCCGGCCAGCACCGTCCAGAGTCGCCGACGGTCGGACGCGGCCGGTTTCAGATCCTCACCTGACGCACCGGAACAAACCTAGCCGCCGCCGCCGAGCGTGTTGCCGGTGCCGCCATGGCCGTAGCCGTTCTCGCTGTTGCCGAGGCCGCCGCCGCCGAGCGTGCTGCCGCCGAGCCCGCCGAGCGGCGAGTAGCGGCCGACATTGCCGATCAGCATCTGCAGGAACGAGGTCTCGCTGCCGGGGGTCGGCGTCTGGCCCGAGGCCATCGCCACGTCGTGGGCGTCGGCCTTGTCCAGGATCCTGCGGTTGCGCAGGATGCCGCCGGCGTCGAAGCTGAGCACCACCACCTTCTGGCGTTCGATCCTGGGACGCGCCAGCGGCACGGGGGCGGTGATTTCGCCGATATAGATCCAGGTGTTGTCGTCAAAGGTGGCATGCGCGGTCGGCGAGCCGATCAGGCTCTGGGCCTCGCTGCGCGTGGTGACGCCGGGGACCAGCTTGTCGTAGTCCGACGCCTCGATCTGGGTGCCGCGGTCGGTCGGGATCGGGGCGAAGACGGCGCAGCCGGAGAGCGCCGGCATCGCGAGCAGCGCCGCCAGCATCGGTGCGGCACGAAGCGCTTCAGACCGCATGGCGGGATCATCGTCCTATGATAGAGGCTGGTCAGGTCCGGGTGCCTGAACGGCCGGTGGGTGTCAACACACGTCGGAGACGGAGAGTAACAATGGACCAGCAGCAGCCGGAAGTCTCGCGGCGTGTTCCGATCAGCCGTATCGGCGCCGGCTTCGAGCAGACGATCGAGGCGACCGCCGAGGAATGCCGCGGCCTCGCACGCCGGCTGGGCGTGCCGGCGGTAGTGTCGCTGCGCTGTCGCTTTTGCCTCGACGCGCACGGCGAGGGCCGCATCGACGCCGCAGGCGACCTGCGCTGCGAACTGACCCGCATCTGCGTGGTCTCGCTCGAGCCGTTCGAGACCACGGTGAGTGACCGCTTCGTCCTGCGTTTCGTGCCGGAAGACGCGATCGCCGGCGGCGAGACGCTCGAGATCGATCCCGACGCCGCCGATGAGGTGGGCTATGCCGGCGGCCTGCTCGATCTTGGCGAGGCGGCCTGCGAGCAGCTTGCCCTCGTGCTCGACCCCTATCCGCGCATGCCCCAGCTTGGCCTGTCTGGCGTCGCCGCACCTGAGGACGGGCCTGAGGACCCGCGCGGCGGCTTTGCGCAACTGAAGAACTGGCACGTGAAGAATGGGCGCGGCACCGGCTCGGGCGAGGCCTGACGCGCCGGCTGCGCGCAAGTCCGGTGGTTTGCTTGCGGACCTGGGGCCGCTCTGCTAAGCCCCGCGCCTCGCATTTTGACCGCCGGCGCGCTAAGACGCTGTTGAGGCGCGTCGCACGTAACCGAATTGGAGGGGCTAACCCCCATGGCTGTTCCCAAGAGAAAGACCTCTCCCTCCCGCCGCGGCATGCGCCGGAGCCACCAGGCGCTGCCGGTGCAGGCGCACGCCGAGTGCGGCAATTGCGGGGAACTCAAGCGTCCGCATCATGTCTGCGGCCATTGCGGCCATTATGATGGCCGCGAAGTGGTGCAGGCCGGCAAGGCGCTCAAAGGCACCGTTCGTATCTGAGCGGAGCCGCTCGTTGTCGGATGAAGCGCGCCTTGCGGACACCTCTCTGACGCCGATGCGGCGGCCCAAGGCCGTGGCCGAGGCGGCCTTCAATCTTGCGGTCGATGCGATGGGCGGCGACGGCGCGCCCGGGATCGTCGTCGACGGGCTGGCAATCACCGCCGAGCGCCATCCGCGCGCGCGTATCCTGCTGGTTGGTGACGAGGCGGCCCTTGGGCGGCTGCTGCGCGGCAATCGCCGTGCGAGCGCGATCTGCACCGTAAGGCACGCCGCCAGCGCAGTCAGCATGCAAACCAAGCCGACCGCCGCCCTGCGCATGCGCGACAGCTCGATGCGGCTGGCGATGGACGCCGTGGCCCAGGGCGAAGCGCAGGGCGTGGTCTCAGCCGGCAACAGCGGGGCGCTGCTGGCCCTGGCCAAGATCGTCGTGCGCACCTTGCCGGGGATTGACCGTCCGGCGTTGGCCGCACTCAGCCCGTCTTCGCGCGGCGACGTGGTCATGCTCGACCTTGGCGCCAACATCATCTGCGACTGGCGCAACCTGGTGGAGTTCGCGGTAATGGGAGAGGTGTTCGCGCGCACCGTGCTCGGACTGCCGGCGCCGACGATCGGGTTGCTCAATGTCGGCGCCGAGGAGCTCAAGGGCGACGAGCGGCTGCGCCTGGCCGCGGAGGTGCTGCGCAGCTCCCCGATCGCCAAGCAATTCCACGGCTTTGTCGAAGGCCACGACATCACGGCCGGCACCACCGACGTGGTGGTGACCGACGGCTTCACCGGCAACGTGGCGTTGAAGACCGGAGAGGGGGCGATGCGCCTGGTCGGCGACCTGCTCAAGCAGGTGTTCGCGGAGACTATCGTCTCGCGTCTGGGCTACGTGCTGGCCCGTCCCGGTTTGGAGCGGATGCGCGAGTGGCTCGATCCGCGTCGCTATAACGGCGCCGTGCTGCTCGGCCTCTCCGGCGTTGTGGTGAAGTCGCATGGCGGCGCCGACGCGGAGGGCTTCGCGCATGCCATCGACGTGGCGATGGACATGGTCACCCATGGCTTTAACGACCGTATTCGCGCGGGCCTCGAATGGGTCGGGCCGGCCGGCAAGCCGCAGCCGGGCCAAGGTGCGAGTGGTGCGGCGAACGTCGCCGCGGCGGGCTGAATGACGTCCAAACCTCCCGTAAGCGTGGAGCTGGTGGGTGTCGGCGGCTACCTGCCTGAGCGCATCGTCAGCAACGACGCCCTTGCCGGCCTGGTCGACACCTCGGACGCCTGGATACGTGAGCGCACCGGCATCACCCAGCGTCATCTGGCGGCACCGCACGAGACCGCCGCCTTCATGGGCACCGAGGCCGCGCGACGGGCGCTGCACGCGGCCGGCATCGAGGCCGCGGACGTCGACGCCGTCATTCTGGCGACCTCCACGCCCGACCAGGCGTTTCCCGCGACGGCCCTGCGCGTGCAGGCGGCACTTGGCGCGAGACGCGGCTTCGGCTTTGACGTGAGTGCCGCCTGCTCTGGATTCATCTTCGCGCTGGCCACGGCGGAGGCGTTCATGCGTTGCGGGCGCGCGCGCACAGTCCTGGTGATCGGCAGCGAAGTATTCTCGCGCATCCTCGACTGGAGCGACCGCGGCACCTGCGTGCTGTTCGGCGACGGTGCCGGTGCCGTGGTGCTGCGCGCCGGCGAGGCTGGGTCCGGGCGGGGGATCCTGTCCTCGCATCTGCACGGCGACGGCACCTCGGGCGACCTGCTCTATGTCGACGGCGCCGTCGGCCTGCGCGACGCGAGCGGCTATCTGCGCATGAACGGGCGCGAGGTGTTCCGCCACGCGGTGGCCAAGCTGTCCGCCTCGGTTGACGAGGCACTGGCGGCGAACGGCCTGGGACACGCCGATATCGACTGGCTGGTGCCGCACCAGGCGAACAAGCGGATCATCGATGCGATCGGCCGCAAGCTCGATCTGCCGGCTGAGCGGGTGGTGGTCACCGTCGACCGCCATGCCAACACGTCGGCGGCCTCGATCCCGCTGGCGCTGGCCGAGGCGGTCGGCGACGGCCGGATCAGGCGCGGCGACCTGGTGCTGATGGAGGCGCTCGGCGGCGGCTTGACCTGGGGCTCGGCGCTGGTCCGGCTGTAGCGCGCGAGAGTTTCGTTCATTTGACGGGACTTGCGCGCATGCTTACGTTTTGCGCATGAGTACCGTGACACGGGCCAATCTCGCCGAGACGATCTATACGCAGGTCGGCCTCTCGCGCAACGAATCGGCCGAACTTCTGGAGAACGTACTGGAGCGGCTCGTCGCGGCGCTGCAGGCTGGCGATTCCGTCAAGATCAGTGGGTTCGGAACATTCTCTGTGCGCCAGAAGGGGCGCCGGGTCGGCCGCAATCCAAAGACCGGGGTTGAAGTGCCGATCCTGCCGCGATCGGTGCTGGTGTTCCGCCCGAGCCAGGTTCTCAAGGCGCGGGTCAACGGCCAGGAGCCAGGTTTGGGAGCCGGGCTTGAGGACGATAGCGGATGATGTCGGACGAGGCCGAACTCGCCTTCGAGCGCGCGGGCCGGCCGAAGAAATCGGCGGGCGCATTCCGCACCATCAGCGAAGTCGCCGACGATCTGCATGTGCCGCAGCATGTGCTGCGGTTCTGGGAAACCCGCTTCGGGCAGGTCAAGCCGCTCAAGCGCGGCGGTGGCCGTCGCTATTACCGCCCCGACGATGTGGTGCTGCTGCGGCGGATCGCCGATCTGCTTTACACCCAGGGCTACACCATCAAGGGCGTGCAGCGCCTGCTGCTTGAAGGTGACGGGGCCATGGAAGGTGACGGGGCCTTGGCGGACCTCCCGGAGGACGAGCCGGAGCCACCTGCCGTCGAACCGGAGCCGGTCAGACCTCCGCCGCGCGCCGATCCCGCGCGCGAGCGCGACGCGCTTCGACAGGTCCTGATCGAAACCTTGCAAACACTGGAGCGCATCAGGGACATGTTACCACTCTGACTCGTTGCCGCTCTGATACATTGCGAGTCTGGCGCGGTTGCGATGCCGCGGCCTCGCTGCTACATCCAACTCGCCGACAGGCAGACGGGCAGTAGCGCAGCCTGGTAGCGCATCAGTCTGGGGGACTGGGGGTCGTGGGTTCGAATCCCGCCTGCCCGATATCCGTCTCCGGCATTGGCGTCCAGTGCGGTCCGGTCCACTCCCGCCAGAGCAGGATCAGGGCGGCCATGATCGCCGGCCCGACGAACAGACCGAACAGCCCCCAGGTCTCGACCCCGCCGAGGATGCCGAGCAGCACCCACAGGAACGGCAGCTTGGTGGTGCCGCCGATCAGCACCGGCCGGATGAAATGGTCGGAGACGAACACCACCAGCATGCCGAAGCCGAACAGCACGATGCCGGTGACTGCCGAGCCGTTGGCGACCGCCAGCAAGGCGGCCAGGCCGATGGCGATCGCCGCACAGAACGGGATCATCGCCGCGACCGCGGTCAGCACCCCGAACAGGGTCGGGTGCGGTGTGCCGGCGATCGCATAGGCGAAGCCCATCACCACGCCTTCGCCGATGCCGACGAGCACAAGGCCGTCGACGGTGCCGTGCACGGAGGCCACGATCTGCCGGCCGATCCGCTCGCCGCGCACCCCGAACGCCCGCCGGCTGCCCACCAGCATCTGCTGTGTCACCGCATCGCCGTCGCGGAACAGGAAGAACAGGGTGATGATGGTAAAGGCGAACAGAGTGAGGCGGTGCGCGACCTGACCGCCGACCTGCCGTGTCATTGCAAAGCTGCGGCCGGGCCGGAGATTTTCGAACAATGCGTTGGCGTCGCCTGGGTCGGACAAGTGGTGCTGCCACCAGCCTCTGGCGTTGTCCGCGCCGAACGGCAGGACGTCGATCCAGTGCGGCACCGGCACCCCGGCATGGCGGGCATGGCCCATCCAGACCAAGACGCCCTGGGCTTCGCGGGCGGCCTTCAGCGCGATCAGTGCCAGCGGCACGATGAAGATGAGCGCGATCGCCACGGTGAAGGCGAGCGGCAGCAGCAGGTTGTGTTCGCCGGGTGGCCAGCGTCGCTGCGCCCGCCAATAGAGCGGCCAGACCGCGATCGCGAACACCACCGCCCAGGCCAGCGCCGGCAGGAAGTCGTGCAGCGTGAACAGGCCGAGCAGCGCCAGCACCAGCCCGAGCACGCCGAGCGCGATCCGCTGTGCCCGGCTCGCCGATGGGCCGGCTGCGTGCTCCTCACGAACGACGCCGAATGGCTTGCTCTGCATCACGATCCTTGCTGCCTTCGCTGATCGACCGCATAGCCGGGTTTGCCGTGCGCGCGAAGCGGGCTTAGTGCGTCCTGCACAGCCGAGCCAGGAGAAGCCATGACCCAGCACCGCCTCGCAGCAACCCCGGACACGGTTCGGCACGGCCAGTTCGACGCCGCGATCCCGCCGGTCCTGACCATCGACTCCGGCGACACCGTCGACATCCAGACGGTCTCCGGCTTTCCGGACGTGCTGGCGACGGCGCCCCGCGGCTTCGACGTCCCGCCGGCGCTGTCGTCGGTGCTCGAGGCCAGGGACGAGCACCTGGCAGGCCACATCCTGACCGGCCCGGTGGCGGTGCGCGGGGCGGCACCCGGCGACATGCTGGAGGTGCGCATCGAGGCGGTCGAACCCACCTGCGACTGGGGCTATTGCGGCTTTCGTCCGCTCGCGGGAACGCTGCCGAACGACTTCACCGAGCGCTTCCTCGCCCACATCGCCGTCGATCGCGCGGCAGGCACCTGCACGCTGCCCTGGGGCGTGACCCTGAAGCTGGCGCCGTTCTTCGGCATCATGGGCGTGGCACCGCCTGCCGCCTGGGGCCGCATCTCCTCGCGCGAGCCGCGTCGGCATGGCGGCAATCTCGACAACAAGGAGCTGGTCGCCGGCAGCACGCTGTTCCTGCCGGTGTTCGTGGCGGGCGCCAACTTCTCGACCGGTGACGGCCACGGTTTGCAGGGCGACGGCGAGGTCTGTATCAACGCCCTGGAGATGTGCCTCGACGGCCGCTTCACCTTGATCCTGCACAAGGGCGGCGGCCCCGAGGCGCCACGCTTACGCATGCCGCGCGCGCAGACGCCGACGCACTTCATCAGCATGGGCCTGAACGAGGACCTGAATGAGGCAATGCGCCAGGCGCTGCGCGAGATGATCGCGCTGATCACCGAACGCAGCACCATCTCCGCAGGGGAGGCCTACGCGACCTGCTCGCTCGCGGTGGATTTCCGCGTCACCCAGACCGTCAACGGCGAAAAGGGCGTGCACGGCATGTTGCGCAAGGGGCTGCTGTTCGACTGAGTTCGATCAGAGAGAGCCATGATGGAGCCCCAGGAGCGCGAGCGCCGCGTCGATCTGGCGTTCAAAGACGTCCGGTCCGGGCGAGCCAGTTCCGAGGATCAGGTCCTGATACGCATCGCCGAGTGTGAGATGGACGACCTGCTGGGCTACGAACGGCGCCGTGTCGGTGTCGAATTCTTCCGCCAGGAGCTGTGTGATCGCCACCCGGAGCGGTCGATACCCCGCCTCCCATAACAGATGTCCCAACCCCGGCATCCTGCCGGCCTCCCCGACGATGGCCCGGTAAAGGTGAACGCTGTCCGAGCTGGCAACACCATCCGTAAACGCCAGAAGGAGTTCGCGTAGCCGCTCGCCGGTCGGCCGCAAACTCGGCGGCGGCTCAACCACCTCCGGCGCACACATCGCCTCCACGAGCGCCTTTACCAGCGCCTCCTTTGATCGGAAATGGCGATAGATGGTCTGCTTGCCGACACCGGCTTCGGCGGCAACATCATCCATCGTGCCCTGTGCAAACCCCTCGCGCATGAAGACGGTGCGTGCGCCCCCGAGAATGGCCGCGCGCTTGGCTGGGTCGAGTGCGCGTCCGGGTCGTCGCGGCGCGATGACATCCATAAGCGGTCCTTGACGAGACTGTGCGGTCTCGCTACCTAGCGATTTGCGAGACCGATTAGTCTCGCTTAAAGCAGGAGGCCGCAATGTCAACTGATCCGATCAGGCTTGGCCGGCTCTTTGTCGAGCATTGGGACGAGCTCAACACTCTCGACATCTTCATTCAGCTCGGCGCCGTGCCGCCTCCTGGTCAGCCGTCATGACCCCGAGCATCGCAACCGCTCACAAAGCAAGGACCAGTTCCATGCCAGTCGTCAAACTCATGACCGCCGGGCTTCCGATCGCGCTCGGCGCCGTGATGATCGGGGCGGGGGGAGTCAACTTCGCTGGCCCCGCATCGATCCGTAAATCCTTCGCTGACTGGGGCTATCCCGCCGGTTTTCACCGGGTGACGGGCGGCCTTGAAGTCGCGGCAGGCTTGCTTCTGCTGATCCCGATGACGTCACGGGTTGGAGCGATCGGAAGCGCCATCATCCTGCTGGCTGCCGTGGCGACCGTGATCCGGCATCGCGACTGGGGGCACCTGCCGGGCGCCGTGGTCCTGACGGCGGTGGCCGCCGCGGCGATAGCAATCCACCCGTAGTCGGCCCTCATGAAACCGAGAACGCCTCGCGTGTCTCACCGTCTAGGCGGATTGGCATCAGTTATGACCGTTCATGATGTGCGGCTGCGTATAGCTCGTAGAGGTCTCCTGCACGATGGCGGCCCCGTATTGCGAATGCAGCATGCTGCCGGTGGTGGCGTCCTGCTGACGATAGTGCGGCGCCTCGGGCGACGCCGAGCAGGCGACGAGGGTCAATGTCGCGGCGGCCAGGACCAGGCCCAGGAGCAGGCATTGTATCTTTTGCATTTCCGTCGCCTCCAGGATGGTTACAAATCAAGCTCGCGCAACATTGGCGCGAGCTCTGCTTCATAGGCGCGCCAGCGACCGACGCCGCGTGCATTCAGTGTCTGCCTGACCTGCGCACGGCTTGCGGTGTTCGCCGCCTCGCGCTCCTGCTCATCGAAGCGGACGCAGGCAGGATCGTAGGGAAGTCCCAGGAAGTCCAGCACCCGACGCAGGGTGGCATCGAAGTCGACCAGCCACTCGGCATGGTCGAGCTCAAGCATCGGCAGCGGGAGCACCGCGCGCCAATGACGCAGCAGCCGCTGATGCTGGCCGATATACCAGCCCAGATCGGCAAGATCATGGGCATAAGGGTGGTGGCCGATAAAGCCGTGCTGGAAGATCGAGGCGCCGACGTCGCGCAGGTCGCGGGTGCAGCAGATCACCCGCGCGCCGGGAAGCAGGGTCGCGATGAAGCCGAGATGGAGGACATTGTCGGGCATCTTGTCGATGATGGTCGTGGCTTCAGGCGCCAGCGCGTGCAACTCGGTAAGGTAGTCGCTCGCGGCACGGTCCAGGGCCGCCGTACCAAGGCGTGCGGCGCGCTGCGTTGCGGTCTCGATCCGGTCCGCTCCGGTCAGACGCGCCAGCGTTTCGCGAATCGCCAGACGCTCGCCCGCGCCATGCACGGAGCGGTGCGCGGCCAGGATATGTTCCGCCAGCGTCGTGCCGGTGCGGGGTAACCCGACGATGAACACCGGCGCCGCATCGCGGTTGGTGCCTGCTGGGCCATGCGCCATGCGGCCGCCATCGAAGGTGCCGATTGTCGCATCGATGACGGCGCTGTGCCGCGCGCGCGAAAAGAGTTGCGCCCGCCGCAACGACGCATGGCCCTCGCGCCAGTGCGCAAAGGCGCGTGCGCGCTGGCCGCCTTCGTCATGAAACGCGCCAAGCGCGAAGTGCGCGTCGATGCGTTGCTCCAAGGTCGCGGCCGCACGGTCCGAGGCCGATCGGGCGATCCGCTCGGCGAGGACGGCGGCTTCGGCGCGGTCGCCGGTGGCGCGCGCGAGATCGAATTCCTGGCGGCATAACAGCAGCTCGGTGTCTGCCGCGGGGCGTGGCACTTGGGCCATGGCATCGCGGGCGGCGTCGATGCGTCCGAGCCCGGCCAGTGCCGCGCCGCGCCGCACGCACCATTGCGCACTCTCCGGGTTGCGGGCTTCGTCGAGCACGGCCAGCGCCTCTGCCGGTTCGCCGTGCGCAAGCAGCCGGTCGGCGAGGGCCAGACGGGCGGGCTCGCACCTGGGCGCGCCGGCGACCGTCGTGCGCAGCCTGGCGAGGGCGGTGAGCGGCTCTCCGCACAGATGCTCGACGACGGCGAGATCGCAAGCGGCGACAGGATCGTCCGGCTGCAGGGCCAGCGCCTGTTGCAGGGCGCCCCGTGCATCAAGCACGTTGTCCAGCCTTAGGCAGGTTCGCCCCAGCGCCGCCCACGCCTGCGCCAGGGGTGCGGGGTTGGGCTCCGCCTGCGCGTTCAGCACGGCCAGTTCGGCCAGGCAAAGCGCGTGGGTCGCCTCCAGCAGCTCGGGGGCCAGCGACAGCGCGCGCCCGGCGGCCTGGACAGCGTCAAGCGGACGCGACAGCTTGAGCAGGGCGCGCGAGAGATGGATCAGCGGCGCCGGGTCGCGTGGCGCCAGGCCGGCGCAGGTCTCGAGTGCCGAGGCAGCCTCGGCAAAGCGTTGCGCCGAGTGCAGGGCAATACCGTGCCACAGCGCGGCAACGGGGTCCTGAGGTGCCAGGCGCCGCGCGCGGGCCAGATACGGCAGGCCGCGGCCGAGCTCACCGCTGCGCAGCATGGCCATGCCGCACAGCCGCAACAGCACCGACTCCGCCGGAATGCGAGCCAGGAGTGCTGCCAGCGCCCGTGATGCCTCCGCAAACGCGCCCGCCTCGAACAGCGCGATGGCACGCTGTCGTGCTGCGATCTCATCCATGGATCCGTCCCCTCGCATGCACACGCAATGACATTTTGTCGTAAAAAATGAATGCTCGAAAGATCATGACCCTGGCCGACCAGATTTGTTGCGGCAAAGAGCATGCCATTGAAATATCATTACTTATGCGTCGGGTGACGGTCAGAGTTGCAGGATTGCAACAGCCCGGAGGCAACGATGTCCCGCGGTTGTTTCGCCCTATCGCGCCTGCAATCGGCCGTTAACTTGAAGATCATTGATGCCCCGGCGAGCGTCACCGACAGGAGAACGAGAGAGCATGACAGGCGCCACTTTGACGACGCTACGTAGCCGCCTTGCCGGCTCCGTAGCCATTACCGCGTTGCTGGCGGGGGCGCCTGCGATGGCTCAGGTTGCAACGCCCGCGAACACCGCGCCGGTTAACCGTGTGCCGGCCAACACGCCTGTTCAAGCGCCGGGGCCGGCTGCCCGCACCAGCCCCGGCGGCACCGGGCCGGCGTCGAACTTCGTCGCCGGCACCAGCCAGAGCATCATCGTCCGCGCCCAGCGCCGGCTGCTGCGCGAGACCAACTCACCGAGTGCCGTCACCGAACTCGGCACCGCCCAGATCGCGCAGACCGGCGTGCAGGGAAGCACCGCCACCCTGTTGCGCGCCGCACCTTCGGTCTACGTGTATCAGCAGGGTATCGGCAACAACGAGCCGGTGCTGACGGTGCGCGGCGTGCGCGGCCTGGAGACGGCACAGACGTTCGACGGCGTGCCGATGCAGGACCTTCTGAACGGCGGCACCGGTTCCTATTTGCAGAACATCATTGGCGGACGCTTCAACCTCGACCAGATCAGCGGCGTTTCGATCTATCCTGGTGTGGCGTACCCCGACAAAAGCACGTTTGGCACCATCGGCGGCACCATCGCCTATAACAGCCTGCGGCCAGCCAACGAGCAATACCTTGATCTCACCGGCTCGATCGGCTCGTTCGGGACTTATAACGAGGGCTTCACACTGAATTCGGGCCGCTTGAATGGCTTCCTCGGCACCGGCAACGATGCTCCCAAGGTCCTTCTGAAATACTCCAACCTGCAGACCAACGGCTTCATCGACTACACACCGGCGCGCTTCAACAACATGCTGTTCGCCTTCGACAAGCCTTATGGCGACGGGCTTTCAAAGTTCCAGGCGACTGTGCTCTACAACACTGCCAACGGTCTGACCAACCCAGAGCCGATCCCGTTGCCATACCTCAACCAGAATGGCCTGTTCAGCAACTACTCCCCCGACCAGGAGTTCTCCAGGCAACAGAACAAGTATCTAAGCATCATCCTCAAGGATGACACCTACATCAACGACTACGTAAACGCCGGCCTGACCACCTTCTATTTGAACTCCGATTCCGTAACCAACAACTACGGCAATCCCAGTATTTTCTCGGCTCCCGGCATCCCGGGTTCAGTCACCGTGGGCGGCGCGGTGCCCTTCAACCAGACGCCGGCCGGCTTCGGCCAACAGGGAGATTACGGACCCGGACAAGCTTACCATCAGCCGCCGATCTATCGCTACGACGGCAATGCCGCCTACCCACCGGGTTCGCCCGGCTGCCCGGCCAGTGTCGCCGCCGCTTATGCCGCGACAGGCAATCCCAGCCCCTGTGGCTATAATTCGCTGCTGGAACTTCAGCATAACGACACCTACGGCATCCAGCCGCGTGTCGTCGTGACACTGCCGACCTATTTCGGTGTCGCCAACACCATCAAGTTCGGCGGTCTCATCGCCAAGGAAACGCAAGCGAACTCGCCGTTCTTCCAAGGCGCCCTGCCCACCGTGCCGCAGACGCAAGGCAACCTGACCATCAACCAGAGCGGCGATGCCGCCGACGGCGGCGTGTATCGGACCATCTACCAGGGATATTTGCAGGATAAGATCGATCTGCTGCAGAACACCCTGCATCTGACCCCCGGCGGCACCTTGGAGGGCACCAATTCCGCCTATATCGGCCAAAACGTGTATGGAGGCACGCCCTCCGCCACCGCGCTGGCCAGCGCCTACTGCCAGAACGCCAACAATTCCTGCAATTTCGGCGCGTTCAAGGCGACCAGATGGGACCGTGACCTGCTGCCGTTCTTCAATGTCAGCTACGATCTCGACCGGATCCTGCCTGCGGCAAAGGGCGTTTCGTTCTACGGCAGCTATGGCGAATCCGCTTTGTTCGCGCCGGTGACCGACTTCTCGCCGAACCTGCTCGGCGCGCCTCCGAGTGCCTCGATCGTGCATCTCTACGAGGGAGGTGTGAAGTACAACACCTCGAACCTGGTGCTGTCCGCCGACTACTTCTACCAGAAGGTGGATCGCGATTTCGGCTTCTTCAGTTATCAGTCCGGTCCGCTGCTCGGGGATTCGCTCTACACCAATGCCGGCCAGCGCGAATTCAAGGGCGTCGAGGCGGCGGCAGTCTGGCAGATCAACCGCAGCTGGCAGGTTTTCGGCAACGTCTCCCATGTGCTCGCCAAGTATCTCGCCACGACCCTCGACAACGCCACCATCCAGGAGGACCAGTTCGGCATCGTCACCAGAGGCTCTCCTGTCACCGGGGTTCCGGACTGGCTGTCGACCTTTGGAGTCGACTACGACCATCGCGGCCTGGCGTTGCGCGGTGACGACCTGAACGTCCGTTTTGAGGGCCAATACACTGGCAAGCAGTCGACCACCTACGATCTGAGCGGCTTCGAGAATGTGGGCCCGATCCCCGGGGTGAACGCCAAATACGGCTCCTATGACTACTATAGTACGCTGGTCGGCAACACGACCTACGACCCGAACGGCGGCTACCACCCGTTCGTGGTCTTCAATCTCGACGCGAACTATAAGCTGCCGGTCCAAAATGTCGGTCCGCTGAAGTTCATCGACTTCGATCTCAATGTCTTGAACCTGTTTAACAACCAGTATTTCCAATATTTCTATAGGCAGGTGTCACCCACGACCTGCGGCAACTTCACCAGCGGTCCGTTCAAGGGGCAGCCGAAGACCAGCTACGGTTGCACGCCGCAGTTCGCCGACGGCCTGCCCGGCGAGCCGTTTGCGATCACCTTCACCGCGACCGCGCATTTCTGAAGAACAAGGCTGGGGCCAAGGCCCCAGCTTTGGGCGTTCAGAAGATCTTGTTGATCAGGTCGTCGCCGATGCCGAAGCCGGCGCCCATGGTGATGGCGCGGCCGAAGCCGGAGTTGAGGAAGCCGCCGAACATGCCACCCGATGCGGGTTGCTGCCCATACACCGGTTGCTGCCCGTAGCCGGGGTTCTGGCCCCAGGTGTTCTGTTGCGGTGGCGGCTGCATTTGCTGGGGTTGCATCTGGGGCTGCATCTGCATCTGGGATTGCGCCTCGTTGGCGACGAAGCCGTGCAGCGCCTGCAGCAGGTTGGCGACCTGGTCCTGCTCCGAGCGGAACGCCAGGGCCAGTTCGCGCAGGTCGAGTTGCCACTCCCGCGCCTGCGGGTCGCCGCCTTGGGCCGCAGTCTGCAGTTTGGCGCCGAGGGTCTGCAGTGCCTGCGCGGTCTGCTGCGCCTGCCCCTGGAGCTGGCTGTATTGCTGGTCGATGGTCTGGATGTCCATTTTTATCTCCCCGGTTGCGGGCGCGCGGCTCAGACCAGCACCGCCTCGAAAGGCGGGGTGAGGTCGGGGGCGTCGAATTCGAGCACCCACAGGTCGGGGTCGCGCGCGACCTGGCGTTCAACATAGGCGTCTGCCGTTGCCTGGTCGACAGGCGCTACCCCGGTGCCGCGCATCCAGGCCGCCGCACCGTCCATCCGGCGCACCTGGCTGAGCACCACCATGCGCCCTTGCCGGTCGCGCAGCACCGCGAGCACACCGCCGGCGTCGCCGTCGCCCCGGCGCAGCACCATGCCTGAGCGGCCGAGCTGGTCGGCGCGGCGCACCGCCATGCTGGCCCAGAGTGCGGTCTTCAGGCGCGGTTCGGACATAAGCGGGCTCCGCCTACGGGTGGACGGCGGCGGGGACCAGCGCCGCCTGGTAGCGGGTCGGATCGTCGATCAGGACCCTGGCCGCGGCAAGGTCCACGTCGGTGCCTATGGCGGCCGGGCAGGCGTCGCGGATTTCCAGGATGCGCGCCATCGGCAGTGGCGCGCGGGCAAGCCGCGACTGCCGCACGGCGCGGGCATTGTCGAGGATGCCGTCGGCAAGGTCGTCGAGCGCGCGGTCCAAGGCCGACTGGCCGAGGCTGGTACACAGCTCCGGCATCACGCCCAGGCCTTGCAGCGGCCAACCGTCAGGGGCGATCACCCGGCTCCAGGTGACGAACAGCTCGCCGCCGTCGGGGAGCTGGGCGATGACCTGCACCAGGCCCTTGCCCAAGGTGGCGCTGCCGACCACGATGGCGCGGCGATGATCGGCGAGGGCCGCCGCCATGATCTCCGCCGCGCTGGCGGTGCGGCCGTCGACCAGCACCACCAGCGGCAGGCCGCGGGTGAGGTCGCCGCCGCGCACGCTCCAGATGTGGTTGGAGCGCGCGGCACGGCCTTGCGTGGTCACCGCCACGCCGCGGTCGAGCACCAGGGCGACCGAGGTCACCGCCTGCTGCAACAGGCCGCCGCGGTTGCCGCGCAGGTCGAACACCAGCCCGCGCACTGGCGTGCCACCCGGCTGCATGACCTGATCGAGGAACTCGCTGATCTCCTGGGCGGTGTCGTTGGAGAAGCCGGTGACCCGGAGCACCACGATGTCGCCGCTGGAGAAGGCGAACACCGTCTCCGGCGGCACCCGCGCCCGGATGAGGCGAATGGTTTGCGCGCGGCCGCCTTGATTTGAAACAATAAGGCTGACCATGCTGCCTTCCGCACCCTCCAGCCAGCGCGCGATGGTGGCCCGGTCTCGGGCGCGGGTGGCATGGCCGTCGACCGCGAGCAGGTGCTGACCGGCCTGGATGCCCGCCTGGAAAGCCGGGCCGTTGGCGTTGACGGCGGCGATCATCGCCATGTGGCCGATGGTGATCCCGGGGCCGGCGATGCCACCTTCGCGATTGTCGCGGTCGCTGTTGGCCTGGGTCGGGGCGATATAGCGCGAATACGGGTCGAGATGATTGAACAGCTCGTCGAAGAAGCTTTGCAGCAGCGCCTGCTGACCGGCTGCGCGTATCGTCGGTGAGGCGTCCCAGCCAGCCGCGGCAAACGCCACGGCCGTGCGGGTCCAGCCGGCGAGGTCGGCGGCCGCGGGCGCGCGCACCTCGAGCAGCACGCGTTGCGGCATCACCAGCCGCACCAGGTTGGCGCGCGTGTCCACGGTGAATGACGGGTCGATGGCGGCCAGCCCGTTCAGTCCCCACAGCACAAACTGGCGGGGGCTCGCCGGCTCAAGCGTGCGCGGGCCGAGGAAGTCGAGTGCTTCTCCGACGACGCTGGAGAACAGAGGCGCATCGAAACCGCCGGCACTGATCGCGGGCTCCGGCACCCAAAGCAGCAAGAGCACGAGTGCGGCCGAGCACAGGCGACGGCCCGTGCTGGTCGCGGTCCTCACGCAGGGACCGGACGATACGAGAGGCGGGAGCGCCGAGCCGTCAAAGCGTGTGCCGTTTCGTCATGGACCCAGACATCGTCAAGGGAACTTTACGTTAGTTTGACGAAATCCCTGGATACGGTCACGCCGCAAATATGCCCGACACCGTGACAGTGCATTTTGTTCCAGGGGGTTGCCGCGATGCTACGCGTGCCAACTCAAGGGCTGGTTGGGCTGGCCTTGGCGGATTTACGTGGTGTTGGCTTACGTGCCGCATGCTTGGGTGACACGCGCTTAGGCGGCGCAGGCTTCTTGGGTGCCGGCGTGGGGGCAGCCTTGCGCGCGGCCGCCTTGGCGGGAACCTTGGTGCCACGCTTGCCGCGCGGCTTCATCGGCTTGCCCTTCTCGGCGAGCAGGGCGACCGCCTCGTCCAGGGTGACGTCGTCCATCGTGCGGTCGCGCGGCACGTTGGCGATCATCTGGCCGTGCTGGACATAGGGTCCGAAGCGGCCGCGACGCACCATCACCGGCTCCCGGTCCTTGGGGTGCGCCCCCAGGCTGCGCACCGAGGCGAGCTTCTTGCCGATGACGTCGACGGCGCGGTTGATGCCGATCGACAGCACGTCGTCGTCGGGGTCGAGCGAGGCGAAGATCGCGCCCATCTTGACATAGGGTCCGAAGCGGCCGAGCCCGGCTTCCATCGGCTCGCCAAGCTCGGGATGGATGCCGACGATGCGCGGCAATGACAGCAGGCCGACGGCCTGGTCGAGCGTCATGCTGTCGCCCTCGACGCCCTTGGGCAGGGTCGAGCGGCGCACGCGCGCCTTCTTGTCCTCCGGGTTTGGTTCGCCCTGCTGCACATACAGCCCCCATGGGCCACGCTTGACGGTGATCTCCTCGCCGGTGTCGGGATGCGCGCCCAGCACGCGCCGGCCCTCCTTGAGTGTCTCGCCGCCTTCGCCCTCGCGGCCGTCGACCACCAGCCGGCGGGTGTATTGGCATTCCGGATAGTTCGAGCAGCCGATGAACGAGCCGAAGCGGCCGAGCTTGAGGCCGAGCCGGCCGGTGCCGCAGGCAGTGCAGCGACGCGGATCGCCGCCGCCTTCGGGCTCGGGGAAGAAATGCGCGCCCAGTTCGGTGTCGAGCGCCTCGATCACGTCGGAGATCTTGAGGTCGCGGGTCTGGCCGATCGCGTGGTTGAAGTCCGCCCAGAACTTCGCCATCACGTCGCGCCAGTCGGCGCGGCCATCGGAGATATCGTCGAGCTGTTCCTCCAGGCCGGCGGTAAAGCCGCTATCGACGTAGCGCTCGAAGAAGCTGGTGAGGAAGGCGGTGACCAGCCGGCCGCGATCCTCGGGGATGAAGCGGCGGTTCTCCAGGCGCACGTAGTCGCGGTCGCGCAGCACCGTCAGGATCGAGGCGTAGGTCGAGGGCCGGCCGATGCCGATCTCTTCCATCTTCTTGACCAGGGACGCCTCGGAGAAGCGCGGCAGCGGCTGGGTGAAGTGCTGATCGGCATCGACCTGCCGGCGCTCGAGCGGGTCGCCCTCGCGCATCGGCGGTAGCATGCGGTTGTCGTCGTCGGATTCCTTGTCGTCGCGGCCCTCGGAATAGAGCTTGAGGAAGCCGTCAAAGGCGACGATCGAGCCGTTGGCGCGCAGCTTGATTCGGCCCGCAGGCTCACCGACCTCGACCGCCACCTGATCGAGCTCGGCGGATTGCATCTGGCTGGCGACGGCGCGCTTCCAGATCAGATCGTACAGCCGTCGCTGCTCGTCCGACAGGAAGCGTCCGAGATCCTCGGGGCGGCGCGCCACGTCGGTAGGGCGGACGGCTTCGTGCGCTTCCTGGGCGTTCTTCGCCTTGGTCGAGTATTCGCGTGGATGCGCGGGCAGGTAGTCGACGCCGATGGCGGAATGGATGTGGGTGCGGATCGCATCCACCGCCTCGCGCGCCATCTGCACGCCGTCGGTGCGCATGTAGGTGATCAGGCCTGTCGTTTCGCCGTCGAGTTCGATGCCCTCGTAGAGCTGCTGGGCGGCGCGCATGGTTGCCTGCGCCCCCATGCCGAGCTTGCGGCTGGCTTCCTGCTGCAGGGTCGAGGTGGTGAAGGGCGGTGGCGGGTTGCGCTTGACACGTCGGCGCTCGACGCTGGCGACGGAGAAGACGGAGGCCTCGACCGCTGCCTTCGCCGCGTGGGCCAGGGCCTCGTTGTTCAGGTCAAACTGGTCGAGCTTGCGGCCGCCCATATGCGTCAGGCGCGCGGTGAAGGGGGCCGCGGCCGGGGTCGCGAGATGGGCGAGCACGGTCCAGTATTCGCGCGGCTTGAAGCTCTCGATTTCGGCTTCGCGCTCGCAGATCAGGCGCAGCGCCACCGATTGCACGCGGCCCGCCGAGCGGCTGCCAGGCAGCTTGCGCCAGAGCACCGGCGACAGGGTGAAGCCGACCAGGTAGTCCAAGGCGCGTCGGGCGAGATAGGCCTCGATCAGCGGCTGGTCGAGGGCGCGCGGCTTGCCCATCGCGGTCTTGATCGCGCCCTTGGTGATTTCGTTGAAAGTCACCCTCTGCACGTCGATGCCGCGCAGCAGGTTCTTCTCCTCCAGCATGGCGCGCACGTGCCAGGAGATCGCCTCGCCTTCACGGTCCGGGTCGGTGGCGAGATAGAGACGTTTCGCGCCGCGCAAGGCGCGGGCGATGGCGGTGATCTGACGCATGCCGCGCTCGTCAGCCTGCCAGTCCATCGCGAAATTCTCATCCGGACGGACGCTGCCATCCTTCGGCGGCAGGTCGCGGACATGGCCGAAACTGGCGAGCACGGTATAGCCGTCGCCGAGATATTTGTTGATGGTCTTGGCCTTGGCCGGGCTCTCCACCACGACGACGTCGGTCATTCACTCTCCGAACAGGTGGTGTCCGTCTCGCTTCCCAGCAGGCTGATCTGGTTGCCCGGCAGGCTCTCGATATGGCCGCCAAGCTCCAGTTCGGTAAGGACCGCGAGCACGGCACCGGTCGAGAACTGGCAGCGGCGCGACAGATCGTCAACCGATACCGGTGACGGGCCGAGCAAAGAGAGCACGCGTTGGCGGACCGCAGCCAGCTCCGACCAGGCCTCCGGCGCGTCCGCACCCCAGGCGTTTCGCCCCTCCGCGAAGCCGGTCGGGCCGAGCGTGGGCAGGGTTTGCGGCAGTTCGGCGAGCACGTCGGCGGCGTTCTCGACAAGGTGGGCGTGGCGCTGGCGCAACAAATTGTTGGAGCCACGGCAGCGCGGGTCCAGCGGCGAGCCGGGGACGGCGAACAGCTCGCGGCCATAGGTCAAGGCCAAGTCGGCGGTGATCAGGCTGCCGGAGCGGGGTGCTGCCTCGATCACCACGCAGCCGAGCGATAGCCCGGCGATGATGCGGTTGCGTCGCGGAAAGTGCCGGCTCTGCGGAATTGTGCCGAACGGCGCCTCGGCGACCACGGCGCCGCGGCCGGCGATGCGCGCCTGCAATGCGGCATGCTCCGCGGGGTAGGGCTGATCGAGGCCGCCGGCGATGCATGCTACCGTGGGACCCACATGCAGCGCGCCCTGATGGGCGGCGCCGTCGATGCCGCGCGCGAGCCCGGAGACGACGACCAGGCCCGCTGCCCCCAGTTCGGCGGCCAGCGCCTCGGCGATGCGCAGGCCATTGCTCGAGGCGTTACGCGAGCCAACGATGGCGACGGCGCGCCGATGCAGCACCGCGATATCGCCAAGCACGGCGAGTGCGGGTGGCGCGTCGGCGAGTTGCGCCAGCAGCGGCGGGTAGTCGGGCTCGCCAAGCAGGATGAAGCGGCCGCCGGCGGCGGACACCGCGCCGATCTCGTCGGCGATGGCCTGCACCGAGGCAATCCTGGGCACCGTGCCGCCGCTATCGCGCGCCAGCTTGGGGATGGCGTCGAGCGCGGCCTCGGCACTGCCATAGCGGCCCATCAGACGCCGGTAGGTCGCCGGGCCGACATTCTCGCTGCGTATCAGCCGCAGACGGGCGGCGCGGTCGTTCACGTGCTGCGGCCGATGCGCGGTTCGGTGCCGGCCAGGATGCGGGCGATATTGGCGCGGTGGCGCACCAGCACGAGGGCTGCGATCAGCACGCCGCTCCATGGCACCGCGCCCGCGAGATCGGGCCAGGCGAACACGAACAGCAGCACCGGCAGTGCGAGGGCGGCCGCGATGCCGCCGGCCGAGGAGAGCTTGGTCCAGCGTGCCACCGCCAGCCAGAGTGCCGCGCAGATGATACCCACCCGCCAGTCGAGGCCGAAGCCGACGCCGAGCACGGTCGCCACCCCCTTGCCGCCGGCAAAGCGCAGCCAGACCGGAAAGCAATGGCCGAGCACCACGCAGAGTGCCGCGACCGCCGCCGAGAGCAAGGTCGGCAAGATGAACACGCCGAGCCAGATCGCGACCGCGCCCTTGAGGGTATCGAGCAGCAAGGTCGCCGCCGCCAGCCCACGGTTGCCGGTGCGCAGCACGTTGGTGGCGCCGATATTGCCCGAGCCGATGGCGCGGATGTCGCCGAGCCCGGCCGCGCGGGTCAGCATCAGGCCGAACGGAATGCTGCCGGTCAGGTAGGCCATTGCTGCGACCGCGGCCAGCAGCGGGCTCATCCGAACACCCGTCGTCCGGCCTTGAAGGTGGCAATCACCCGGCCCTCCAGCGCGCGTCCATCGAACGGCGTGTTCTGCGCGCGTCCGGCGAGCCGGCCGGCCTGCACCTGCCAGGCGCGTTCCGGATCGAACAGGCAGAGATCGGCCGGGGCACCGCGCGCCAGGCGGCCGGCCTCGACGCCGAGGATGCGCGCCGGTCGGGCGGTGAGCAGGTCGAGTGCTGCGCACAGGCTCAGGCTGCCGCCATGCACCTGTGCGAGGGTCACCGCGAGCAGGGTGGCGAGGCCGACGCCGCCGCTCGCGGCTTGGGCGAAGGGCAGGCGCTTGTCGTCGGCATCGCGCGGCATGTGGTCCGAGGCGATGGCATCGATGGTGCCGTCGGCGAGTGCTGCCACCACGGCGAGGCGGTCGGACTCCGGGCGAAGTGGCGGCGACAGCTTGGCGAAGCTGCGGAAATCGCCGATCGCGGTCTCGTTGAGGTCAAAGTACGGGGGCGCCGTGTCGCAGGTGACGGCGAGCCCGTCCTGCTTGGCTTGGCGGATCAGCTCCAGGGCGGCGGCCGTCGAGACATGGCCGAAATGCAGCGCGCCGCCGGTCAGGCGTGCCAGGATCAGGTCGCGTGCCACCAGGATTTCCTCGGCGGCGGCGGGAATGCCGGGCAGGCCGAGACGGGTGGCGAGCTCGCCCTCGGTCGCGGCCCCACCGGCGGCAAGCGACGGGTCCTCGGGGTGCTGCATCACCAGGGCGTTGAAGCCGCGCGCATAGGACAAAGCGAGGCGCATCAGCCTGGTGTCGGCGATAGCGCGGGCGCCGTCGGTGAAGGCGACAGCACCCGCCTCGCGCAGCAGGCCGAGCTCGGCAAGGGTTTCGCCCAGGCAGCCCTGGGTGACGGCGCCATAGGGCAGCACAGTCACCATCGCGGTCTCCTCGCCGCGCGCGCGCAACAGGCGGACCAGCGCCGGATCGTCGATCGCGGGGGTGGTGTTGGGCAGCACGGCGATGGTGGTGACGCCGCCCGAGACCGCGGCCTCGGCGGCGGAGGCGACGGTCTCGCGATATTCGTGGCCTGGCTCGCCGACGCTGGCGCGCATGTCGACCAGCCCCGGGCAGAGCACGGCGCCGCCGCCATCGATCACCGTCGCCCCGTCCGGCGCGGCGGCATCGGAGGGCAGATCGAGATCGGCGATGCGGCCGCCCTCGACCAGCAGCCGCCCCGGCCGGTCCAGACCCGAGGCGGGGTCGACCAGACGGACATGATCGAACAGCAGCATGCCGCTCACGAATTGCGCCCGCGCGACAGCCGGTCGAGCACAGCCATGCGCACCGCGACCCCCATCTCGACCTGCTCGGCGATGACGCTCTGGCCGTGATCGGCAACCGCGCTGTCGATCTCGACGCCGCGGTTCATCGGTCCGGGATGCATCACCAGCGCCCCCGGTTTGGCCAGGGCCAGGCGCTCCATGTCGAGGCCGAAGAAGCGGAAGAACTCGCGCGCACTGGGCACCAGGCCCGAGGCCATGCGCTCGCGCTGCAGGCGCAGCATCATCACCACGTCGACGTCACGCAGGCCCAAGGCCATGTCGTGGAACACGCTCACCCCGAGCCGTTCGACTTCGGCCGGGATCAGCGTCGGTGGCCCGATCACCCGGACTTGGCTGCCCATCGCGGTCAGCAGATGGATGTTGGACCGCGCGACCCGGCTATGCGCGATGTCGCCGCAGATCGCCACCGTCAGCCCGGACAGCCGGCCGCAACGGCGGCGGATGGTCAGCGCGTCGAGCAGCGCCTGGGTGGGATGCTCGTGCGTGCCGTCGCCGGCATTGATGACGCTGGCCTCGACCTTTTGCGCGAGCAAAGCAGGGGCGCCGGACTGCGCGTGCCGCACCACCAGCAGGTCGGTGCGCATGGCATTCAGCGTGGCCGCGGTGTCCAGCAGGGTCTCGCCCTTGTTCACCGAGGAGGTGGCGACCGACATGTTGATCACGTCCGCACCCAGACGCTTGCCGGCGAGCTCGAAGCTGGTGCGGGTGCGGGTGGAGTCCTCGAAGAACAGGTTGATCAAGGTGCGTCCGCGCAGCAGGTCGCGGCTGGTCTTGCGCTGCCGGTTGAGCAGCACGTAGCTCTCGGCGAGATCGAGGAACGGCTCGATGCGTGTGGGGTGCATCCCTTGTAGCGCCAGCAGATGGCGATGGCCGTCCTCGGCGCTCGCGAAGAAACGGCCGCCTTCAGCCATTGCAAATGGCACCGATGCGGGCCAGCGTCTCGTCGCGCCCGAGGGCGGCGAGGGTTGCGTCGATCCCAGGGCTCATGGTGCTGCCGGTGACGGCGGCGCGAAGCGGCTGCGCCACCTGGCCGAGCTTGAGCCCGACGCGATCGGCGAAGCGGCGTAGGGCAGTGTCGATGGCGGCCGCGTCGAACGGCTCGATCGGTGAGAGCTCGGCAGCAAGGTCGCGCAGCATCATGCGGTTCTCGGGGCTTAACAGCGCCTGCGCCTTCGGCTCGAAGGTGAGCGGCACCGAGGCAGCCAGGAACGCGGCACTGTCGGTGAGGTCGAGCAGGCTCTTGGCGCGCTCTTTCAGCCCGCCCATCAAGGCCAGGATGCGCGCCGCCGCCGTCTCGTCGACCGGCGTGCCGCGTGCGATGAGGGCGTTCGTCACTTCGGCCGTCAGGCGAGCGTCGCCCGCGCGTCGCAGCCAGACGCCGTTGACCTGGGCGAGCTTGACGTAATCCATGCGCGCCGCCGAGCGGCCGACGCCGTCAAGATCGAACAGGGCGATCTGCTCCTCGCGCGAGAGAATCTCTGCGTCGCCATGGCCCCAGCCGAGCCGCAGCAGATAGTTGCACAGCGCCTCCGGCAGGATGCCCTGGTCGCGGAACTCGACCACGCTCTGCGCGCCGTGCCGCTTGGAGAGCTTGCCACCGTCGGGTCCGTGGATCAGCGGCAAATGCGCGAACTCCGGACGCTGCCAGCCCATCGCGGCATAGATCTGCGCCTGCCTGAAGCTGTTGGTCAGATGGTCGTCGCCGCGGATCACGTGGCTGACCGCCATATCGTGGTCGTCGACCACCACCGCGTGCTGGTAGGTGGGGGTGCCGTCGGCGCGCAGGATGATCATGTCGTCGAGTTCGGCGTTGGCGACACGGACCTCGCCCTGCACCAGGTCGTGCACCACGGTCTCGCCCGATTGCGGTGCGCGCAGGCGGATGGTGAAAGGCGCGCCGGCGGGGGCGTCCGACGGGTCGCGATCGCGCCAGCGCCCGTCATAGCGCGGCGCCCGGCCCTCGGCGGTGGCCTGCTCGCGCATCGCACGCAGCTCGTCGGCGGTGCAGTAGCAGCGATAGGCATGGCCAGCCGCGAGCAGCGCATGCGCGACCTCTGCATGGCGGGCCTGCCGCGCCGACTGGTAGACGGTAGGCTCGTCCCATTCGAGCCCCATCCAGGCCAGCCCGTCGAGGAGCACGTCGACGGCGTGCTGGGTGGAGCGCGCGCGGTCGGTATCCTCGATGCGCAACAGGAAGGCGCCGCCGTGATGGCGGGCGAAAAGAAAGTTGAACAAAGCGGCGCGGGCGTTGCCGACATGCAGCAGGCCGGTCGGGCTCGGCGCGAAGCGGGTACGGACGCTCATCCCGGGCTCTCTAGCATGATGCCAACGCGCGACGATAGGCTGAGCGGCAGGTATGGAAATTATTCCGTAATCGTCATAAACTGCCGTATGTCTGGTGTGGCAGGTCTGGCGCGCGCTCCCGGTCTTGATGCTGTCGCACGTCGGCTGCGGGCGGGCTTTCCGGCGCTCGTCCGGGTGCTGCGTCGGGCCCTGCTGATCGAGCGCGACCGGCTTGCCTTGTGGCTGCCGGTCTGTCTGGGCATCGGCGACCTCGTCTATTTTGCCTCGGCGTCGGAGCCGCCGCGCTGGCCGGTTGAGGGGCTGGCCGTCGCGGCACTGCTGGGGGTGGTGCTGTCGCGCGGCCGCGAGCTGGTGCGGATTGTGGGTGCGGCGCTGCTCGCCGGCTGCATCGGCTTTCTGGCGGCAAGCCTTGCCACCGAGCGGGCGCCGCCGATGCCGGTGATGCCGCGCAAGGCGGCAATCGTCTCCGGCCGGATCGCCGAAATCCAGGTCTATGCGGACGGCGCCCGGCGGGTGGTGCTGGGCCGCCCGGTGATCGACGGCGCAGCCCCGCTGACGCGGCGTCTGCGTATGCGGCTGCGCGCGGACGACGCGCAGGCGGTTGCGGTCGGCGATACGCTGAGCGTGCGCGGGATGTTGCGCGCGCCGCCGCCGCCGTCGCTTCCGGGCGGCCGGGACCTGCAGCGCGAGGCGTTCTTTGATGGCCTTGCAGGGTCGGGCTATGCGCTCAACCCCGCCAAAATCGTGCATCATCCGGCGGCGGCTGACGGCCTGGCCGCGCGTATCCAGCGTCTGCGCGAGACGATCGCGGCCCGCATCCTGCGTGTGCTGCCGGGCGCACGTGGCGCCATAGCGGCGACCCTGCTCACCGGCATCAGCAGCGCGATTCCGCCGGCTGACCGGCAGGCGTTCGCGGTGGCGGGGCTGGCGCATCTGCTCGCCGTGGCGGGGCTGCATCTGGGCATCGTGATGGGTCTGGTGATGGGGCTGCTGCGCATGGGGCTCGCCCTGTGGGAATGGGGCGCGCTGCGACTGCCGACCAGACAGATCGCGGCAGTGGGCGCGCTGATCGCGGGCGGGCTCTACATGACACTGACGGGAATGCACCTGCCGACGATCCGCAGCCTGGCAATGGCCACCCTCGCGGTGGTGGCGCTGATGCTGGGGCGACGACCGGTGTCGATGCGCGGGCTGGGGGCGGCCGCCGTGGTGCTGCTGCTGACCTCGCCGGAGGCGCTGCTCGAAGTGTCGTTTCAGATGAGTTTCGCGGCAGTCCTGGCGCTGATCGCCGGCTACGAGGCGCTGCGCCCGGCGACGGTCGCTTTGTATGGTGACGGCAGCATCCGTCGTCGGTTCGGCCTGCATGTCTGGGCGCTGTTCATGACCAGCCTGCTCGCCGGCGCCGCCTCCACGCCGTATGCGATCTATCATTTCGGCCATGTGCAATTCTATTTCGTGCTCGCCAACCTGGTCGCGGTGCCGATGACGGCGCTGTGGGTGCTGCCGGAGGGGCTGCTGTCGCTGGCGCTGATGCCGTTCGGCCTGGAGCGGATAGCCCTGCTGCCGATGGGCTGGGGCATTGGCGTGATCCTGTGGCTGGCGCATTGGGTCGCGGCACTGCCGGCGTCGAGCATCGTGGTGCCGGCGATGCCGCTGTGGGGGCTGGGGGTGCTCTCGTTCGGCCTGATCTGGCTGTGCCTGCGTCGTGGCGTGTGGCGTCTGCTTGGCGCACTGCCGCTGTGCGTCGGCGTGCTGACGCCGCTGCTCTGCCGGCCGCCCGACCTGCTGGTGTCGGCCGACGCGCGGCTGATCGGGTTGCGGGTGCTGGTTGGCGATGCCACCCGGCTGATGCTGGAGGAGGGCTCCGGGGCGAGTGCGATCACGCTGTCGGACTGGAGCAAGAGCCTGGGCATCGAGGCGGCGCCGGACTACATGCCCGAACGCGGCAGCGTTGGCTCGGCCGCAGGGCCGGTCACCTGCGACGCGGTGGTCTGCCGGATCGTGCGGCGCGGCCAGACCGTGCTGTTGTTGCGGCAGAGCAAGCAGCCGCCGCCGGCTCTCGACTGCGCGGGACTGGCGTTGATCGTCTCGCCGATGCCGGCGCATGCCTGCCGGAGGCGTCCGCGCATCGACCGCTTCACGGTCTGGCGGGAAGGGGCGCAGGCGGTCTGGATCGGGCGCGGCGGCGTGCGGATCGTGTCCGACCAGCAGGTGCGCGGCTGGCGCCCCTGGATCCCGGTTCCCGGCCAGCGTCGTGTGCCGAACCTGCCGATGGCGAAGTCGGAGTGAACAGGCCTCAGGATGGCGCCGGCGTTTTGTCCATGTAGCGGCACAGGTCGGCGACGGCACAGCGCCAGCATTCCGGCCGTCGCGCCTTACAGACGTAGCGTCCGTGCAGGATCAGCCAGTGATGCGCCGGGCGCAGCATCGCCGCCGGGATTTGCGCCAGCAACTTCGCCTCGACGGCACGCGGCGTGCTGCCTGGGGCGAGGCCGGTGCGGTTGCCGACGCGGAATATGTGTGTATCCACCGCCATCGTGCTTTGCCCGAAAGCCACGTTCATCACGACATTGGCGGTCTTGCGGCCGACCCCGGGCAGCGCCTCCAGCGCAGCGCGATCGCTTGGCACAATGCCGCCGTGTTTGGCGATCAGGGCGGCACTCAGGGCGGCGACATGGCGGGCCTTGGTGCGCCACAGCCCGATGCTGCGGATATGATGAGCGATTCCGGCCTCGCCGAGGGCGACCATCGCTGCCGGATCGGGGCCTGCTGCGAACAAACCCACGCTGGCCTTGTTGACCGAGGCGTCCGTCGCCTGCGCCGACAGCACGACCGCGACCAGCAGGGTGAACGGGTCGACGTAGGTCAGTTCGCTTTGCGGGTCCGGGTTGGCGCGGGCCAGGGCCTCGATGAAGCGGCGCGCATGCGGGCGCGACATCACGGCGCGGGGCGCGGGCTTGGCGGCGGGTTTCAAGCAGCACCTCTTGCTTTGTGCGGCGCAACATATTGATGCAATCTCATGCCCTGGAACAACCTGAGGGTGAACGGCAAAAAAATTCTCGCGTAACCGCACTTGAGTGTTGCGGTGGTGAAAGGGTTATCGTAATTTTTTCGTTAAGGAAGATTGCAAGAGCTTGGGCTCATCGGGGGCTTGATGTCCGTGTTCCACGCGCCGCGCGAAGCCATTCTCGTCACCACCACCGCGCTCAGCGGCCTCCTTTGCATAGCCGGTTATCTCGCCAGCTTCGCCATTGGTCGTCGTTTGCATAGCCCTGGCTTGCGTCCCTTGATCGGCCTTGGCGACCTCGTCAAGCCGCTGGCCTTCGGCATGCTGCTTGGCGTCGCCATCCTGTTCCTGGGCCTGCACGGCGACACCGCGTCCCCGTTGCTCGGCGCCCCGCTTCTCCTCTCGGTGCTGCTCTGCGTCGGGCTCGCCGGGATTGGCGCCGGCGGCTGCACGGCGTGGCGCGGCATCGCTGGTCCCAGGGTCAGCGCGCACCACCTGGTTCGCCGCCTGCATGGTGCCGGCAACAGCCACGAGGACGCCATCGCACAGGTCGCGGTGCGGCTCGCACTTGCCGCCGGCTTCGATCCCGCTTACGCCCGCGACCTGCTGGCCGCCGTCTCGTTGCACGATATCGGCAAAGCCGGTGTTCCCGAGGCAATCCTTAGCAAGGAGCGCGCGCTGCCCACCGCGGCGCTGGCGCCCGACGAATGGCGTCTGCTGCAGAACCATACCCGCATCGGCTTTCGCATGCTGGCCCATAGCCGCGAGCCGATGCTCGACCTCGCCGCCGATATCGCTCTGCATCACCATGAAAACTGGGACGGCAGCGGCTATCCGACCGGCCTGGCTGGCGAGCAAATCCCCTTGACCAGCCGTGTCGTCGCCCTGGCCGAGACCTTCGACCGTATTCTTGCAGTCCCCACCGAGGTCGCCTCTCTCGCCGGCAGCCTGCGGGCGCGCGCCGGCACCCAGTTTGATCCGCGCCTGGTCAGCCTGCTGCTGGCCGACCTGCCCGGCATGATCGCCGCACGCGGAGCGAAGGCTGGCATTCGCCCGCGTGCGCCCGCGGTCGCCGGCTGGCAGCCTCCGGCTTCGTTGCGTCCGATGCATCCCAAACCGATGGCGATGTGATAAACCAATCCTGGCTTTTTCGCTTGCCCCTGCTGTAGAGAACGCCGCCCCGGTGCGAAGCGGGGGCGCGCGCAGCAGGACGACCGAGCGTGACCACACCCCGCTTAGATCCGCCCAGCCGGCAAGGCTCCGGCTTTGCCGCCGTGCTCGGCTTCCTGTTGCGGCAGTGGCGTCGCAATCCGCGGCCGCTGCTGGCGGTGGCGCTCGGTATGTCGCTGGCGACCGGAACCGACGTGGTCACCCCGGTCCTCGCCGGCCGCCTGGTGTCGACGGTGACCCAGCACGGCACGCTCACGCACGCGGCCTGGCTGCTCGGCGCCCTGGCCGGGCTCGGCATCCTCGCCTTGCTCGGACGCCGCGCCGGCTTTCTCGGCATCACCCGGCTGTCCTTGCGGATCATGAGCGACGTCGCCTCCGAGGCCTTCGCGCGGGTGCAGCGGTTCTCCTCGGACTGGCACGCCAACAGCTTCGCCGGCAGCACGGTGCGCCGCCTGACCCGCGGCATGTGGGCGATCGACATGCTCGACGACACGCTGCTGCTGATGCTGCTGCCGGAACTGGTGGTGCTGGTCGGCACCACCCTGGTGCTGTTCCTGCGCTGGCCGCTGATGGGCGCGCTGCTCGGGCTGTGCGCGGCCGGGTTCGCGACCGTGTCGTGCCTGCTTACCCTGCGCTATGTCGCGCCTTCGGCCAGCCAGTCCAATCGCTGGGACACCCGTGTCGGCGCCGCCCTGGCGGACGCCATCACCTGCAATCCGGTGGTCAAGGCGTTCGGCGCCGAGGCGCGCGAGGATCGCCGCCTGGCCCGCGTGCTGCAACGCTGGAACGGCCGCACCGCGCGCACCTGGATACGCGGCACCAACAGCGGCAACATCCAGGCGGCCTGCCTGCTGCTGCTGCGGGTCGTGGTGATCGGCGCCGCTTTGCTGCTCTGGCGCGCCGGCCGCGCCGGCGCCGGCGATATCGCCTACGTGTTGACCCTGGTGTTCCTGGTGCAGGGCTATCTGCGCGATATCGGCCAGCAGGTCAGCCAACTGCAGCGCGCCGTCAACGAGATGGAGGAGCTGGTGGCACTGTTCGCCGAGCCGCCCGGGGTCGCCGATAAAACAGGTGCCGCGGCAATCGCGATCAGCCGTGGTGCTGTGCGTCTGGAGCGGATCGGCTTTCGCTACGGCGCCCATCCGACGCCGTTGTTCGAGGATTTGTCGATCGATATTCCCGCCGGCAGCCGGGTGGCGCTGGTCGGCCCTTCCGGCTCCGGCAAGTCCACCCTGGTCAAGCTGATCCAGCGACTCTACGACGTGCAGTCCGGGCGCATCCTGATCGACGGCCAGGACGTCGCCCTGGTCCGCCAGGAAAGCCTGCGCGCGCAGATCGCCACCGTGCCGCAGGAGCCGGTGCTGTTCCATCGCTCGCTGGCTGAGAACATCGCCTATGGCCGGCCGGGTGCCAGCGACGGTGAGATCGCACGGGCAGCGGCGCAGGCGAACGCCGACGGCTTCATCGCCCGCCTGCCGGAGGGCTACGCCACCCTGGTCGGCGAGCGCGGCGTCAAGCTCTCGGGCGGCGAGCGCCAGCGCATCGCCATTGCCCGCGCCTTTCTTGCCGACAGCCGCATCCTGGTGCTCGACGAGGCGACCTCCAGCTTGGACTCCGACTCCGAGGCGCTGGTGCAGGAGGCGATGCAGCGGCTGATGCGCGGCCGCACGGTGATCGTAATCGCGCACCGGCTCTCCACTGTTATCGCCCTGGACCGGATCCTGGTGTTCGCGCATGGACGCCTGGTCGAGGACGGCAGCCACGCCGCCCTGCTGCGCCATCCGGACGGGCTCTACCGGCGTCTGTTCGATCGACAGGCCTTGGGACTCGTTGCTGAATAGATAGGCATTGCCATTGACATCATTCGGTGCCATTTGAGATGCCTGAATGGAGATTGCGATGCGTACCACCCTTGCCATCGACGACGAGCTGCTGGAACGCGCCCAGACCCTCAGCGGCCAGCGCGAGCGTACGGCCCTGGTGCGTGAGGCACTCGGCGCGCTGATCGAGCGCGAGAGCGCGCGACGGCTGGCACGTCTCGGCGGCAGCGAGCCCGGACTCGAGGCCATTCCCCGCCGCCAATCCGATCGCGGCGGGGCGGTATAATCGCGGGCCTGATCCTGGCCGATACATCGGTCTGGATCGACCATCTCCGCGCCGGTGACCTTGGGCTCGAGACGTTGCTACAGGACTGCCGCGTGCTCGGCCACCCGTTCATCATTAACGAACTCGCCCTTGGCTCACTCAGGCAGCGGGGGCAAATCCTCGCGGCCCTCGACGGTCTGCCGCAGGTTGCCATAGCCGGCAACGACGAGGTACGGCATCTGATTGAGCGGCATCGCCTCTACGATATCGGCATCGGGTTCATCGACGCGCATTTGCTCGCATCCAGCCTGCTGACGCGCGACGCTGCCCTCTGGACCCGGGACCGCCGCCTCGCTGCCGCCGCCACCAGGCTCGGTGTTGGCTTCACGCCAACCACTTTCACGCCAACCACTTTCACGCCAACCACTTTCACGCCGGTATGATCTTCGGCGCGTCGGCGGCCAGGGTGCTGCCCACCGAGGCCAGCACGATGCAGCCAATCGCCAGCCAGTGCCAGGCCGAGAGCTGCTCGCCAAGCAACGCCAGCCCGGACAATGCGGCCAGCGCCGGGTCCACGCTGCTCAGCACGCCGTAGCCGCGCGCCGTCATCCGACGCAGGGCGAAGAGTTCGAGCGCGTAGGGCAGGGCGCTGGACAGCACCGCCACCAGCAGGGCCGCGGCCAGCAGTACGGGGCGATGCAGCACCGGCACCATTGCCGGCAGGCAGAACGGCACGATGACGACGGCCGCGACCGCCATGCCAAGGGCCGTCGCCTGGCCGCCCGGCAGCTCTCGGTCAATCCTCTGGCCGGCGAGAACGTAGAGCGCCCAGCCCAGGCCGGCGAGAAAGCCGAATGCGATGCCGATCGGATCGAGACCGCGCAGCGACGTGCGCGGTGCCAGCAGCAGCGCGAGCCCCAGCGCCGCGAGGGCCGCCCAGAGCAGGTCCAGCCTGCGTCGCGAGCCGAAAACGGCAAGGGCCAGCGGTCCGGTGAACTCGATGGCCACCGCGATCCCCAGCGGCAGCCGCGCCAGCGCCAGGTAGAAGCACAGGTTCATCGCCCCGAGCGACAGGCCGTAGGCGATGATCGCGCCTTGCTTGGCCACGCCCCCCGAGGCGGCGCCCGACAGCCGCCGCCACGGTCGCCAGATGGCGGCGAGCAGCACGGCCGCAAGCCCGATCCGCAGCCCCGCCACGCCGAACGGCCCGAGGGCTGTGAACAACGACTTGGCCAGGGCCGCACCGATCTGGAACGAGACGATGGCCGCGAGCAAGGCTGGCGCCGCGAGCACCGCTGGCGCGCCGGCGGACCTCACCGAGATCGCGCGCCGACAGGCACCGCAAACGGCGCGAACGAGATCGCCAGGATCGTGTAGATGGCCTGCTTGAAGCCGACCTCCTGGGCCGGCAGCGCCGCCAGTTCCAGCCACTTCCAGGCATCGAACTCGGGGTGCGGGTCGAGATCGAGCCGGATATCGGAGTCCGAGCCGGTGAAGCGCAGCGCGAACCAGCGCTGGCGCTGACCTCGGTAGCGGCCGCCGAGCGAGCGGCCGATCAGGTGCGCCGGCAGATCGTAGGACAGCCAATCGGGATGCTCGCCGATGATCTCGGCCTGGTCGGTGCCGATCTCCTCGCGCAGTTCGCGCAGCACCGCGGCAGCCGGCGCCTCGTTCGCATCGATGCCGCCCTGCGGCAGTTGCCACACGCGCGAACCGTTTCGCAGGTCGGCACGTCGCGCCACCAGCACCAGCCCGTCGCGGTTGAACAAGGCGGCGCCGACATTCGGACGGTAGGGCAGGTGGGCGAACGCATCCTCGACGTCACCGGGGACCATGCTGAACCATCCCTTGCTGCGCGGTAACAGGGTCATGCACCAGGCTGCTCACCGGCACCAGCACCAGGCCACGCGCTCGCAGGCCGTGCGCCCAATCGGCCAGACGTGTAACGGTGACCGGAAAGATCGGCCCGGCGACGCCTATGGCGCTGCCCTTGCGGCGTGCCAGTCGCTCGAGTGCCGCCAACCCCCGGTCGATGGTGGCGGCATCCGGCGGATCGTCCAGACGCAGGTCGGCGTCCACCCAGGCGACCCCGACCGGCGGCTTCGCACCCGCAGTCGCATCGAGGTAGAACAATCCGCGCCGGCCCAGGCGCCGGGTAACGTCGTCGAACTGCTCGGACTCCGCGAACCCCGTCCCGGCCATGCCGAGAAAGGCGTTGGTGACGCCGGCATAGCCGGCAAAGCGCGAGAGTGCCCATTGCAGGCGGGTAAGGTTCGTTGCGTCGCTGACCTGCTCGGTCAGGGCGAAGCCACCCTCGTCGTCGAGCGGTGCCCCGGCCGGCTGCATCGGCAATGACAACAGGATCTCGTGGCCCGCCTCGCGCGCGGCCTTCAGCAGTGCCGCGGGGGCGACGGCGTAGGGGGAGACCGCCAGGCTCACCGCGGCAGGTAGCGTGTCGATGGCATCGAGGCTTGCCGCCGATGACAGACCCATACCGTCCAGCAGGATGGCAACCCGCTTGAAGCCAGCCGGCACTGCCGGCGTCGCCGCGGCGTAGACCGTCCGGGCCTGGCGTCCGTCGGCGGCGATCCGTGGTATCATGCCGCCCTTGACCAGAGGTGCTGGCTCCAGCAGCGCGGACTCCGGGACGGCGGGCTCCGCGTGCGGCGGCGGACCTGGCACCGGGGCACCTGAATGCTTTGTGCCGATAGGCCTGGGCACGGCGCGCGGGGGCGGCGGCCCCAGCCATTGCAGTGTCCCCGCGACGCCAAGTGCAGCAATCAGCAGCACCGCCCAGAAGGCCAGCAGCGCCCGCCCGGCGCGCGACCGTGGCAACCATCCCAAGCGTGCGGGGTTTCCTGCAGGCTTGCGTCGTTCAGGGTCCGGCGTGCTGGCGCTCCGCGATCATCGCATGGATCACCTTCAGACCCTGCTGCAACTGGAAGTCGGTCGAGGGCTTGGTCGGATCGAACGCCGGCCAGTTGGCGGGCGGCTTTTCCGGGATGGTCTTGGCGATTGCCGGCAGGTCTGCGCGGGGTGGGGCCACCCCGGTGCCGCCCTGGTTGGTGATGGTGTGGTCGAGATTGGACTCACGCGGCAGGAAGCGGGCGAGGTCGTCGCGGCTCTCCTGCACCTTGATGTCCGGGGTGATGCCGAGTCCCTGGATCGAGCGTCCCGAGGGTGTGTAGTAGCGCGCCGTGGTCAATCGGATGGCGCCGTGTCCGGGGAACGGGATCAGGGTCTGCACCGAGCCCTTGCCGAACGAGCGCTGCCCCAGGGTCACCGAGCGCTGATGGTCCTGCAGGGCGCCGGAGACGATTTCGCTGGCTGACGCGGTGCCCTGGTTGATCAGCACCAGGATCGGGGCGCCGTCGGTGATGTCCGCGCCGTGCGCGTTCATCCGCTCGCTGTCCTGCGGGTGACGCGAGCGGGTCGAGACGACCTCGCCCGAGGTAATGAAGTCGTCGCACACATCCACCGCCTGCTCCAGCAGGCCGCCCGGATCGTTTCGCAAATCCAGCACCAGGCCCGACAGGCTGCCGCCGGCCTGCTTGCTGAGCTTGGCATAGGCGGCGCGCAGGCCGGAGTCGGTCTCCTCGTCGAACTGCGCGATTCGGATGTAGCCGACCTTGCCGTAGAGTGCCGATTTGATCGTCTCGAGATGGATGATTTCACGTTTCAGACTGACGTCGAACGGCTTGGCGACGCCGGGGCGCTTGATGCCCAGGGTGATGGTCGAGCCCGGTGGACCGCGCATCTTGTCGACCGCGTCGTTGAGCGACATCCCGTCCGTGCTCTTCTGGTTGACCGACAGGATCAGGTCGCCCGGCTTCATGCCGGCGTGCGCCGCGGGTGTGCCGTCCATCGGCGTAATGACCTTGATCAGCCCGCTTTCGCCGGTGACTTCCAGCCCGAGGCCGCCGAACTCGCCACGGGTCTGCACCTGCATGTCGGCATATTGCTTCTCGGTCATGTAGGCGCTGTGCGGATCGAGGCCGGAGAGCATGCCGTCGAGCGCATTGTCGATCAGCGTGCGGTCGGTGACCGGCTCGACATAATCGGCGCGCACGCGTTCGAAGACGTCGCCGAACAGGGTCAGCAGCCGGTAGGTCTCGGCATGGGCGTTGGCTTGCCCGGCCTCGTCGGCTCGGGCTGAGGCCATCAAGGCGGCCGTCAGGGAGCCACCACGATGCCACACCAGGCCACCGATATCGGGGCCCGCCGCGACGCCGGCGGCAAAGGCCGCGCCGAGCAACAGGCCAGTGCGCAATTTCATCCGAACTCTCTCCCAGTGGCGCCAATCATGGGCAGATCCATCATGAGGGACATTGCGGCGTCTTGCCACTGTTCTGCGACATCGCCGTCACGACCCGCGTCCCAGGAAGCCCATCGGATCGACCGCCTCGCTGCCGTGGCGCAGCTGCACATACAGTGCCGGCCTGCCGATCTTGCTATCCGCATGCCAGTCCGGCATCCGCCCCAGCGGTGCGCCCGTGCGCAAGGTCTGACCGATCGCGACATCCAGCCGGTCCAGTCCCGCCAGCACAAAGCGGTATCCGTGCCCGCAATCGAGGATCACCAGATGGCCGTAGGAGCGGAACGGGCCGGCGAAATCGACCTGACCGCGGCAGGGCGCGGTGACCACAGCCAGCGCCGGCGGGGCGTAGGTGACGCCGTGCGCCGGACCCGCGTCGGTATGCGCGCCCCAATGTTGCACCATTGCTCCCGCCACCGGGGCCATGATCTGGGCGTTCCTGGGCGCGCGGCTGGTGAGACCCGAACCTGTGGCGGTTTGCGCGCGCGCCGCACGCGCCGCGCGCTGGAACCGTGCCGCCGCCGCTTGCTCTGTCGCCGCCAGACGGGCGATGGCACCCTTCAGATCGGCGGCGTGTGCTGCGTCGGCGGCCGCCGCGCGTGCTGCGCGATCGACGGCTTCCTGCGCCGTCTGTTGTGCGGCTGCCGCTGCCTGCGCGCGCGCCTCGACCTGCGCGCCGCGCGCCGCCTGCTCGTGCCTGAGCAACATGAGGCCGCGATCCTGCGCCCGCAGCGTGGCACTCAGCCGGTCGATCTCGTGCAGGTGCGCGCGCAGCGCCTCGGTGCGCGCTTGCAGCTGTGCTCCGAGCCCGCGCAGCACAGCCAGGCCGCTCAGCGTATTGGCCGGATCGGTGGGGGCCGCGAGCAGGGTCTCCGCCGGATACAGCGACAGCCGCAAGGCCAGCGGCAGCAGGGCTTCGAGGCCCGCGCGTTCGCGCCTCAATGCCGCCTGCAGATCGCGCCGGCGCGTGTCCAGGGCGTCGATCCGGGCTTGCGTCGCCGCGGCCAGGTCTTCGGTGTGGCGCAGGTGTCGCGCCGCGTTGCGCGCCTGCTGCGACAACGCGTCGGCTTCGGCGCGGTGGCGTCTGGCTTGCGATGCAGCCATGTGTCGAGCCGCGTTGTGCGTCGCCCCCCGTCCTGCCGCCCCCCATCCTGCCGCCGTGTGGCCTGCCATCACGCCTGCGAGCAGCAGGGCGCCCGGGGCAAGCAGCCGCGCCGACCGGTTCAGGTGCGGCTGGCGGCGGGGGCCAGCAGCGATGTGCCGGTCATCAGCGCCGGCTGCGCCAAGCCCATTAAAGCGAGCAGGGTGGGAGCCAGATCGGCGAGGCGGCCGTCCTGCAACGATGCCCCCGAAAGACCGGACAGCAGCACCGGCACCACGTTGAGCGTATGCGCGGTATGTGGAGCGCCGGTTTCGGGATCGCGCATCATCTCGCAATTGCCGTGATCGGCGGTGGCGAGCAACACCCCGCCGGCGGCATCGAGTGCGCGTGCGATCCGTCCCAGACAGGTATCGACGGTCTCCACCGCGCGGATCGCAGCCTGAAGGTCACCGGTGTGGCCGACCATGTCGGGGTTGGCGAAATTCAGCACGATCAGGTCGTACTGCCCGGAGCCGATCGCCTCGACCGCGCGGTCGGTGAGTTCGGGCGCCGACATCTCCGGCTGCAGGTCGTAGGTCGCGACCTTCGGCGAGGGCACCATGATCCGGTCCTCGCCGGGCAGCACCGCCTCGCGTCCGCCATTGAGGAAATAGGTGACGTGCGGATATTTCTCGGTCTCGGCCATGCGCAACTGCCGTCGCCCCGCGGCCGAGACGATGTTGCCAAGCAGATCGTCGAGGCTTTGCGGCGTGAACAGCACCTCGATGCGGCCGGCGAGACGGTCGCTGTAGCGGGTCATGCCGACGGCGCAGGCGAGTTGCGGCCGGCGCGCGGGCGCAAAGCCCGCAAAGTCCGGATCGAGCAGGGCGTCGAGCAGTTCGCGAATACGGTCGGCGCGAAAATTAAATGACAGCACTGCGTCACCGTCCTGCATGCCGCGATAGTCGCCGATCACCGTGGGCGGCACGAACTCGTCGGTCACCGACACCGCATAGGCGCCTGCCAGCACGGCGTCCGGACCATCGGCGCGTGGGCCCTCCCCGGAGACGATGGCGTCATAGGCGCGCTGAACCCGGTCCCAGCGATTGTCCCGGTCCATGGCGAAATAGCGGCCGCTGATCGTGCCGATCGCCACGTCCGCGGGCAGACCCGCCGCAAGCCGCGCCAGAAACCCGCGACCGGATTGCGGCGGCGTGTCCCGGCCGTCGGTAAAGACGTGCAGCACCACCGGGACATCTGCCTCGTGCAACAGCCGGGCCAGGCTTGCGGCATGGTCCTGGTGCGCGTGCACCCCACCCGGCGAGACCAGGCCGAGCAGGTGGCAGGTGCCGCCGGTCTCTCGCAAGCGGGCGATCAGCCCCTCCATCGCTGGCATCGAGGCGACGGCATTGGTCTCAAAGGCATGGGTGATACGCGGCAGTTCCTGCATCACCACCCGGCCGGCGCCGATATTCAGATGGCCGACCTCGGAATTGCCCATCTGCCCGTCGGGCAGGCCGACATCGCGGCCGCAGGTGCGCAGGAACGCGGTCGGACCCTCCGCCCAGAGCCGGTCGAATTGCGGAGTCCGGGCCATCCGGACGGCATTGTCGGCATCATCCTCACGCCAGCCGAACCCGTCGAGGATGACCAGCATGGCTGGTTTGCGATGGCCCATGGCTGCTACCCGCCTGATTGCACGCGGAGCATCGCATCGATCGGCTTCCCTGTCAGGTCGGCAATGAAGCGGTCGGCTTGTCGACGTTGGACGTGTGGCTCATCCGGTGGCCATACGCCGTATTCCAGGCGGTCCATCGCCGCTGTCCCTGCCGTCGTCCGGACCGGTGCTGCCGCCAGTGGCCGGCGGGTCGCTCGCCGGAAACGTCTCCTCGACGCCCTCATCGATGCGCTCTTCTTCCGGTTGCGTGTCGAGAGGCGAGAGGGTGTCGGACATGGCTGGGTGCTCCTCGGTGACATGTATCCAAGACCGGGCGCGGCCCTGGGTTTCCGCGCGCTCGACCCCATCTCACACCAGGCAATCAAAGGAGCGCCAAGGCATGAGCAGCACACCCATCAGGACCGACGCCGACGACGAGCGGAAGTGGCGCGACAGGCTCACACCCGAGCAGTACCGTGTGTTGCGCGAGCACGGCACCGAGCGGCCCGGTGCCAGCCCGCTGAACTACGAAAAGCGCGACGGGCTGTTCCATTGTGCCGCCTGCAACAAGCCGCTGTTCCGCTCCGATACCAAGTATGAGAGCGGCAGCGGCTGGCCCTCGTTCTTTGCGCCGATTGAAGGCGCGGTCGAGACACAGGAGGACCGCAGCCTGTTCATGCGCCGGATCGAGGTGCATTGCGCGCAATGCAAGGGCCATCTCGGCCATCTGTTTCCTGACGGTCCGCAGCCGACCGGTGAGCGTTATTGCATGAATGGGGTGTCGCTGGATTTCGTGCCCGCCGGCGGATAGCCTTGCTGTATGCAACCAGCCGCCGAAGTCGTCGTGCTCGACCATCCGCTGGTGAGTCATAAGCTCACCCGGATGCGCCAGGCGAGCACCTCGACGGCAGGGTTCCGGCGGCTCGCCCGCGAGATCAGCCTGCTGATGGCCTACGAGGCGACCCGCGACCTGCCGCTCGAGCCGGTCACGATCGACACCCCGCTCGAGCGCATGACGGGTTATCTGCTGTCCGGCAAGAAGCTCTGTTTCGTGTCGATCCTGCGTGCCGGCAACGGCCTGCTCGACGGCATGCTCGATCTGGTGCCGGCGGCTCGCGTTGGCCATATCGGCCTGTATCGCGACCACGCGACACTTGAGCCGGTCGAATACTATCTCAAGCTGCCGGACGACATGGCCGAACGCTGCTGCATCGTCGTCGACCCGATGCTGGCCACCGGCAACAGCGCGGCCGCCGCCATCGCGCGCCTGAAAGCCGCGGGTGCTGCGCGGATCATCTTCGTCTGCCTGCTCGCCGCCCCCGAGGGGATCGCACGCCTAACCTCGGCACACCCCGACGTCAGACTGATCACTGCCGCGATCGACCGCGAACTCGACGCGAACGGCTATATTCGTCCCGGGCTTGGCGACGCCGGCGACCGGCTGTTCGGCACCAAGTGAGATGCGGCCGCACGTCGTCTGCCTGCCGGACGGCAGCGTCATCAGCGATGAACGAGGGCGCCTCGATATGGGGTTCGTCCTCGCGGCCCTGGCGGAAACCTACTGGGCTTGCGACAGGCCGCGCGCACTCACCGAGCGGAGCTGGGCGAATTGTCTGTGCTTTGGCGTCTACGCGCCGGGCGGCGCACAGATCGGCTGTGCCCGTCTGCTGACCGACTGCACGCTTCGCGCCCATCTTGGCGACCTCGTCATCGCCGCCAGGGCACGTGGCCGCGGGCTCGGCCGCGCACTGGTGGAGACGATCCTCGCGCATCCCGAACTCGCCACAGTCTCGCACTGGACGCTCCGTACCGCCGATGCGCACGGGCTGTATCGACGCTACGGCTTTCGCCAGGACGGCTCCGATCCCGGATGGATGACCCTGGACCGATCGGCCGCCACCGCAAACCTCTGAAGGAGTATGTTCCATGCCGGACTTCTCCTCACTGCTGCAAAGGCTGACCCCAGACGGGCCGGGTTTCGTCATCGAGGCGACGCCGGACTGGCTGCAGGGGCGCACACTCTATGGCGGTCTTTCGGCGGCCCTGTGCCTGGAGGCGACGCTGCGCAGCCTGTCCAACCTGCCGCCGCTGCGCAGCGCGCATTTCAGCTTCGCGGGACCCGCGTCTGGTAGCCTGTCGGTTTGTCCGACGGTCCTGCGCCAGGGCAAGTCGAGCGTCTCCGTGGGGGTCGACCTCAGCGGCGACGTGGGCTTCGCGGTGCGCGGCATCCTGACCTTCGGTGCGGCGCGGGCGAGCGCCCTCTCATATCTGGACATCCCCGCACCCGCGTCGCAGCACCCGGACGCCTGCGTGAACTTCCTGCGCGGTGGCGGTGCGCCGATCTTCATGCAGCATTTCGACATGCGCCAGGCAGGCGAGCATTTCCCGGTCTCCGGGGCACCGGTGCCGGACCTCCTGCTTTGGGTCCGGCACCATGAGACGTCCGGAGCGGATCCGATAGTGGCCCTGCTGGCGCTTGCGGACGCGCCGCCACCGGCGGCGATGGCGATGTTCGACCGCCCCGCGCCGATCAGCACGATCACCTGGGCGATCAACATCATTGCCGTCCCGTCGCACGCGGGCTGGCGTTTGATCAGGTCTCGCGGCGAAAGCGTCGCCGATGGCTATGCCAGCCAGAACATGACGATCTGGGACGAGACGGGCGCGCCGCTGATCACCGCTCAGCAGAACGTCGCGGTGTTTATCTAATATTTATATGGGCGCGGGCACCGGAAGCCGGTCAAAGCAGCGTAAAGGCCGCGACGACGACCGCGGTGGTGCCGAACAAGGTGTTCTTGGTGTAGACCGGGAACAGAATCTTCCCCTTGAACTGCATCCCGAGCTTGGGGACATCATAGCTGACGATCGGCCCGGCCTTGACGGCGTCGAAATAGTCGCCGTGGAGCGGCACCGGTTGCCCTTCGCGCAGGTCGTGACCAAGCTGCGCCGCGGCGAAGCCGGTGGCGCCGAACGTCCATCGACCAAGGCGTTCGCCCACGGCGAAGTCCAGGTTGATGATATCGCCGTCCCGATAATGGTTATACGGATTTTCGAGCGCGTGGTCGTAGAACAGATGCCCGTCGAGTTCGACGCCATCACCAAGGAAGTTCGGCTTCGTCAAATATGTCGCGGCGAAATTGGGACTGACGAAATAATCATTGTGTCCCGGCGTCACCGCCTTCTGCGGCTGATATGACCCAATGGGAAACGTCATTGAGTATGCAGCCATCACCGTCAATCCGTAGGGAAGGGGTGTCCGGCCCGGGCCCGGTGTTGCCGGCGTTCCGAGATATCGGCTCCACTTCAAGATGTCGCTATACATATCTCCCCAGCCGGCGCTACGCTGATTAATGACGTTGTTGGCGGCAAACCGCGAATAATTAAGATAGCCAACCTGCGCGGTCGTGGCGATGTAGCCGGAAAATAGCTTGAACGGGTAGACGTATTCCAGGCCGATCGCGGTGACGTTCGATACGAAGTTGACCGAACGTATGGTCCTGCTCTGCCCACCATTGTTGCCGTTGTACTGCCCGATGATCGCTGGCACGTCGGCAATTCCACCATAAAGCCCGGTTCTCGGCGGAATATAGGCGTTGCGAATATCAGTTCCGCCGATCGGGCCTCCGTAGACGGCACCTTCTACGGCATACGCCTGATGACTGAATATAACCGCAAAACCCAGACCGGTCAGAACCCTGGTAAATTTCATCGACGTCCCCTGATTTATTGTTTCATGAACGTAGTTGACTACGTCCGGTATAGGTGTGCTGAATTGCCTTTAGGTTAAACAACCGGCCCAGAAAAACCGCGTCGCACGCCTGTGACGGGCTCTTTATGAGGCAGCCGAGCTCACCCGACACATCTCCAGCAGTTCCGACACACTCTTCATGCTCTCAATTTCGGACACAGAACGGACAATCCGCTCCGCCTCGTTCCTGCTCATCACCCGCGTGGCGTTGGCCATGAACTTTGCTTCGATGTCGCTCGTGCTGAGTGGCCGTTCGGGGGTCCCGAAGCTTGTCGCCACCCGATGCATGACGACCCGACCGCTCTTGAGGGTGATCCGGACCTCGCCCGGAAAATGGATCGGGAAGTCGCTCGTCCGGTCCTCGCTGCACGTGGTGCGATCGGATAGCGCCAGCACCGCCGCATCGCGCACCCCGCGGTCGTGAAAGGCCGCGAGGTCGATCCTGCCGGTCACCAAAGCGAGGGCGACGACATAGGGCGTACTGAAAAGCGCCGAGTAGGGGTCCGCGGGGCGGCTCGGCCCTGAGACCATATGATGCAGGCGCGGCGAGAGCGGGCAGTCGATGCTCTCGATCTCATCGAGCGCCACCTGGTCGCGCAGATGCAGCGCGCAATCGACGAAACCATGGATGAAGTGGCAGCAGGGATAAGGCTTGAGCGCGATTCCGGCGATCAGCCATTCGTCGCCAAGGGCTCGAACCGGCGAGACGCTTTCACCCGGGCCGTGACTGAGATGAGCGTGATAGAAGCCATGTCCGCCCTCCAGCATCGTCGGCGGCCCCTTGAAGCCGCTCATCGCGATGCTGGTCGCGGCAACCCCGCTATGCGCCGCCCAACCAGGGTGCATGCGCTTGAGCCAGGAGTCCTTGAGTTCGAGCAGGCCCGCGGCCATGCTGCCGCATAGTCCGGTTGCCGAGACCAGTTCGGCGCGGTCTGCTCCCATCAGCCGCCCGGCGGCGAACACCGCGGCGAAGGCGCCGCACAGCGCGGTCGGATGAAAGCCGCGGTCGTGAAATCCGCCCTCGGCGGCGCGCGCCAGACGACAACCGATCTCCATCGCCGCGATAGTGGCGGTCAGCAACGACCGACCGTCCGCCGCCGCGGCCTCGCCTGCCGCCAACGCCGCGGCCAGCGCCGGCGCGGTCGCGTGGTAGATCGCGCCGATATGGGTGTCGTCGAAGTCGAGACCGTGGATCAGGGTGCCGTTGACCAGCGCCGCCCCGGCCGCCGGCAGGGCCGCGCCACTGGCCAGACAATGCGCGTCCGTGCCGCGGCCGAGTGCCGAGGCACCCTTGAGGATCGGTTCGGCGAATTCAAATCCAGAGGACGCCAGCGCGATGCCCAAGCCATCCAGCAGATGGCCCTTGCACTTCGCGACCAATGTGACGGGCACATCCTCCAGCCGCAGGCCGAGCGCGAAATCCGCCAAGGACGCGGACATTGACGGGGTGCCGGGGACGCCCGCCATGGCTGCGTCGGGTTTGATGTCGGCTGCGGCACCCATCGTGCGTCTTCCAGATCTGATACGCTTGAACTTGTCTATCGCCGCGTCGGACCGGACAAATGGGACTTGGCTATTTATTTATAGTTTTTCTGAATAGGGGTGCGTCCGCAGTGACGACCGAGCCTCGCAAGCCCCTCAACGGGTAAGCTTATAGCCGTGTACTATCGACATATAACGAGTGTCCATTTGCAGCAGCGATCGAGCTGGCGCACACGCATCGGTGGGATGGGCCGGGAGTCGTATGCGACCTGTCATCACGCCGGCAATACGGTCATCCGTGTGCCCAGTAGCATAATGCGTCCAGCATCAGGGGCACCATGAGCAGAACCAATCGCCAGATGAGCCTCATTGCCTTCATGCAGGCACAGAACTGCACCAACTATGCCGGGTCATGGCGGCATCCGGCTTCGACGCCGGACTTTACAACGCCGGAATATTACCAACGCATCGCACGCACGCTCGAGGACGGCAAATTCGATCTCGCCTTCTTCGACGACCGGCTGGCGATGCCGGATATCTATGGCGCGGATCATCGCGCGACGGTCGAGAACGGCATCCGCGCGGTCAAGATGGATCCCACCGTGGTGATGATGACGATGGCCGCCGTCACCTCGCGTCTCGGGCTCGGCGCCACCTACTCCACGACCTATTACGAGCCGTATCATGTCGCGCGCCTGTTCGCGACCCTCGACCTGATGACGCGTGGCCGCGTGGCCTGGAACATCGTGACCTCGCTGAACGATTCGGAGGCGGAAAACTTCGGTCGCGCCGAGCATATGGACCACGATCTGCGCTACGACCGCGCCGACGAGTTCATGGAGGCGGTTCTCGGTCTGTGGGACAGTTGGGAGGACGGCGCACTGCTCGTCGACAAGGCAGCCGATCGGTTTGCCGATTCGAGCAAGGTCCACCGGCTTGATTACCAGGGACAGTTCTTTCGCACGCGCGGGCCGCTCACGGTGCCACGCTCGCCGCAGGGCCATCCGGTTCTGCTGCAGGCAGGTGCCAGCGGACGCGGCCAACGCTTTGCCGGTCGTTGGGCGGAGCTGATCTTTGCCGGCTATCCGAACCTCGAAGTCGGCCGCAAGCAATATGCCGGCCTGCGCGCGGCGGCCGAGGCGATGGGCCGTGATGCCGACAGCATCCGTGTGGCGCCTGCGATCGGGGTCGTTGTCGCGGAATCGGCCGACCAGGCTGCCGAGAAGCGCGCTTTTATCGAGAGCCTGTCGCGACCGATCGACGGACTGACCCTGCTGTGCGAAGTGCTGAACGTCGACTTCGCCGCGCGCGAGTACGACGCGCCGTTCACCGACGAGGAACTCGCCGCCGTTTCATGGCAGAGCCTGCGCGACCGGGTGATCGCCAAGTCCGGCAAGAAAAACCCCTCCGTGCGCGACTTCGTCGAAGCCTCGGGACGCGGAACGTTGCGCGAAGGGCCGGTCTTCACCGGATCGCCCAAGCAGGTCGCCGATGAGCTCGAGGCCTGGTTCGAGAGTGCCTGCGACGGCTTCGTCCTGGCCGCCGGCTACACACCAGGCAGCTACGAGGATTTCGTCCGCCTGGTCGTGCCTGAACTGCAACGTCGAGGGCTGCATCGGCGCGACTATCCGGGTACCACCCTGCGCGAGACGCTGGGGCTGGCGCGGCCCCTGGCCGGCGCTCGCCCGTCTCCTGGGGATCGACGCGTACTCTGATCGCCTGTTGGCGCCAGGACGACCAGTGTCGCGTTACGATGAACTCGATGCCACCTTGGCGGCCGTTCGAAGAAAGTCCCGGAATCGTCTGGCCGATGGTGAAAGCGGCCGGTGATCAGCCGTGACGATGCCGAACGTGCGGACGATCTCGCAATCCGCGAACGCGACCATGCCAATCGTCGGCTTGAGCTCCTGCGGGATGAACGCGCGCGGGTGGATGCAAACACCCAGGCCGGCGGCGGCCATGGCGAGCAGGGTGATCATGTTGTGCACGCCTTCGGCCTCGGGTGCCAGGCGGACGGTCAGATGACGCCGCTCGGCCTCGTCGATGATCGCCCGCTGCAGGCCCACATGCCAGTCCGGGCTGAGCAGCGGATACTTCAGCACTTCCGCCAGGGGTGCTGCCTCGTGCCGCAGCAAGGCATGACCGAGCCTGGTGACGACCACGCAGCGGTCCGAGACCAGCGGCTCGAAGCTCGCGTTCTTCTGGGGCTCGGCCAGTGCCATGACGGCCAGGTCGCAGCGCCCATCCATGACCTGATCGAGCGCCTCCATCGGCATCAGGTCGTGCAGCAGCACGCTGGTCGACGGGCTCATATCCTGAAAGCGCCGCAGCAAGGGAGGCAGTCCCAGGGTCGCGACCATCAGCGTCGCGGCAACGTTGACCTGGCGGTCGCGCGCCAGGGCGTCGCTGTTGAAGGCCTGGAACAGGTTGCGCAGGCCGCGCAGCGTCTCGGAGGCCTCGCGATACAGCAATTGGCCGTGCTGGGTGAGCTCGACTCGTCGCGTGGTTCGGTCCAGCAGGCGGACCATCAGCTTTTCCTCCAGCCGGCGCACACGATTGCTGATCGATGGCTGCGACAAATTGAGGTGTTCCGCGGCACCACTGAAGCTGCCAAGCTCGGCCACGGCGAGGAACGTTTGCAGGTCTTCAAGGCCGATGTCGAAACGATGTCGCTCGACCCCGCCGGGTAAAACCACCATGGAAGGCCAGAACTCCTCATATCCGGTCGGCACGTCCTTCTATTCGAAAAGCCTATAGCCGGATAGCAGGTCGGCATTTTACCTGCGCGCCTGGATGCCGCATGAGGAACGCCGACGCTCTATTCTCCAGGGAGGGACGTATACACCGTGCCAATCGATCTTCCCGCGAGCCAAGCAGGCGACGTTCTCGAGCGTGCGGAGGAGACCGCGCACGCATTCCGGCTGGCGATGCGCCGCCACGCCGCCAGCGTCTGGATCATCAGCCGTGGCTGCGATGACGATGCCAACGGCATGGCGATCACGGCCCTGACGTCGTTCTCGATGGATCCGCTCTCGGTGCTGGTCTGCGTCAACCAGGCCGCCTCGATGGCGTCCGCGCTCGCGGAGGGAACATCGTTCGGCCTTACCTTGCTGGGCAGCAGGCATGAGGCGATGGCGGTCACCTTCTCCCGCAAGCCGAGCGGGCGCCCGCGTTTCTCTGATCCCGCATGGCGCATCGAGGCGGACGGGCCGCCATGGCTCGCCGGTGCGCCCGTGAACCTGGTCTGCACGGCCGAGCGGAGCATGGCCTTCGGCAGCCACAAGGCGATCGTCGGGCGGGTGCGGTCGGTGCGGCTGGGCCCGGATGACGCCAGTCTTGTCTATCGCAACGGCCTCTACGCGTAGGAGAAGGATCGATGTCGCCGCCGCTGAAGATCATCACGCCGGTCGGCATGCTCGGTTATGGCTATCCGCTGGACGATTTCTGGAGAGGGATCGAGGAAGGCGTCGACGCGATCGTGATCGATTCCGGTTCGACCGATAACGGTCCGCACGAACTCGCTCTCGGCCATTCGACCTGCAGCAGGTCCGCCTATCTCCGCGATCTCGAGCCGATGCTCGCCGCCAGCACCAGGCACAAGATCCCGGTCCTGATCGGCTCGGCCGGTGGCACCGGCACCAACGCCCATGTCGATTTCATCATGGATATCGTCCGCGAGATCGCGGCCTCGAAAGCCTATCGGCTGCGGGCCGCGTCGATCTACGCCGACATGCCCAAGGCGGTGATCAGGCAGGGCCTGGCGGAGGGCCGCGTCTCACCCTGCGGTCCGGTGCCGCCGCTGACCGACCATGATATCGACGACGCCACCAACATCGTGGCCCAGATGGGCGCCGAGCCGTTCATGCGCGCGCTCGACGAGGACCCAGGCCTCGACATCATCGTCGCCGGACGGGCCTACGATCCCGCCCCCTATGCCGCACTCTGCCTCAGGTGCGGTGTCGATCCGGGGATCGCCTGGCACATGGGCAAGATCATGGAGTGCGGCGGCGTGTGCGCCGAGCCGAAGGGGCGGGTGATCGTCGCCACCGTGCGCAAGGACAGTTTCGACCTCACCCCGATGAGCCCGCAGGAGCGCTGCACGCCTTTGTCGGTCGCCGCCCATACGCTCTATGAGAAGTCGCGCGCCGACCTGCTGGCCGGACCGGGCGGCACGCTCGATCTGGGATCGGCGGTCTATGAAGCCGTCGATGACCGCACGGTCCGGGTCAGAAGCAGCATCTTTCGCCCGTCACCAGCCTATACGGTCAAGCTGGAAGGGGCGAAGATCGTCGGCCATCGGACAATCTTCATCGGCGGCATCCGCGACCCGATCCTGATCGCCCAGGTCGACACCTATCTCGAACGGGTGCGCCAATACACCACCGGCCACCACGCATCGCTGGCCGACGGCAGCGCCCGTCTGGTGTTCCACGTCTACGGCAAGAACGGGGTCGTGGGTGCACTCGAGCCGGTCAAGCAGTTCGAGCCGCTCGAACTCTGCATATTGGCCGAGGCGATCGGCCCAACCCGGGAGATCGCGAACGCGATCTGCGATTCGGCGCGCGTGGCCTGCCTGCACGCGCCTTACGCCGGGCAACTCGCAACCGGCGGCAACATGGCCTTCCCGCTGACACCGCTGGAGAACGAGATCGGCCCGGTCTGCGCGTTCAATCTCTATCACCTGATGGAAGTGGCAAGCCCCGACGCGCTGTTCCCGATCAGCCACCTGGAGATCTGAGCGATGCCCGACACGGTCCGCATCCGCGACATCGCCAAGGTGGTCCGCAGCAAGAATGCCGGTCCCTTCGAGATTACCTTCGACGTGCTGTTTGACCGCCGCGACCTCTACGAGCACGTCAAGGCGAGTGGCGCGGTCACGCGCGAGAGCCTCGGCGCGCTTTATGGCGTCTCGGGAGCGGACATTACGAACTTCCAGTTCTTCGATCCGGCACTCGCCTTCAAGCTGACGATCCGGCGGCCGGTGGCGCAGGGTAGCGTCGGCGAAATCGATACCTTCGGCGCGCAGCAGCATGCCCCGCTGCTCGACCTGCGCGTGCCGGCACCCCGCACATAGCTCTACGGCACTTCGATATCCAACAATGGCGCATGCTGCTGGGCGCCGAACGTGTCGCGCTCGCCGACGCTGCCCTGCGCCCAGCGGCGTCGCAGCGTCAGCTTGAAGGCGAGCGCCGGATCAAAGAACATGCAGACGATTACGTCAGTGGCGGGCACGTTGTAGAGCCGTTCCAGCTTGGCCTGATCCAGCGCGCCGCTGTTCTTGACCCGGTGGTAGGCAGCCTCGTCGTCAAACATCACGTCGAAGGTGATTTCGAACGGTCCCGAGTTCTTGCTGCGTATGACCTTGGCGATGTCCTTCAGCAAGGCGTTGCGCATGTCAGACCTCGTGGATGCGGACGCGGAACAGCTCTTCCGAACTGTCCACCTCCATCAGGTGATAGATGGTAAAGCGGCAGACCGGACCGATCGGGTTCTCCGGCGGGTTCAGGGGCAGGGCGAAGTTGCCGGCGGTCGCAAGCTGCCCCGGATAGGGCATGTGCAGCACGGTGATGCGTGCCTGGCTGCAAATTGCGTTGGCCAGCTCCTGCGTGGGTGCGGTGACCTCGCCCAGCAGCCCGATTTCGTGCGGGACGAGGTGGCGCAGCGGCTCCAGCTCGCCCATCACGGCGTCGCGGCCATAGGCGTGGAACAGCATCGTCGCCTCGCCGGTGCCCAGTTGGGCAAAGAACGAGCCGACATGCTTGCTGACCCTGGCGAGAAAGTCGTCGAGCTGGGCCAGCAGGATGGGATCGCGGATGCCACCGATGAAGATCGTGCGATGCCCCACCACGGCGGCACCTTCCAGTTTGACGGCATACTGGTCGGAAGGCACGAAGACGCTGCCGCTTACGCGCACCCGTCGTTCGTCCAGGGCCTCATAGCGCGATTGCCGCAAATCCAGCACGCCGCCAGGTCCGGGAAGCAGGTCGGGCCGCGTCTTTTCATACAGGGTGTGGGCGGCGACGGAGGTGGGGGTGCACCGCTCCAGGGGGTTCATCGGCTCGAGATCGAAGCTGTCGCGGCGGACGGTGGCCAGGATGACGCGACCCTTGGGCTCGGCGCACACCGCGCCGCATTCGATGATCTTGCCCATATGCCAGTACACGCCGGGATCGATGCCGTGCGCCATGCAGAAGCCGGCATGCGGCGCCGGGTCGTAGGCACGGCCTGAGACGATGATGTCCACGTCGGCGTGCTCGGCCAGCACGCGCGCGAATGGCTCAGCGCCCATCTGTGCGACGATCGAGGTGGCGTCGTCGATGGCGTCGTGGGTCAGGTCGCCGGAGGAGCCGCATGGCGCAATGCGGCCGCCATCCAGGCGCTCGTGAATCACGTCGCGCGGGATATCGGCATAGATGGCCGCGACCTTGAAGGTCCAGCCTCGTGCCGAAGCAATGCCGCGGATGAGATCGATCATCTGATCCACATGCGCATCGATGCCCGAGCCGCCGGCGGAGCTGATGATCAGCGGAATGCGGCGTTCGGCCACGGCCTGCAGCACAAGTCCGAGATCGTGCAAATAGGCTTGCCGGTCCACGATCATTTTGCCCAGGCCAAGCAGATAGGGACCGGGATCGGTGGAGCCTGCATCGACAATCATGATATCCGGGCCGCGCTCGACGCCGCGCCAGAAATGTTCGGCCGGAATGCCGTAGCCGAACATGCCGGTCGGGGTAAGGATCTTCAGCTCTTGCTTTGACACTACGGACGTATCCCTCGCTGCCACGTTCTTGCGACGGCCGTACCTTTATGGGCCAGACAGCGCGGACCTGGCCCATCAATCGTCGCTAAGATGCGATAGGTGGAGATGATAGGTCCGCTCATTCCCCGTTTCGAAGAACCCATAGCGGGAATCGAATTGCCGTCCGCGGCGCTTCCGGCCTTGCTGGGCTGAAGGCTAAGTACCGGAGATGACATGGGTCAGAAAGACAAGCGCGGCGGCATGGCGATGGTCGCCTTCCTGCAGGCGCAGAACTGCAGCAACTATCCCGGCTCCTGGAGGCACCCGGCCGCGCCCACGGATTTTCTGACCGCCAAACATTATCAGCGGATCGCGCGCACGCTCGAGGAAAGCAAGTTCCATTTGGCGTTCTTCGATGACCGCTTGGCAATGCCGGAGCTGGGCGACAATTTCGAGGACACGATACGCCACGGCATCCGCGCCGTGAAGCTGGACCTAATCCCGATCCTGACCGTCATGGGCATGGCGACCGACAAGCTTGGTCTCGGCGGCACCTGCTCCACCACCTATTTCGAGCCCTACCACGTGGCCCGGGCGTTCGCGACGCTGGATCTGATGATTGGCGGACGGTCGGCATGGAACGTCGTGACGTCTCTCAACGACGCCGAGGCGGCGAACTTCGGCCACGACGAGCACCTGGAGCACGACCTGCGCTACGACCGCGCCGACGAATTCATCGAGGTCGTGCTGGGGCATTGGGCGACCTGGGCAGACGATGCGATCGCGGCCGACCAGATCAGCGGCGTGTTCGCCGATCCGGCGAAAGTCCGGCGCCTCGACCATGCCGGGCGATGGTTCAAGTCACGCGGGCCGTTCACGGTGCCGCGGTCGCCGCAGGGCCATCCGGTGATCATGCAGGCGGGGCAGAGCGGCCGCGGCCTCGCGTTCGCGGCGCGCTGGGGGGAGATCGTGTTCGGCTCCATCAAGGCACTCGAACCCGGCAGGCAAACCTATCGACAGCTCAAGGATGCGGTAATCAACGCAGGGCGCGACCCGAACCAGGTGAAGCTCGTCCCCGCCATCTTCACCATCGTTGGCGAGACGCGCGCCATCGCCGAGGAAAAGCGCGCCTTCATCGAGTCACTTGCCGCACCCGAGGACAGCCTGACGCTGATCGCGGAAGTGACCAATTACGACTTCAGTCGATTGGGTCTCGATCAGCCGCTCGACGACGCGCAGATGGCGAAAGTCGGCGCCAATCTCGGTCTGAAGGCGCGTGTGGTTGAGCGGAGCGGCAAGGCAAACCCGACGCCGCGCGACTTCATCACGTTCAGCAAGCGGGGCACGATCAACGAAATGCACGTGTTCTGCGGCACCGCCAATGACATCGCCGATGAGATGGAGGCCTGGTACACGGGTGAGGCCTGCGACGGGTTCGTGCTGGCCGCAACCCACCGCCCCGGCGCCTACGAGGATTTCGGCCGGCTGGTCATCCCCGAGCTGCAACGTCGCAAGCTGTTCCATACGGACTATGCCGGAACCACGCTGCGGGAGAATCTCGGCCTCGAGCGGCCGGTGGTCACGCACGCCGCACCCTCGCGCAAGGCGATGGACAAGGTGGCCTGACGGCTGCGTGCGACTGAGACGCAATCAATCAAAAAACCAGGGAGAAACGCCCAAATGAGCGGGACGATCGGCAGCACGAATGCCGGACCACGAATGGACCGGCTGCCAATGTCGCGCTGGCACACCAAACTGGTGTTGCTCATCGGTGCCGGCCTGTTCATCGACGCTTTCGAACTCTACTCAGGCGGTGGCGTACTCGCGGCCCTGGTCCAGAGCCATTGGTCAACCCTCAAGTTCAACGCGACCTTCATATCGGTCACCCTGGCTGGGTTGGTTTGTGGCGCCTGGTTCGCGGGCATTCTGGGGGACCGGTTCGGTCGACGGTTCTGCTATCAGACGAACCTTGCCTTGTTCGGAGCGGCTTCGATCGCCGGTGCGTTCGCGCCGAACATGGATGTGCTCATTGTCTGCCGGTTCTTCATGGGCCTGGGTCTCGGGGCGGAGATCGTGGTGGGCTACGGCACGCTCGCGGAGTTCCTGCCGATGACGAGCCGCGGCAAGGTCATGACGCTCATTGCGATGCTCGTGAACTTCTCGTTCTTCGTCTCGCTGGTCACTGCCTATTTCGTCATCCCGGCGTTGGGATGGCGCGCCATGTTTCTGATCCCTGGCTTTGCTGCAATCGGCGTCTGGTTCGCACGCAAGTCGATGCCGGAATCGCCGCGCTGGCTGGAGTCGAAGGGCAGAATAGAGGAATGCGAAGCGTTGCTTGCCCAAATCGAGCAGCAAGCGTCCGGCGGCCGTCCGCTCCCGCCTTTCACGCCGGCCAACGCGCATATGCTGCAGACCCCGATCCGGGTGCTGTTCTCGCCTGGCGTGCTGCGCAACACGCTGGTCGGCATTCTGGTCAACGTCACCATCAACTTCTCGCTCTACGGCTTTTTGCAATGGCTGCCGACGGCTTTTGTCAGGCAGGGGATGACCCTCAGCTCGGCGCTGGAAATCTCCATGATCCTCGCACTCGGTCAGACCACCGGAGCGCTTTGCGGCGCCCTGCTGACCGACAGGATTGGCCGCAAGGGCTGCATCGTCGGCTTCTCGGCCGTCGGCGCCGTGCTCTGCGCCGGGCTGCTCTATACGCATGGCGCGGTGTTCGTCGTCAGCGCCTTCGTGCTCGCAATCAGTCTCGGACTGGCGAACACCATTGCCTTCACGGTGTATGTCCCTGAGCTGTTCGAGACGCGGTTCCGGTTACGCGGCGCCGGGCTTTGCGGCGCCTGCGGTCGGCTGTCGTCGGCGGGGATGCAATATGTCATACCGGCGGTCCTCGCCGCGGGCGGCCTGACCGGCATCACCATCATGCTGTCCGGCTCGATGCTGATACAGGCGGTAGTGGTGGGCGTCTTCGGTATCGAGACGAGACGGAAGCCGCTGGACAATCCTGAAGTGTCCGCGCTGGTGCCGGAACCGCCCGAGGCGATGATCTACAAGGCCGCCCAGCATGGATGAAGCCGGCGCGCCGGACCAGATCGCAATCCGCTGTACGATCATGCGGGGAGGCACCAGCAAGGGGGTCTACCTGCTGGAGCAGGACATCCCGGGCGCCGGGCTCATGCGGGACCGCCTGCTGAAGCGACTGATGGGCACGCCGGACATCCTGCAGATCGACGGCCTGGGCGGATCACGGCTGATTACCTCGAAGATCGCCATCGTCGGGCGCTCGACAGGTCCCGACGCCGACATCGACTACACCTATGCCCAGGTCGTGCCCGAGCGCGACATGGTGGTCTACACCTCGAACTGCGGGAATATTTCGGCTGGGGTGGGTCCGTTCGCGATTGATGCCGGGCTGGTGGCGGGGACCGCCCCGATGACAACGGTGCGGATCCGTAACACCAATACCGGCCGGCTGTTGATCGCACGCGTCCCGGTCGCGGGCGGACAGGCCAAAACGGCGGGCAGCTTCGCCATCGACGGCGTGCCCGGCACCGGGGCCGAAATCCAGATGGACTACGCGCGTACGGTCGGCGGCAAGACGGGGCACATGCTGCCGACGGGCGCGTCCGTGGACACGATACTGCTCGAAGACGGCGGCGCGGTGCGCGTGACGGTCTGCGACGTGGCGAACCCTTGCGTTTTCGTCCACGCCGCGGACATCGGACTTGAGGGAGGCGAACTGCCCGACGCCTTTACCGGAAATACGGCGCTGCTGGATCGGCTGCGCGAGATCCGTGGCAAGGCGGCGGTCCTCGCGGGTCTGTGCACGGACTGGCGTTGCGTGAACGAGCAATCGCCGGCGCTGCCGCTCATGCTCCTGGTGTCGCCACCGAAGGCCTGCCGGACCATGCGCGATACGGTGGTCGCGACCGAGGCGATGGACCTCCAGGCACGGCTGGTCTGGTACGACAGGTGCCACGAGAGCATGGCCGGAACCGGGTCGATGTGCACGGCCGCGGCATCGCGGATCGAGGGCAGCGTGGTGCGTCAGGCCATGGCGCCCGGCGCCGCTGAAACCAACCGGCTGCGAATCGGCCACCCGATGGGGGTGATGACCGTCACCGTCGAGGCACAACCTACCAACGCGCCAGGCGGGGTCGCTTTCCGCACTCTGGCGTTCAGCCGGACGGCGCGGAGGATCATGGATGGCGTCACCTATGTGCCGCGCGAGACCTCGACGCCGGGCGCCAACCTTCAAAGGAGCCTCTAGCCATGCCGCAGCATGCTCGATCCATCGACCTGTCTCCGGGTTCGGCAACCGCGGCCTTGAGCGAGCGGACCGAGGCGGAGGCGATCGCCGATTTCGCCCTGGGTCTCGACCTTGCCGCGGTGCCGCCCGCGGTAGTCGAGCTCGCCAAGGAGCACCTGCTCGACGCGATGGGCATTGCACTTGCGTCCTCCACCTGGGATTTTGGCCGCGCGGTGCTGCACGGCGTGCGGGAACTGGGCGAGGGGTCGCACGCCACCGCGATCGGCAGCGGCGCCAGGTTGCCGCCGGCCTCGGCGGCGCTGGTCAACGGCGTGCTCGCGCATGGCCTTGACTTCGACGATACGCATATCGGCGCCATCTATCACGCCAGCGCGCACGCCATGGCCGCCTGCCTGGCGGCGGGCGAGGCCAACCATGTCAGCGGGCGCGAGTTGCTGAGCGCCTTTATCGTCGCGCTCGAGGTCGGCTGCGGCATCGCCATGGTGGGTGCTGGCGCGTTCCACGAACGCGGCTTTCATCCAACAGCCGTATGCGGCGCGTTCGCCTGCGCCGCCGGTGCGGGGCGCCTCGCCGGGGCAAATCGGCAGGCATTGGTCTGGGCGCTTGGACTGTGCGGCAGCCAAGCGGCGGGGATCCTTGAGCAGAACGGGTCCTGGATCAAGCGCTTCGGTCCGGGGTGGGCTGCGCATTCGGCGTTGTCCGCGGTGGCGTTGGGGCGCGCCGGTTTCATCGGGCCGGCGACGGTGCTTGAGGGAAGCCGCGGGCTCTATGCGACCCACCTGCAAACCATACCAAAGGCCGATGCCGGGCCGAGTCACGCGCTCGGCGCAACCTGGCTCACACCAGGCATCGCGCTCAAGCCCTACCCGTGCTGTCACTACATCCATGCCTTTGCCGACGCGGCGCTGGAGCTGCGCGACCAGTTTGCGCCTCAGGACGTCGAGCGTGTCGAGTGCCTGCTGAAGCTGTCCCTGCATAAGGGTGTGGCCGAGCCGAGGGACCGGCGCATCCGCCCGCGCACGGCGTACGAGGCGCTGTTCAGCGTGCCCTTCGTGGTGGCACTGGCACTGGTGCGCGGCCGGGTGGACCTGGCCGCGTTCCACAACGAGCCGCTCGACGCGCCCGACCTGATGGCAATGACTGAACGGACCTTCGTCCTCGACGATCCGCGGAGCGACTATCCGCGGCACTTCCCCGGCGAGGTGATCGTTTATTTGCGCGACGGCAGGACGCTGCGTTGCCGCAAGTCCGCCAGCTACGGCTCGCCGGACCTGCCCATGTCGCGCGACGCCGTGGTTGCGAAGTTCATCGCCAATGCGGCGCGGGCGATCGACAAAGCAAGGGCCACGCGACTGGCCGAGTGCGTGTTGCGCGTGGAGGATGCCATCTCTCTGGATGAGATCATGGAGCTTTGCAGGCGCACGCCAAGCTGAACGTCCTCGCCTGCGGTGCTCTTGCGCGAGAGCGATCGTGACGGCGGCGGGATCAAGTTCCGTTGCCGGTTTTGCCTGGCCAGTCACGCCGACCCGGACTCTCGCGACCCGGACCCTGCGGCAGTCCGAACGTCACGAGCTTGCTCGCCTCCTGGGACGACGCACGCCATCGTCCGCGTGGTCGCGGAAGGCCTGCAACGCCCTTCAGATAAGAGAGCCGCTTCAGGGCGTTCCGCACCGCCGCACTTTCCGAGACACGTCATCGCGAATGAGACGCGTCTTAACGAATTCGTAACAATCATGCCTTAATTCGAAGCACTTGGTCCGTGGCCGCCCTCTGTGCGGCTGGGTCGCTGCTCTCGGGAGGTCGATCTTGCGTCTCATCAAACCCGCGCTGTTAGGCGCAGCACTACTCGTCACAAGCCCGCTGTTGGCACTCGCTCAGGATGATCCGCTTTCAGCTTGGCGCGATCATCAGCGGCATGCATCACCACCAAAGCTGAAGGTGCTTGGGCCAGCCCCAGCCTCGCAGCCGGTGGAGTTTGACGTCGTCCTGCCGCTGACCAATCCTGCCGGCCTCGACGCGCTGCTCGCGGAGCAGCAGGACCCGGCTTCTCCGCAGTACCATCACTGGTTGAAACCTGCCGAGTTTGCGGCACGCTTCGGTGCCGACCAGCAGATCGTCAACGCCGTCGCGTCCACTCTGAAGCAGTTCGGCCTGCAAGTAACGCCCCAGAGCCGGTCACTTCATGTCGCCGGGACCGCCACTCAGGTGAACATGGCATTCAATGTCAGCCTCTCCCTGGCGGCAAACGCGGCTGGCCAGCAACAACTCATCGCGGACCGCCCGCTGACTGCGCCCGCGACCTTGTCTTCGGCTGGCGCCGTCGTCTCAGCGTTCAAGGCAAGCAGCTTCCAAGCCATGCCCGCGGTGCGCCGGAGCGCAGGCGGCTACATGAACCGCAGCACACGCGGGTATACTCAGGGCAGCCCAAGCGGGTTGGGCTACTTCTATAACGACCTCAAGCAGGCGTATGGTTACCCATCCTATCAGGCAACAATGTCTGGGAAGGGCAAAGGGCCGCGCCTCGACGGTAGCGGCACGACTGTAGCCGTGGTGATGGCAAGCGACGTGCTGGATACCGACATCGCGGCCCTGTTCGACCAGATGAACTTCAAAGCGACCTCCGGCCAACCCTCCGATCCAACTCTCTTCGCGCGCCGGCCGGTTAACGGCAGCGCCATCTTCTCGACGACCAATACGGCCTCCGAGGAGGCGACCATCGACGTCGAGCAGGTGCTTGGCGGCGCTCCCGGAGCCCATGTCATCCTGTACGACACACCGGACCTGACGGATCAATCACTCATCTCCGCATATACAGCCATCGTCAATGACGATGTGGCGGACGTCGTGTCACTTTCTTTCGGCCAGTGCGAGCTATACTACACCCGTGCCTATAACAACGGCTCCGACCAAACCGCGGTGCTGAACATATTTTCCGAATTGTTCAAGCAGGGCAACGCCGAGGGAATTACCTTTATTGCCGCTTCGGGTGATGCCGGCGGTCTCGGCTGTCTAAATCCGGCATACTTCTCCGGCGGCAGCGGGCAGTTCATCGCAGGCGTCTCCGTCCCTGCGGCCGACCCAAACGTGACCGCTGTAGGCGGTACAAACCTCGTCACCGCGGGCGCCATCGGGGGCTCTGATTCGGCCTATGTCAGGGAGAACGCGTGGTCCGATCCAGAGCTTGCCTTCGATCCCTTTGGCGTGGGCGTGAGTGCCTCCGGCGGCCTTTGGGGCTCGGGTGGCGGTGTCTCAACGATCTACGCGCGACCCTGGTATCAGTCCCTCGTCAGCACCGGCAGCTGGTGGTATCGCACGGTTCCAGACGTCGCAATGGAGATGGGCGGCTGTCCTGATATCGCCCAGGCGCCCTGCAATGGCGGCAACACGAGCCTCAACGGGTGGGGCAACATTGAGCGTTCCAGCCTGACCATCGTTTTCAACGGGCAGCTCGATAGCGTTGTCGGTACGAGCGCGGCGGCGCCCGAAATGGCGAGCGCCGTGGCCTTGCTCGTGGAAACTCAGGGGCGGCAAGGCAACATCAATCCCTTCCTCTACACGCTTGCCCGGCGGCAGGCCTCAGGTGGGGCGGCCTATTTTCATGAAAACATCAATGGCTTCAACGGCAATGCACCTGGTAGCGGAGCTTATGATCTGACAACCGGCGTTGGCTCGCCGGACGTCGCCACGATGCTCGGACTCACCAACATCAACCGTGCTGGGGCTCCACACTCCGCTTCCAATCCCTGAACGGAACGACCGGTTCCGCTACACATCACCGTCGCACCTCCTTACGCGACTTCACTTGCCGGAGTGAAGTCGCGTCCCTCTTGTCGTTCCTTGTTGTCCAACAGCCAACATTGTTGCTCACCTCTAGCCCGCGGTCCAAACGTCTCCATCCGGTGAGAACCGCGGCATTCACCCGAGTGGCTACGACCTCGGGAGAGCCGTTCCTGCTGCACGCTGGATGTTAGCTTCTGGTGAACGCCGCCTGATGCACGTCACTGGCGACCGGCCAGAGAGCCACGGACTACCATGATGGCAATCGGAACAACCTGCCAGAAGACTCCGAGCAGTGAGGCGGCAACCAACTGCTCGGTATCGATGCGCCAATCGTGCGCAATCGTAACAAGCGCCCACGCGCCGATCGGGAAGTAGAGAAGGACCGAAGTGATGACGCCCGGCGAGTAGGTGGTCGTGACAAGGCTACTCGCGAAATGGAGCGCGCCATTGGATATCACTAATACAACGATCGAAATATTGAAGACCGGGTCGAGCTTTGGATCCGATATCAGCGGCGACAGTATCAGGGCGATAAAGGCGACGTTGACGCAGATCGCCCCAAGTGGACCCAGCGCCCCTGATGGGAATGCACGGCGTAACCACCGCAGAAATCCGCCGGGCACGACATATTCCTCGAACAGGTGGAGCGCTGACGCTACGGCTATGCTTGCAAACCGCGCATCCATTCCGGTCTCATCTCCAAACAATTCACTTCCCGCACGTCGAGCGTCGCTGCGACATGCGTCATGGTAAAGAGGGGCCGACATGGCGGCAATGATCAGACGGCCAGACTGGCTGGCGCCCTGCGAAGCCGCCAATTTCAGGGGAGGAGGCCGTCAAGACGGCTCGCGGGGTGATCGGCGATTCGGCCCAGTATGTCGCCGGGCCAGGCCTGCGGATCGATGTCGTTCAGCTTGGCGGTGACGATGAGCGAATACATCGCCGCGGCGTGCTGCCCGCGCATCCAGCGCTCAAGATCGGCGACGAGGGGCACGCTCGGTTCCTGCCGCGCGGCAAGGCGTCGGGCGGCGCCCTGGCCAACAATGCTGCGCTCGGTGTCGAACAGCGCGTCAATGCGACGCACCGCTGCCGACGCGAGTGGCGGATCACGTGGCCCCTGGGCCGCGCGCCGTGCGTTCTGCTCGACATCTGCCAGCGCAAAGAACGGCCGTCGGGCGTGGGCCCAGCACGCTGCCTCCAGGATCGGTCCTGGCCGGCGCGCCGGGTCATACAGCATGCCGTAGCTGCCCGGTTTAGCCAGCCAGATGGGATTGCTTCTGCCGAAAACTGCTTGCGCCACGGGAACACGACATTCTCAAGGGCGGCTACTCTGCGCCCGTCATTCAACGTTCGGAAGGCGGCCTACGCCGGAGGGATACGTCCAAACTTCAGCAGCCGCACTGAATGAGCGGGACGAGCTTCGGCGCTCCTTCATCCGTTCTTAATTCAACGAGCAGACATTGACTGACCATTCGGGCGATTGTCATGCCATCACCAAAGTCGGGACAGATGTGCGCGGAGCACGGATCGTTCACGTGGCAGTTGTTGCGCGCGATCCTCATCGGCTGCGCAGTGGCGTCGACGCTCGTCACAGGGGCACAGGCGCAATTCACACGATTCGAGAGCTACACAGACGAGCAGGGTCTCGGCAATGCGTCCGTCTCCACCCTGGCTCAGGACGCCGACGGCTATATTCTGCTCGGAACGGAAGCCGGGCTCTACCGCTACGATGGCCTGACAATATCTCCTTACGGCGCCGCGGCGGGACTGCCTCCAGCGGCGTGGATCAGAAAGCTTGCGACCGACGATCACGGTCAGGTCTGGGTCGTCACGAGCGACGCACTCTATCTTCGCCAAGGGTCGAGCTTTCACAGAATCAAAGTCGGCAGGCCGCTCCATATAACCTCGCCGCATGTCATTGCCTTCTCCAGTGGCAACGTCGTTCTTGATGTTGACGGGACGCTGCTAAGTGCGCCCGCGAACATGCACGCAAGCCGTTCGTTTGTGCCGTTGTTGAGTCCAGCCAACTTGACCGCCTATCCCGAGTTGGCCCGATCCCGCTTCGTCGCTTCCGACACAGATGGCGCGCTGCTGATAGGGTGCGGCTCGGCAATTTGTCGCCTTAAGAATGGTCGAGTGGATGTGTCCGGCGTTGGCGACGGCCTGCCTGCTGATGCCTGGCAGGTGGCACTTCGAACACCTGATGGAACGCTATGGGCGCGCAGCCTTGACCGTCTGGCATGGCGGCGGCCCGGCCAACGGTCGTTCACCGCCATCATTATTCCCGGCCGACGTGGCCGTTTCAATCTCGCCGTTCCCGCGCGCCTCGATCTGCTGACGGATGGCCGCAACGGCGTCTTTACAATGGGAGAAGAGGGCCTTCTCCAATATGATGGCACGTCCTGGCGCACCTTCCGGCATCACGAGGGAGGTCTGCCGGCCACTCCCATACAATCTTTCACGTTTGATCGCGAAGGATCCCTCTGGGTCGGAAGCATCGGCCGCGGCGCGTTCCGCAGCCTTGGACTGGGGACCTGGGAGCATTGGACGGCATCCGACGGGCTACCAAGTGAAATCATCTGGGCAATGGCCCGGCCGCGAGGTGGCCAACTTTGGGTCGCGACCTACGGCGACACGGTGGCACTCGAGGGCGGCGTTTCTGCCGTACCCGGTGGGAGTGAGAACATTTCGGCGAGCAAAGCTGGACGGCTGTGGATCGCGCCGTTGCGGGCGCCGCTGGTACGGCTCGATCCGGCCCGTGGGATAATAGAACATTTCCCGATTACAGGAGACGTCTCGGCGACGTACATAGACCCTACAAACCGGCTTTGGCTGTCAACCGACAAGGCTCTCCTGACGATTAAAGATGCAGACGCGCCAGTCTCCCAGATGAAAGTAGAAGTCGCCATAAACCAGGCGACCACGCAGGTAATCACTGATCGGTTTGGCGTCACGTGGGCAGCAACCGCGGCCGGCATCGTTCGACGCAGCCGTTCCGGAGAGTTCCAGACCGTCATCCCATCCAGCTCGCTCAAGGGTCGGCCCGGCGGCCTTGCATTTGGCCCGAACGACGATCTTTGGACTTTTACAGATAGTGCGGGCGTGATGCGTTTTCACATGGTTGATGGCCTTCCTGTGAAATCTCTGCCGTCCATCGTCGCACCTCTGATCGGTTCCAACAATGTCTTGTTCCTGCATCGGGACAGGCGCGATTGGATGTGGGTCGGAACTGACCACGGCATCGACCTGTTTGATGGCCGGTCATGGCGTCGGTTCGACGTTACCGATGGCCTACTGACCAACGACTTGGACCAAGGGGCAGTATTCGAAGATGATGACGGTTCGATGTGGTTTGGCAGCAGCCGCGGCCTGACGCACCTCATCGACCCGGCTCGCCTCCACCCGACAAGCCCTCTGCACCCCAAGATCACGCGGCTTTCAATCGGTACTCGCCTGCTACCCGCGACCTCCCTGATTCGCATCAATTCGAGTTCGGCGCCCCTGGTCATTCGTTTCACAGATCTCGACCCAGCTCGCGCACAGAAGGTGACGTTCCGTTACAGAATGCGCGAGATCGACTCTGGATGGAGCGACACATCCGGGCACGAGGTCCGATACGCGCGACTGCCTGCTGGGGACCTGCATTTCGACCTGGTCGCGTTGGATCCCATACACGGTTCGATTTCCGCCCCAGTAAGTGTTTTCCTTCGAATTCGGGCGCCATGGTGGCGGCACTGGTGGTTCTACAGCGCTTGCACGCTCGCAGTGGCCGGCACGGTGGTCGGAACCTGGCAGGTGCGCGTGCGCCTGCTTTTGCGTCAGCGAAGGCGTCTAGAGCAGCTCGTATCCGACCGCACGGCGGAAATCGAGCAGGCGCGGAGCGAACTCGAGCGGCTGGCAATGTCTGACGTGCTCACCGGCTTGCCCAACCGGCGAGCACTCATGACCCTGCTTGAGGACGCCGTAGCGACGGCGCTTTCGGCCCAGGCTCCACTAGCCGTTCTCCTCTGTGATCTTGATCATTTCAAGAAGATCAACGACTCCCACGGCCACCTTGCAGGGGACGCTGTGTTGACAGCGTTCGGAAATCGTTTGTCTGCGATCATCAAGACTCCGGAGGTCGCCGGCCGGTATGGTGGAGAGGAGTTCTGCATCATCCTGCCGCTGTCACGAAGGGATATCGTGGAACGCACCGCAATCATCCGGTCGGCTATCGCTGATTCGCCTTACCAGGTAGGCGGAGCAAGGCGAATTGTGACGACAAGTGGAGGCCTTGCCTTCCTCCGCGCCGGGGAAAGCGCATTGTCACTACTCGCGCGCGCCGACGCAGCCCTCTACCGGGCGAAGGAGAAAGGCCGCAATCGGATCGAGCACGAGTTGCCTGAGATTGCAAGCCACCCGAAACATGACGAGAAGTCGGACAGCTTGGGAGTGCTCCACGCCCATGAAAAAAATAGCGGTGTGGGTGACAAGGATTCGACAGCCGCCGGGCATCACTTCGGGCAGCTGGGCCAAGGAGATCTTGAACATGACCTTCGGCAAGCGCTTGCCCTTGGTCAGTTCCTACTCAATTATCAGCCAGTGATCAGTCTTCAGGAGGACGTTGTCACCTCATGCGAGGCGCTTATCCGTTGGCAGTCTCCAACACGTGGCAAGGTCTCTCCTGTAGACTTCATTCCGTTTGCCGAGGAGGCAGGTTTGATGCCGGAAATCGGGGACTGGGTGCTTAACGCTGCTTGTCGAGAGGCGGCGGCATGGCCGGAAAACATAAAGGTTGCAGTCAATTTGTCGGCCGTGCAGTTCCGTCTGCCCGACCTCGTAACGAGAGTTGAATCGGCTCTGGCGGCAACCGGGCTTTCTCCCGAACGTCTCGAGCTCGAGGTTACCGAGACGGCGATGATCGGGGAGATGGAGGCAGCCATCTGCTCGCTTCATCGACTTAGGGCGCTCGGCATTACGGTGGCACTTGACGACTTCGGCACCGGTTACTCGTCCTTGAGCTTCCTTCGCACTCTGCCGTTCGATCGTATCAAGATTGACCGTTCCTTTGTGCAGGACCTCGGGACCAAGCCTGAGGCAACTATCATCGTGCGCGCCATTGCTGAGATGTGCTCCGGCCTCGGAGCGTTGGTCACTGCCGAGGGCGTTGAAACAAACGAGCAGATGGAGGTCTTGCGTGCCGCGGGCTGTTCGGAAGTTCAGGGATATCACATCAGTCGTCCGTGCTCCGCATCGGACCTGGGGGAGTGGCTGGCCGCGTTCGCAGTCAGCCACAGCAAAGAAGTCGGGCTTGGCACTCGCGGGTGAGCCGCGGTGGCGAAACGTTGAACGTTGCAAGCCTGATAAGCTCCTGGCCAGTTGCCGCCACGGCATTCAGCAAGGTAGGCGCTAACAGAAGCGCCTGCCATACTCTATCTCTTTGTTTTCACGAGCACTACATCGGCCCAAGCGTTTCCGCTTGGTCCGAAAGTGCTTGTCTTATGATTTCCTCGCCCTTTCCGGCAAAGATGGGGTGCTGCCGGCGAGGTGCAAACTCGCCGGCAGCGGGAGGGGACGGGTCGTGAAAGTGCTGGTCTTCATGGGCCGAGTTAGAGTGTGACCGCCCCTCTCTTTTCCTTGCGGCCTGAACGGATACCCGGGTGCGACGACCCGGATGACAAGCAAAGGACATGGAAAAGATGACCCAATCTGTAGCACAAACCGCCGGCGTCGACATCTCCAAAGACCAGCTCGACGTCTGCCTGCACCCGAGCGGCGCGACCAGCCGCTTCACCAACGACGCCCGCGGTCTCGCCGCCCTCATCGTCTGGCTGGCCCCGCTTGCCCCAGTTCGCATCATCTTCGAGGCCACCGGCGCCTATCACCGTGCCTTCGAGCGCACGCTGGGCGGCCGCAACCTGCCCGTGGTCAAGATCAACCCGCGCCAGGCTCGACGCTTCGCCGAGGCGGTCGGCACCCGTGCCAAAACCGATCGCGTCGATGCCGCCATGCTGGCCCGCTTCGGCGCCTCGCTCGAACCGCCCGTGCGCCCGATCATCAGCGCCACGCTCGACCAGATGCGACAACTCCACGTCGCACGCAGCGCATTGGTCAAGGACCGCACCGCCACCCAGAACCGTCAGAAGAACCTCGGCCTCGCTTTGCTCAAACGTCAGGCCGCTCGGCGTCTGCTTCAGATCAAAGAGCAACTCGACGCCATCGACGCCGAATTCGCCCGTCTCGTCAGAACCGATCCGGATCTCCAGCTCCGCTTCAACAGCCTGGTCAGCATTCCAGGCGTCGGCGATGCCACCGCACTCGCCTTGCTGATCGAAATGCCTGAACTCGGAACCCTCGAACATCGACAGGCCGCAAGCCTCGCCGGCCTCGCACCCGTCACCCGCGAAAGCGGGCAATGGAAAGGCCGCAGCTTCATCAGCGGCGGACGCGCTACCCTGCGCCAGGCCCTCTACATGCCGGCCCTCGTCGCCATCCGCTTCAATGCAGACCTCAAGGCCAAATATCAGGCCATGACCGCTGCCGGAAAACCACCAAAGGTCGCCATCATCACCGTCATGCGCAAGCTCATCGTCCTCGCCAACGCACTGCTCAAAAATCCACGCCTTTGGACACCAAAGACAGCTTGACCAAGACGGATACTCTAAATTGATCGGGAGGCCGGGCAGCCATGACAGGTCAGCCGCTGGTGACCTTGGGGCGCTCGTTGGAGGAATGGGCCAGCAGTTCCGTTCGCACCAAGGCCGCGAAGGCCTTGGCGGTTACCGACCACACATGCCCGGCAAGGGAGGCGATGCCGTACTCGCGGGTCAGCACGGTGCCCTCCAACTCTGCCACATCGAAACGGCTGTCGTCGATGATGCCGCCCAGGCTGAGCACCATACCCGGCAGCAAAGTGAGCCCGAGCCCTTCCGACACCAGACCGAGCAGGGTCGAGACATTGGTCGCCGTCCTGGCGGCGGAAAGATCGAAGCCCTGGGCTGCGGCCTGGGCCGACAAGCCGCCGAGAGGGGCCTTGTAGGCGGCCAGCAGCATAAAGGGATGGCGCGCCAGCTCGCGCACGCTCACCAGGCCGTCGGCAAGGAGCGGATGGCCGCGAGGGCCGACAACCATGAAGCGGTCGGCCGTCACCAGCTCGAATTCGACGCCCTCGATCGGCACGCGCCGGGCCAGGATTGCAAAATCGACATGTCCTGTTCTGATCTGGGAGGCGAGCTCAGGCGTGACCTGGTCTCGCAGCTCCACCTGCGCCGCCGGATTGATCCTGGCAAAACGATTGATGATGGGCGGTAGCAGGACGGTCGCGAGCATCGGTGTCGTGGCGACCACCACCGATTGGCTGCGCAGCCCAGCCTCGCTACAGAACTCCTCGATCACGGATCGCAGGTCGCGAATCAGCGGCTCCACCCGGTCGCGCAGCCGTTCGCCGGCCGATGTGAGGACAACGGCACGGGTCGTGCGCTCGAACAGACGGGTCCGTACCGCCCGCTCGAGGCGTTGCACCCGATTACTGATGGAAGGCTGGGCGAGCGAGAGATGCTCCGCCGCCTTGCTGAAGCTTCCAAGTTCGGCAATCGCGAGGAAAGTCTCGAACTCGGCGGGACCGATGTTAATCCGTCCTGGCACTGTCGAACCCGCTTGCGCGCCCAACACTCAACCGCCTGTCCTTATTGTTGTAATTAGGGATGGGTATCTGTCCGAAAATCCGGCGCACGGCATAGCGGAACGGTTTCATCTGGCAATCGTCCTATAGTCCCAGAACGGCTCGGATGCCATCCTCGACCGCCCGCAAGTCGCGTGCCGTCAAATGTCCCGACTGCCTGGCAAGCCGGCCCTTGTCCACCGCTCGCATCTGGTCGCACACCGCGACACTTCCAGTCCCGGCCGACTCAGTCGCCACCACAATCGGCGGTCGGGGCGTCGGGCCGGTTGACAGGGGTACGACCACGATTGTGCGCCGGGCCTGGTTCAAGGCGTTGGCCGTGAGTACCACCGCTGGGCGCGTCTTGCGGATCTCGCTGCCGCGCATCGGGTCAAGATCCACCCACCAAACCTCGCCCCGCCGCACCGTGACAGGACCCGCGCCAGGTGGCTTCACGCCTCAAGACCGTCCGCCAACGTTCCGTCCCACTCCGCCATCTCGGCCGTCAGCCGTTGGTCTCGTTCGACCTCCAGGGCGGCTTGGTAAAGCGGATCGTTATCCCCGCCCTCCGGCGCCAAAGCCTGCTCAAGCAAGCGTTGCACGAAGGCACTGCGTCCTCGTGCCGGCACCTGCTGCCGTAGCCGCCTGGCAAGCTCGTCCGGCAAACGGAGGAGAAGCTGTTGTGTAGCCACGGTCATGCTCCTTCACCTTGATCATCCATATAAATATCAATATCAGGGATCATGACAAGGGTGAAGCGTGATCGACCTTGCCATAAGATGTCCCAGGCACTGCTCGACCAGCATCTCCGGCGGGAGCGAAGCGGTATCCAGGACCAGAGGGTTATCATCGCGCGGCTCGAAGGCGTGCCGCATGACGGCGTCCCAGTCGGGGGCGGCAAGCCCGGTGATATCGGCGACGCGGCCCTCGACGCGGCGGCGGTGTTCGGCGGCGTCGTCGCAGGTCAGATGGATATCGACGAGATGTGCCGAGGCCTGCCGTGCCACCTGTTGCCAGCCGAGCCGGCTTTCGCGCACCGGATTGACGCAGTCCGCGACTACCGAGCGGCCGAGCCGCAGATTGGCCTCCGCCAACGCGTTGGCGACAGTGTAGCCGGCGGCACCGACCTCCGGGACGCCGGCATTGCGCATGGCCTGCTCGATCGTGTCGATCCGCAGGTAGAGCGCGCGCAGGCTGGCTGCGAGCGGCCTGGCGACGGTGGTCTTGCCGGTGCCTTGGAAGGCCGCTGAACACGACCAGGACGGGGTGCTCCTCCGCGGCGACGATCACACCCGGCGCACGGTGTAGATGGCGCTCAAGGCGGCCGCGATGTCGGCCGCATGCGCCGGGTCACGCGCTTCGACCATCACCTCCAGTTCGGCGGCCTGCACGCTGGGGGCGGCGAACAGGCGCTGGTGCGAGACCTCGATGATGTTGCCGCCGATCTCGGCGATGCGGGTGGCGATGTCGGCGAGCATCCCGGGGCGGTCTGGGATTTCGAGCACCAGGCGCAGCAGCCGACCGTCGCGCAACAGCGAGCGTAGCAGCGTGTTGGCGAGGATGCGGCTGTCAATATTGCCGCCGCAAATGGGCGTTGCCACCCGCCTGCCGGCAAAGCGCTCGGGATGGCTCAGCAGGGCGGCCACGCCAGCTGCCCCCGCGCCCTCGGCGACCAGCTTGGCGCTCTCCGCGAGCAGCGTGATCGCATCCTCGACGGCACGCTCGCTGACCACCAGCACCTCGTCGACGCGCGCCCGGATCACCTCAAGCGGATGCCGCCCGACCTGCATCACCGCAATGCCCTCGGCGATGGTGGCACCGCCGCTGGGGGTGATCTCGCCGCCCGGATGGCCGCCCAGCGAGTCGTGGCTCTCCACCTGTACGCCGATCACCGCAAGGTCGGGGCGCAAGGCGCGGGAAGCGGTGGCGCAACCGGCGATCAGGCCGCCGCCACCGATCGGCACCAGCAGCGCGTCGAGCGGGCCGGCATCCTCGAGCAACTCCAAACCGCAGGTGCCCTGGCCCGCCATCACCGCCGGGTCGTCGTAGGGGTGGACGAATACCCGGGCCTCGGTTTCGCGCAGGGCTTCGGCGTGCGCGGACGCTTCGGCGAAATCACCACCGTGCAAGACCACGCGGGCTCCCCAGGCAGCGGTGCGGGTGACCTTGGCCGCCGGTGTAAAGCGCGGCATCACGATCACCGCGTCGATGCCGAGCAGGCTGGCATGACGCGCTACCCCCTGGGCATGGTTGCCGGCGGACACGGTAATAACGCCGCGTGCGCGCTCATCATCGTCGAGCAAAGCGAGCTTGTTGGCCGCACCGCGCTCCTTGAACGAGCCGATCGCCTGCAGGCTGTCGAGCTTGAGCGTGACCGCGGCGCCGGTGGCGCGCGACAGTGCGTCGCAAAACAAAGTGGGCGTGCGCAATACACGCCCCTCGATCCGGGCCGCCGCCGCCCGGATGTCGCCGAGGCCGATCACGCGACGACGACCTCAGCCGTAGCTGATCGCAAGGATTTCGTAGGTGCGGTCGCCGCCCGGTGCCGGCACCGAGACGCTGTCGCCCTTCTTCTTGCCAATCAACGACTTGGCCAACGGTGATGACACCGAGAGCAGCCCCGACTTGATGTCCGCCTCATAGACGCCGACGATCTGATAGGTGGCCTCCTTGTCGGTCTCTTCGTCGACCAGGCTGACATGGGCGCCAAACTTGACGTGGTCGCCGGAGAGCGTCGACGGCTCGATCACCTCGACCGACGAGACGATCTCCTCGAGTTCCTGGATGCGTCCCTCGACGAAGGACTGGCGATCGCGCGCGGCATGGTATTCGGCGTTTTCCGACAGGTCGCCATGACTGCGCGCCTCGGCGATGGCGCGGATGATCGCCTGCCGCTCCTCACCCTTGAGCTTGCGGAGTTCGTCTTCCAGCCGCTGCAGGCCGCGGCCCGTCATCGGGAATTTCTGCAAAGTGGCCAGTCCTTAGGATGTGCATGAAAGCGTGCAGAGATACGGTCGGCCAGCGGCTCCCGTACCTTTGGTCTGCTCTGGTGGTCTGCTCAGAACGATCCACGAAAATACGACTGAAGCGGCGCCACTTCAAGCGGCCCCTCCCGGAGCACCGCGATGGCCTGTACCGCGGCCCGCGCGCCGGCCGTTGTGGTGTAGTGCGGCACGCCGTGGATCAGGGCCGAGCGGCGGATGTCAAAGCTGTCGGCCACCGATTGCGCGCCGGCCGCGGTGTTGATCACCATCTGCACCTCGCCGCTACGTATCGCATCGACGCAATGCGGCCGACCCTCCAGCACCTTGTTGATGACGCGCACCGCAATCCCGGCCTCACGCAGATACTGTGCGGTGCCGCGCGTCGCCAGGATCGCAAACCCCATCTCGCACAGCCTGCGGGCCAGCGAGGTCAGCATCGGCTTGTCGGTATTGCGCACCGACAGGAACACCGTGCCCGACGCTGGCAGCCGCACCGAGGCTGCCAGCTGCGACTTGGCAAAGGCGCGCTCGAAGCTGCTGTCCAGGCCCATCACCTCGCCGGTCGAGCGCATCTCCGGCCCCAGGATCACGTCCACTCCGGGGAAGCGCGCGAACGGGAACACCGCCTCCTTGACCGCGACGTGCGGGGCGATGGCGCGGTCATCGAGCCGGAACTCCGACAGCTTGGCCCCGGCCATCACCCGCGCGCCGATCTTGGCCAGCGCGACCCCGGTCGCCTTGGCGGTGAACGGCACCGTGCGCGAGGCGCGCGGATTGACCTCCAGCACGTAGATGTCGCTGCCCTTGATCGCGAACTGCACGTTCATCAACCCGACAATGCCCAGGGCGCGGGCCATCGAGGCGGTCTGCTCCTTGAGCTCGTCGACGATCGCCGGCGACAGCGAGTAGGGCGGCAGAGAGCAGGCGGAATCGCCGGAATGAATCCCGGCCTCCTCGATATGCTCCATCACGCCGGCGACATAGACCGTGGTGCCGTCGCAGAGGCAGTCTACATCGACCTCGATCGCATCGTTGAGGTAGCGGTCGATCAGCACCGGGGCGGACGCGATCTCGGCCCCGGCGAGGCGCAGGGCGACGCGCATGTAGCGGGCCAGGCTCGCCTGGTCGTGCACGATCTCCATGGCCCTACCGCCGAGCACGTAGGACGGCCGGATCACCACCGGGTAGCCGATCCGCTCGGCGATCGACTCCGCTTCGAGGGCCGAGCGCGCAATGCCGTTCTGAGGCTGGCGCAGCCCAAGCGCGTGCAGCATCGCCTGGAACCGCTCGCGATCCTCTGCGCGGTCGATGGCGTCGGCCGGCGTGCCCAGGATCGGAATCCCGGCCGCCGCCAGCGCCCGGCTCAGCTTGAGCGGGGTCTGGCCGCCATATTGCACGATGCAGCCGAGCAGCTCGCCGGCCTGCTGCTCGCGCCGGATTAGCGCGATCACGTCCTCGGCGGTCAGCGGTTCAAAATACAGCCGGTCGGAGGTGTCGTAGTCGGTGCTCACCGTCTCCGGATTGCAGTTGACCATGATCGTCTCGAAGCCGGCCTCGCGCAGCGCATAAGCCGCATGCACGCAGCAATAATCGAACTCGATCCCCTGTCCGATCCGGTTCGGACCGCCGCCGAGGATGACGATCTTGCAGCGTGTGGTCGGGTCGGCCTCGCATTCGGGCGCCGCAAAGCCGCCCTCATAGGTCGAATAGAGATAGGGAGTGGTGGAGGCGAACTCCGCCGCACAGGTGTCGATGCGCTTGAACGCCGGGCGCACGTCGAGGGAGGCGCGCAGTGCCGCCACCGCCTCCTCCCCGATGCCCGCGAGTGACGCGAGCCGTATGTCTGAAAATCCCATTGCCTTGAGCCGCCGCAGGCCGGTTGCGTCGCCGGGCAGGCCGTCTTGTTCGACCGCGCGCTCCGCATCGACGATGGTGGCAAGCTCGCGCAGGAACCACGGATCAAATCGACAGGCCTCGTGGATGTCGGCGACCGTAACGCCGGCACGCAGCGCCTGGGCCGCCATCAGCAGCCGGTCCGGACGCGGCATTGACAGGGCGGCGCGAAACGCGTCGTGGCTGCCGTCGCCGGGCGGCTCAACCGGATCAAGCCCCGTAAGCCCGGTCTCGGTCGAGCGCAGCCCCTTTTGCAGCGCCTCGGCGAAGCTGCGTCCGATCGCCATCGCCTCGCCCACCGACTTCATGCTGGTGGTGAGCAGCGCCGGGCTGCCAGGGAACTTCTCGAAGGTGAAGCGGGGGATTTTCACCACGACATAGTCGATGGTGGGCTCGAAGGAAGCCGGCGTGCTGCCGGTGATGTCGTTGGCCAGCTCGTCGAGCGTGTAGCCGACCGCGAGCTTGGCCGCGATCTTGGCGATCGGAAAGCCGGTGGCTTTGCTGGCCAACGCCGAGGAGCGCGACACCCGCGGGTTCATCTCGATGATGACCATCCGGCCGTCCTCGGGATTGATGCCGAACTGCACGTTCGAGCCGCCGGTATCGACGCCGATCGCGCGCAGACAGGCGAGCGAGGCGTCGCGCATCCGCTGGTATTCCTTGTCGGTGAGCGTCAACGCCGGTGCGACGGTGACGGAATCGCCGGTATGCACGCCCATCGGATCGACGTTCTCGATCGAACAGACGATGATGCAGTTGTCGGCGCGGTCGCGCACCACCTCCATCTCGTACTCTTTCCAGCCGAGCACGCTCTCCTCGACCAGCACCTCGGTGGTCGGCGAGGCGTCCAGCCCGGAGGTCACGATCCGCTCGAACTCCTCGCGGTTATAGGCGATGCCGCCGCCGGTGCCGCCGAGCGTAAACGAGGGCCGGATCACCGCCGGCAGCCTGGTAACCGCGAGCGCCTCACGCGCCTCGTCGAGCGTATGGGCAATGACGCTGAGCGGGCTCTCGATGCCGATCGCGGCCATCGCGTCGCGGAATTTCAGCCGGTCCTCGGCGCGGTCGATCACCTCGGCCCTGGCGCCGATCAGCTCGACCCCGTGAGCTGCCAGGAAGCCGCTCGCATGCAGCGCCATCGCCACGTTCAGCGCGGTCTGCCCACCCATCGTCGGCAGGATGGCGTCGGGCTTCTCGCGCAGGATGATGCGCTCGAGGAATTCCGGCGTGATCGGCTCGACATAGGTCGCATCCGCGAGCCCCGGGTCGGTCATGATGGTCGCCGGATTGGAGTTCACCAGCACCACACGGTAGCCCTCGGCGCGCAACGCCTTGCAGGCCTGGGCGCCGGAATAGTCGAACTCGCAGGCCTGTCCGATGACGATCGGGCCGGCGCCGATGATCAGGATGGAGGCGATGTCAGTTCGTTTGGGCATCATCAACTCCCATCTCGAACGTCATGCAGGGCTTGCCGTAATGCGTCTCGATGCCCCGGCGCCGCATGCCGATCTTCTGCATGACCCGGATCGATGACGTGTTCGCCGGCACGGTAACCGCAAGCAGGACGGGCACCCTAATTCGCGTAAATGCGTAGTGCGCGATGGCGCGCGCCGCCTCGGGCGCGTAGCCCATGCCCCATCGATCGCGCCGTATTCTCCAGCCGATTTCGTGCGGTTTACACGGATCATTTTCGAGGAACTTCAACGGGCCGCAGCCGACCATGTCCTCGGCGCCATCGATGAAGGCCCACCAGGAGAATGGCCGTTCGGACCATTGCTGCCGCACAAGCTCGGCGAACCGCTCCGTGGCTTCCTCCGGTTCCGGCAGGCCGTCGCCGAGATGACGCATCACGTCGGGATCGCCGTTGATCCGGCGAAGCCCGTCCAGATGCCGGGGTGCGATCGGCTCCAGGCGCAGCCGCTCGGTTGTAAGGATCGTCACGCCGGCGACCTGGCAGTGGCATCCATCATCGCCATAAAGCGCTCGAACAGCGGCAGGCTGTCCGACGGGCCGGGCGCCGCCTCGGGGTGGTACTGCACGCTGAATGCCGGCAGCCGGGTGCTGGCGATGCCTTCGTTGCTGCCGTCGAACAGGCTGGTGTGGGTGACGCGGACATCGTCGGGCAGCGAGGCCTCATCCACCGCAAAGCCGTGGTTCTGGCTGGTGATGCTGACCCGGCCGGTGGCGAGGTCGCGCACGGGTTGGTTGGCGCCGCGATGGCCCTGGTCGAGCTTGTAGGTCCGCGCACCGAGCGCGATGGCCAGCAGCTGGTGGCCCAGGCAGATGCCGAACACCGGCTTGCCGGCCTCCAGTACGCCGCGGATCGCCGGCACCGCGTAGGCGGCGGTGGCCTGCGGGTCGCCGGGACCATTGGAGAGGAACACGCCGTCCGGCGCGTGTGAGAGGATGTCTTCGGCGGTGGCGGTCGCCGGCACCACCGTGACCGCGCACCCCGCACTCACCAGGCAGCGCAGGATGTTGCGTTTGGCGCCATAATCGACCGCGACCACCCGGCGGCGCGGCGGCGGCGGGGTGTCGTTCCAGACTCCTTCGCGCCATGCATGGCTCTGCGTGCAGGAGACCGCGCAAGCGAGGTCCATGCCTTCGAGACCGGGCCAGGCGAGCGCACGGGCCCGCAGGTCGGCGAGGTCGAACCGGCCATCCTCCGGGTAGGCCAGCACCGCGGTTTGTGGTCCCAGATCGCGAATGCGTATGGTCAAGGCACGGGTGTCGACGCCGCAGAGGCCGGGAATGCCGCGTGCGCGCATCCAGTCGGCGAGCGGCTGCACGGCGCGCCAGTTCGAGGGCGCGGTCAGGTCCTGCTTCGTCACCAGGCCCCTGGCGGCCACGTTGGTCGCTTCCTCGTCGTCGGGGTTGACTCCCACATTGCCGATATGCGGAAAGGTGAAGGTGATGATCTGCCCGGCAAAGGACGGGTCGGTCAGGGTCTCCTGGTAGCCGGTCATGCCGGTGGAAAAGCAGATCTCGCCGATGCCGGGCTGAGCGGCCGCGGTATGCGCACCGAAGCCGCGGCCCCAGAGCGCGCTGCCGTCGGCCAGCACCAGCACGGCGGTGGCCCCCGCGGGCGCTTGCTGGCTGAGTTGCGCGCGCGCAACGTCGGCATTCTGGAGGTCATCAAGGGTAAGCCCCGTCGCACGGATTATTGCGGTCCAGTGCTTGGGCGGGACTATGCGGGCCTGGCGCCATTTGCGCACCGCCTCGGTGCCGACACCGGTCAGGCGCGCGGCGTTCGCGGCACCGCCCAGATGCTCGATGATCGTCTCGACGTTCATGGCCATATATAAATGATGCCCTTGATGCGATCCTGCTGGTGGCGTCAGCGCCCTGGAGTCTTACAGCCAGGAGCGATGGGTGGGAAGAAAATTCCCGGTGCCTTGCTGCGTAGTGATAGATTGGACGGAGGCGGAATTCGCCTCCCATTTGCTTCGGAAAGCCCGTTGCCATGACCGAGACCGTTTCCTTGCGCTCACGCTTCACCGAGGATCTCAAGACGGCGATGAAGGCCGGCGACGCGGCGCGTGTCTCCAGTTTGCGCATGATCCTCGCCCGGCTGAAGGATCTGGATATCGCTGGCCGGCCGAAAGGTGTTGCGCAGATCGACGAGCCGGCGATCGTCGGCGCCCTGCGCGGCATGGTGAAGTCGCGCGCCGAGGCCGCCGCCCTCTATGTACAGGGCGGCCGGCCCGAGCTTGCGGCCAAGGAGGAGGCCGAAACCGCGATCATCGAGGGCTATCTGCCGGCGCCGATGGATGATCAGGCTTTGCAGGGCGCGGTCGCGGCCGCGATCGAGGCCACGGGTGCTGCCAATGTTCGCGACACCGGACGCGTCATGGCGGCGCTCAAGGCGGCACACGGCAGCGACCTCGACATGGGGCGCGCCGGCGCGGCGGTGAAGGCCAGGCTGGGCTAGCGCCAAGTATGGGCTTCGATCCCGCCTTTCTCGACGAGCTGCGGGCCCGCACGCCGATCGCATCGGTGGTCGGCCGACGCACCAAGCTGGCCCGCGCGGGGCGCAACTGGAAAGCCTGCTGCCCCTTTCATGGCGAAAAGACCGCGTCGTTCTACGTCTATGAGGACGGCTTCCACTGCTTTGGCTGCGGCGCGCATGGCGATGTGATCTCCTTCGTCATGCAGAGCGGCGGCCAGTCCTTTCCGGAGGCGGTAGCGGCACTCGCCGGAGAGGCCGGGCTGGAACTGCCCCAGGAGAAGCGGAGCCAGGATCGCGGCACCCAGGAGCAGGCGGCGCGCGGCCGCGATCTGACCGCGGTGCTGGAGGCGGCGCAGCGCGACTTCGTGCGCAGGCTCGGCACCGCGGAAGGGCGCGAAGGGCGCGACTATTTGCTTGGCCGCGGCCTGTCCGAGGCGACCATCGCCGGCTTCGGGCTGGGCTGGTCCGGCGACGGGCGCGGCCGCCTCGCCGCCGAGCTTGGGGTGGAGGCCGAGCTGCTCGCCGAGGCCGGGCTGATGCGTCTCGACGAGGCCGGCCGGGCGAAGGGTGCGCTGTTCTTCAACCGCGTCACCTTTCCTATCCGTGACCGGGCTGGCCGGCTGATCAGCTTCGGCGGCCGCACGCTCGGCGACGGTCAGCCGAAATATCTCAACGGCCCGGAGACCAGGCTGTTCAGCAAGCGCCAGACCCTGTTCGGGCTGGACCTGGCGCGCGCGGCCTTGCGTGGGGCAGGGGCCGCGGAGCTGATCGTTGTCGAAGGCTATATGGACGTGATCGCGTTGCACCAGGCGGGATTTGCCGGTGCCGTGGCCCCGCTCGGCACGGCACTCACACCCGAGCAGCTCGCGGCACTTTGGCGGCTGTCGCCGGCGCCGGTGCTGTGCTTCGATGGCGACGCTGCTGGCCGGCGGGCCGCGGTGCGCGCCGCAGAGTTGGCGCTGCCGCTGCTGGCGCCCGACCGCTCGCTGCGTTTCTGCCGCCTGGCGGATGGCGAGGATCCGGACAGCCTGTTGCGCGCGCAAGGGCCGGCGGCGGCGAAGGCCGCCATCGCAGCGGCGCGGCCGCTCGGCGACGTGCTGTTCGAGCTGCTCAGCGAGGGGCTGAAGGATCCGGGTCCCGAGCAGCGCGCCGCCTTGCGCGCGCGGCTTGAGGCGGCGGCAGCGCAGATCACGGATCGTGCACTGGCGCGGGAATATCGCGACACCCTGATTCGTCGCTTTTTCGAAACCTACCGGCCGAGATGGCGCGGTCGCAAGACGCCGGGTGTCGTTCTATCGATGGGCCTGGCGCGCCTGCCACCTGAGCCGGGTGCCGAGCGCCTTGAGCGGTTACGCATCCTGACCGCGATCCTGCTGGCGCACCCGGGTCTGCTGCATGATGTCGAGGAGGCGTATTGCGGGCTCGAACTGCCGGAGGAGTTGCAAACGCTCCGTACGGCCATGGTAACATGGGCGCAAGCCCATCACGCTGAGACTGGTGCCGGAATGCCGCAAACCGGAGACATTGCGCTCGATTTGCTTGACTCGCAAGGCCTCATGGACCACCTCATTGAGCTCGGTCTCTCGTCGCAGGCGCAGGCTGTGTTGCATGGCGGAAAGCTGCCGTTGCACGAGCAGGTGGCCGCGGCCGACATGCCGGCTGAGCTGGAAAGGCGTTGGTGGCATTTTTTCGGCCTGCTCAACTTCGATCGGCTGGTGCAGGAGAGACAGGCTTCGCTGCGGGATTGGGTTGAACGCAACGACGCGGTGTCCGAACGGCGACTGCGGGCGTTGTCGGAGGCGTGCGCTGCCCTGCGCGCCGGGGAGCAGGCGGACGATGAGTGAGACGACTGAAGTTAAGTTTGTATGCGTGTCCTGTTGAGTGGAGTTGAGTAGTTGATGGCAACCAAGACGGCCGCGAGCGCGGATGCGACGACCAGCGAACATGACGCGGAGACCAGCCTGCTTGATGTGCAGTCGGCGGCTGTCAAGCGGCTGATCGCCCGCGGACGCGAGCGCGGCTACATCACCTTCGACGAGCTGAACGCAGTGCTGCCGCCGGACCAGATGTCCTCCGAGCAGATCGAGGATGTCATGGCAACGCTCAGCGAAATGGGCATCCAGGTCGTCGAGAACGAGGACAACGAGGAAGCCGAAGCACCGCGCGAGGACAAGAAGGAGGACGCAGAGGAGGAGACCCCGACCGGCAACGTCGATGAGGAGAGCCTCGGCCGCACCGACGATCCGGTGCGTATGTATCTGCGCGAGATGGGCTCGGTGGAGCTGCTGTCGCGCGAGGGCGAGATCGCCATCGCTAAGCGGATCGAGGCCGGCCGCGACGAGATGATCGGTGGATTGTGCGAGAGCCCGCTGACCTTCCGCGCGATCATCTCCTGGCACGACCGGCTCAAGGTCGGCCAGATGCTGTTGCGCGACATCATCGACCTGGAGGCGACGCAGTCGGGCACCTCGGCCGAAGGCGTGCCCCCTGAAGCCGGTGTCGAAGCCGGTGTCGTGGACAGCTTCGAGGCCCCCCCGGAGGTTGACGACGAAGGCGAGGCGGAGGGTGCGAACCTGTCGCTCTCCGCACTCGAGGAGAAGCTCAAGCCGGAGGTGCTTGCTCAGTTCGAGGAGATCGAGGCGCTCTACAAGAAGCTGCACAAGATGCAGGTCAAGCGGCTGGACAGCATCACCGCCGGCGAGGACGTCAACGAGCGCTCGGAAAAAACCTACGAAAAGCTGCGCGAGGAGCTGGTCGGCAAGGTCGAGCAGGTGCGTCTGCACAACAACCGTATCGAGGAGCTGGTGCTGCAGCTCAAGCAGATCAGTCAGCGGCTGAACGGGCTCGAGGGGCGCATGCTGCGCTTCGCCGAGAGCGCCAAGGTCTCCCGCGACGACTTCCTGGTGAAGTATCGCAACCACGAGCTCGATCCGAACTGGATGGACACCGTGGCGGCGCTGCCGGGCAAGGCCTGGAAGAACTTCGCGGCTCGCCACGGTCATGACATCGGCGAGCTGCGCTCCAAGGTAGGCCAGGTCGCCCAGGACGCCGGTCTGCCGATCATCGAGTTCCGCCGCGTCTACGCCACCGTCTCGCGCGGCGAGCGTGACAGCGCGCGCGCCAAGAAGGAAATGATCGAGGCCAATCTGCGGCTGGTGATTTCGATTGCCAAAAAATACACCAACCGTGGCTTGCAGTTCCTCGACTTGATCCAGGAGGGCAATATTGGCCTGATGAAGGCGGTCGATAAGTTCGAGTATCGCCGCGGCTACAAGTTCAGCACCTACGCCACCTGGTGGATACGCCAGGCGATCACCCGCTCGATCGCCGATCAGGCCCGCACCATACGCATCCCTGTGCACATGATCGAAACCATCAACAAGCTGGTGCGCACCTCGCGCCAGATGCTGCACGAGATCGGCCGCGAGCCCGCTCCCGAGGAGCTGGCCGAAAAGCTCGGCATGCCGCTCGAAAAGGTGCGCAAGGTGCTCAAGATCGCCAAGGAACCGATCAGCCTCGAGACCCCGATCGGCGATGAGGAGGACAGCCATCTCGGCGACTTCATCGAGGACAAGACGGCGGTGATCCCGCTCGATGCCGCGATCCAGACCAATCTGCGCGAGGCCACCACCCGGGTGCTGTCGTCGCTCACGCCGCGCGAGGAGCGGGTGCTGCGCATGCGTTTCGGCATTGGCATGAACACCGACCACACGCTCGAAGAGGTCGGCCAGCAGTTCAACGTTACCCGCGAGCGTATCCGTCAGATCGAGGCCAAGGCACTGCGCAAGCTCAAGCATCCCAGCCGCAGCCGCAAGCTCCGCTCGTTCCTGGACGATTAGGTTTCAGGGATCGAGGCGGTCGGGGGAGCGAGATGGTGCAGCAGATATGGCAGGGCGCGCCTGTCTGGCGGCAAGCGGCGTCATCAGTGGCCGCCGATCACACCCGTATCGCGGTCGACGTCACCTTCCTGCGCATGGGGCGCCGGCCTGTCGAGCCGGCGCCCGGCTTCGCACCTGGGGACGGGATCTCGCATCTGACGGCGCCTACCGTCGGCTTCTACCGCTATCTGTATGGCACCGTGGGCCACGATTATTGCTGGTGGCTGCGCCGGGTGGCGACCGACGCCGAACTGGCGGCCCTGCTTACCGACTCACACATCAGTCTGCACGTGCTGTATCGTGACGGCGCCCCAGGTGGCTTCTTTGAGCTCGATTCCCGCCACGGCGGCGAGGTCAATATCAGCTATTTCGGCCTGCTGCCGCATCTCGTCGGCAAGGGCGTGGGCCAGGCGTTTCTGCGCGCCGCGATCGACCAGGCCTGGTCGCGGGTGCTGCCGCGTCCCGGCCTCGGCATCCGCGTCAACACCTGCACCGCCGACCACCCACGGGCACTCGGCAGCTACCTGCGCGCCGGTTTCAAGCCGATCCGCACCGTGCGCGAGCTGTGGAACATCCCGGATTCTCTCGGGCTGCCGATTCCTGACGCTCTGCGCGCCTGACTCCGGGGTTCGATGTCGCTGCCGTTTGACTCTGCAAACGCCGCCGGTCATGCCTCGACCATGTCGTCCGGACCGCCGTCCATGATCGAAGCTTTGCCCGTCCTGACCCCCGAGCCGGTGGTCCGTCGCGACGGCGTCATCTATCTGCGTCTCGGCGAGGACCGTCTGGCGCCGCTGCTCAGCGCCCCCGGCAAAACCTTCGAGAGCTTCGTGCCAGGCTGGTCGGCGCACCTGCTGTATGCCGGCCTTGCCCCGACCCTGATCCTGGAGTTCCGCGGCAGTGAGGGGACCCGCGCGGCCTGGCTGCTCGATGCCGACCTGTGCCGGCTCGGCGACAAGCTCGCCGATCTGAGCCCGGCACAGGCGCAGGCGTTGCTACAGCACGCCGCCCCGATGCTGCGCCGCATGGCGGTGGACATTCTGCTGCGCCCGATGCCGGTGTTGACCCGCGAGGCGCAGGCCTTCGGTCAGGTCAACGACGTGTTGCGCACGGCGATCGCGGAATCCTGCGGTGATTTGATGCTGCCGGCACCGCGCATCGTGCTTGCCGCGGACATCGCCCAGAACACCGCGTTCTCCAGCCCGTTCGGTGCCGCCCCGGTGCTGCTGGCGCGGTCGCAAATCCAGGCGGGGCTCGCGACCAACCTCGAGGACCGCGTGGTCGCCGCGACCTCCGACGGCATGCTGTCCTGGCCCAGCCCCGTGGACGGCCGCCCGCTTCGCTGCCAGGGCTGCATCTATTTCGACGATTTCCGCTTCGCCTACCGCTTCGCCGACCCTGCCTGCGGCCTCGTCTTCTACGTCATCGCCGCCGACCATTACTGCAAGCCGCTCGGCATCTATGTCCCGCAGCTCGACCTGCTGGTGGCCCGCGACGCCCGCTGCAAGCATTTGCTGGAGGTGTATTTCCCGCCCAACCTCGCGCGTTGGTTCATCAACCAGGCGGCGCTGAACGGCCCGCTGCTGGTGCCGTACTGGGTGCGCGGCGCCTCCCGCATCGCCAGTGTCATGCGCGGCCAGCCGGGGACGCATCTGGGCCATCAGCTCTGGAACGAGCTGTCGGGTATCGAGTATCTGCTGACCGCCGCCCAGGGCGAGCAGATCCCGCACTGGATCATCCCCGGCGCCCGTCACGGCATCGAGCTGTGGGGCAGCATCGAGGCGCTGTTTCCCGAACTGCGCGGCCGCATCGTCCGTGACCTCGACCACCCCAGCGCGGTGATGCCCTATCTCTACCGAGAGGGCATCTGCGCGGTCCGCGTCACCCGCGAGCGCGTCTCCGCCGAGCTGCGCCGCAGGGTGCAGCGGGTCACCGGCATGGATCCGGTGTTCGCCGCCATACGCGCCCAGGCGCACACGGCGCGCACCGGCGGCGCACCGATCATCGTGCTCGGGCTGCGGGTCGAGAACCGCACGCTCATCGACCTTGCCGACTTCATGCGCGAGGTGATCCGCGCGACCGCGACGCTCTGGTCGGGTGCGATCATCATCATCGACGGCCATAACGTGCGGTCTGCATCCGAGAACGTGATCCAGAGCCACGGCGAGGGCCTTGCCAAGCGTTCGCCGCTCGACATCGAGCGCGAGATCGCGGCCTATCTGCGCGCCGAGACATCTGGCCTGCCCGTGACCCTGCTCGACACCCTGGGCGCCCCGGTTGCCAGCAGCCTGGCCTGGGCGATGCAGTGCGACTGCTTCCTCTCGGTCTGGGGGGCGAGCCTCGCCAAGTTCCGCTGGGTCTGCAACAAGCCCGGCCTGGTGGTCAGCTCGCGCGCCAACCTGCAGCACCGCGACGACCTGCACATCTACGACTCGCCGAAATACATGGAGCAGCCCTCGACGCTGTTGTTCGCCGACCCTACCGCCATCATCGACGAACCAGCCGCACCACGCCTGGTGCCGGTCTCGCCGGGCAACCCGTTCTTCTCGAATTTCCGGGTCGATCATGCCCGGATCATCGAGCAGTTCCACGGCCTGCTGCGCGAGGTGATGGCAAGCCGCGGATAGAGCTTCCCTTCCTTGAGCAAATTTGCGTTATATTGACGATGTAACGTTGGACGGTTGCTCATGGTCTCCAAAGTCGCGATCGTCGGCGCCGGCTGGTACGGCTGTCACCTCGGCTCATCGCTGAAGACGCTCGGCTTCGACGTCACCGTCTTCGAGCAGCATCACCGGCCGCTGCATGAAGCCTCCGGCAACAACCAGTTCCGCCTGCATCTGGGCTTCCACTACCCGCGCCATCACGGCACTCGCGTGCAGTCGCGCGACGGTTTCATGCGCTTCATGGAGCGCTACCCGTATCTTAGCCGCGGCGTCGAGGAAAACATCTACGCGGTCCCGCGCACCGAAAGCCTGATCGATTTCGCCACCTACCGGCTGATCATGACCTCGACCGGCATCGAGTTCCGCGAGACCGCCGACACCTCGGTGCCGATTCGCGAGGTCGCCGGCATGATGCTGACCAACGAGCGGGTGCTGCTGATCGAGCAGGCGCGCCGCTACTTCCTCGACCAGCTCGGCTCCAACCTGGTGCTGGGCCACCGCGTCACCTCGATCGAGAACGAGCCCGACTGCGTGCGCGTCGACGGCGAAGCCTACGACCTGCTGATCGATGCAAGCTGGGGACAGCATTGCGGCATGCCGATGCCGTTCTTCTACGAGCCCACCATCCTGCTCTATTACGAGACCGACCTGCCGTTCCCGGCGGTGACCTTCGTCGACGGCCCGCTCTGCTCGGTCTATCCGACAGAGGACCCGTCGATCTTCACCCTGTCCTCTGTGCCGCACACGCCGCTCGGGCAGTTCAAGAACGCGGCAGAGGCGCGGCGTGCACGTGACGACGTCAACACCGAGACGGTGAATGCCAGGATGGCGGCGATGGAGCAGCAAGTCTCGCGCTATCTGCCGACCTTCAAGGAGAGCTTCCGCTTCGTCGGACCACAACTGGCGCTGAAGACCAAGCCGGTCGGCCGCTTCGACGACCGCTCCTGCTCGGTGTTCCGACGCGGCCGTATCTTTCACGTCATGTCGGGCAAGATCGACACCATCTTCTTTGCCATGGAGCGCATCCTCTCTTTCATCGAATCCTCGCAGTCCCGCGGCTTCGCACCCCTCACCAGCCCGCTGCGCCACGACATCGCCAGCCGCACCCTGGTGACCCAGGAATCCTGAGCGAATGCCGCACGACGCCCTGATCGGCCACACCGGCTTCGTCGGCTCCAACCTGCTGGCGCAACGCCCGTTCACTGCCACCTTCAACTCCGCAACGATCGACAGCATCGACGGACGAGCCTTCGAGGAGGTAGTCTGCGCCGGCGTGTCAGCAGTGAAATGGTGGGCCAACCAGAACCCCGACGAGGACCGCGCCCGCATCGAGAGCCTGATGCGCCACCTGGAGCACATCCGCGCCGATCGCTTCACCCTGATCTCGACCATCGACGTCTACGACCCGCCACTCGCCGTCACCGAAGACGACGAACCCCAGGCCCAGCATCCCTACGGCGCCAACCGCATTATGCTGGAACGCTTCGTCGCCGAGTGCTTCCCCCTGCACCAGATCATCCGCCTGCCAGCCCTGTTCGGCTCCGGCCTGAAGAAAAACGCGATCTACGACCTGATGCACAACAACCGCATCGAACTGATCAACCCGGCCGCGGCGTTCCAATGGTATCCGCTCGATCGCCTGGGCCAAGACCTGCAAACCGCCCGCACGCAACCCGTAACGCACCTCAACCTCGCCACCGAGCCGCTGACAATGGAGGCAATCCGCACCCGCTGCTTTCCCACCCTCCAACTCAGCATCCAAGCAAGCCCCCCAGCTCACTACGACATGCACAGCCTGCACGCCGAGGCCCTCGGCGGCAGCGGCGCCTACCTGATGGACCGCACCGCCGTCCTGAACGCGATCGCCCACTTCGTCGCGACAAACACACCCCCATGAGCCCCCGCCCGATCGGTATCTCCAACCTGGCCTGGCCAGCCCGCGCCGAGCCCGCCATCCTCGATCACGTAGCCGCCTTAGGCGCCAAAGGCATCGAGGTGGCACCCACCCGCATCGCCCCCTGGGAAGACCTCACCGACGCACACCTCGTCCAATTTCGCCAACGCTGCGACCAGGCTGGCCTCTCCATCAGCTCACTACAGGCAATCTTCTACCTCCAGCCCGAAGCCGCCCTGCTCGGCGACGCGCAAGCCTTCAAGGCAATGGCCGAACACCTGCGCCGCATCGCCGGCATCGCGCACGCCCTCGGCGCCAGGATCGCGGTTTTCGGCGCCCCGAACAGCCGCCGCCGCGGCCAACTCTCCCCCCTCGACGCCATGCAGCGCGCCGCCGAACGCCTGCGCACCCTGGGCGACCTCGCCGCCGCCGCCGGCCTGACCATCGGCATGGAACCAGTCCCCCCCCTCTACGGCGCCGACTTCCTCAACCACACCAGCGACATCATCGAAATCGTCCGCCGCACCAACCACCCCAATATCCGCGCCCATCTCGACACCGCCTGCATCACCCTGGCGGGCGACGATGTCACCGAAGCCATCACCGCCGCCGCCCCGTTGCTCGAGCACTACCACATGGCCGAACCCCAACTCGGCCCCTTCGCCACCCCAACCTGCAACCACGCCGCCGCCGGCGCCGCTCTGGACGCAGCCAACTACGCCGGCTGGGTCGTGATCGAAATGCGCGAGGTCGAAAGCCCCGACGATGGCCTGGATGCGATCACCACCGCCGTTGCATACGCGCGCTCCCACTACGCGGGAGGGAAAGCGCAAGGGCTCCGCCCTTGACCCGCTGGGGCGTCACGCGAAGGCGTGCTCCACACGACGGCCCCAGACCCCAATTTAGAAGTGACACGACGCCGCCAACTACGCCGGCTGGGTCGTGATCGAAATGCGCGAAGGCGAAGCCGACCGGCAGACATAACTTCACAATGTTGATTTCAAGGGTTGGACGAAGGTGTTCGTCTCGCTATTCCAGATACGGCGTCAGTACGACTTCGATCCATTTCATGAATGCGCGAACTCGGCGCGACAGATTGCTCCGATGTGCTACGACGAGGGACACGGCGAGCGCCCGGCGACGAAAATCGGGTAGGATCTCCACAAGCGATCCACGCTGCAAGTATTGGCCAATCCCCAGGAGCGGCGCCTGAATCACGCCAAGGCCGGCGAGGGCAGCGGCGTCGTAGGTCTGCGCGCTGTTGACGTGTAGCGCACCCGGCAACTGAAGCGTCGCGTAGCTGTCGCCGTGCGGATATTCCCATCCAATGGGTCGGGCACCCAGCAACGTCGAAAAATGAATTGTCCGATGTTCCTGGCGAAGGAGATCTTGCAGCGATCGAGGGACTCCATGGCGCGCCAGATAGGCGGGACTGGCAGCGTTGACCATGCGCAACAGGCCCAGCGGGCGGGCAATCAACGTCTCGTCCCGTATGGGGCCAAGCCGCAATACGCAGTCAAACCCCTCTTGCACCAGATCGACTTGCCGATCCGTGCTCGACACCTCCAACTCCAACTCTGGGTGAGTCGTCATAAAACCCGGCAAGGCCGGCACGATCGTTGTGCGCGCCACCTCGGTCGGAAGATCGACCCGTAGGCGCCCGCGGAGTGTCACGTGATCGCCTGCGAACATCGCGTGCAGGTCATCGACTTCAGCAAGCAGATCGCGGGCGCGGGCATGAAATGCGCGTCCGTCCTCGGTCAGTTGCACGTTGCGCGTCGTTCGGTGCAGGAGCCTGACACCGACATCTGCTTCCAGCTTGCGGACCGCCGTTGAGGCCCTCCCCTTTTGGATGCCCAGGCTATCGGCCGCGCGGGTGAAGCTGCCCATTTCCGCTACCGTCATGAAGATGCGGATGGGTTCGAGATTCTGCATCTTCGTGCCTCGGAATTGTTCACCACAGAGAGAACAGTCTGTTCCTTTTGTCGGTGTTTATCATACCTATTAGGCACAGTAAGCCCGAAATCAGGTAGCCCCTTCGGAGAATGACAAGTGTCCGAAACCATGAAGCTTCATCAAGTGCCTCAGACCATGAGCTTGCATCGCGCCCTGTGGGCCGGCCGGATAATGAGCGCGTTTGTCGTTATCGCTTTGGTGGCAGACGGCACTATTCAGCTTTTCGCGCCGGCACAGATCGCGGGCATGTTGCGGGAAACCGGGTTCGCGATGGACCTGACCCGTGTCGTGGGTCCGATCATACTCGCCTGCGCCATCCTCTACGCCATCCCAGCCACCGCCGTCCTTGGCGCGATCCTGGTGACGGGCTTTTTGGGGGGTGCCATCTGCGCCCATGTCCGCATTGGTGAATTGGGCTCGCCGCCGGAAATCTTCTCCCTGCTTCTGGGCGCGATGACATGGGGCGGCCTCTACGCGCGCCTTCCCCGCATCCGGGCCATTTTGCCGCTCATCCATTGAACCGACAGAGGCAGTTCTCTGTCCCTCAAGATCAGGAGAAATCAAATGTTTTTAGTAACGGGACTCACGGGACAAGTTGGCGGTGCAACCGCAAAACATCTGTTGGCGCACGGCAAAGAGGTACGCGCGCTCGTCCGTAATCGGGAGAAGGCGGCTAACTGGGCGAGCCAGGGCGTGGAACTTGTCGACGGCGATTGGAATGATCCGGCAGCCATCGAGCAAGCGCTCAAAGGCGTCGAAGGTGCGTTCGTCATGTTGCCGGCTGTATGGGCGCCCTCGCCTGACTACAAAGAAGCAAAAAGCGTGATTGCAAACTATATCGAGGCGCTGACCAAGGCAGCACCACCGCGGGTGGTAGCACTTTCGTCGATGGGTGCGAACAGGACGAGCGGGCTCGGGATGATCACGGCCTTGTCGCTTCTGGAACAAGGTTTTCGCGGCCTGGTATCGCCAACCGCATTTGTGCGCGCAGGTGGTTTTTTCGAGAACTTCCTCTACGGCTTGCATGTCGCGCAGGGCGGGACGCTACCCGTCTACTACAATCCCACAAGCCGGAAATCGACCATGGTCGCGACGAACGACATCGGCATGGAGGTCGCAGCGCTTATGACCGGGCCAGCGTGGTTTGGGCAGCGCGTCGTCGAGCTCGGTTCGATGGTCACCGCGGACGAAGTCGCGGAGCAGTTGGGTGACGTCCTTCAACTCACCGTGAAAGCTTTTGCGGTCCCGCGTGCAGGTTGGGCGCAAGCGTTCGAGCAATTCGGCATCCCGAAGGGCCACACCGGACCTGCCGAAGAAATGTTTGAGGCCGTGAACGCGGGATGGATGGACCTCGGAGCCGAGGACACGGAGCACGTAGCGGGCACGACGTCCGCACGGGATGTATTCGAGGCTGCACGGAGCGGCGCCAAGCCGTAGCTCCGGGCCGGATCAGGCACGATGCGGAGACTATGCGCTTCTGCGTCGGACGCTCATTTACCTTCGCTGAATATACCTCCACCCTACCGCGGAATCAGCGCGCGACCACAATCGCCTGCGGCGGGTTGAGCGGGCCCTTTTGCGCGCCGACCCATTCCCGCCACAGCAGGATCAACGCCGCCATGATCGCCGGGCCCAGGAACAACCCAAGCAGCCCGAATCCTTCCGCGCCACCCAGAATGCCCAGCAACACCCACAGGAACGGTAGCCGCGTCGAGCCGCCGATCAACACGGGCCGCACGAAATGGTCTGCTACGAAGCTGACCAGGAAGCCCGCGACCAGGATCACGATGGCGCCCACCACCTTGCCCGTTGCCAGCAGTGCCAGAGCCGCAATGCAGAATCCAATCGCGGCGCCGAAAGGCACCATCGCCAGCAGCGCGGTTAGCAGCCCAAACAGCGTCGGATGCGGAACCCCGAACCCCCAATAGAGCAGGCCGAGGATCAGCCCCTCGCCGAGCCCGACCAGCACCAGGCCGGTCACCGTGCCGTGCACCGAGTTGATCACCTGGCGCCCGACATCTTCGCCTGCCGGTCCGAACAACCGCCGGCTGCCGACCCGGAGCTGTCCCGTTACGTCCTCCGCCTGCCGCAGCAGGAAGAACAGGGTCAGCAGCATGAAACCCAGCAGCACCAACCGATGCAGCGCTTGCGCGCCCAACTCCCGGCTTGCCCGTACTGTCCCGGCACCCATGGCGTGGCTGGTGAGCTGTGACACCTGTCCGGGATTGCCCAGCTTCTGGTTCCACAATGTCGTCAGCTGCGCACCATGCGGCAGCTTTTGCAGGATCGCCGGCGCCGGGATGCCCGACTGCCGCGCCTGCTCGGCCCACTGCGTCACCGCGTGGGCGTCGCCCGCCAGCGGCACCGCCACCATCAGCAGCGGCACCACGAAGACCAGCACCACGCCGCCGACGAACAGCATCGGCAGTGCCTCGTGCCGGTGCCTCGGCCAACGTCGCGCCGCGCGCTCAAACAACGGCCACAGCCCGATCGCGAACACCACCGCCCAAACCAGTGCCGGCAGGAACCCCTTGAGCACAAACAGCCCGGTCAACACGAGGATCGCCAGCGCCACCAGCCCCGACCGGGTCTGCGACCCCGACATTTCGACCTCCCCGTCGAGGGTGAAGGTTCCCGGCTTCTCTATGCGCACCTGCTCCTTGGCCAACTTGGCTCTCCTCCATACTCAAACAGCGACTGATAAGTACTCCGACCCGGTGCCCCTGGCGATCGCAGGGCGCCCGCAATCGATTAATCAGCCAAGGACGGCTTCATATGAGCCGACTGGCTTCTACCAGTGATACCCAGCACGTGCGACCCTGGAACCTGGCATGGTTGCCCGCCGGGTCGACGAGGCCACGGCAAATAGGAAATCAATTACGTGGGCCGATCACAGCATCGGCATGCCGCCAGTCACTGGGATGAGTGCGCCCGACATGTCGCTTCCTTCCCGTGCTGCGAGGAGGACGTAGGCGCCCGCCAGTTCGGCCGGCTGGCCGGCACGGCCGAGCGGCGTCTTTCGTCCGAGCGTCTGCATCGCCTCGGGCGATTTTGCGATGGGCTGGATCGGTGTCCAGATCGGCCCCGGGGCGACGCAGTTCGCCCGGATCCCGGCTGGCGCCAACAGGTTCGAGAGCCCGATTGTCAAGCTCGCGATGGCGCCCTTGGTGGCCGAGTAGACGATCATGCCTTTGCTTGCGACCTTCGCCCGCACGCTTGTCGTGTTGATGATGGAGGCGTGGGGCCGCATGAGCGAAGACGTTGGCTCGGAAGGCGCCCTCGACATCGGTGCCGGGGATATCGGCGAGATTCTCGTTGATGGTTTGAGGCGCGGCATCGTTGACCAGGACGTCGATGCGGCCAAAGGCCCCGACCGTCTTTTCAACGAGTGCCTGGCATCGGGCCGCATCACCGATATCGCCCGGCAACAGCAGCCAGCGCCGTCCCGCTTTCTCCACCCAGCGCCGCGTCTCCTCGGCATCGCTTTGCTCATCCGGCAGATAGGAGATGGCCACGTCCGCACCTTCACGCGCATAAGCAATGGCGACGGCGCGGCCGATCCCGCTGTCGCCGCCGGTGATGAGCGTCGCCATCCCGGTCAACAGGCCTTTGCCGACATAACTTTCCTCGCCGTGGTCCGGCTTGGCGTGCATGTCTGCTTCCAGGCCAGGCGACGGTTGCTGCGGCTCGTTCGAGAAGCTGGTCGGTTCGCTGGTTCTGGGATCCTGGGTCATGGGGCAGGGACGCGCGACCATAGCAAACGTTTCACCCATGAAGGTGCTTATCAGGAGTTCTCCGCCAAACTCTGTCAGGAGCAAGCGGTCAGCTGGCGCAGGTAGAGGACGTAAAGGTCAGCCACGCAGCCGCTCCGCAAACTGCGGCAATCCCTGGTTCGCCAGGACATCAAGGTAGGCTTCAAACGATGGTGCGCTTCTGCTGAGGTTTGCGTGCGCTGCACCCGCCGCTGCCCGTAACAGATCTGGGTCACCGTCGAACAGCTTGCACATGAATGCGTCCGGATGGACCGCGACGATGCCGAACGGAGCCAGCGCCGAAGCCGGAAAATCTCGCAGGTTCTTTGTCAGAATCGTCTCAGCGGTGGAAGTCAGCGCCGCTGCAAGGACGTGCCGGTCGTCAGGATCGGGGAGGGTCAGATCTCCCATACGGGTTTCCCAGCCTTGCACTTCGGCCTCAGGCAAAACGCTGTTCATCAGATCAAGCGTATGAACTAGGCGGTCTTCTGACACTCTGCCGGTTGCGGCAAGGTTGCCGATCCATTCCGCATTGATGCGCGCCGTCCATCGTGGCGTAATGATCGAATCCACACCGAACTGGATCAGCAGGTTCCGCAGGTGGAAAGGGTAAAGCACGTTGGCATCAATGACGACGCGTGGTGGCAGGCATGGCCTCTCAGAGGCCATGCGTTTGCTCAAGATCCTCCGTATCGGCGGCCAATGCCTTCAACGCTTGTCGTACAGGTTCCTCCCGCGCACGCAGGGCGAGCACCTCCGTCAGCCGAATACGCCGGTGCGAGCCAACGCGCCGGAATGGCAACAAGCCAACGTCCATTCGGCGGCGGATAAGGGGACGGGAGATGCCTAGAATGCTGGCTGCGTCCTCGGGTGTGACCTCCGCATCATCGGCGAGCATAGTGACACCATCGCTCTCGGATAGCCGGTCGAGAAGATCGGCGAGGGCAGGCAGCGCGGAGGCAGGAAGTGTCAGTGTCTCCCTTGTCCCATCGTCGCGCACGAGTTGAAGATCGGCTTGCGCCGCCGCCCGGAGCGCCGTGGCCCCACGCGCGCCGCTAGGGCGCTCGGCAGGCGGCAGGGAGTGTCGGAGTGGCGACTGGATCGGCATGGTTCGACACTACCAGTTATCTGGAACATCTGGAAGAGCTTTCGTGAGGCTGAGCCGGTTCTGCTGTTTGAGGCCGCGCGCCTCTTCTGGTCCTGTCTGGCAGGGGTCGGAAAAGCCGAGGGGTTTTCGGTCCGCAAGCCTCCGTGATCACGTGTAGCCCGCAGGATTGTGCGACTGATCCGAACGCAGTGCGTTGGGACGGCACCAACCACGGGAGACGACCATGAAGCTCTATTATTCACCGGGCGCTTGCAGCCTCGCCGACCATATCGCGCTGCACGCGGCGGGTCTGTCGTTTGATCACGAGAAGGTTGATCTCAAGACCAAGCGGACGGAAGGCGGTGTCGATTTTACGACGGTCAACGCCAAAGGCTACGTGCCGGCGCTGACGCTTGATTCGGGCGAGACGCTCAGCGAGAACATCGCAATCCTGGACTGGATCGCGCGTCAAGACAGCAAGCTCGCGCCGTCGGGACCGATGGGGCATACGCACCTGCTGCAAGCCCTCGCCTTTGTCTCGACCGAAATTCACAAGAGCTTCAAACCCTTCTTCGCCGGCGGTGGCGACAGTGACAAGGCAAAAGCGGGCGCGCTGATCGGCAAGCGCATGGGGTATTTGGCCGATACGATGAAGGGCGATTATCTGTTCGGCTCCGCCGTCAGCGTGGCCGATTTCTACCTGTTCACCATGCTGCTCTGGGCGCAGAAGTTCCATGTCGAGCCGCCGGCGCCGCTGGTGGCATATCGCGAACGCATGATGACGCTTGCGTTCGTTGAGAAAGCGATGAAGCACGAGGGGCTTGTCTAGAGTCATAAGACAAGCACTTCCCGCGCCACCTGGCGTGGGAGTAGTGCTCTAGGATACTGATGAGCGAGCAAATATATCCCTAGCCGGGGCTGAAGCTGGCGGAGGATGACGTTCCTGATACATCATCCTCCTTGCCTGGTCAGGCGAAATGCGATGCCAGATCATGTTCCGGCGTGTTGGTCAGGTCCTTGCTGAGGGACTTTCCCAGTTTGGCCGATGCTGCCTTGTCGAGGGCTTCGCGGATGTCGTGCAGGACATGCGCCGGGGCCGCGAGGATGATCTCATCGATCCTTCCGGTGCGAACGGCCTCGTTCAGTCGCGCCGCGACCTGTCTCGCGAAAGTTGCTTTTGCCTGATCATGCGGATCGGATTTCGGCGCCTTCAACTGGCTGCTGCCGGCGCTGGCGTCGTCATCGGTATCCCCATGACCACTCGCGTCGAACTGCTGGACAGTGCGCAGATCGCTGCTGTCGCCGGTCAGGATGCGGGCCTTGCCGCCATCGGCTACCACATACCAGGTGTTACCCGTGCTCATGTCGAATTCTCCTTCTGCCTGAGCGAAGAACGCGCCTTCAGGACAACTGTTCACCGGTATCGCCGTTGGCGTCCGGCGCAAGACCAGAAGAGGTCGCATGAAAATCCTGCTCATCTTCATCACCGTTGCCGCGGGAGTCGGGAGCGCACTCGAGTCCGGCAGCAATTCCATGTTGCAGAAGACGCTGTCTTCGCTGTTATGGTCTGTCGCATTGGTTGCGGTGGTGTCGGTCGTCGTCGGCCTGCTCCTTGCGGCCCTGTTCGGCGGCCCGCTTCCCAGCGGGAAACTCGAAGAGGCGCCATGGTGGGCGTGGCTGGGCGGGTTGTTCGGGGTGCTCTTCCTGTTTGCGACCGTCTACGTCTCGCCTAAGCTCGGAGCGGGACCTTTCGTTGCGACAATCGTCACGTCGTCCACCTTCATGTCCCTGGCGATGGATAATTTCGGGCTGATGGGATTCGAGGTGCACAAGGCCGGCGTCGGGCGCATCATCGGCGGCCTGCTGATGGCAGCCGGCGTGGCCTGCGTCGCCGCGTTCTGAGTGTGCCTTCGATCAGTCGCGCGGGCGTGGGAGCGGTAGAGAGAGGGTGAGACCTTGCCGCGACGCTCCGGCCATGCTTAAAGCCGCGTCTTCCCTGCCGGGGTGGTGGCATCCGCTCCGGCTATACCCATGCCCGTTCGCGGGCGGCCGCGTGGAATGGTTCGCAGCGGTTCGGGTTGAAGCCATCCGAAGGGAGCAGACATGCCATTTTACGAGTGCGTGCTGATTGCGCGCAACGATGCGACGCAGCAGCAGGTCGAAGCGATCGCCGAAGGCATCGCCATCCAGCTTGAAGGTGAGGGCGGCCAGATCCATAAGCGCGAATATTGGGGCCTGCGCACCCTTGCCTACCGGATCAAGAAGAACCGCAAGGCGCATTATTTGCTGCTCGGCCTTGAGGCCAAGCCCGCCTCGCTCAATGAGATGGAGCGCCAGCTTGGACTGAACGAGGACGTACTGCGCTTCCTGACCCTGCGTATCGAGGCGATCGACGAGAACCCGTCGGCGATCCTGTCGCGCAAGGGTGACGAGCGCGAGCGTGGCTTCCGTGGGCCGAAGCCCGCCGGACGCTTCGATAGCGGCCGCAAGCGCGGCTACGACGATCGCGAGGAGTTCCGCGCTCGCGACGAGGGTGCCCCGCCGCGTCTCCCACGCGAGCTGGCGGAAACGGAGTAGCCACGATGTCGGACACCACAGACGTAAGCCCCGCTCAGCGGCGCACCGCCGTCGGCGCCCGCCGGCCGTTCTACCGCCGGCGGAAGTCCTGCCCGTTCTCCGGCCCGAACGCGCCGGTGATCGACTACAAGGACGTGCGCCTGCTGTCGCGCTTCCTCTCCGAGCGCGGCAAGATCGTGCCAAGCCGGATCACCGCCGTCTCGGCAAAGAAGCAGCGCGAGCTGGCGCAAGCCATCAAACGCGCCCGCTTCCTCGCCTTGCTGCCCTACATCCTGACCTGAGGGGAGCATCTCATGGCTGTGACCGAACTGATCCTGCTCCAGCGCGTCGACAAGCTGGGACAGATGGGCGACGTGGTGAAGGTGAAGCCCGGCTTCGCCCGCAACTTCCTGTTGCCGCAAGGCCGCGCGATCCGCGCCAACGCGCATAACCGTGACCGCTTCGAGCGCGAGCGCATCCAGCTCGAGGCGCAGAACCTCAAGCGGCGCGAGGAGGCCGAGCGCCTGGCCGAGCGGGTCAGCGGCATGACGGTGGTGATCATCCGCCAGGCCGGCGACTCCGGTAGCCTCTACGGCTCGGTGACGCCGCGCGACATCGCCGTCGCCGCCACCGACGCGGGACTGGCCATCGGCCGCCAGCAGGTCCAGCTCGACCACCCGATCAAGAGCCTCGGCCTGACCGAGGTGCGCGTCGGACTGCATCCCGAGGTGGTGATCCGCATGACCGTCAACGTCGCGCGCTCGCCAGAAGACGCTGAGCGCCAGGCACGCGGCGAGGCGAGCCGCGACGTTGAGGAAGATGACGACGATATGGTCGAACTGAAGGCTGACATCGGCTCCTCGGAATTCAACCCGACGTCCTGACCAGCTACTGGTGGGGCCGGGGCGGCGCGATCGCAGCCAGGAACGCCTCGGCGCTGCGGCTCGGCGTCCGCTCGGCGTGCAGTAGCGAGCGAAAGGCGCGGCTCGGCAGGCTGAACGGCACTGCGACCAGCAGGCCCGCCTCGATCGCGGGGGCAGCGACGGACGCCGAGATCGCCGTCGCAGCACCACCTGCCTCGACGGCGGCGCGCACGGCTTCGTTGGAGGGGAGTTCGAGCGTGATGGTCAGCGCCGCCGGGTCGAGGCCCGCCGCGGCGATCGCCGTCTCGAACTCCGAGCGCGTGCCCGACCCGGCCTCGCGCATGACCCACGCCGACCCGGGCAGGTCCGAGGCCGCCAGATCGCCGCTTCGTTCGGCCCAGGGGTGGCCGGGCGCGACCACGACGATCAGTTGGTCGCGCGCCACATCGCGCGCCACAAGACCCGGATGGTCGATGGTGCCCTCGATCAAACCGATCTCCGCCGTGCCTTCGCGCACCGCGCGCACGACATCGGTCGTGTTGCCGACACGCAACTCCAACTCGACCCGCGGGTGGGTGCCGCGGAATGCCATCAGGTGGCGCGGCAGCCAGTAGCTGGCGATGGTCTGGCTGGCGTGCAGCCGCAGCGTGCCGCGACGCAGGCCGCCGAGTTCGGCCATGCGCAGGCGGGCCAGGTCGGTGCGGGCCAGCACGGCGCGCGCCTCGTCGAGGAACAGCCGGCCCGCCTCGCTGAGTTCGATGCCGCGTCCGACCCGGTTGAACAGCTTGACCGCGAAATCATGCTCCAGCGCGTGGATGGCGCTGCTCACCGCCGACTGCGTAAGAAGCAGCGCCTCGGCCGCGCGTGTGACGTGTTGGCGTTCGGCGACCGCGACGAAGATACGCAACTGTTCGAGCGTCATGCGCGCCGAACAAACGATCGATCCGATCGATCATACCGATGCCAAACCCGGGCTGGTTCGATGCATCTTACGCAGGCACCGTCACCAGGCCATGACGCCATGGCGAGAGGGCCTGTCCTGATGCTGCGGTTCTTAGCCAAATGCGCGCCTGGGGTCGGGTTGTGTATCGGTGTGACACTCCTGGCGATGGCGCTGCAGTTTGTCGAGGTGCGCCTTGTGGGGCAGCCTTTTCTCGAGGCGCTCGTGCTGGCGATCCTGCTGGGGGTGGCGATCCGTATTGTCTGGGCACCAGGGCCGCTTTGGTCGCCGGGCATTGGGTTCAGTGCCAAGATCCTGCTCGAGATCGCGGTGATGCTACTGGGCGCCTCGGTCAGCGTCGGCGCTGTCGCGGCCCTCGGGCTGGCGCTGCTGGGCGGCATCGTCGCGGTGGTCGCGGTGGCGATCGGCGCCAGCTACGTCATCAGCCGCCTGTTTCGCCTGCCGTGGCGGATGTCGCTGCTGATCGCCTGCGGCAATTCGATCTGCGGCAACTCGGCTATTGCGGCGGTGGCTCCGGTCATCGGCGCAGATGCCGACGATATCGCCTCCTCGATCGCCTTCACCGCGGTGCTCGGAGTCATCGTCGTGCTGCTGCTGCCGCTGCTCGTCCCATTGCTGCATATGTCGCTGTCGCAATATGGGGTGCTGGCCGGTCTGAGCGTCTATGCGGTGCCGCAGGTGCTCGCCGCGACCCTGCCGATCGGCGCCCTGAGCAATCAGGTCGGCACCGTGGTCAAGCTGGTTCGGGTGCTGATGCTCGGTCCGGTGGTGCTGGCGGTCTCGCTGCTGATCGGCCGTAGGCACGCCGGCACCAGCGGCCTGAGACTGGGCCAGCTGGTGCCCTGGTTCATCCTCGGCTTCCTGGCCGTGGCGGGCCTGCGTGCCGTGGGACTCATTCCGCCGATGGCGATTGCGCCGCTCAAGACGGTTGCGGCACTACTGACCACGATCTCGATGGCAGCCCTCGGTCTTGGCGTCGATGTGCGGGTGGTGGCGCGCGCGGGAGCCGCGGTGACGACCGCGGTGACCCTATCGCTTCTGCTGCTCTGTGGCATGAGCCTCGCGTTGATCTGGGCCCTGCACGTGCCCTAATGGCGCGCCGCTGCTGAAGTCGCGGCCAAGATACAGCGGCAGGATCATCGCCGGACGTCCGGCATGCAGCAGCATCACCTCGGGCAGCGGCTCAATCGCCTGAAAGCTGCCGCCAAGCCGGGCCCGGATGCCGCGAAGGGTGTAGCGTGGTGCGACGATCAGCATGTCCTGGCCGGCATCGGCGCCGGTCCGGGCGATCACCCCGTATTCGCGGGGATCGCGGCCGAGACACACCACCTTGGCGGCACCACCGAGCGCATAATCGACCTTGCCGGCGTCGTGCCAGCGCACGGTGGCCACGATCAGGCCAGGGTGCGCAAGCCAGCCGCGACGCAGCAGGGCTTGGCGCAGCGAGGTCCAGTCCACGGCGCCCATGTCTGGGTCATGGCCCAGCCCGAAATCCTCGATGACGTCCGGCAGCCAGTTGAAGCGGACCTCGGTCCCGGCCACCACGACGCCGACGAGTGCGAGGCAGGCAGTGGCACCCACGGCGGCGCGCAGGGCAGGATGGACACGTATGCGGGCCGCGATCTGCGCGCCGAGCAGCGGCAGCAGCATCACGTAGCCGGGCGACGCCCAGTGGAAGAGCACCCGTGTGCGCAGCGAGATCAGCAGGAACAGGACGATGGCGGGCAGCGCCAGGCACGCCAGCAGCCATTGCCGCGGATCGGCGGGCCTGGCGGCGGAGAGCCGGTCGCGCACCGCCAGCCCCAGGCAGAGCATCATCGGCGCCCAGATCCAGGGCAGCAGGAACAGCGACTGCCCGGCGAGCGTGGTGAGCGGACCGAACGGGTGCCAGCGGCCGCCGGCCGCCCGTCCCCCCTGGAACAGCAGCGACATCCAGCCATGCCGCGCATTCCAGATCAGCACCGGCGAGAACACCAGCAGCGCCAGCATACCCGCGACATAGGGGTGCGGGCGTCGCAGCCAGCGCCTGCCGCCCGGTGTGGTCAGCAGGAACAGCACGGCGCCGCCCACATCGAGCACGGCGGTGTATTTCGAGAAGAGCGCGAGGCCGGTGCACAACCCGACGCCGAGCCAGCGGCGCCACGATTGCGCCGTCTTTGCCGGCTCGAGTGCCGCGGCGAGGCAGAGTGCTGCCGCGAGCAGGGCGGCCAGCATCGGCCCATCGGGAAGCACCCAGCTCGCCGTGGTGATGCCGAACACGGGTGCGAGGTTGAGCAGGACCGCCGCCCAAAACCCCGCGCGGGCATCAAACAATCGGCGCGTGAGCGCGAACATCAACCAGGTCGTGCCGCAGAACAGCAGCACGAATGGCAGCCGCACTACGAAGGGGCTGTCATTGCCGGCCAGGTGTGCTGCCGTCCAGGCCATCCACCAGGCGGCCGGCGGATGGTCGAAATAACTGAGCTGCAGGTGCCGGCCGGCGGCGACCATGTAGCTCTCGTCGATGCCGAGCCCGAGCAGCCAGGCGAACCCCAGCCGTGCCAGCAGAGTGGCCGCGATCAGGCCGGCGAGCGCGCCCGCGGGTGTGCGCAGCCACTCCGCAAGCCTGCCGAACGACGCCTCTCGCCGGATCGGCGACGCGGCTGCGAGGGACGCCATCGGGGTTCCTTCCTGATCATTTCAGTCTCGACGCCACGAGTGCTGCGTCAATGCAACAGGGTGCGAATTCATGGCCGGCATCTGCCTGCCCGCGCAACGCCACCGCCTGATGCTTCGTTCTATCCCATTGTCGTTTGCAGGCGAGAGGTCGCGGGGATGTCAATGGTTCTCGATGCGATCATGAGGCGCTTTGTCCGGCATGGCTGCCTCGCCATACGCACCCCGGACGGCAGGACGCGCACCTATGGAACGCGAGGCTCCGAGCCGCGCGCCGGAATGTGGCTGCATACGCCGGCCGCGGTGCGCGGTGCCATCACCAATCCGGCACTGCTGCTGCCGGAGAGCTACATGGACGCCAGCATGACCCCGATGGCGTGCACGCTGTTCGAGCTGATGGACGTGCTGATGCTAAACGCCGAGAGCGCGCGTCATCCAGCACTGCGGCTGGTGGGCGGCGTGCGCACCCTCAAGCGCTCCTGGTCGCAAATGAACCCGGCACCGCGCGCCCGGCGCAACGTGGCGCACCATTACGACTTCAATGGCCGGCTCTATTCGCTGTTCCTCGACCGCGACCGGCAATATTCCTGCGCCTATTTCGCCCGCGGCGACGAGACGCTGGAGGAGGCGCAGGAGGCGAAGAAGCATCATATCGCGGCCAAGCTGAAGCTCGACAGGCCGGGCTTGCGCGTCCTCGATATCGGCTGCGGCTGGGGCGGCATGGCGCTGACCCTGGCGCGCGACTACGGCGCCATCGTCACCGGCATTACGCTCTCCACCGAACAGCTCGCAGAGGCCCGCGCCAGGGCCGCCCAGGAGGGTCTCGCCGACCGCGTCAGCTTCGAGCTGCTGGATTATCGGCGCGTCAGCCGCCGCTTCGACCGGATCGTCTCGGTCGGCATGTTCGAGCATGTCGGCATCGTGCAGTTCGACCGCTTCTTTGCCCAGATCCGCGACTGCCTGGAGCCGGACGGCGTCGCCTTGCTGCATTCGATCGGCCGCAGCGACGGTCCCGGCGCCACCAACGCCTGGGTCGAGAAATACATCTTCCCCGGCGGCTACGCCCCGGCGCTGAGCGAGACCCTGGTATCGATCGAGCGTGCCGGCCTGTGGGTCACCGACATCGAAATCCTGCGTCTGCACTATGCCAAGACCATCGCGCTGTGGCGCCGACGCTTCGCCGCCAACCGCGACCTGATCGCCTCGCTCTACGACGAACGCTTTTGCCGGATGTTCGAGCTCTATCTGGTCGCGGCAGAGCTCTCGTTCCGCCGGCAGGGTCAGATGAACTTCCAGATACAGCTGGCCCGCGAACAGCAGACCCTGCCGCTGACGCGCGATTACATGCTGGGCGCGACACCAGCGGCCGCGCGCGAAGCCGCCGTGGCCGACAGCGCACGCAGCATTTGACCTCGCGGGAGCCAGTCCATTGCCTGATCTCGACTACGCCACGCTCTACCCCTCAGCCCGCGCGCCGGTGTTCGGGGCGGCTGCGATTGCGACCTCGCACGCGCTCGCCTCGCAGGCCGGCATGGCGATGCTGCTCGCCGGCGGCAATGCGGTTGACGCGATCCTCTCTGCTGCGATGGCGCTGACCGTCGTCGAGCCGACCGGCAATGGCCTGGGCAGTGATGCGTTCGCGATCCTCTGGGACGGCGACGCGCTGCACGGCCTGAACGCCTCCGGCCGGGCGCCCGCCGGCTGGACGCCAGAGCGCTTCGCCGGCCGCGACGTGATGCCGCATCGCGGCTGGGACAGCGTCACCGTGCCAGGCGCGGTCTCCGGTTGGGTGGCGCTGAGTGCCCGCTTCGGCCGGCTGCCGCTCGAACAGGTGGCAGCCCCCGCGATCCGCTTTGCCCGCGAGGGCTTCGCGGTCACCCCGATCACGGCCAGGCTGTGGGCACGCGCCGGGGTCAGCCTGCGCAACGAGCCAGGCTTCGCGGAGTGCTTCCTGCCCAACGGCCGCGCCCCCCGCCCGGGCGAACTGTTCCGCAGCGAGGCGCAGGCGCGCACCCTGGAGGCGATCGCGGCCAGCAAGGGCGAGGCGTTCTATCGCGGCCCGCTCGCGCGCGCGATGGCGGCCGACAGCGCACGGGCCGGGGGTGCTCTGACCGAGGCCGACCTCGACGCGCACCGCGCCGATTGGGTGGCGCCGCTCGCCTGCGACTTCGCCGGCGCCGTCTTGCACGAATTGCCGCCGAACGGCCAGGGCATCACCGCGCTGATGGCCGCACGCCTGTTCGAGGCCGCCGGCGGCGGCGCAGGGGTAGACGACCCGCAAACCATCCATCTCGGCATCGAGGCCTGCAAACTCGCCATAGTCGACAGCGCCGCCTTCGTCGGTGACCTGGGATCGATGGCAGTACCGCCCTCGGCCCTGCTCGACCCCGGCTACCTCACCGAGCGCGCCAGGCTGATCGATCCCGACCGGGCCTCCGACCCCGGCCATGGCGCGCCCAGCCGCGGCGGCACCGTCTGCCTGTCGGCGGCGGATGCCGACGGCATGATGGTCTCGTTCATCCAGTCCAACTACATGGGCTTCGGCTCCGGCCTGGTGGTGCCCGGCACCGGCATCAGTCTGCAGAACCGCGGCGCCGGCTTCGTCCTCGACCAGGGCCATCCCAATCAAGTCGGCCCAGGCAAGCGGCCGTTCCACACCATCATTCCGGGATTCGCCACCACTGCCGGCGGTGCGCCGCTGCTGGCATTCGGCCTGATGGGTGGCTTCATGCAGGCTCAGGGCCACCTGCAGATGGCCAACCGCATCCTGCGCCACGGCCAGAACCCGCAGACCGCCGCCGACGCCCCGCGCTGGCGGGTGGTCGAGGGCCGCACCGTCGCCGTCGAACCGACGATCAGCGCTCCCACCATCGAGGCGCTGCGCGCCCGCGGCCATGACATCGTCATCGAAGCCCCGGACAATGTCTTCGGCTTCGGCGGCGCCCAGATCGTGCTGCGCCAGGGCAACCACGCCGTCGCCGGCTCCGACCCACGCAAGGACGGCCAGGCACTCGGCTGGTAGGGGTTCCTTGATTGTAGCTACCTCACACCGTTTCTTACGTTTCGTAAGGTAGATGGTGGTATTGATGTGCGGTCTCTCTCGATGCGTCGGGATCAACGACGCGCGACAAATCTTTCTGAAATCGCAAGAAATGTCCTTCGGACTCGAAAGGATGTCTACGTTGGCGCGTCCCAACAACGAGCACTCTGCTGTTCTACTGCAGCCTCTAGTTACGAATCAGAACCGAAGATGGCGTTTCCGTATGGTGTCGCCGATGTGAACATCGAGGAACCACGCACTACATGGTCGACTCAAAGGAAGGTGACCGAGAACACCGGGGGATGCCTTGAAATATTGAGAGGTCAACATCGATTCGGCGCGGGAAGTAGTTGAAACGCAGACTCGCGAGGCCATTAAGGAAGACTTCGCGAGGGCGCAAATCTCCGTTGAGCTTGGCCGCATCAAGGACGAGACAGTCACGCTTCGTCGGGGACGTTGAATGGCGAACGTTGCAGCGACTTCCTCCTGAGCCGCCATGTTGAGCGTCTTGCAGGGACGGCGCCATCGGTTCCTCTGACGTCAGGCAAGACCGCTCCAAGGGTCGAGGACTGGAATGGAAAGACCACGAAAGTGCTTGAGATTTCGGGTTGCGAGAGTGGCACGGCGAGAGATCGCGATGCCCGCGATTTCCATGTCGCGAAAATCGACCGGTCGTCCGGCTCGCTGGCGCTCCGCGGCCAGCCTGGCTGCTTCACGAGCGGCTGGGCTGTCGAAGGCCGCGATCCTGTTCTGCAGGTCGTCGCGGAGAACGCTCTGGAAGGCATCCTCGATTGCGGCCTTGCGCCGTCCGTCCGCCATCGTGGCCAGTCCGAATGCGACCTCGAAAACAGTGATGCTTGTGGTCCAGACAGAGTCTGGCGGTTGGTCGTTCAGCCATTGAACGACTCGTGGGTCGGGCCTCTCATGCATCAGCGCGGAAAGCACATTGGTGTCGAGCAGGATCACTCAAAAATCGCGGGACGCGCGTTCTGGCTTGGCGGCTCCGCCAGCCTCTCATCGGGTGCCAATCCGCAAGCACCGAAGCGCGCGCTGATCCGTGAGCCCAATGGCTGCATGGCAGCATCGTCTTCCTGGGCCGCAGCCATACGAAGAATGTCGCGTACCTCTTCCTCGACACTTCTTCCAAGACGCTTGGCGCGTTTGCGCAACTGATCGCGCACGCTCTCTTCAAGCTTCCGAACGATGATCTGGGCCAGCGTCGCCTCCACCACGTTGAGTGATATCACGATAGCACGCATATTCAGCAAAGTCGAGCACGCTTTCATGCCCCTCCAGCTCCGCCGAAGGCGCGCGAGCCGGTTGAACTCGGCGAAGCTTAGCGCCTCGTCGCCGACCGGCTGAAGGGAGCCGCGCAGCACTTTGCGCCGCCGGCTGTCAGGCGCTCCACCGAGCAAGGGGGCGGCGACGTTGTAGGGCATTCGGGTCAGCAGGACTGGGCCCGGGCCGGCAGCGGGGCGGCCCGCGAAGTCGCCGGTGAGGAAAGCAACCCTGGGGTCAGCGTCAAGTCGAGCAGAACCTGCAGCCCCAGCGACTTGCGCGCCTGCAAGCTCGCTCCAGGCGCTCGGCTGGCAGACGCGGCCGAGTAGGCACATGGTCAGCACCTACGCTTGGCCTACCGGGGTCTCGGTTTGAGCGCCTCCGGCGCGCTGTTCAGCGAAGCGCCGCATCAGCCACGCTGCCGCCGGCCCAGGAGGCGTGTCGGTGCGATAGATCACGTCCAGCAGATAGTCGAAGGCGACCAGGTCGGGCACGTCGAGAGTCACAAGGCGACCTGTCTGGATGTCGCGGGTGACCATCCACAGAGGCATCATGCCCCAGCCGAGCCCGGCCTTCAGAAGCATGTGCTTGGAGGCGAGGTCACCCATTCGCCATGTGCGATTGCTGGTGACGTTGAAATCGCGCCCGGCGGTCAGCTTAGATCGATCATAGACCACGAGCTGGATGTGCTGGCGGGCGGCACCGGGCGAATGGCCGCCCGGCGGGGCTGAGGCGAGCGCGTGACCGGGAGCCGCGACCGGTACCATCCGCAGGCTGCCGACACTGACGCGTTCCAGCGTGTCGGCGTCGGTCGCGAACGGTCCGCTGACGCCGATCGAGGCGGCCTTGCCGAGTACCAGGCTGGCCACCGCGCCCAACGTCTCGACGTGCAGATGCAGCTTGACGGTCGGGAACTCCGCGACAAAGGCGGCCAGAGCGTCGACCACGCGCTCGCCGGGCAGCAGCGAATCCAGCACGACGTGGAGTTCGCCCTCAAGGCCCTCCAGCAACCCCTTTACCTTGGCGCGAAGGCTGCCGACCCCTCGGGTGAGGATACGCGCTTCGTCCAGCACGATGCGCCCCGCCAGGGTCAGCTGCGGTTTGCGTGTCGTCTCGCGATCGAACAGGGTCAGGCCGAGCTGCGCCTCCAGGTTGGCGATGGTGTAGCTGACGACCGAGGTCGCGCGGTTCAGCTTGCGTGCCGCCGCGACGAAACTACCGGCCTCGACCACGGCGATCAGCACGCGCAGCTGGTCCAAAGTGGGGTTGCCGGGGTCAGCTGTCATGTCGAGTTACTCGAACCTAACTGCCGATGGTTTGCCGGTTTTCCAGAACCGCCAAGTCTCATAGCCTCCGGCAACGAGTCTGGCCAGGAGCAGGAACGATATGGCGAAAGTTCTGGTCCTCTACTACTCGACCTACGGTCACATCGAGACCATGGCGCATGCGATGGCGGAGGGCGCGCGGGCCGGAGGTGCGCAGGTCGACGTCAAACGCGTGCCCGAGACGGTGCCCGAGGAGGTCGCGCGTGATGGGCATTTCAAGCGGGACTTGGCGGCCCCGATTGCGACGGTGGCCGAACTGGAGAGCTATGACGCCATCATTGTGGGCACGGGCACCCGCTATGGCCGCGTCTCCTCGCAAATGGCGGCGTTCCTCGACCAGACCGGCGGCCTTTGGGCGCGTGGTGCGCTGAACGGCAAGGTGGGTGCTGCCTTCACGTCGACCGCAACCCAGCATGGCGGGCAGGAGACGACGCTGTTTTCCATTATCACCAACCTGATGCATCTCGGGCTGGTGATCGTCGGGCTTCCGTATAGCCACCAGGCGATGATGACGCTTGATGAGGTCGTGGGCGGCTCGCCTTACGGTGCGACGACCATCGCCGGCGGCGACGGGTCGCGTCAGCCAAGCGCCATCGAACTCGCCGGCGCACGCCACCAGGGAGAGCTTGTCGCGCGCACGGCGGCCAAACTCTTCGGCTGAACGGCAAGCCGGTGAAGATCAACCGACCGAGCGCTGAGCCCCATCCCAGAACGAGGCGATTGAAGAGACCTGAGAGGGGCATCCGATCGACATCAGCCGGAACGTCCACAAACCCAAGCTCGGGAGCAGCGGCTTGAACTTCCTGATCTCGTTGGCGGTCGGCCTCCTGGTCGGGGCTTTCTACGCTGTGCTGCGTGTCCACTCGCCAGCGCCGCCACTTGTCGCCCTGGCAGGACTGCTTGGCATCGTGATCGCCGAACAGGGCGTCACGTTCCTTCTGCGGCACCGTCCACGCTGAAGAAGGTGCGCCGTGGCCGCCAAAGTGACAGACACCTGCAAAGCGCCGGCCGCACGGCGCGACTTCGCTCTGGCGCTGCTGCTGCTCTGGCTGTCGGGTGCTGCATTGCGGGAAACCATCCTGGCGATGGCCCCGGTGCTGCCGCGCGTCACCGCCGACTTCCGCCTGAGTGCGACGGGTGTCGGTCTGCTGACCGGCTTGCCACCGCTCCTGTTCGCCGTAACCGCCGTGCCCAGCGCCGCCCTGATCGCCCGGTTCGGCGCGGTGCCGACACTGATTGCGGGCCTGCTGCTGAACGCGACCGGTGCCGCGGCGCGCGGCTTGGTCGGCAGCGTTGTGGGGCTGAATGCCGCGACCGCGTTGATGTGCCTGGGCGTCGCGGTCATGCAGCCGGTGATGCCCCTCCTGGTGCGGGCGTGGGCGCCTGCGCATATCGGCTTTGCCACAGCCATCTACACCAACGGCCTGCTGGTAGGGGAACTGGCCCCCGTCGTCTGGGTGCCGCAACCAATATTGCCCCTGGTTGGCGGCGGCTGGCGCGCCTCCCTCGTGTTCTGGGCGTTGCCGGTGTTGACGGCGGTACTGCTGGTGGGCTTTCGCGGCCGCCGGCCACAGGCCGCGGCCGGCTTGGCGCGCTGGCAGCCGGACTGGCGGGATGGGCGGATTTGGCGGATGGGTCTGCTGCTGGGAGGCGTGAACGCCACCTATTTCGGGCTGAACGGCTTCCTGCCGGGCTGGCTGACAACGACCGGAGCACCGGAACTGGCGCGCCCGGCGCTGACCGCCTTGAACCTGGCGCAGATCCCGGCTTCGCTGTTGATGCTGGCCCTGGCCAGTCGGCTTACACGACGGCCGGCGGCGTATGCGGGCGCGGGCGCGCTGCTGCTCGCCGGCGTGTTGGGGTGCGTGGCAATGCCCGGTCCCGCCGCGGTGGCATGGGCCGCGCTGGCAGGGTTCGCCGGAGCGATATTACTGACCCTGGGCCCGGCTCTCCCCTCGCTCTTGGGCGAGGCGGCGGATGTATCACGCCTTGCCGCGGCGATGTTTACCGTCAGTTACGGAGCGGCGATGGGGGCGGCGCTGCTGGCGGGCTGGCTCTCGGACCTGAGCGGCGTGGCGGCGATGGCTTTCTCGCCGTTTGCGCTTGCCGCGCTGGCGGTAATGCTCCTGGGGGCCACGCTGCGGCTGAAGGATGCACAAGAGCCCAATGGCTTACCTGCCAGAGTTCCGACGGCGGATGACCGACCGGGGACGCGGCCATGACAAATGGCAAGATGATGGAGCAGGTGGTGAGCCAAGCCTGCTTCATAGCGGCGCTGGATCAGAGTGGTGGATCGACCCCTGACACGCTGCGCATCTACGGCATCCCTGGCAGGGCCTACGGCAATAGTACTGACATGTTCAAGCTGATGCATGACATGCGCGTGCGGATCATGACGTCTCCCGCCTTCGAGATCCTGTTCCCGCGTTCCTCTGGGAACAACGGGGCATCGTGCCCTTCCTCAAGGTCGATAAAGGGCTCGAGACTGCACGCGACGGCACCCGCCTGATGACGCCGATCCCGGCACTTGATGCGCTGCTGAAGCGCGCGGTGAAATGAGGCGTGTTCGGGACCAAAATGCGGTCGGCTATCAATCTGCCGTCCCAGAATGGCATCGCCGCCTTGGTCGGACAGCAATTCGAACTGGCCGAACACATCGTCCGACACGCGCTGTTGCCGATCATCGAACCGGAAGTTCTGATCGACACGCCTGGTAAAACGGCAGCCGAAGCGATCCTCCGGATTTTTATGCCGACTTGATACAGCATCCGCGGGTGCATCGTATGGTGGCGCTTTCGGGTGGCTACACGCGCGCCGACGCGTGCCGACATCTTGCTGCCAACCAAGACATATTTGCGAGCTTCTCGCGCGCCCTGATCGGCGATCTCAGATCGTCGATGGACGACACCACCTTCGACGAGACCCTCGCGACGGCCGTTGACGAAATCTACCGCGCTTCTACCATCAAGAGCTGACGGCATCCGTGGGTCCCATCTCGACCACCGTCCACGCTGCCTTGCGGCCATGACCCGGCCGTCTGCTTCGACTGAATGGTTTACATGTGCTACTTCTGCCTGTGCGGCGTAATTGCGAGCCTATAGCGCACGAAATTGTCGGCCGGCACATAGCGGTCATACAGCTTTCGCGCCTGCGCATTGTCGGCGCGGGTGTGCCAATAGAGCGAGTTCCAGTGGCGCTCGCGGCCGAGTGCGACGAGATCGTCGAGCAACGCCCGGCCCACGCCGCCGCCGCGCATGCGAGCATCCACGAAAAGATCTTCCAGGTAGCAGGTCGGCCGCACGCTCCAGGTGCCTTCATGCACCACGCAGATCAAAAAACCGACCGGAGTTCCATCCAGTATCGCCATGCGGCCGAAGATGGGTCCTGCAGCATCAAGGATTCGCCTCCAGGTAAGGTGCGTCGCTTCCGGCGGGACCGCTTGGTCATAGAAACCGAGATAAGCCTGCCAGAGGCCCTTCCAAACCACTTCATCCCCGACTTCAGGCGCACGTATGGTGACAGGGACTTTCGCCATCAGCTTGCACGACCGGGTTGAGAGATAGCGAGTATAGCAGGGATCGGCCGCACATCGTCTATCGGGAAACACAATGCCACTTTGGGGAGCGCGGCAAACGGTCATGGGACGCGCCAGATCCGCTCCGACGCTGATCGTCGATGACGTCTCGAAACCGTTGTGCCGAGTCCTGAAGTCATGAGGCACCGCCGGGCGAAAACAGGGCGCACGATCCGACTGAGTGGATTGCTCCCTGGCCGAAGCCCGCGTCCTTTGCTCTACTCAAAATCATCGAACTTACCAATCGATCTCACGCGAGTTTTTCGGCCATGAGTGTGAAACCTCCGCCGATGACCTTGCCGACATGATGCAGGTGACGGGCGCCATCATGGCCATGACGGTCACCGGCTGCCCGTGCCGATTAGGGCCGACGGTGCTGGACGTATCGATCACCTCCGCCGTGGCCCTATTATGGCATGTCGAACGACACCCGAGCCGGGGTCCCTGGGCTGCGCGCAATGACGTTGAACTTCCCTTGCAATATGCCTCGCGCCTGAATACGAGGACGCGACCATGCCTATTCACATCTGTAAGTTGTGCGGCACCTCCTACGCCGAAGCGGCGACACCGCCGCCTGGCTGCCCAATATGCGAGGATGAACGGCAGTATGTGCCGAGGAGCGGGCAGGCTTGGACGACCCCGGACGAGCTGGGCGCGGCGCATGTCAACAGCTGGCGGCGGCTATACGCGCTGCCAGGATTGCGCTGCGGCATTCGGCTGTCCTGTTTATCTCCATGCCGCGGACCGGGATTGGGTGATGCGGCCAGACCCGGCGAGACTCGGAGGACATTTCCCTGGGGCCACTGTGCTCCATTGGACGAATACCAAGCTGCTGTCCGAGGACCGCTGAAGGTGTTATCGGTTGGCGGCCAAGGTTGATCAATAGCTGCCACGGTCTTACCGCTTTCACCTCCCGGGTGGCCGCTATCGGCATCGCGGCCGGGGTGCCGGGCCCAGTAGGCGACGCGGCCTTGGTCGTCGCCGCTCGGCCGCCGCCGCCTGGCTTGCGATCTTGGTACTACCGCCAGTTGGTATCATCCCTGCGCCTGCCACGGCGCCAAGCCGGCCCGGGCGGTGGCCCTCATTCAGCTGTTCGCATATCACAACGATACGAGCATGAGCCCTGAGGATTCTTTCCGCTATGTCGAGCGCCGAGTTCATTCCACATCCGCATGGAGCCAAACGCCGTTGTCTGATCTGAGAAACCGATGAGGCTTGCAACGACCGTAAGACCGATGGCTAATCTCATGGCCACAGCCATCGCCTGCGGTCTGATCACGAATGTGGACCTTCAACGGGTAGCCCATTACGATGAACTGTTGAATGCTGACCATTGTCAGGTTGTCGTGCAGGCCCTTGTCAAGACTTGCACGCTTCAGAGCGTTCCACGTTCCGGTATTAATCCGCATTAGCTGCGAGACCATGTTTGGCTGAAACGATTCGACAAATGCGTGATTGCTCCATGCCGTGCTGACAGACATGGTCGAGCTGTGAGCGGCTTTACCTCATCCTCGACCTCTCTATTGAACCTGCAGATAGCCATGTCTCGCGAGGACTGGCACCTGCATACGGGTCCTGCTTAAGCAAAGGCCTTTCTCAAAATTGAGAGGGGACCTTGTTGTTTAAGCGCAAACTGGACAGAAAAACTTACGGAAACGTCTGGAACGCTGTGCTAGGGTCCGGCCGGTCAAATCGGCTTGCGTAAGGAAATGACTGTGCGTTCGCGTGCAGGACTCGCTTTGATAAAGGAAAGCCAGTGGCTCCACCTATGGATGGCTTGAACACCGCACCACATGCGGCCGCACACACGGCGCAGCCTGGGGGCGGTGCGCAGGTCGACGGCAGGCGGTCGCGTGTGCGCGCCGTGATCTCCGCGGCGCGGTATCACGGCGTCGAACTCGACGCCAAGGATTTCCGCGGCGAGATCACCGAGGTGACCCCGTCGCCGGCGAGCCTGGTGCGCTGGCTGGGCGAGCAGGGGCTGGTCGCGCGCGCGATACGCCTCAAGTGGCGCTACCTGGTGCGCATGCACGACAGCCCGCCGGTGGCGCTGATGTTCAAGGACGGCACCGCCGGCCTGCTGGTCGGTGCCGATCCGACGCGCAACCTGGTCTGGCTGCGCGACCCGATGGGCAGCGACGGCGACGTGCCGGTCGCGGTGGACGAGCTGCGTCTGTCGCAGGTCTGGACCGGCGACGTGGTGATGGTGGCGCGCAGCCGCACCCAGTCAGAGACGGAAGCGCCGATCAATCTTCCCTGGCTGACACGCATGGTGATGCGCGAGAAGAAGTCGCTGCGCGACATCGCCATCGCCTCGGTGGTGCTCAGCCTGGTCAGCATCTTCCCGGCACTGATCGTCATGCAGGTCATCAACAACGTGGTGAACCACCACTCGATGTCCACGCTGGTCTCGATCTCGATGATCATCGTGGTGCTCGCCGTGTATGAGACGCTGATCAGCTTCGGACGGCGCGAGATCGTTCTGGTGTTGTCCACTCGGCTGGACAGCCGCATCGCGCTGGTGATCTTCGCGCGGCTGCTCTCACTGCCGCTGGAATATTTCGAACGCCAGCAGGCCGGCAACGTGATCGGCCGGGTCTCGGCGATCTACAAGGTGCGCGACTTCATCACCGGCAAGCTGATGACGACGTTCCTCGACATGTTCACCCTGCTGGTGATCCTGCCGTTCCTGTTCGTGCTGAGCGCCACTTTGGCCTGGATGACCCTGGCTGCGGCCGGCCTGATCGGGCTGATCGTGGTGATCTTCGTCGGTCCGGTGAGCCGGATGATCGGCCGGGTGATCACCGCCGAGATGAAACGCGCGGCCATTCTCTACGAGTCCGTTGCCGGTATCCGCACGCTCAAGACGCTGGCTCTCGAGCCGTCGCGACGCGTCGAGTGGGACGTCGCCACCGCCGATGTGGTGCGGGCCAAGCTCGATGCCGGCCGGCTCGCCAACTGGCCCTCGACCCTGGCCTCGCCGATCGAGATGTTCATCAGTCGCGGTGTCATCCTGGTCGGCGCCTATCTGCTGCTGACCGGCAGTTCGTCGCTCGGCGCCGGCGGCCTGGTCGCCTTCATGATGCTCGGCGGCAGGGTCGCGGCCCCCCTGGTCGGCCTGGCCAAGCTGCTGGAGGAGTTTACCGAAATCCGCGCAGCCCTCGGCGAGGCCGGCTCGGTGCTCAACCAGCCCACCGAGACGCGCGCGCTGACCAACGGCATGCGTCCAAAAATTCTCGGCGCGCTGTCGTTCCAGGATGTGATGTTCACCTATCCAGCCGCTTCGTCGAAGGCGCTGGACGATGTCTGCTTCGACGTGCCCGCCGGCACCATGCTCGGCATTGTCGGCCGCAGCGGCTCCGGCAAGTCGACCCTGACCCGGCTGCTGCAGGGCGTGTCGCGGAACTATACCGGCTTCCTCAAGCTCGACGGCGTCGATCTGCGCGAGATCAACCTGACACACTTGCGCAAATCCTTCGGTGTCGTGCTGCAGGACAACTTCCTGTTCCGCGGCACCATACGCGACAACATCACCGCCAACCGGCCCGGTCTCACCCTGGAGGATGCGGTGCGCGCCGCACGCCTCGCCGGGGCCGAGGAGTTCATCGAGCGGATGCCGGCCGGCTACGAAACCTGGATCGAGGAGGGCTCGACCAACATCTCCGGCGGCCAGCGCCAGCGTCTGGCCATCGCCCGCGCGGTGATCACCGACCCCAAGCTGATGATCCTCGACGAGGCGACCTCGGCGCTGGATCCGGAGTCCGAGGCGCTGGTCAACGCCAACCTCAAGCGGATCAGCAAGGGCCGCACCATGGTCATCGTCTCGCACCGGCTGTCCTCGCTGGTGGATTGCGACCAGATCCTGGTGATGGAGCGCGGCCGCGTCGAGGACATCGCGCCGCATCACGTCCTGCTCGAGCGCTGCGCGATCTACCGCCAACTCTGGCTGCAGCAGACCCGACACATGAATCCGCAAAACGCCCACGCCGGCCCGGCGCCGTTGCTGGCCGAGGGAGACTGAGCGATGAGCGGCACAGAGATTGTTCCACGCGGCGGACCGAACCTACAGACGAGCAAGTCCGCACGTCGCCTGGCGCGCCGGGACAACGACGACATGCCCCAGGACCTGCTGGAGTTCCATTCGCCCAGCGCCGCCCTGGTCGCAATGCCGCCCTCGGCGCTTGCCCAATACATGATCTGGCTGGTCTGCTCGATGGCGGTCGTGATGCTGATCGTGTTCGCGACCGTGCCGCTCGACCGGGTCGTGACCGTCTCAGGCGAGCTGATCTCGACCAGGCCGACGCTCCTGGTGCAGCCGTTCGCCACCTCCATCGTCCGCTCGATCGAGGTGCATGAGGGCGAGATCGTCCATAAGGGCCAGGTGCTGGCGCGTCTGGATCCCACCGTCAGCACCGCCGACGAGGCCAACCTGAAGAACCAGACGCAATCCTATGCGGCCCAGATCGCGCGCCTGAAGGCCGAGGCCGCGGGCGACGACTACAAGCCCGATCTCGGCGATCCCGCTTCTGTCTCGCAGGCCGCGATCTTCATGCGTCGCCGCGAGGAGTTCCGCGACAAGCTGCTCAACTACACCCAGCAGATCGCGAGCCTGCAGAGCGACATGCAGGGCTACCGCGCCAACGCCGCGATGTATGCCGGCCGCGTCAAGGTCGCCGGTGACGTCACCAGGATGCGCCGCCAACTGCAGCATGACCAGGTCGGCAGCCGGCTGGATTCGCTCTCCGCCCAGGACAGCCTGATGGAAATGGAGCGTTCGCAGCTCTCGGCTCAGGAAGGTGCGGTGGGAGCAAAGAACAAGCTCGATGCCGAGCGCGCCGACGAGGCCGGCTATATCCAGGACTGGAAAGCGCAGATCTACCAGGACCTGACCGATACCGAGCATAAATACTCCGACGCCCGCGCCGATTACGAAAAGGCGATCCTGGCGCGCAACCTCGACGTCATGCGCGCCCAGGGCGATGCTGAAGTGCTGACCATCGCCAAGGTCTCGATCGGCTCCGTGCTGACCCCGGCGACCCAGCTCATCACCCTGGTGCCGCTCGACGCGCCGCTTGAAGTCGAGGCCAAGCTCAAGGGCGACGAGTCCGGCTATGTCAAGATCGGCGATAAGGCGATGATCAAGTTCGCAACCTTCGCGTACACTCAGTATGGGGGCGCCGACGCCACCGTGCGCGGGGTCAGCGCCGATAGCTTCACCAAGGACAGCCTTGACCAGTCCACCAGCCCGAGCGCGCCGCCGCTCGACATGGGCAGCAGCGCCGACACGTTCTACCGGATCAAGCTGCGAATCGACCGCTACACCTTGCACGGCGTTCCGAACTACTTCCATCCGACCCCCGGCATGCCGGTGACGGCGGACATCAAGGTCGGCAAGCGGACCATCATGCAGTATCTTCTCAACCGCGTGCTCCCGGTAGCCACCGAAGGTATGCGCGAACCCTGATGCCCTCCTTTGCTGGATGCACCCTCCTTGATACATGCCGCATGAGCGCATGGCCGCCCTGCTAACCTCGAACGATCTGAGCCGGCGTCTGGCCGCGCTGTTCTCGCCCAAGGCGAAGCTGCGCCTGGCGCTGAGCCTGATCGAAGCGGGCGAACCGAAGGCCGCCTTCCGTCCGCTCAGCGCCGCCGCCCGGGCCGGTATTCCGGAGGCGCAGTTCCGCGTCGGCCGCGCCTATCTCGAAGGCAACGGCGTGCCGGTCAGCCGCGAGGAAGGTGCCCGCTGGACCGCGCGTGCCGCCGAGGCCGGTTGGGTGGAGGCGCAGTTCGTGCTCGCCACCCTCAATCTCTACGGCCTCGCGCAGACCAGTGACGGCGGCAACGCCTTGTTCGCGCCCGGTCCAGAGCAATCCAGCGCCAAGCCCGATTTTGCGAAGGCGGCATTCTGGGCGAAGCGCGCCGCAGAAGCCGGCTCGCCCGACGGCCAGGCGCTGTATGGCTACATCCTGACCTCCGGCCCGGAGTCGATGCGCGACGTCGAGCAGGCCAACGCCTGGTATCGCAAATCCGCCGATGCCGGCTGCGTGCAGGGTTCGCTCGGGGTTGGCCTGGCTTTACTTGGGGATGGCGCCGATCCCGACGCGCAACGCAAGGCCGCCGTCGAGTTGACCAAGGCGGCCTCCGGTGGTCTCGCGACGGCCATCTACCTGCTCGGCGTCATGACCGAGCGCGGCGCCGGCGTGACCCAGGACGTCGCCGCCGCGACCAGGCTCTACGGCATGGCCGCCGAAAAGGGCGTGCGCTCCGGCCAGGCGCGCTACGGTCTGGCGCTGATGGAAGGGCGTGGCGTGGCCCGCGACATCGTTCACGGGGAATCGTGGCTGCGTCGCGCGGCCCTTGCCGGCGACGGTGAAGCCGCGGCGCTGATCGGCGACCTCTATGCGCGCGGCGGTGACCTGCCGCCGAACTACGCCGAAGCGGCGACCTGGTACAACCGCGCCGCCGAACAAGGCCACGCCGCCGCATCGCGCGCACTCGGTTCGCTGTTCCTCACCGGCGCCGGCGTCTCGCGCGATCCCGAGGAGGCCGCCCGCTGGTTCCGCCGCTCGGCCGAGCAGGGCGACGCGGACGCCAGCCTCGACCTTGCCAACCTGGTGCTGTCCGGCGCCGGCCACGAAGAGGACCGTATTGCCGCGCGCGAGCGCTTCGAGCAGGCGGCAAGCGCGGGCGACCTGGTGGCGGCCTTCAATTTCGGCGTCTGCCTGGCCGAGGGGGTCGGCATCGAACGCGACGAGCGACGCGCCGCCATCTGGCTGCGACGCGCCGCAGACGGCCTGGTCAATGCGCAGTACTGGTACGGGCGGATGCTCACCGAGGGACGCGGGATCGACGTCGATCTCAAGGAGGGCCGGCTGTGGCTTTCCCGCGCCGCCGAGAGCGGCATGGCCGATGCCCAGGTCGCCTACGCCGAACTGCTGCTCGGCGGCCGCGGCGGCGCCAAGGACCATGCCACCGCCCTGGTGATGTTCGAACGCGCCGCCGAGCAGGGCCATATCAACGCGCTGTTCTCGACGGCGGCGATGTATGGCGGCGGCCACGAAGTGCCGGAGGACCGCCCGCGCGCGCAAGGCTTCTTCCGCCGCGCCGCCGAGCGCGGCCACGGCATGGCACAGCTCATGCTCGGCCGCTATCTGGCCCGCGGCCTCGCCGGCGAGACCGACACCGCCGAGGCACGGCTCTGGCTCAAGCGCGCCCGCGCCCAGGGCATCAACCAGGCGGACGCCGAGCTTGCGCGCATGGGCGAAGAGGCGGCTGTCCGCGAAGTCGCGCAGGCGGGTGCGCGGCGCTGAGACCTGTTAGGAAGCGAGGCCAGGGCTCCGCCCTGGACCCGCTGGGGGCGAGCCCCCAGACCCCAATTCGAATAGGTTCCAAGGACTTGTCCTTGGCGGGGCTTGGGGCGGAGCCCCAAACGCTTGCCCAGACCGCCTTCCAACGCGGCCGCGAAGCCGGAGAGCGCGGCGACGCCGCCGTCTCGCGCCGTTGGCTCGAAAGGGCGCGCCGGATCAGCGGCGGCGCGGTGCAGGTGGATGCCGCGCTGGCGCTGGCGCGACTGGCGGGCGGCGATCCGCGCGGGGCGGTTGTGCTGCTGCGCGATCTGCTGCGCCGGTTCGATTTTCGCGAGGGGTGGACCGCGCTGGCGGCAGCGCATCGTGCGCTCGGCGAGCCGGATGCGGCGGCGGAGGCGTTGCGGCGCGCGCTCTCGCTGCATGCGCCCGATCCGGCGCTGACCGCGATGATGCGGCAGGTGGCGTTTGGTGCGATGTGGCCTGGTTGGTGCGGCCTGTCGGGCAGCGGCAGGCTGCTGGTCGATGGGGTCGACGCGTTCGGCCAGGCGGATGTGGAGGTGTTCCTCGACGGGCGGAAGCTGCGTCGAAGGCTGCCGCCGGGCTGGCGACGAGGCGGCCAACTGGCGCTGCTTCGGGCAAAGGCGCCGCTGCTCGGCAGCCCGATTGCGATCGGCTCGGTGCTACGATCCGAGGGGTTTGTCGAATGGCGTGACGGCGGGCTGTGTGGCTGGTTGTGGCATCCAGGCGAGCCGGAGCAGGCACCTTGGCTTAGCGTAGTTGGCGAAGACGGCAGCCGCGGCAGGCTGCGTTTGCGGGCGTTTGCCGAGCAGATCGACGCTGAGACGCCGCTCGCGCGGCCGCGTCGGTTCGTGCTGCCGCAAGCGTCGCTGCCGGGCGGGCTGGTGCGGCTGTTCGGCGAAGATGGCCGCCAGCTCATCGGCAGCCCCGTGATGCGGCCCATGCGCCGGCGGGTGCGGTCCGGGACGCCTGCGAGCCGGCCGCAGAACCCTGGCTGCGACGTGGTCGTGCCGGTGTTCCGGCAGCAGCGACGCACGCTCGAATGCATCGAGATGGTGCGCGAGACGCGGCCGGCGGGGACGCGCATCGTGGTGGTGGACGATGCCTCGCCGGAGCCCGGCCTGCCGGAGGCGCTGGACCGACTGGCCGCGGCGGGTGAGATCGAACTGGTTCGCAACGCCACCAACCAGGGCTTTCCGCGCAGCGCCAACCGCGGCATCGCCGCCTGCGCCGGGCGCGACGTGATCCTGCTGAACAGCGACACGATGGTGGCGCCGGGCTGGGTCGAGGCGCTGCGTGCGGCTGTCTATCGCGCGCCCGATATCGGCACCGCGACCCCGTTCTCCAACGATGCCAGTATTCTGAGTTACCCCTCGACCACCCGTGCCAACCCGGTGCCGGACCGCGTCGAGACCCGCCGGCTGATGGCGCTTGCCGCTCGCGCCGGACGCGGTGCGGAGCCGGTCGAAATCCCCACCGGCAACGGCTTTTGCATGTATGTGCGGGCGGATTGCCTGAGCCAGACCGGGCTGCTGCGCGAGGATGTGTTTGCCCAGGGCTACGGCGAGGAGAACGATTTCTGCCTGCGCGCAGGCCGTCTCGGCTGGCGTCATGTCGGAGCGGTTGATGTCTATGTCGGCCATGTCGGCAGCGTCTCGTTCGGGCTTGCGCGTACTGCCTTGATGCGTCGCAACCTGGAGATCCTGAACCGGCTGCATCCGGGCTACGCGGTGCGGGTCGCGGCCCATGTCGCGGCCGACCCGCTGGCGCCGGCGCGGCGCCGTCTTGACCGGTTGCGTTTCATCGCCGGGCGGCGTGCGCGCGCGGTGCTGCTGATCACCCATGCGCAGGCGGGCGGTGTCGAGCGCGTGGTGCAGGCGCGGGCCAGGATGCTGGCCGGGCAGGGGATACGGCCGATCGTGCTGCGTCCGGACGGCGCGTTCTGCCTGGTCGACGATGGCGCCTCGGCCTGGCCGAACTTGCGCTACCGCCTTCCCGACGAGCTTGATCGGCTTGCGGCGTTGCTCTGCCGCGAGGGGCTGCTGCATGCGGAGTGGCACCATTGGCTCGGCCATGCGCCGGCCTTGCACGGATTATGCGAGCGGCTCGGGCTTGCCTACGACGTTCATGTCCATGACTATGCGATGTTCTGCCCGCGCATCGCCCTGGTCGGACCCGGCGGACGCTATTGCGGTGAGCCCGATCTTGCCGGGTGCGCGGCCTGCGTCGCCGACCCTCGCGGCAATCTCGGCGAGACGATCGCGCCGGCGGCGCTGGTCGCCCGCTCCGCCGCCGAGCTGGCAGGTGCTAGCGCGGTGATCGCGCCGTCGGCCGACACCGCGCGGCGGCTTGCGCGGCACTTTCCTGGCGTGCGGCCGAGGGTGGTGGCCTGGGAGGAGGACGGGCAGTTCATGCCGGCCACGCGGGCGGGAGGCCGGGCGCGGGTTTGCGTGATTGGCGCGATCGGCGTCGAGAAGGGCTTCGACGTGCTGCTCGCCTGCCTGCGTGACACCCGGGCGCGGGCGCTGGCGCTGGATTTCGTCGTGGTCGGACATACACAAGACGACGATGCGCTGTTCGAGGCCGGCTGCCTGGACGTCACCGGCCCCTACAAGGAGGCCGAGGCGGAGTCGCTGGTGCGGGCGCAGGGTTGCGACTTGGCCTTTCTGCCATCGATCTGGCCGGAGACCTGGTGCTTCACTCTGTCGCTTGCCTGGCAGGCCGGGCTGCGGGCGGCGGTCTTCGATATCGGCGCGCAGGCCGAGCGGGTGCGACGCAGCGGGCGCGGCACGGTGCTGCCGCTCGGCCTCGGCACCGCCGCCCTGAACGATAGGCTGCTGCAACTGTGCCATCTCCGCGCGCGCCCCATTGCGGATGCGGTGACGACGATGCACGATCATTTAACGAACTGACGGAACTTTACCGATGTCCCAAGCCGGTCCGGCGCCAAGCCAGAAGCTCGTCACCGAGCTGAAGGTATCCGGTCACCTGATGACGCTGGAGAAGGGGCTGTTCTGCGTCTTCCATGCGCCGGGCAGCACTGCGGCGGATCCGCAGACCGGGCTGCCTGGCGTGCGGATCACGCATCCGCCGCTGCAGGACCGTGCGCGTCTGACCATCAGCAGCTTTAGCGAGGATGGCTGGATCGGCGCCGAGGCGAGTGCCGCCCTGGTGCGGGTCAATGAGGGGCCGTCGCAGTTGCTGGTGACGATCTATCAGAACGTCGCCGGCCAGCAGGAGGCGCCGAAGCTGCAGGTGATGCGGTTGGGCGACGTGCCGGACCGGGTCGCTTTGCGTCAGGCGGTTGCAATGCCGACACAAAGAGGGGCAGTAGAGCCGAGCCCCGAGCCGGCGCCGGCGCCGACCCCGACCGAAGGTGCCGAGGTGGCGGCACACGTGCAGCGTCGTGGCGACAAGCTCGGCAGGCTTGGCGAGTGGATGGGCGAGCCGGGCAGCCAGAGCTGGATCGAGGGCTTTGCGATCGCGCCCAACCGTCATGTGACCGCCGCCGACATCGAATATCAGGCGGTGCTCGGCAAGGGCTGGCTGTCGCCCTGGTCGGAGGGTGGGCAATATTGCGGCAGCCGCGGCATGGCGCTGCCGATCCTGGGCTTGCGGGTGCGGCTCAAGGGGACGGCGGCAGAGACCCATTCGTTGCGGGTCAGTGCCACCTTTACCGACGGCAGCAAGGTCGGACCAATCGCGGATACACAGACAGCCGAGGCTGAGAGCCTGGCGCCGCTGGAGGCCTTCAAGATCGAGATCGCGCCGCTGGCGGATCAGGCGGCCGCCGATGAGCTGGAGCCCGAACCCGAGCGCGAGCCCGAGCCTGGGGTCGCGATCGCGCCGCCGCCTGCCGCCGCCGCGCCGGTGGCACCGAGCCGGCCCGCGCTCAAACCGCCGCTCCGCAAGCAGGCGGCCTTCGGCAAGCCCGGCCGTCCGAACCGGCGCTGATCGGAAGCCACCTCGACCTTGCGTTATTTGTTCGTCCACCAGAACTTCCCCGGTCAGTTCCTGCATCTGGTCCGCCACCTCACACGCCAGAACGCACATGAGGTGGTGTTCATCAGCGAGCCGAACCAGAATGCCATGCCCGGCGTGCGTCGCGTCTCCTACCGCATGAACCGTGGCGCCAATCCCGAGACCAACCCGGTGGCCCAGGAGTTCGAACTCGCGACCCTGCGCGCCGAGCAGGTGGCGCGCGCCGCGCGAACGCTGCGCGGGCTCGGCTTTACGCCGGACATCATCATCGGCCATCACGGCTGGGGGGAGATGCTCAACCTGGGCGACGTGTTCCCGGGCGTGCCGCTGCTCGGCTATCTCGAATTCTTCTACCATACCGATCGTCTCGATGTCGGTTTCGATCCGGAGTTCCCCAACGACCCGGAGATGTTCCCCCGCGTGCGTGCCAAGAACGCGGTGAACCTGCTGGCCCTGACCAATGGCGGGCGTGGCCAGACGCCGACGCTATTCCAGCGCTCGACCTACCCGAACTGGTCGCACCCGGCGATTTCGGTGCTGGCCGAGGGCGTCGACCTCGGTGTCTGTGCGCCCGACCCCGAAGCCTCGGGGCGCGACCTCGTGCTGGGTGACGTGGTTGTGCGGCCGGGAGAGAAGCTCGTCTCCTACGTGTCGCGCGACCTTGAGCCGTATCGCGGCTTTCACATCGTGATGCGCGCGCTGCCGCGTATCCTGCAGGCGCGGCCGGACGTGCGCATCGTGCTGGTCGGCGGCGACGGCGTCAGCTATGGCGCCCGCTTGGCCGAGGGCACCTGGCGCGAACACATGCTGCGCGAGGTCGGCCGCTCGCTCGATCCGAGCCGGGTGCATTTCGTCGGCAAGCTCGATTATGCAAGCTACGCCGAGCTGCTCAAGCGCTCGGATGCGCATGTCTACCTGACCTACCCGTTCGTCGCCTCCTGGTCGCTGCGCGAGGCGATGGCCAGCGGTTGCGCCATCGTCGGCAGTGACACAGCACCGGTGCAGGAGTTCATCACCGATCGCAAGACCGGCTTGCTGACGCCGTTCCACAATCCGCGCAAGCTCGGCGATGCGGTGCTCGAACTGCTTGAGGACGACAAGCTGTCCCGCCGGCTGCGCCGCGCCGCCAGGCGCGAGGCCGAGCGCACCCTGGCGATGGCGGACTACATCGCCGGCTACGAGACGTTGATCCGACAGACCATTGGTTGAAGAGGCGGGCGGCTGATGCGGCTCACGCTCGCTCCGGACGATCTGCTGCGCGATGCGTCCTACCGCCGGCTGTGGATGTCGGTGCTGACCAGCTCATTTGGCTCGCAGATCATGATCCTGGGACTGCGGATCACCGCCGCGGTGCTGTTGCGCGCGTCGCCCACGCAGATGGGAATCCTGACCGCGATGGAAAGCCTGCCCTTCGTGCTGCTGTCTTTGCCGTCGGGGGTCTGGCTCGACCGGGTTCGCAAGCTGCCGGTGGTCATCGCCGGCGAGATTGCGCTGGCGCTCGCGGCAGCCAGTGTGCCGCTCGCCTGGTGGACCGGGATTGCCTCCATCGACTGGCTGTTTGCCGTCGCCTTCCTGGTCGGGCTGGTCAACACCACGGCCGGCAGCGCCTCGCAGATCGTGCTCACCCAGATCGCCGGGCGTGAGAGGCTGATCGAGGCCAATGCCAAGAACGCGCTGGCCAATTCAGGCGCCGATGTGGCCGGACCCGGTATTGCCGGCGCCCTGATCCGCGTCGTGGGTGCGCCGGTCGCGCTGCTGTTCACCGCTTTGTTGCTGCTGCTTTCGGCCCTCATCCTGAGCCGCATACGCATCGACGAGGAACCGGCGCATGGAAGCGGGCAATTCTGGCCGGACTTGAAGAGCGGGCTTGGATTCGTGCGTGGGCGCCGGATCCTGCTGTTGCTCGGCGGCTTCGTCGCGGCTTGGCAATTCTTCTACAATGCCGCCGCTGTGGTCACCATCCTGTTCGCCACACGAACGCTGCGCCTATCCGGACAGGATGTCGGGCTTGCTTACGTGTTCCTCGGGCTCGGCACGGTGCTGGCCAGCCTGACCGGTGAGGCGATCGGGCGCCGGATCGGCCCGGGATCCTGCCTTACCGTCGGTTTCGGACTCTGCGCCGCATCCTGGCTGATGCTGGCCGCGGCCCCGGCAAACCTGCTCGGCGACGGCTTGTTCGCCTGTAGCCTGACCCTGTTCGGGTTTGGCGCGCTGCTCATCTTCATCAATTTCATCGCTTTGCGGCAATCGGTGACGCCGGCCGCGATGCTGGGCCGGATGACGAGCACCATGCGCTGGCTGATCCTGATCCCGGCGATCCCGGGCGCGTTGCTCGGCGGCTGGCTCGGCGAACACGGCGGCCTGCGCGCCTCGCTCGGCTTCGCCGGCGTGGGTGCCGCACTGCTCACGCTGGTCGCTTGGCGCAACATGGCACTGCGCGCGGTGCGGGCGTTGCCGGGCACGGAGATCAATGGAGGAACCAGATGAAGGGTCCCTCATCGAAGGCCTGATCGGGTTTGTTGTGATAACCCAGCTTGGCACGAAGCGCGTCATAGCGTACGTCGTCGATGGAAAAGCCTCGATCCAGCAGGCTTCCATCCAGGGCAACGTAGCGTTCCCACTCGCTCGTGACGCTGCACATCGCGGCCGGGACGTCCTCGCGTAGGGTTTGCGGGCAGTAGTACCATAAGACCAGAACGTGCCCGGCCGGGGTTTTTCTGCACTGCCATGCCGACACCATGGAGGCCAGCCCCTTGGTAGCTCCGAGTTCGAAAGGATAGGACACCCGAGTTTGTCGAAGATCCACAGGTACAACAGACTTGGTGGATCCTTCGCGTGCCGTCATCACCTGTGATACTGGTGCTGACCTGATGAGCTCACTCCTTACGGAGAAGCGCGTCCCGCCGCAGATCAGGCTTGCCTTGTGCAATTCAACCTGTGGGCTGCGCGCGTAAACAGCTTGCGGCCGGCAGAACGCTGCCAGACATGCGACAAGCAACACTCGCTTCATTCTGACAACCAAATCCAAATCGCCATCCCATATATCCCATTGCGCGGCACCTCTGTGGGAAATCGGCCAGACAGCGATCGCGTCCTGTGATTGTTTGGAATCATGAGCGACGTGATGCTTAACTGAATCATCATATGTTTTTTCATCGATTTGGTAGGCGCCGGCAGATGTCGATTTATGGTGCCACTTATCCAGTGGAACCACCCCGAGGTACTATCCTACCTACAACGGTCTGACCCTTTCATCCTCTCGCCTTGCGCGTCGTAGATGGGTGCGCAGATGCTGGCGGCATCCAGCGGGGACTGCCCGGCCATGCGCTGTCGCGCCACGCAGGCCCGGGTGCTCTCCCAAGGCATGCGGCCAGCATCGGCGCAGGCTGAGAGTGCCAGCAGCAGGAACAGGATCAAGCGTCGCATGGCCGCATCATAGATCGAACACGCAACGAAAGCACGCGCGACGGAGCGTCAGCCGCGATAGATCTGCACGCTGCGCGCCACCGTGTCGGCCACGTGCTCCTTGGTGATGACGCCGAGCACGCGGCCGGATTCATCGCCTGCCTCATGCCCGAGCACCACCGCCATGAAGGCGCGCTTGGCCCACATCGTCGAGATCACGTCGAAGGCGACCTCGTTCTCGCGCACGATGACGAAGTCCGCACGCGCCAGGGCGCCGAGCTTGAATTCGTCGTCGGTCGCCTGGATCACCCGCCTGAGGTCGGTATTGACGCGCAGGCAGCCGACGATCTTGCCGTCGCGGGTGACCACCACGTGCCGCAGCCCGCCTTGCAGGCTCGAGAGCTTGAGGAAATCGGCGAAGCGAACATGCTCCTTGAGCACCAGCACGTCCCGCTCCATGATCTCCGCGGCACTGCGCACCAGGAAGGTGTTGGCGTGCAGCGCCTTGGGGATCGGATGGCCGCGCCGCACCAGCTTGAGCGTGTAGATGTTTTCGCGCGACAGCAACCGGCGCACCCCTAAGGCCAGGGCCACCGCCAGGATCATCGGCAGCACGATGTCGTAGTCGCGGGTCATCTCGAAGATCATCGTCACCGAGGTCAGCGCCGCCCCGGTGCTGCCGCCGACCATCGCCCCCATGCCGACCATCGCGAACGCCGGCAGGCTGACCGGCACCCCGGGCAGCAGCCAGCCGGCGACCGAGGCAAAGGCGCTGCCGATCGCCGCCCCCATGAACAGCGACGGCGAGAACACGCCCCCCGACGACCCCGAGCCGAGGCTGATCGTGGTCGCCAGCAGCTTGGCCGCGAATAGCAGAACAAAGAACAAGGCGAGCGGCAGCATGCCGGGCGCCATGATCTGTTCGCGCAAAGCCGCCTGGATCGTGGCGTAGCCTACGCCCTCGACATAATAATGGCCGGCCCAGCGCAGCAGCCCGTAGATAAGCAAGCCTACCAGCAGCATGCCAATGAGGTGCCGCAAATAGCGGCCGCGTATCCGATCGAAGCCGTCCTCCGCCCAGTGCAGCGCGCGGATGAACAAAGCCGCAGCGACGCCGATGATGGCGCCGAGGGCGACATAGAGCAGCAAAGTGAGCACGCTGCTCGGCTCGTTCGGCAGCGACGCCAGGCTGATCGGCACGGTAAAGGCGGGTTCGGCGCCGAAGAACAGCCGGCCGATGAAGGTCGCCGACCCTGTTGCGATCGCCACCGGCAGGAACGTGTCGACGCTGATTTCCGGCAGCATGAGTTCGGTGGCGAACAGCACACCACCGATCGGCGTATTGAACGTCGCGGCAATGCCCGCACCCGCACCCGCCGCGACCAGGGTGATACGCTGGCCGGCCTGCATCTTGATCGCCTGGCCAAGCGTCGAGCCAAGGGCCGAGCCGATCTGGATGATCGGACCCTCGCGACCGACCGCCGCCCCGCTGCCGATCGCCAGCGCCGAGGCGATCGACTTCACCAGCGCCACCACCGGACGGATGATGCCGCGACCATAATAGATCGCGTCCATCACCTCGGGCACCCCATGCCCCTTCGCCTCTGGCGCGAAGTTGGAAACCACCCAGGTCACGCCAAGGCCGCCGATCACCGGCACCAGGATGACGAATGCGCCCCACGGGCTGTCCGGTGTGAAAACGCTGGCATTGTAGGCAAACGAGAATTTGCCCAAGAACATCAGGTTATGGACGAGCCCGATCAGGGCCCGGAACACCATCGCGCCGACGCCGGTGACGATCCCCACCACAAGTGCAAGCGACACCATCGGCAGCAGACTCAGCCGCGGCAGTTGCTCCAGCACCGCGACAGGCGCCGCCGGCGGCGGCCGGCTTGCGGTCGCAACCTCCGGCGCTGCCGGCGCGACGGTTGTTTCGTCGTCGGGCATGACTCTGTCCTCAAGACCAGGGCGCTGCCCTGGACCCGCTTGGGCCGTCACGCGAAGGCGTGCTTCGCACGATGGCCTCAGACCCCAATTCTGTTTAGGATGCTGCGGCCAGGGCGGTTCTGATCACTTCGGCGGCGTCTTCCTTGCTGGCCCAGCCGGTGACCTTGACCCATTTGCCGGGTTCAAGGTCCTTGTAGCGGGTGAAGAAATGCTCGATCGCCTGGCGGGTGATCGCCGGCAGGTCTTCGACCGAGGCGACATCCTTATACAGCGGATGGATCTTGTCGTGCGGCACGCAGATGATCTTCTCGTCCTGGCCGCTTTCGTCCTCCATACGCAGCATGCCGATCGGGCGCGCCCTGATCACGGCACCGGGCACCACCGGCCCGGGCGCCAGCACCAGCGCGTCCGCCGGATCGCCATCGTCGGCCAGGGTGCCGGGGATGAAGCCATAGGCGGCCGGATAGGCCATCGGCGTAAACAGGAAGCGGTCGACGAAGATCGCTCCACTGTCCTTATCGACCTCGTACTTGACCGCGGAGCCCTGCGGGATCTCGATGACCACATTGATGTCCCAGGGCACGTCCTTGCCCGGTGCGATCTTCGAGACGTCCATGCGCAGGTCCTTCTCAAGGGATGGGCTGGCAAACTAGCCAGGAACGTGCCTGTTGCCAAATTCGGGGGGATGGGCGATTTCAGAGCCGGATTGTGCGCCCGTAGCTCAATGGTTAGAGCGGGCCGCTCATAACGGCTTGGTTGCGGGTTCGAGTCCTGCCGGGCGCATTGTCTTCAAGCCGTCACGTCTCGTTCGTCAGGAGCCCGCCATGGCCGCCTACCAGTATGTCTATGTGATGAAGGACCTGACCAAGGCGTATCCGGGTGGGCGCGAGGTGTTCAAGGGCATCACGCTGTCGTTCCTGCCTGGGGTCAAGATCGGCGTGCTCGGTGTCAATGGCGCCGGCAAGTCCACCCTGCTCAAGATCATGGCCGGTCTCGAACCCGAATATGGGGGAGAGGCCTGGGCCGCCGAGGGCGTGACGATCGGCTACCTGGAGCAGGAGCCGAAGCTCGACGGGTCGCTCAATGTCGGCGAGAACGTCGCACTGGCCTTCGGCCCGTTGCGCGCCGCCATCGAGCGGTTCAACGCGATCTCGCTCGAATTCGCCGAACCCATGGACGACGACACGATGACCGCGCTGCTCGCCGAGCAGGCGGCCCTGCAGGAGCAGATCGAGGCCGGCGACGGCTGGGAACTCGACCGTCGCATTGAGATCGCGCTCGACGCGCTGGGCTGCCCACCGGCCGAAAGCGCGGTCGATACGCTGTCGGGCGGCGAGCGTCGTCGGGTGGCGCTGTGTCGGCTGCTGCTGGAGAAGCCCGACATCCTGCTGCTCGACGAGCCCACCAACCATCTCGACGCAGAAAGTGTAGCTTGGCTGGAGCGCACACTGCGCGACTATGCCGGCACGGTCATGGTCATCACCCACGACCGCTATTTCCTCGACAACGTCACCAACTGGATCCTCGAAATCGAGCGCGGCCGCGGCTATCCGTTCGAGGGCAACTACTCGTCCTGGCTCGGTCAGAAGCGCAAGCGGCTGCAGCAGGAAGAGAAAGAGGAGAGTGCCCGCCAGCGTGCGCTCGCCGCCGAGCAGGAATGGATCGGCTCAAGCCCCCGCGCGCGTCAGGCCAAGAACAAGGCCCGCATCGCCAACTACGAGAAGATGCTGGCCGAGGGGGCTGCGCGCGCCGGCGGCACCGCCGACATCATCATCACCCCCGGGCCGCGCCTGGGCGGGACGGTGATCGAGGCCGAGCAGCTTCGAAAGGCGTTCGGCAACCGTCTACTGATCGAGGACCTCGACTTCAAGCTGCCGCCGGGCGGCATCGTCGGCGTGATCGGCCCGAATGGTGCGGGCAAATCCACCTTGTTCAAGATGATCCTCGGCCAGGAGACGCCGGATTCCGGGGAACTCAAGATCGGCGAGACGGTCAAGCTCGGCTATGTCGACCAGTCTCGCGACACGCTCGATGCCGAAAAGAACGTCTGGGAGGAGATCTCCGGCGGCACCGACATCATCTATCTGGGCAAGCGCGCGGTGCCGTCGCGCGCTTATGTCGGCGCGTTCAACTTCAAGGGGCCCGACCAGCAGAAGAAGGTCGGCATCCTCTCCGGCGGCGAGCGCAACCGCGTGCATCTCGCCAAGATGCTGCGCAAGGAGAGCAACGTGATCCTGCTCGACGAGCCGACCAACGATCTCGACGTCGACACGCTGCGCGCACTCGAGGACGCGCTCGGCGAGTTCGCCGGCTGCGCCGTCATCATCTCGCATGATCGCTGGTTCCTCGACCGGCTGGCGACGCACATCCTGGCCTTCGAAGGCGACAGCCACGTCGAATGGTTCGAGGGCAATTTCCAAGCCTATATCGAGGACAAGCGACGACGCCTCGGTGCCGATAGCGTCGAGCCGCACCGCATCAAATATCGGCCGCTCGCGCGCTGATGCGCCCCGGGTGCGGCCATGATCCGCACCGCGCGGCTCGTGCTCGCCCCGGTCGGCTGGCCGGATCTTGCCGACATGGTGGCACTCAAGGGTAATCCCGGCGCGTTCGGCATGATGCTGGGCGGCGTTCGCTCGCGCAGTCAAGCGACGGACGACATGGCGGCCGATGTCGCCTTCTGGGCACGCCGCAGGGTCGGCATTTTCACGGTGCGTGAAAACGGCGCCTTCATGGGCATGACCGGCCTGCACGAGCGCCCGGATGCGCTGGGGCTGGGCCTGCGATTTGCGATCTGGCCACAGGCGCGGGGTAGGGGGATTGCCCGCGAGGCGGCCGCGGCGGCGCTACGTTTTGCACACAACCAGGGCGAGCGGCGCGTGGTCGCGGTGGCGCGCGAAAGCAATTTCGCCTCCCGTACCATTCTCGGCGGCATCGGCATGAGTGTCTGCGGCGGCTTCGTGCGCGACGGCTACACGATGGTGACCTACGAGAGCGTCCGCGATCCGGTCATGGCGCCATCATTGTCTGATCCATCCGGCCGTACTGATTGACGGTAATCCAGATGGTGCCGCCCACCATCAGCACGACGATCAGGCTGGAGAACAGGATCAGTTGCAGGTCGTCGCGCTTGGATTTCGAAAGGTCGATATGCAGGAAGAACCGGAAATGCGCGACGATCTGCACGGCGGCGGCGCAGGCGATGATCAGCAGCAGGGTATGGTGCGAGAACAGGTGCCAGCCGACGCCGGCGAACGGCAGCGCCGACAGTAGCAACGCAAGTGCAAGCCCGATGAGGTAGGAGCGCAATTCGCTGCCATATTCGTCGTCGCGTCGCATCAGGCCAGCCCTTGCAGATAGACGAGCGAGAAAATCCCGACCCAGACGATATCGAGGAAATGCCAGAACAGCGCCAGTCGCAGCAGCCGCGTCTTGACGATGCCCAGGCGACCGAACACCACGAGTTGGACCATCATGACGATGATCCAGATACTGCCGAACGTCACGTGTAGCCCGTGCGTGCCCACCAGCGCGAAGAACGCCGAGACAAAGCCGCTCCGGCTCGGCGCGCCGCCCTTGCCGATCATGGTGATGAAATCGTTGATCTCAAAGCCGAGGAAGGTGAGGCCGAGCACCAGCGTAATGCCCAGCCAGAGCAGCACCACGGAGAGGCGATGACTATATTTCATCGCCAGCGACGCCATCCCGAAGGTAAAGCTGCTGGTCAGCAGGGCGCCGGTCTCGATCGCCGCACTATGGATATCGTAGAGCTTGGCGGGACCGGGTCCGCCGGCCTCATGGCCGAGCATGGTGGCGTAGGTTGCGAACAGCAGCGAGAACAGCACCAGGTCGCTCATCAGGAACACCCAGAAGCCGAACACCACCTCCTCGGCTTCCTCGTGGGTTTCCCGGTCGAGGCTGCCGAAATTGAGCCCGGGATGCTTTCGCTCGGTGGCGCTCATGCTGCCGCCGGCTCCGCCAGGCCGTGATTGGCCGCGGCGTTCTCGTCCTCGCGCGACACCTCGGGTTCCATGCGGATCCGGCGCAGCCAGGCCTCGTGCGTCGCCCGTATTTCGGCCGCGGGAATGATGCGCTTGGTGTTGAGCACGAAGCTGCGCGCAATCGTGGTGGCAATGACCACCAGCAGGGCGAATGCCGCCAGCCACCAGATATGCCAGACCAGGGCGAAGCCGCAGACGGCACCCGCGCCGCCGATCACCGGGCCGACCATGCTGTTCTTCGGCATTTCGATGTCTTCGTAGGTGCGCGGCGAGAGATAGGCGGTGCCGCCCAGCTTGCGCTCCATGAAGGTGTCGCGGCCTTCCACCACGGGAATGACCGCGAAGTTGTATTCCGGTGGCGGCGCCGACATCGACCATTCGAGTCCGCGGCTGTTCCAGGGGTCGCCGAGGCCCACCCGGTTGCTGTCGCGATGCAGGATACTGAGTGCCAGTTGCAGGAACAGGCTGCCAAGGGCAGCGAGCACCAGCAGTGCCCCGAAGGCGGCAATGATGGTCCAGGGCAGATACGCCGCCTGGAAATACTCATCCGTGCGTCGCGGCATGCCGAGCAGGCCCAGCGCGTAGAGCGGCATGAAGGCGAACAGGAAGCCGAAAAACCAGAAGAAGCAGGAAATCCGCCCCCAGCGCTCGTTCAGCCGAAAGCCGAACGCTTTGGGAAACCAGTAATGGTAGCCGGCGATCATGCCGTAGAGCAGGCCGGGGATCAGCACGTTGTGGAAGTGCGCCACCAGGAACACGGTGTTGTGCACCTGGTAGTCGACGCCGGGGTTGGCCAGGATGATGCCGGTCAGGCCGCCGACGGCGAACAGCATGATGAAGGCGAGCGAATACAGCATCGGCACCGTGAAGCGGATGCGCCCACGGTAGATGGTCAGGATCCAGTCGTAGATCTTTACCCCCGTGGGGATGCCGATCAGCATGGTGGCAATGCCGAACACCGCGTTTACATTGGTGCTCTGACCCATGGTGAAGAAATGGTGCAACCAGACGGTGAAGGAGAGCACCGCGATGGTCATCGTGGCCCAGACGAGGGATTTGTAGCCGTAGAGCCGCTTGCTCGCGAACGTCGCGATCACCTCGGAGTACACACCAAACGCCGGCAGGATCAGGATATAGACCTCGGGGTGGCCGAACAGCCAGAACAGGTTGGCGTAGTTCATGACGTTGCCGCCGAACCCGTTGGTGAAGAAATGCGCGCCCAGATAGCGGTCCATCGCCAGCATCGCGGTGGCGACGGTCAGCGGCGGCATTGCGAAGATCATCAGGATGCTGGTGCATAGCGCCGTCCAGCAGAACAGCGGCATGCGGAACAGGTGCATCCCCGGCGCTCGCTTCTTGTAGATCGTGACCGCGAAGTTGAGCCCGGTCATGGTGCTGGCAAGCGAACTCAGCGTCAGTGCCCAGATCCAGTAGTCCGGACCGACGCCCGGATTGAACGGCAACTCGGTATAAGGCGGATAGCCGCTCCAGCCGCCGGTTGAGAATTTGCCGAGATCGAGCGAAATCATCATCAGCCCGGCACCACCCGCGGTCAGTCCAAGGCTGATCGAATTGAGCATCGGAAAGGCGACGTCTCGGGCGCCGATCTGCATCGGCATGGCAAAGTTGAACAAGCCTGTCAGGAACGGCATCGCCATGAAGAAGATCATGACCGTGCCGTGGGTGGTGAAGAGCTGCGAGAAGTGGTCGGGCGGCAGGTAACCTGGCGAATTATAGGCGACCGCCTGCTGGGCGCGCATCATGGAGGCCTCAATCACCGCGCGCGACAGCATCACCAGGGAAATCACGACATACATGATGCCGATCTTCTTGTGATCGACGCTGGTCAGCCAGCCGAACCATAACGGGCGCCACAGCTTGAAATAGGTGATCAGCGCGGTGACGATGACCGCGCCGAGAACGACGAGCGAGGCCGCGAAGGTCGCGATCGCGCTGTAGAACGGCAGCGCATTGAACGAGAGCTTGCCGAAAATGATGTACAGCCAGGGGATCGTGTGCATGCTCTAGCGCTCGCTGACCATCGAGGCGCCATTATGGTAGCCGGAGACGATCGATTTGAAGAGGTTGGGTTTGATGCCCGAGAAGGAGAGCGTGGCCGTCGGGGCGACGCCGAAGTTCTGCTTCGCCGTCTTGATCGTGCCGAAGTCGGCGAGCCGAAGGTAAGCGGCGCCATCGAGGGTTTGGCCGCTTTTGCGCATGGCAGTCGACCAGGATGCGAAATCCTTCGGCGACATGACCGAGACGGTGAATTTCTCTTTCATGAAGCCATTGCCGTTATAGAGCGTGTTCTCGCCGAGCAGTGTCGCGGGCTTGTCCGCCAGCAGGTTCAGCTTGGTGACCATGCCGGCCATCGCATAGATCTGGCCGCCCAGTGCTGGGATCAGGAACGACTGCATTGTGGCATCGCTCGTCAGCCGAAAACTGACCGGCTGTCCCGCAGGCAAAGCGAGAACTCCGACGGTTGCGATGTTCTGCCGCGGATAGAGGAACAGCCACTTCCAGTTCAGCGCGATCACCTCCACGTCGAGCGGTGCGACACCCGGCTTCAGCGCCGCATACGGGTCGAAGCGGGTCTCATTGGCGATGATGATGTAGGACAGGCCGCCCACGATGAGGAACGGGATGCCCCAGATCATGAACTCCAGCGGCCAGGAGAACGCCCAGTCCGGACGGTAGACCGCCTTGGTGTTGGTGCGACGGTATCGCCAGGCGAACAGCGGCACCAGCACGAGCACTGGGACCACGACAACCGCCATCAGGATGGTAATCTCGAACAGCCATGTCCGCTGAGCCGCGGCAACCGGGCCATGCGGATGCAGGAAAGACGCGCCGTCCTCGGCGCAACCGGCAAGGCACGCCAGCAATGGCAGCACACCTATCCTCAGTCCGGAAAGCATACTGCCTCTTCGTGACGCCGCCTTCGGCAGCCTCAACACGCCGTGGGTTTGCCGGTTCCGGCTCTCACGACTGGTGCGCGGCCTGGCGTTCCATGGCCTTGAGCAGTTCCGCGATGCTGCCGCCGTGACGGCCGAGATAGCTGGTGTAGTCGCCGCGTTCGGTGATCTTCAGGCTGACGCCCTCGCCGATCACGTCGGTGATTTTCTGCTTGCCGTCGACCTGGCTGACAACCCATTGCGCGGCCAGCGGTGGCTGCCCTGGCCGCGTGATCCGGGTGTTGACCACGCTGCTGCCCGGCCCGTGCGGGGTCGTTCCCTCGACGTCCAGCGCCACGCCCTTGAACTGGCCCATCTTGCCGAGGATGTTGTTGAACAGGACACGGTGAAAGAGCGTCATGAACTGCTGCTGCTGCGCCGGAGTCGCGGCGTGCCAATAATGGCTGAGCGAGAAGCGGGCAATGCCGCTGACGTCGATATAATCGTCGATCAGCGGCAGGAGTTGGTGCTGTTTTTGCACCATCGGCGCCGAGCTGTTGAGGATCGCGGTCATCTTGGCGGCGAGCCGGCGGATAAAGTCGGCGTCACTGCCGCCCTGCTGCGCCATGGCCGAGGACAGCGGCGTCGCAAGGATGATGGTGGCGCCGATCAAGGCGAGGGCATGTCGGCGGGTCAGGGTGGTCGGCATCGCATCAGTCCCGATCAGTGGGTGTACCAGTCCGGCGTCGTTGTCTGGTTATCCTGGCGAACCTCCTCGATCTCCGCTTGCCGGTGCTGCCTGTAGAGGCTGCGCAGCGCGGCGTACGGGTCGAGATAATTGTTGTTGATCTGTTCGAATTCACCCAGCACCCTGGCACGCGCATCGACGATGGTAACACCGTAGAGGGCGTCGTTCAGGGTCAGCAAGCCGTAACCTTTCGGCACGTAGGTGAGCGGCGACAAAGCGACGTCCATGACGAAGCCGCCGGCGCTGCGTGGCGAGTTCGGCCCCAGCAAGGGCAGATAGAGGTAGGGCCCGCTCGGCACACCCCAGATCGCCAGCGTAATGCCGCCGTCATTCTCATGTCCCGGGTAGCCCCAGTCGCGCGCGACGTCGAAGATGCCCGCGACGCCAACCGTGGAATTGATCAGGAAGCGCATGAAGGTGGTGCCGGCACGCCGCGACTTCGCCTCGAGCACATCGTTGGCAAGCCGCGTCGGTGCGGCGAAGTTGCTGAGCACGTCGTGCACGCCGGTGCGTACCGGGACCGGCAGCACATCGACATAGGCCTGCGCCACCGGCTTGAGGGTATAGCGGTCGACAGTGTTGTTGACACGATAGAAGAAGCGGTTGGTCGGCTCCAGCGGATCGTCGTTGGCGCGGTATTCGGAGAGTGCCGCCGGGTCCTTGGGCGGGGTGGCGCAGCCGCTGAGCGACAGCAGGGCCGCCGCCACGACGCCCCCGGCGGCCGCGTTCCTGATCCACCCGGCCGCCGCCTTCTGTGCCGCCGCCTTCTGTTTCGTTTGCGCGCGCATCGTCATCCCTGGTTCGGTCTCGCGAGGCTTGCCGCATGACCGCTCGGTCATCCAGCGTTCCCTGTCTAACATGGATGCTGCTACGCGCAATCCGTGCGCTGGCTGCCGTTAAACGCGCGAATTGCACGCAGCCTGTTGCTCGCGTACCATGCCGCTCCGCTCAACGGACCTCCGCGCATGCCCAATTCCGACCGCGACTTCCAACTCGCGCCGCTCGAGCGCTGGCTAACCGGCCCGCGCTTCAAGGGCTTGCCGGCGCCGTCGCGCGAGCGTCCGCCGGTGCTTTCGTTCGAGTTCTTCCCGCCGCGCACCGAGGCGCTGGAGGCGCAGCTCTGGGCCGCCATTCGCCGGCTGGAGCCGCTCGCCCCGAGCTTCGTCTCGGTCACCTACGGTGCCGGCGGCTCGACCCAGAGCCGCACCCACGAAACCGTGGCGCGCCTGGTGCGCGAGACCACGTTGGTGCCGGCGGCGCACCTGACGTGCGTGGGGGCCGCATGCGGCGCGGTCGACGACGTGGCGCGGCAATACTGGCAGGAAGGCGTGCGTCACATCGTGGCATTGCGCGGCGACCCGCCCGACGGCGGAGCGTTCGAGGCGCACGCGGATGGCTACGATAGTGCTGCCGATCTGGTCGCGGGCCTGAAGCGCGTCGCCGATTTCGAGATCTCGGTCGCCGCCTACCCGGAGGTGCATCCGATGGCGGCCAACCCGCAGGCCGACCTCGACAATCTCAAGCGCAAGCTCGATGCCGGCGCCAGCCGCGCGATCACCCAGGTGTTCTTCGAGGCCGAGGTGTTCCTGCGCTTTCTCGACCGCTGCCTCGCCGCGGGCATTACAGCACCCGTGGTGCCGGGGATCATGCCGGTCTCCAACTTTGCCTCGGCGCGCCGCTTCGCGCAGAGTTGCGGTGCCACGATCCCGGCTTGGCTGGATGCGATGTTCGCCGGCAGCGACGAGCAGCCTGAGCTACGCCGCATGGTCGGCGCCGTCGTCGCCGCCGAGCAGGTCCGCCTGCTACAGGCCAACGGCGTCGACGAGTTCCACTTCTACACGCTCAACCGCCCCGACCTGACCTACGCCATTGCCCATATCCTGGGCGTACGGCCGAAGCCGCGCGCTGAGGGGTAGGCAAGGCGTTCAGGCAAGCGGATATCGCGCCACCCCCCTCAGGGCCACATGCAGCAAGCCTCCCGTGTCGCCCGCCTTCGGCAGGTCGAGGTCCGCGGCACCGTTGGTCCAACGGGAACCATTTTCCAGGTCGTGCCAGCCGGCGCCAAGGCAGCCGGCAGCGTCGTGGACGACGCATTGGCTGCCGTCCCAGGCCCATAGCTTCTCGACCGCGACGCCGAGGCGGCGACGATCGTCTACGAACGGCCCAATCGTCTCGCTCGGCGCCGCCGCCCGCGACAGCAGCCGTATGGCCTGACGGTTGCGCGGGATGCGGAACATGTAGCGCGCCGCATCGAACCAGTCCGCTGCCAGCATTTGCCCGTCGTCGAGCAGCAGCCGCAGCGCGGGCTCCTGCGTCATGACCGGCGCCCCCGGCAACCCGGCCTCAAAGCCAAGGCTTGCCGCCCCCAGCGCCAGACGCTGCCAGATCGGCTCCACCGTGGCGCGGTCGACCGCCAGCGGCGCCCCCGGCATCTGCGGTGCGGCGCGGGTGCCGGGCTCGGCAAACATGTCGCGATTGCCGGTATCGAGATAGCTCTCCGCCGGCAAACCCTCCGCCAGCAGGATGCCGTGCCGGGCCAGTTCGACATGGTGGTAGCGATAGTGGATGAAGCTCTCGTCGATGACGATGGAGCGTCCGTTGACCAGCATGCGCACCGGGATCAGCCGTCCCTCGACGAACAGGCAATGTTCCGGCGTCAGCAGCAGGTCGCGCTTCGGCAGGTCCACACCGAAGGCGCCGCGTCGCACGCGCACCGGATAGGCGTCACGCGGACTTGCCTGGCTTGCGACGTCGATGCTGTTGCTGCCGACCCAGACGACGCGGGCACGGGTGGTCCTGCCGTTGACCAGGCGGCTCACCATGTCGCCCGCGCGCAATCTCTCGACGGCGACCTCGCCGCGCGGTGTCGCAATCGCGGTGCCGGGCAGGAAGCAGGCGGTCGACACCAGCTCCACCTGATTGCTCGGTGACGTGGTGAGGTGCAGGTTGCCGGCCGTGGCACCGGCGATGCTGAACTGGTAGGGGCCGCCCGTCCCGCCGGAGACCGTGACCAGGCCGCCCGAGCCGACCGTCAGGGTGTCCGCGGCAGCACTGGTCTGGCCGCTGAGCACGATGGCGTCGCCCACGTCGAAGCCCGACACGTTAATCGTCGAACTGACAGGGGGTCCGACCACGAGGGTGCCGGACGTCCCGTTGGCGAAAGCGGTGGTTCCGGTCAGATCGTCGCCGTTCAGGACGGTCAGCGTACCGCCCGAGATCGTGGCAAAGCTGGCAAGTCCTCCGGCGGAGATGGTGGCGCTGCCGCCGGAGCCGACGATCAGGATATCGGCGGCACCTCCCGAGTTGACCCCGAAGAAGCCACCACTGACGACGCTGACGTCGCTGCTGTTGCCGCCCGCAAGCATCTGCACGTCGCCGCTGTCGATCGTGAGCCCCGAGGCATAGCCTCCGGATTCAACATAAGCCAGGCAACCGTTCTCGACGGTGACGCCGAGTTCCTCGCCCAAGACAAAGTTGTAGGTTCCCGCCTGGATCCCGCCGCTGACGATGCCTCCTGCTTGGACGTTGATGACGCTCCCATTTTCGGAATTGGCGTCGGTCGCGAGACCACCCGAATAGACCTCAAGGTTGCCCGCGATGACGTCGGTGCCGCGAGCGATGCCGCCGGCGCCGACATATTCCTCCAACCCGCCGGACAGCACCGTGCCCACGCTCAGTCCACCGGAGGAGACGAACTCCTCGCCATTGTTCATCACGAGGTCGCTGGTCACTCCGGAGGCGCCAACATTGATCGTTCCACCGTTGAGCGTTCCCCCGGACATCACGCCACTGTCGTTGACGACGCCTCCCGTAACCACGGTGCCGAGCCCGCTGCCGCCGGCGCTGATCACCTCCTGGCCGCCGCTGCCGATGGCCAGATCCACGGTCTGGCCGCCGCTGAGCACGGTCTCGGTGACGCCCGAGCCGACCGAGCCGCTGCTGACCTGGCCGGAACTGACGATGATGTTGGGAGAGGTGACGATCTCAAGCTGGCCGGTGGCGGTGCCCGACAGCATCAGGCTGTTGGTGGTCGCGCCCGCGACGGTCAGAGTGTAGGTGGTGGAGCCATCCGAGACCGTAACGGCACCGCCGGAGTCCACGGTCAGGCTGTCGGCGCTGCTGCTGTACTGCGAGCCGCTCAGCACGATTGCGTCGCCGAGGGTGAAGCCGGAGACGGTGACCCCGTCGATCGCTCCGGCGCTGGTTGCCAGGGTGCCTATCGTGCCGGACGCAAACGAGACGCCGCCGCCGACCAGGGCACCGGTATTGAGCTGCAGGGTGCCCCCGGCGATGAGTGTGCGGATGACGTCGCCGCCGGCATTGACGGTCTCGGTGCCGCCGGAGGCGATGGTCGTGGCGGTGGCAAAGCCGCCTCCCAAGACCTTCTGGGTGCCCCCGGAGCTGACCACGCTGCCCGATGCGGTGGCGCCCGCGCCGACTGTCTCGCTGGCGCCGCTGCTGATCATCGTGCCCTCGACGAGGCCGCCTGAGGCGATGCTCTCGTTACCGCCCGAGCTGATCACGCTACCGCTGCCGATCGCACCCGAGGCGATGCTCAAGGTTGCGCCGGAGCCGATGATGGTGCCGCTCGCCAGGCCACCGGAGGAGACGGCTTCGATGGTGCCGCCGGAGATCATGGTGTTCACGGTGGTGCCTCCGGAGGAGACCTGCACCGGCGTGTAGGGGTTGTTGATGGCAACCAGGCCCGAGGCGACGCCGCCGGCGCCGACATGCACGGTGCCGCCGGAGACCAGGCGCGTGCCAGAGATCAGGCCGCCGGAGCTGACATAGATGTCGATCAGCCCGCTGCTCACCGCGGCGCCGCCGAGGATCGTGCCGGTATCGAGGATGCTGCCGCTCAGCAGGCCGGAACCCGCCGACAGCACGCCGCCGGCCAGGACCGTGCCGGCGACGACCTCGCCGGAGCCGGCCAGGATTGCGGTGCCGCCGCCGGCCACGATGCTGTTGCTCGCGACGGCGCCAGACGAGACGATCAGGGTGGCGCCGCTGTTGACGGTGGCGCTGACCGCCGTGCTGCCGGACGAGACGATGATGGTGTTCAGGGCCGCCTGGGTCGCGACCAGTCCCGAGACGGTGATCCCGTCGGCGAGGATTTCGGTGCCCCCGGAAAACACCAGGTTGCTGGTGACCGCCCCGCCGCTCTGGAACTCGATGGCGCCGCCGCTGAGCACGGTCGTGTTGGTGTCGGACGAGGGCGTGGCGCCGGACTGGATGACCGCCAAGCCGCCCGAGCTGATCACCGTGCCGACGGCGGTGGTGCCGCCGTTCATGAACAGCACGCCGCCCGAGCCGACGGTCGCACCGCTGACGGTGCCTGACTCGGTGGCGGATACGATGCCACCGGCGTCGATCACGGCCCCGCTTGCCGTCGCGCCCGAGGTCACCAGCTCGACACCTCCGGAGGAGACGATGCTTTGCCGTGAGACACCGGCCGCCGACAGCGTTTGCGTTCCACCCGCCTCGATTACCGAGCCGGAGGCGACGCCGCCGGAGCTGACGATCTCGCGGCCACCAGAGGTGAGCAGCGTGCTGCTGGTGACGCCCTGGGCGGTGACGATTTCCGCGCCATTGCTGGAGACCGCGTCGTTGATCGAGATGGCGCCGGAGGAGACGTACTCGGTGCCGCCTAAGCCGATTAGGCTGCCGCTGGCGATGCCGCCGGCGCTGAGTCTTTGGACGCCGCCGGCGCTGAGCACCGTGCCACTCGCGGTGCCCCCGGAAGAGACATATTGCGCTCCCCCCGAGCGGACGATGGTGCCTTGCGCTACGCCGCCCGAGGAGACGACCTCGCTGCTGCCGCCGGAGACCGTGTCATTGATGGTCAGGCCGCCGGAGGAGACCTGCAGCGCCGAAGAATTGTTGTTGAAGGCGGCCACGCCGTAGGCGACGCCGCCGGCGCTGACCACCACCTTGCCGCCGCCCGACATGACGAAGCCGTAGATCAGGCCGCCGGAGGTGACGTCGACCTCCATGGTTCCGCCGCTGAAGGCCGAACCGGCAACGATGGTGCCGGAGTCGCTGAATAGGCCGCTCAGCACGCCGATGCCTGCCGATACGACGCCTCCGGCCTGTATGGTGCCGCCCCCCAGCAATCCGCTGGAGCTCACGATCACGGTCGCGCCGCTGTCGACGGTGGCGTTCACCGCCTTGCTGCCGGACGAAACCACAAGGGTGTTCAGGCCGGTCTGCGTCGCTGTCAGGTTCGAGACGGTGATGCCATAGGCCAGGATTTCCGTGCCGCCGGAGAACACCAGCCCGTTGGTGACGGCGGCGCCGCTCTGGAACTCGATGGCGCCGCCGCTGAGCACGGTCGTATTCGTGTCGACCGATGGCGTGTCGCCGGACCTGAAGATCGCCAAGCCGCCCGCGCTGATCACGGTGCCGACCGCGGTGGTGCCGCCGTCCATGATCAGCGTGCCACCCGACTGGACGGTGGCGCTGCTGACGGTGCCGAAATTGCTGGCGGACAGGACGCCGCCGGCGCCGATCGTGGCGCCGCTCGCGGTCGCGCCCGAGGTCACCAGCTCGACGCCGCCGGAGGAGACGATGCTCTGCCGTGAGACACCGCCGGCCGACAGGGTCTGCGTTCCGCCCGAGCCGATCACGGTGCCGCTGGCGACGCCGCCTGAGTAGACGACCTCGACCGCGCCGCCATAAACGTTGTCGGCCACGGTCAGGCCGCCGGAAGAGACCTGTATCCCGGAGTAGGTGGTGCCGTACTCCGTAATGCCCGAGGCCACGCCCCCGGCGGAGACGGCGACCGTTCCGTTCCCGTCGATCACATCCCCTGAGATCAGGCCACCGGAGGCGATGGTGATTTGCTGGGTGCCGCCACTCGATGACGAGCCGCCAAGGATCGTGCCGGCGTCGTTGATGGTGCCGCTCAGCCGGCCGGCGCCGGCGGACAGCACGCCGCCCGCGTGGATCGTGCCGCCCGAGGCGAGAGCACCTGGGGCAAGCGTTTCGACGCCGCCGCTGTTGATGACGGTGTTGGCGGCAGTGCCGCCGGACAGGACGGTCTCGCTATCGCCGCCGTTCAGCGTGATACCTGAACTCGTAGCACCCGAGCTGACGGTGTAATTGGTCATCGCGAGACAATCCCTAATCAAGGCGTGCGGCGGCACACTGCCTGGCGATCGGCCGAGTACCGGCAACGATGCTTGCCGACTTACCGATTTAGATCAGAATTGTCCAATAGAGTTCTAAGTCACATCGATATAACGTATTCGGGACATAATTTATATTTAGAATTCCGCGTGTTTATAGGAAAGCGAGACGCAGCTTTCTATATTGGACTGGAACCGGAACGGAGTTGCTGAACCAATAGGGCGACCAGGCCGGACCAGCCGGTCTGGTGCGAGGCGCCGACGCCGCGGCCGTTATCGCCGTCGAAATATTCATAGAACAGCACGAGATCGCGGAACGCGGGGTCGGATTGCAGGGTCGGTTGCGTGCCGTGGATCGCACGGCGTCCGTCGCGGTCGCGGGTGAACAGCCCCACCAGCCGACGGGAGAGTTCGGCCGCCACCTCGCCAAGGCTCGCCGTCCTGCCCGAGCCGACTGGGCACTCGACCGTCAGCCCGGTGCCGTAATAGCGCGCGAGGCAGCGCAGGCTCTCGATCAGCAGGGCGTTGACCGGCATCCAGACCGGGCCGCGCCAGTTGGAATTACCGCCGAACAGACGCGAGTGGCTCTCCGCCGGCCAGTAGGACAGCTCGAAGCTCTGCCCGTCACGAACCAGCCGATAGGGATGCGCCTCATGGATCTTGGAGACCGCGCGGATGCCATGCGGCGACAGGAACTCGCTTTCGTCGAGCATGGTGCGCAACAATGCGCGGAGACGGTGCGGCCGCAACAGCGAGAGCAGGATGGTGTCCTCGTGTCCCGGCAGATACCAGTGCGAGACCAGATCGGCGAGATCCGGCCGGTTGTTGAGGAACCATTCCATCTGCGCCTTGAGCTGCGGCAGCCGCTCGATCTGCGCGCCATCCAGCACGGTGGTGGCGAACAACGGGATCAGCCCGACCATCGAGCGGACCTTCAGGTCGATCTTGTTGCCGTCCGGGAAGCTCAACTGGTCGTAGAAGAATTCATCCGCCTCGTTCCACAGGCTGTTGCCCTCGGCGGCGGCGATCAGCAGGAAATGCTCGAAGAACTTCGCCGCGACATCCTCGTAGGCGGGGTCCTGCAACGACAATTCCACCGCGATCTGCAACATCGACAGCGCATACATCGCCATCCAGGCGGTGCCGTCCGATTGCGACAGCACGCCGCCGGTCGGCAGCGGCGCGGAACGATCGAAGATCGCGATATTGTCGAGCCCGAGGAAGCCGCCCTGGAACACGTTGCGCCCCGCCGCGTCCTTGCGGTTCACCCACCAGGTGAAGTTCATCATCATCTTGTTGAAGACGCGCTTGAGAAAGATGTGGTCGGGCACGCCGTTGGTGTCGCGATCCATCTCGAACACCCGCCACGCCGCCCAGGCATGCAGCGGCGGGTTGGCGTCGTTGAACGACCATTCGTAGGCCGGGAGTGCTGCATTCGGGTGGGTGAACCATTCCCGCGTCAGCAGCAGCACCTGCTCTTTCGCGAAGTCCGGATCGACCAGGGCCAGCACCGGGCATTGCAGCGCCAGATCCCACGAGGCGAACCACGGATATTCCCATTTGTCCGGCATTGAGATGATATCGGCGGCGCGGACATGCTCCCAGTCGCCGTTGCGGATATTGCCGCGTCCGGGCGGCGGCTTCGGGCCTACCGCGTCGCCCTCCAGCCAGAGATGCACGTCGTAATAATAGAACTGCTTCGACCACAGCATGCCGGCCAATGCCTGGCGCTGCACCTGGCAACGATCAGTGTCGGTGTCGCCCGCGGCAAGGGAGCCATGGAACTCGTCCGCCTCGGCGATCCGGGCGGCGAATACGGCGTCGAAATCATCAAAGGGCGGCGTCTGCTCGGAGGCAAGCCTCAGGCGCAGACGGAGTGCGTGCTCGGCGCCGGCGGCGACGACGATCCTGTGCAGGGCCGCGCATTTGGTGCCGCGCTGCCGCGCATTGATGGCCGCGTGATTGCCGCCGACGACGAAATCGTTGATTCCATCCTTGAAGAATCCATCTCGCGGCTCGCCGTAAAGCCGGCCGGTGTTGGTTTCATTGTCGCAGAACAACAGCGCGTCCGCACCTTGGGTGTGCAGACGCATTTCCGCAAGCCGGCGATGCAGCACGCGCACCTCTTGGCCGGACACCGCCTCCAGAACGGGCTTGGGGATGTCGTCGAACCAGGCCCAACTGTTGCGCGCCCAGAGCTGTCCAAGCACGGTCAGCTGTGCTGCCTCGTCGGCGCGGTTGACGATGCGCACGCGCATCAGGATGTCGTCGGGCGACGCCTTTGCATATTCCACGAACACGTCGAAATAGCGGTTGTCCGCAAGGATGCCGGTGTCGATCAGTTCGTATTCCGGCGCGTCCTGGCCGCGCCGGCCATTCTCGGCAACGAGGTCGTTGTACGGGTAGCTGCCTTGCGGATACTTGTACAGCATCCTCATGTAGGAATGCGTAGGCGTGGCGTCGAGATGGTAATACAGCTCCTTGACGTCCTCGCCGTGATTGCCCTCGCCGTTATTCAGGCCGAACAGCCGCTCCTTGATGATCGGATCGCGGCCGTTCCAGAGTCCCAGCCCGAGGCACCAGCGCAGCTTTTCCTCAGCAAAGCCGCACAATGCGTCCTCGCCCCAACGATAGGCACGCGAGCGCGCATGATCGTGCGGCAGGCTGGTCCAGGCCTGGCCGTCGGCGCTGTAATCCTCGCGTACCGTGCCCCATTGCCGGTCGCTGGTGTAGGGCCCCCAGCGTCGCCAGGCTGTGCCGTTGCGTGCTTCAATCAGGCGCGCGCCCTCACGCGTCTGCATGATGGTCATGGCTGCATCCTTGCCGCGACGGCGTGGAGCCTGGCACGGGTACCGCTATCGGCAGAGCCATCGACGGTTTCCGGTCGCCAGTGTCGCTGAAAGGCGCGCAGCACGATGTCCACCGGCAGGTCGGGCGCGTAGCCGATCCGCAGCAAGGCTTCGCGTACCCCGGCGCTGTCGCAGCTCTCTGCCATATCCTCCGGCCAGATACCGATCCCGTCCTGCGCCAGCTCGCGCCACGGGAACAGCTCGCCCGGATCCTGCTTGCGATCGGGGGCCACGTCGCTATGACCGAGCACGCGCGCGGCGGGGATCGCGTGGCGCCCGATGATGTCGAGGCAGAGCTGGCGGACGGCTGCAATCTGTTGCGCGGGGAAGCGACGGTAGCCCCATTCGTGACCCGGGTTGACGATCTCGATGCCGATGGAGCTGTCGTTGAGCATCGTGCGGCCCTGCCAGAACGAAACGCCGGCATGGGCGGCGCGGCGTTGCTCCGCGACCAGGCGAAACACTTCGCCGTCCTCTTCGACGACGTAGTGCGACGAGACCTCCGAGGCCGGGTCGCACAGCCGCGCGATGGCCTCAGCCCCGCTTTGCATGCCGGTATAATGCAGGATCAGGGTGTCGATGACGGAGTCTTGCGGGCGGTCGCGCTGGTTCGGACTGTTCAGAAGGATCAAAGCCCGCGCTCGCGTTTGATGCGGTCCCAGGCGGCGTTGATCCGCGCAACCTTGTCGCCGGTCTTGGCGATCAACGCCTCCGGCTCGCCGCGCGCGGTCATCGAGTCCGGGTGGTTCTCGCGCATCAAACGTCGCCAGGTGGCGCGTATCTCGTCGTCGCTGGCGCCGGACTTCAAGCCCAGCACCTCGTAGGCGTCGGGCTCGTTCGAGCTGGGCCGGGCAGCACCACTCTCGGCGCGATCCCATGCGGCGCGGCTCAGGCGCAGCCGGCGATGCACGCGTCGCAGAAAATCGGTCTCGGTGTCGTTGAGCGGGCCGTCCGAACGCGCGATCGCAAACAGTGCGACCAGAACGTCCTCCAGCACCACCGGCTGGTCGGCGAAGGCGGTGGCAAGCTCGTCGGCGAAGGGTTCGAAATCGTCGGTGCGGGCACGCGCCTGGTCGAACAGGCGGCCGATCTCGCGCGTGGACTCTGGTGGGATGCGAAAGCAGCGCTTGAAGGTGTCGATTTCGCGCCGGTTCACCGGGCCATCGCACTTGGCGAGCTTGGCTGACAGGATGACCGCGACGATCGCGAATAGCTGATCACGACGTCCCATCACGCTGGCCACGCGCGCCGCAATCCGGGCCGCGGCACCGCCGGGATCAGCCTGCACGCGCCGGTTGCCGCCCGCGGCATTGATCCAGCCGCCGGCCGGCGGATCGAGCAGCGCGCCGCGATCGGCGGCATGCCCGAGGGCGGCGCCGACGACGGCACCCATAGGGCCACCCATCGCAAAGCCGGTCACGCCACCAAAGAGCTTTCCCCAGATCGCCATACGCTTTCGAATATCACGCCCGGCGCGGTGCGGTCACGCCCGCTCAGGCGTGCGCGGACGTGAGCAGGTTGGGGCGGTCGACGCAGACCCGGTGCGCGAGCTTGAGCAGCGAGCGGGCGGAGGTCTGCATGCCGGCGCGGTCGGCCTGCTCGGCCAGGGCGAGAAGCTGGTGCGAGAGGGTGAGCGGGCTGACCGGCATTTCGGTGGGGACGGAGTGCGAGAGCATCGGAACTTTTCCTCGGTTTAGGAGCATCGGCCGTTCTGGCCACAACCGCAGGATGTGCCGCCAACTCTTTCCGAATGGTTAACGAGGAGCGGCTTTTTTCACTTTTTTAGGCGCGCTTGGTGGCACCACCCGCTGTCACTTTTGCGACCCGTCCCATCCCGCGCGCAGCAGCGCCTGCACACGCAGCGCAGAGGCCAGCGGTGTTGCCGCATCGCGTCCGGCGTCGATGTCGGCAATCAGCGTGCGCAGGCTGCATCCCTCCCGCTCGGCCAGCGATTCGAGCGCCAGCCAGAACTCGGCTTCCAGCGCCACCGAGGTGCGGTGTCCGCTGAGCGACAGGCTGCGCTTGACCAGGGCGTTCACGCGACGACGACAAGGACGAGCTGCGACAGAGCCCACTCGGCCGCCTCGGCGACAACCGGATCAGGGTCGTTGGTGAGTGCGCGCGCCGCACCCGCAAGTGCCGGGTCGCGTGCATTGCCGATGGCGATCAGCACGTTGCGCACGAAGCGGTTGCGGCCGATCCGCTTGATCGGCGAGCCCGCGAACATGGCTCGGAACCCTGCGTCGTTCAGGCCGGCCAGAGTTGCCAGGTCCGGGGCCCGCAAATCCTCGCGCGCGCGCAGCTTGGCCTGGCGGCTTTCGGCGGCGAAGCGGTTCCAGGGGCAGGCGGCGAGGCAGTCGTCGCAGCCATAGATGCGGTTGCCCATGAGCGCGCGGAACTCGTGCGGGATCGGGCCGGCATGCTCGATGGTCAGATAGGCGATGCAGCGGCGCGCATCGAGCCGGTAGGGTGCTGGGAAGGCATCCGTCGGGCAGGCCGCGAGGCAGGCGGTGCAACTTCCGCAGGCGCCGGCGCGCGGCGGCGAGGGTGGCAACTCCAGGGTGGTGTAGATCTCGCCGAGGAACAGCCACGAGCCGTGCGCGCGTGAGACGAGATTGGTGTGCTTGCCCTGCCAGCCCAGGCGGGCCTGCTCGGCCAGCGGCTTCTCCATCACTGGCGCGGTATCGACGAATACCTTGACGTGGCCGTCGCCGATCTTGACGACGAACTGCGCGAGATGCTTGAGCATGCCGCGGACCAGGTCGTGATAGTCGCGGTTGCGTGCATGCACGGAGATCGCGCCGCGGCCGGTTTGCGCCTGCAGCAGACGCGGGTCCGCGTCCGGCGCGTAGGAGAGCCCGAGCGCGATCACGCTGCGCGCCTCCGGCCACAGCGCGCGCGGATCGGACCGCTCATCGGTGCGGGTCGCGAGCCAGCCCATCTCGCCATGTGCGCCGCTGGCCAGGAAGTCCGCGAGCCGCGTGCGTGCCTCGGGTCCGAGCCGGGCCTCGGTGAAGCCCACCGCATCGAAGCCAAGTGCGAGCGCCTTGTCGCGGATGCGCGCGCCGAGCGTATCCGTAGTCACGGCGACCATGCGGCGCGCAGCGCGGTTGCGTGCTCGGCGAGGCGGCCCTCGACGATCGCCGCGCGGATGCCGCGCATCAGCGATTGGTAGTAGGCGAGGTTGTGCCAGGTCAGGAGCATCGGCCCCAGCATCTCCTCGGCGCGGAACAGATGATGCAGGTAGGCGCGGCTGTGACGGCTGCAGGCCGGGCAGTCGCAATCGGCTGCGAGCGGGGCCGGATCGCTCGCATGACGCGCATTGCGCAGGTTGAGCGTGCCGGTGGCGGTAAAGGCGCGCGCGGTGCGTCCGGCGCGGGTCGGCATGACGCAGTCGAACAGGTCGATGCCGCGCGCCACCGCGCCGAGCAGGTCGTCAGGCGTGCCCACCCCCATCAAATAGCGCGGCCTCTCAGCGGGCAACAGCGGCGCGGTCGCATCCAGGGTCGCGAACATCAGCGCCTGCCCTTCGCCGACCGCAAGGCCGCCGATGGCGTAGCCCTCAAAGCCGATCGCCACCAGGTCGGCGACGCTCTCCGCCCGCAACTCGGGATCGGTGCCGCCCTGGACAATGCCGAACTGGCCATAGCCCGGACGTCCGATGAACGCCGCGCGCGAGCGCGCCGCCCAGCGCATCGACAGCCGCATCGCCGCCGCCACGATGTCCGGCGTCGCCGGCAGCCGCGTACATTCGTCAAAGCACATGGTGATCGTGGCATCCAGCGCGTGCTGGATTTCGGTCGAACGCTCGGGGGTCAGCCGGTGCGCGCTGCCGTCGAGATGCGAGCGGAAGGTCACGCCGTCCGCATCCAGGGTGCGCAGCCGGCTCAGCGACATCACCTGAAAGCCCCCCGAGTCGGTCAGGATCGGTCCCGGCCAGTCCATGAACCGGTGCAGCCCGCCGAGCTCGGCGATCCGCTCAGCACCCGGCCGCAGCATCAGATGATAGGTATTGGCGAGCACGATGCCCGCACCCGTGGCACGCACGGCGTCCGCGGTCATCGCCTTGACGGTGCCGGCGGTGCCGACCGGCATGAAGCTCGGTGTCGGCACATCGCCGTGCGCGGTGCGCAGCATGCCCGCGCGGGCGGCGCCTTCGCGTGCGAGGCAGTCCCAAGTAAGGCCAGGGGCGCTGCCCCTGGACCCCGCCAAAGGCGAGCCTTTGGAATCCATTAATTTAGAATTGGGGTCTGGGGCCTGAGGCCCCAGCGGAGTCCAGAGGCAGAGCCTCTGGCCTTGCTTGAGCTGCCAGTAAACAGGCATCCCCATAGGAATAAAATCGGTAGCCGGCAGCGATTGCATGCGCGTACGCCGCCTGCATGCGTGCCGTGCCGGCGAATGCACATGTCAGCATGAACAGCGTCGAGCGAGGCAAATGAAAGTTGGTCAGTAGCAGCGATGCGGTACGGAAGCGGTGGCCGGGCTTGATGAACAGCCGGGTCTGCGCGTCGAAGGGCGCGATCCGGCCGGTCTCGTCGGCCGCACTCTCCAGCAGGCGCAGGCTGGTGGTGCCGACGGCGACGATCCGCCCGCCGCGGGCGCGCGCCGCGTTGATACGGTCCGCGGCCGCGGCGGTGATGATGCCGCGTTCGGGATGCAGGGTGTGTGCCGCCACGGTGTCCGCGCGCATTGGGAGGAAGGTGCCGGCGCCGACATGCAGCGTCACCGTCTCGCGCTGCACGCCGCGCGCGGCGAGGGCGTCCAGCAAGGCCGGAGTGAAATGCAGGCCGGCGGTGGGGGCTGCGACGGCGCCGTCATGGCGGCCGAAGATGGTCTGGTAGTCCGCCGCGTCGTCCTCGGTGGGGCCCGCTGGCCGCGCGATATAGGGCGGCAGCGCCAGCCGGCCGGCGTCGCGGAGGAAGTGCTCGAAGTCCGCGCCTTCTACGGAGAAGCGTAGGCGTGCGCCGCCCTCGTCGTCGCGCGAGAGCACGGTCGCGGAGGCGCCGTCGAAGCGGAGTTCGTCGCCGGCGCGCACGCGGCGGCCATTGCGCAGCAGCGCGTGCCAGCTGCCATCCGCTTGTGGCTGGTCGAGGGTGACGCCGATCCGTGCCTCGCCTCGACGTGCCGCGAGTTGGGCCGGGATCACGCGGGTATCGTTGGCGACCAGCACGTCGCCCGGCCGCAGCAGCGATGGCAGGTCGGCGATGTGTCGGTCGGTATTGCGGTCCGCTTCCACCGCGAGCAGCCGTGCCGCGTCGCGCGGCCGCGCCGGCATTTGCGCGATCAGGTCGGGCGGCAGGGTGAAATCGAACTCGGCGGCGTCCATGTCCGGCGCATGATCCCTTGCACGCGGGCTGGCTGCAATGCTGGTGTGGGCGGGATGCGTGTCCTGTCTCTCCTCGCCTGCCTGCTTGCTCTCACCGGATGCGCCGTGGAGGATTCGCGCATCGCGCAGCGCGGTAAGATGCGCTTCCTGGGTATGAACGAGGTCGACCTCGAAGCCTGCCTCGGCAGTCCGGAGCAGCATAGCAGCTTCCCCGGCACCGATATTCTGACCTACGAGGCGCCCTCGTCCTCGAGCCTTGGCTTCTCGCCGCCGATCATTGGCGGTTTCTCGGTCAATAACGGCGGCTATTGCCATGTCACTTTCCGGGTCGATGACTGGAGGGTCAGCCACGTCATCTATTCCGGAGAGAAAAACGCGACCCTGGCGCCCGACGCCTATTGCGCGCCGATCATGCGCAGCTGCCTTGCCGAACTCGGCTCACGCCGCCTGGCTCGCGGCGTCGCCGGTCAGCGATAGGAGCGCCTCGCTGCCGAGCCGGCTGCAGAAATCGCCGAAGCCTTCCGTGGGGCCGAGGCGGTCGCGTGCGAACGCCTCCAGCAAGGGCGCGAACTTCTCGCCGAGTGCGCCGAACGCCACCCGGTCGAGCAGCCGGAACGACAGGCGGGTGCCGTTGAAGTCGCCGCCGACATAGATCGCATAGAAGCCCGGAACTCGTCCGACCAGGCCGATATCGCCGCCATAGGAGCGCGCGCAGCCGTTCGGGCAGCCGGTGACGCGCAGGCTGATGCGCTCATCGGACAGGCCATATTGCGCCAGCAGGCCCTCGAACATTGCAACCAACGGCGCGTGCACCCGCTCGGCCTCGGTCAGCGCCAGGCCGCAGGTCGGGAGTGCCGGGCAGGAGAGGGCAAAGCGTGCGAACGGAGTCATCGCCTCGGCCGGTGTGACGCCGTGTTCGCGCAGGATCGTGTCGATCGCGTCGCGGTTGGCGGGGTCGATGTCGCTGAGCAGCACGTCCTGCTGGGCGGTGAAGATGGGAGCGGCGCCGAAGCGGCTGATGATCAGGCGCAGCGCCGTGCGCAAACGCGCAGTCTCGGTGTCCTGGATACGACCGGCTGCCACCGGGACGCCCAGCCACAAGCGGCCGTCACCCTGCTCGTGCCAGCCGAGCAGCTCCGGCACGTCCAGAGTCGGCAACGGACGCGGCGGCGCCAGTTCGGCGCCCACATAGCCCTCCAGGGTGCGCGCGACCCATTCGATGCCGCGGTCGTGCACCACGTATTTCAGGCGCGCGCGACGACGGTCGGTGCGGTCGCCGTGATCGCGGTGCAGACGGATCACCGCCTCGACCATCGGCTGGAGCCCGTCCGGCGGCACGAAGCAGACCGGGGTCGCCAGGCGCGGGAAGGTGCGGGCGTTGTTGTGGGTCATGCCCTGCCCGCCGCCGACGGCGATGGTGTAACCTTCAAGGCGATCCGCCGCGTCGAAATGTGCGATGATCGCGAGATCGTTGGACAGCGCGTCGACGCTGTTGTCGTCCGGCAACGCAATGGCGATCTTGAACTTGCGCGGCAGGTAGGTCGCGCCATAAAGCGTCTCCTCCTCGTCCAAGCCCGCCACCGGCGCCTCGTCGAGGAAGATCTGGAAGTAGGCGCGGCTCTTGGGCAGCAACGCGCCGGCGAGCCGCGCCACGTCGGCGCGCACCTGGGCGTGGCGGGCATCGTGGCGCGGCGCCGGGGTCGCCATCAGGTTGCGCACCACGTCGCCGCAGGCCGACATCGTGGTCATCAGGCTGTGGTTGATCGCGGCGATCGCCGGCTTCAGCTCGCCCTTGAGGATGCCGTGGAACTGGATGCCCTGGCGGGTGGTGATGCGCAGGGTCGAATTGGCGTGGTCGTCGGCGATCGCATCGAGGGCCAGGTAGCGAGCGGCATCGAGCCGGCCGCCCGGGATGCGCACCCGCGCCATGAACTGGTACTCTTTTTCCAGCTTCTGCTGCTTGCGCGCGGTCGCGGTGTCGCGGTCGAACTGCTCGTAGCTGCCGTGGAATTTCAGCAGCTGGTAGGCATCCTCGCTGACCTGGATGCCGCCATCGGCGAGTTCGTCGGCCAAGTGTCCGCGCAGACCCTGGCTAGCGCGCTTGAGGGTCTCGACCCCGGAGAGCTTGATCTGATCTGGCACGTGGCGTCGTCCCATAAGAATTACACGTCCGCGAAATGTGCTTCGCGAATTGCACTCTTATATGGAAAAGCTGATCGGTTCCACCAGGGGGCGTCGCAGTCCGCAGGTCTCGGCGCGTCGTATCAGGTCGTCCAGGGTGAGTTCGCGCAGACTGGCGCGCAGCCTGTCGTCGAGCTCGCGCCAGGTCGGCTCGATGACTCGGGCGAACAGCGCGCCGGTCGGCCCCTCCTCGCCTGTCGCGTCCTCGCAGAGGGCGGTCTCGACGATGTCGTTCAGGCGGATATCGCGTCGTGGCCGGCCGAGCCGGTAGCCGCCGCGCGGGCCGCGCACGCTTTCCAGCAGGCCGGAGCGCGACAGTCCCTGCAGCAGCGGCTCGATGCCGCGCCGTGCAAGGCCGGCGCGTTCGGCGATGTCGGCGGCGCTGACGGTGCCGGCGCGGCCGGCATGGAAGGCGACATCGAGCATGATGAGCACCGCGATCATCGCCCGGTCCCGCCGCAGCAGCATCATGCCCCTTCTCACGCACTCCGCCCTCTCTATATCAGGGTCGGTCACCCTGTTCCACGCGGCAAACCGGTCAATTGAGGGCGATGCCCATGAACAAGCCTCCACACGGCAGGACGCACGCGCCGGACGGGCTGTCGGCGGCCGGCGCCCCCCCGGCGCCGGTGTCGTTTGCGGCCCCACGCGGGCGGATCTATTCCAGCATCGTCGAGACCGTGGGCGGCACCCCGCTTGTGGCCCTGCCGCGTCTGACCCGCGAGGATCGGCTGCACGCCGACATCGCGCTCAAGCTCGAATTCTTCAATCCACTCGGCTCGGTGAAGGACCGGATCGGGGCGGCGATGGTGCTGCGCGCCGAGCAGGAGGGGCGGATTACGCCGGGCCGCACCGTGCTGGTCGAGCCGACGTCGGGCAATACCGGGATTGCGCTCGCCTTCGTTGCCGCAGCGCGCGGCTACCGGCTGGTGGTGACGATGCCGGACGGCGCCTCGATCGAGCGTCGCAAGATGCTGCGGCTGATGGATGTGCAGCTCGAGCTGACGCCGGCGCGTCTGGGCATGGCGGGCGCGATTGCGCGTGCCGAGGACATCCTGGCCGCCACCCCGGATGCCTGGATGCCGCGACAGTTCGACAATCCCGCCAATCCCGACATCCACGCCGAGACCACTGCCGAGGAGATCTGGGCCGATACGCAAGGCCGCGTCGATATCGTGGTGGCGGGTCTGGGCACCGGCGGCACCGCGAGCGGCATTGCGCGCCGGCTTAAGCCGCGCCGTCCGGGGCTTTTGGTCTACGGCGTCGAGCCGGCGGAGAGTGCGGTGCTGAACGGCGACGAGCCCGGCCCGCACGGCATTCAGGGGATCGGCGCCGGCTTCTGTCCTGGCGTGCTGGACATGGCGGCCCTGGACGGGGTTCTGACGGTCTCCGAGCGCGAGGCGATCGCGTCTGCCCGGCGATGCGCGCGGCTTGAAGGCGTGCCGATCGGCATTTCGTCCGGGGCGGCGCTGCACGCGGGCCTGGATCTGGCACGCGATCCCAAACACGCCGGCAAGCAGATCGTGGTGATCGCGCCGTCATTCGCCGAGCGTTATCTGTCGACGTCGCTGTTCGCCGGGCTCGGCTAACGCATCATGATTTCGACGCGCCGGTTCTGCGGCTCGCGCGTGTCGGCGGCGGTCTGTACCAGCGGGTGGCTCTCGCCGTAGCCGTGGATTTCGATAATGCTGCTGGGCACACCGTCGCGCACCAGTTCGGACTGCACCGCCTGGGCGCGTCGGACCGAGAGCGCCTGGTTGTAGGCGACGCCGCGCGGACCCGGGTGGGCGGCGGAGTTATCGGTGTAGCCGTCGACCTCGAGACGCGTGGTTTGCACCCGGGTAGAGGCCTGCGCCGCCTGGGCGATGATCTGCCTGGCGCGGTCGGAGAGATCGGCGCGGTCCCAGTCGAAGAACACCAGATAGGTGCGCGCCGGCGCCGGCGCGGGGGCGGTCTCGACAGGCTGCGCCGGGGGGGCCGGCGGTGGCGCCGGATTGAACTCGTAGCGCAGCCCGAGCAGCACGGAGTGATTATAGTCGGTGGTGATCACCTGGTTGCCGCGCGACAGACCGAAGGGACGTGGCCCGAAGGCGCCCTCGGTGCCGACCGCGCTGCCGTGGAAGCCTTCCGGGCTGAGCACCGAAAAGAAGCGGTATTCCGCGGTCATTGACAGGCCGACCACCCAGGGCACCGGGACGGACAGGCCGAACATCGCCTGCCAGGCGAAGTTTCCGTAGGTGCCGCCGGTGTTCTGCGCGTCCTCCAGGCTTGTTGCGTTGTAATTGGTGCTGAGATGGGTGCGTTCGTAGCCGGCGCCGACGCCGAAATATGGGAACAGCCAGCTCTTGCCGATATCCAGGTCGAACAGCGCATTGACCATGGCGCCGTAGTTCTCCTGGAAGCCGCCGGCGCTGGTGGGGAAACTGGTGCCGAGGAACTGGCGCAGGTCGTTGCGTCGGTAGTTGCCTTCGACTTCCACGCGCACGCCGTCGCCGAAGCCGTAGCCGACGCTGCCCAGTCCAGTATAGCCGAAATCGAAGCGATCGCGGCCGCCGGGGAACGCCGGTGAGAGCCGCACGGTCTCGTCCTGGAGATAATTCGCGCCGCCGGCGCCCGCCACATAGAGGCCGGTGACCGGCTGGGCGAGAGCGCGCGGGTCGGTGGCCAGCAGGGCAGCCCACACCGCGCCGGATGAAATCAACCCCAGCCGAGCAAGCCTCAAAGTTGGTCGCGCCATGATCCAGTTCCCAAGCTCGAGCGACCGCGCCAAGCTGCGCGAGCGTCCCCGCCTTTGCTCTAGCTGGTTTTTTCCTGTCGCAGAAGGGTGGCCTTTGGCGCTCGACCGGGGTGTGGACAGCTGACGGCAAACCCTTCGGGCTATCGCGGCCCGGGACCCGTTTCGGTGTAATCACAACAAAACAGTCAAAATGACATAAACTAACGCTTTTTACGCCCAAAGACGCCTGTTTGGGAAAGATCATTGCGTCAAGAAACGCGCCAAAGACATAGATCCATCCATGCGTCTGTCACGGGGCTGCGTTGCAATGTTGCAACAGCGGCTCGGATAGTGCTTCAGCGACCCAGTTTGACGGTATCGCTCTGTCACGTGGCCGTTACGTTGCAGGGACCGCAGCCGAAACCACCGGCGAGGCTAACAAGACGCCGGAGCCCCTCCGGTCATGCCGCCAGGAGAGCAGTCCACGATGCAACGCGTATCCCTATCCTCCCTGCGCAGCCGGCTTATCGGGTCTGTCGCGGTCACCGCCTTGCTGGGTGCGGCCCCAGCGCTGGCGCAGGCGACCGGCTCCAGCGGTGCCGCGGCGCAGACCCCGGCCGGGGGCGCCAGCCAGATTACCGGGACACCTGGCCCCGCGACGGCGGGACCGGTCGCCGGGTCCTCGCAGAACGTCATCGTCACCGGATCGCTGATCGCCCATACCAATGCCGCGAGCGAAAACCCGGTCACGGTCGTCTCTTCGCAGGACATCGCCCGCACCTCGTCGACGACCGTGACCGAGGTGCTGCAGAGGCTGCCATCGATCGGCTCCTCGGGGCTGTATTCCTCGACCAACAATGGTGGCGACGGCGCCTCCTGCGTCGATATCCGCAATCTCGGCATCTCGCGCACCCTGGTGCTGGTCGACGGCAAACGCTTCGTCCATAGCGGCATCTCGACCACCGACTGCGTTGACCTCAACAACATCCCTGTCCCGATGATCGACCGGATCGAGATCCTCAAGGACGGCGCGTCCTCGATCTACGGCGCCGACGCGGTCGCCGGCGTCGTCAACATCATTCTCAAGAAGCAATATACCGGCACCGTGGTTAATCTGGGCGGCCGCATCACCGATGTCGGCGACGCGCGCGAGGGCGACGCGAGCTTTCTGCACGGTTTCAACTTCGACCGCGGCAGCCTGTTGATTTCTGGCTCCGTGATCAATCGCGGCCCCGTGGAACAAAAGGACCGAAGCTGGGCAACGCCGATCGTCGTCTCCAACCCCGCGGGTGGCCCCCAGGTTTTCGGTTCGGGCACCCCGCTCGGCGGCCGCATCTTCGACAGCCCGACCACCAATGGTGCTGCCATCGGCAGCGGGTCGCTGCTCGCCACCGGCCCCAACAGTTTCGTGCCGTATAATCGCACGGCCGACGGATACGATTTCGGTCAGCCTTCGAGCCTGACCACCGGCCTGACCGACGAGAACATCAGCGGCAAGGGCTATTATGACGTCAACAGCCACATCGAGGCTTACGTCAACGCCTACTACACCCACAAAGTGTCCAACAACGACCTCGCACCGCAGCCGGTGACCGGCGGCTATGGCAGCAATCCAAACCTCCTGATCGTGCCGCAGGGCAATCCGTTCATCCCGGCCTCTCTGGGCGGCGAGGACTTGCAGCTCTACCGCCGGGTCGGCGAATTCGGCCATCGGCGCTACGAGGCCGACACCGACACATACCAGTTTGTCGGCGGCATTCGCGGCGACCTGATCGCCGGCTGGTCCTATGACGCATCCTACACCTACGGAAAATCGGTCAACACGATCAATACCTATGGCAGCGTCAATTTCCGCAAGTTCGAGCAGGAACTCGGCTTCCGCAACACCAGTGCGACCGATGCGAACGTTGGTGTATATGACCCGACGGTCTGCCAGGCGTCGGTGGGATGTTCGCTGATCAATCCCTTCGGGCCGACCTCTATTTCGCAAGCCGGCGTCAACTATGCACGCTACACGCAGCGCGACCAGGCAACGTTCCAGCTCCGTGATCTCAACTTCAGCCTGACCAATCCGAGCGTCGTGCAGCTTCCTTTCGGTCCGCTCGGGATTGCCGCCGGCATGGAGCATCGCGGCGAGCAGGGCACCTTCAATCCCGACCCGATCACCCAGGCCGGCGACAGCGCCGCGGCCCCGGCGGCGATCACCTCCGGCGGCTTCAACTCCACGGAAGGTTTCGGCGAACTGAGCATTCCAATCCTGGCCAACCTGCCCGGGGCAAAGGACCTGTCCGCCGACGTCTCCGGCCGCTACTCCGACTACAGCAATTTCGGCAACGCCAAGACCTGGAAGCTCGGCGGCAACTACACGCCTATCGAGGGCATCCGCTTCCGCGGCTCGATCGGCAACGCCTTCCGCCAGCCCGGAATCAACGAACTCTATGGCGGCCAGACGATCAGCTTCAATGCCGGCCACGATCCCTGCGACGCGCAGCAGATTCTGAGCTACACCGGTGTGGCCGGCGCCAACGTCGCCGCGAACTGCCGGTCCCAGGGCCTGCCCGCGACCTTTATTCAAAACGGCGCAGGACAGATTCAGACCCGCATCGGCGGCAATCCCAACCTGCAGCCGGAGACCTCGCGCACTTACACGTTCGGCGTCGTGCTGCAGCCGAAGTTCCTGAAGAATTTCGCAACCACCATCGACTACTGGCACACCAAGGTGGACCAATCGATCGGCCAGATCGACACGCAGACGATCCTCGACGGGTGCTACACCAGCGCCGGCCTGTCCAACCAGTTCTGCGGCCTGATCCGGCCGCGCGGCTCCGACGGGCAAATCCGCGAAGTCGAGGACATCTACCAGAATCTCGGCGTGACACGCACCGAGGGCATCGACTGGCAGCTCGACTACCTGATCAGGCTCGGCGGCGGCAAGGACCTGGCTCTGCATAACGACATGGCCGCCCTGGTCGGCTACGAGTCCCAGAACGTCCCCGACGGCCCGTTCATCAACTATACCGGACGGCTCGATTTCGGCATCGCTTATGGGCCGGCCTATCCGCGCATCCGCGACACCGCCTCAGCCGTCTTCGACCAGCATTTCGAGAAGAGTGAACTCTCGTTCGGCTACACGATGCGCTTCATCTCGGGTGTCACGTATTACAGCGGCGGCGACCTACAACCTGGAGTCGACGCCTCCTACCGCTCACCAGGCGTGTTCTACCACGACATCTTCCTGACCTATGACTGGCACCACGTCATCCTGACCGGCGGCGTCGACAACCTGCTCGACCGCAACCCGCCCTTCGTTCCGGACGCCTCATCGAACACCGCGCCGAGCGTCTATGACGTCATCGGCCGGCTGATCTACCTGAAGACCTCATTCCGCTTCTGAGTGCCACGCGGTTGGGGCTTCGTCCCTGACCGCAACTCGGGCGCGTGTTCGAACGACTTTTGTGCCGATCCTGACTGCGCGATCGTCCAATGCGACCTCGAGCAAGGATCGAAGCTGAGTGCGCATCTCAGCCGGAAGCATCGGCTCAGGGAGCACATTGATCATTCCGGCTCAACCTTGCGGCGTGCGTCGACAAGGTTGGCATCCCATCTAACCGAACGCGCTGAGGACGGCGCTACGCCACGGTCACGCCGCGCAGCATCATGACGCAGTCGCCACCGACATCGGCACGGATGCCGTTTCTGTCGCGCCAGGCGCTGGCGCGCAGCAGGCTGGGGCGGCCGATCTCGGTGCCCTGGCTGATCTCCCATGCCTGCCGATCATTGGCGCCGAGCGACAGCAGCAAGGCGGCTATTGTGGTGGCGGCACTGCCGGTCGCAGGATCCTCCCAGGTGCCATCCAGCGGCGAGAACAGCCGCGCCCGCAGACGCTGGCCGTCTTGCGCATAAAGATAGAGACCGAGGCGTCCGCCCAGGGCCGGGGTGGCGGCCGTCGCCCGGCGGAAACCCTCGAGGCTGGGTGTCGCACGCCCGAGGGCCTGCGGCAGCACCTCTGCGAAGACCAGCGGGTTGCCGGTAGAGGCCAGCAACGCGGGATGGGTGTCGGTGACAAGGTCCGCCTGGTCCAGGCCGATGCAGGCGGCGATCAGCTCCGGCCCGATCGCGCCGTGCAGTGACAGCGGCTGCGGCGCCGTGACCGTGGCGCCCTGGATGGCACCTTCGGGGCCGCGTGCGATCCGCACCTCGACCAGCCCGGCCAGCTCCTCGAAGCGCAGGACGTCGCCCGCGTTGCCGGCCGCTTGTGCCAACACGAAACCGGTGCCGACATTCGGATGGCCGGCGAAAGGCATTTCGTGGCTGGTGTTGAAAATCCGCACGCGGGCGGTGTTGGTCGGGTTGTCAGGAGGCAACACGAAGCTGGTCTCACTGAGATTGAACTCGCGGGCGAGGGCCTGCATGTCGCTGTCCGAAATGCCGCGCGCGTCGGGAAACACCGCGAGGGGATTGCCGCCGAAGCGACGCCCGGTAAACACGTCGACGGTCACGAACCGATGCTGCTTCATGGCGTATGCAACGCGCGGCGAGCAACGCCGTTTGGGTTCCTGATTGAACCGGAGATCTCGCCGATGCTGCCCGCGTCCCGCTTTGTCATTGCATCGGCCTTCGTCCTGCTATTGGGGCTCGCCGGCTGCAATGGTGCGACACCGCCCGAGGCCGCTGGCCAGGGCAATGCGCTCCCGGCAATGCAGCCGGGCCCGACAACAGTAGGGCCGGCGGGCCTTGGTCCAGCAGGACCAAGTTCGGCGCTCGGCTCGGGCAATCTCGCAAATCCCGGCGTGCCCTGAGGGGCAAACGCTGCACCATGCCAAAGCAGGATCAGTTTTCATGAAGCTCAGCGCCCGCAATCAGATCAAGGGTACGATTACTTCCGTGGTGAAGGGCCAGACGACCGGCCACGTTCATATCGACATCGGTCAAGGCGTCATTATTCATTCCTCCATTACCAACGAGGCGATTGACGACCTTGCCCTCAAGGTCGGCGACCATGCGACGGCAGTGATCAAGGCGTCCGACGTGATGGTCGCAGTCGACGCCTGAGACATGCCGGGCCTGAGACATGCAGGCAGGACGAGGGAAGGCGGCATTCGCCGCGGAACGAAGACAAAATGTGAAGGTTTTTGGTGCGGACGTCTTTGTCTGGCTGCTGTCAGGTTACTCCTTTCCGTTCGCGCTGCGTGCACCAGATCGCGAACGCCTGGATCAGTGCGGTGTCCTTGAGGCTGTCGAAGCGGCCGGAGGCACCGCCGTGGCCCGCTTCCATGTTGGTGCGCAACAGGATCGGTCTGTCGCCGGTGCCCATGGCGCGTAGCCGGGCGACCCATTTTGCCGGTTCCCAGTAGGTCACGCGGGAGTCGGACAGGCCGCCGAGGGCCAGGATCGCGGGGTAGGCTTGCTGCTTGATGTTCTGGTACGGGCAGTAGCCGGCGATCAGCCGATAGGCGGCCTCGTCCTCGATCGGGTTGCCCCATTCGGGCCATTCCGGCGGGGTCAGCGGCAGCGAGGTGTCGCACATGGTATTCAGCACATCGACGAACGGCACCTGTGCGGCGATGCCGGCGAACAGGTCCGGGCGCAGATTGGCGATCGCCCCCATCAGCATGCCGCCGGCCGAGGCGCCCTGGGCGACGATCCGGCCCGCACGTGTGTAATTGGCCGCGATCAGGTGCTCGGCGCAGGCGATGAAGTCGGTGAAGCTGTTGGGTTTGTTCGCACCCCGTCCGTCCAGGAACCAGCCCCAGCCCTTCTCCGAGCCGCCGCGCACATGCGCCGTGGCATGGATCCAGCCGCGATCGACCAGGCTCAGCGTGCGGGTGGAGAAGCCAGCACCAATGGCATGGCCATAGGAGCCGTAGCCGTAGAGGAGCAACGGCGCGCTGCCATCGAGCTTGGTGTCGTGACGCATCAGCAGGGTGATCGGCACCAGGGCACCGTCCGCGGCGCGCGCGTGCAGCCGCTCGGCGCGATAGAGCGAGGGGTCGTGGCCGCTGGGAATCACCTGGGTTTTGAGCAGCCGCCGGGTGCGGGCGGCCATGTCGTACTCGAACCATTGCCGCGGCGTCGTGGGCGACTGGTAGCTGTAGCGCAGGCTTGGTCCGTCATGTTCAAGGCTGGTGTCGAGGCTGAGCAGGCAGGCGGGTTCGGCGACGGCGATCTCGTGTGTTTGGCCATCGGCGGCGGTGATAACGATGACGTTGTTGGCCTCAAAACGCTCGAGGCGCACCAGGTGATCCGCGAAGGCGCTGACATGGACGATGAAGTGGCCGGGCCGGTGCGCCAGCCAGTCGCGCCAGTTCGCGCGCGAGGGGTCCTGCTCGGGGGCTTCCATCAGCTTGAAATCGACGGCGCCGTCGACGTTGGTGCGGATGATGAAGCGGCCGCCCCAGTGCGACAGGCTGTAGCGCACGCCGGGCCTGCGGGGTTCAACCAGGCGCGGGGCCGCTGTCGGATCGCAGGCCTCGATCAGCCGGACCTCGCTGGTCTCCTGGTTCGAGCAGTTGATCAGGATCCAGCGGCGCGAGGCGGAGACCGACACGCCGACGAAGAAGCCGGGATCGGCCTCGGCATGGACCAGCACGTCGGCACCGCCACGCGCCGGCCGGCGATAGAGACGCGAGGGCCGGCCGTTCTCGTCACGCCAGACCCAGAACAGATGCTGCGAGTCGGGTGAGAAGGCGAAGTCACCGGTGGCGCTCTCGGCGCCGCCGTCCAGGGTCTCGCCGCTGCCCGTGTCCTTGATCCGGATGCGGTAGACCTCGGAGCCCTGGCGGTCCTCGGCGTAGGCCAGCAACCGGTGGTCGGGACTGTGCTGGACCGAAGCCACGTCGAAATAATCGTGGCCGGCGGCGAGGGCTTCGATGTCGAGCAGGATGTGCTCGTCGCCTGATGTCCCGCGGGGGCTTCTTGCATGAACCGGATGCTCGGCGCCCGGTGCGTAGCGGGCATAATAGTCCCAAGGGCCGTCCGGCAACGGCGGGGACATCTCGTCCGGTTCCAGCCGATGCTTCATCTCGTCGAGAAGGGTGGCCTGCAATGCCTCGGTGGACCGCAGCATGGCCTCGCTGTAGGCGTTCTCGGCGCCGAGGTGGGCTGCGATATCGGCTCGCAGGACTGAAGGGTCGCGCAGCACGCGCTGCCAGTTCTCGTCCTTCATCCAGGCGTAGTCGTCGGTGCGGTCGTCACCGAAGCGGACGCTGTGCCGCGTCTGCCGAAGTGGGGAAGGTGGGTGGCCCGGGGCGGCGGAGATCATGCGTCATGCATGCCGCCGCCCCGGGCGATGTCAAGCGGGCTGCTTACGGGACGGTGAACGAGGCGGTCACCGCGGTCGTGCCCTGCTCGCCGTTCATGTAGTAGGTGACGTTATGCATGCCGGACGAGAGCGGCGGGCTGAAGGTTGCGACCAGTCTATGGCTGCCGACCGGCGAGCTGTCACGCAGCACCCCGTGATACTGTCCGTCGATCAGGAAACGGATGCCGCCGGCGACGGTCTGCGTCACGTTGCCGATCAGGTCGCCGCCGCTGAAGCTGAGCGAGGCGATCGCGAGCGCACCGGAGCTGCTGACGGGTGCGGGGGCCGGGGCAGGGACCGGGGCAGGCGCAGGTGGCGGCGACACCGGGCCGGGCGTTGGCAGCGGCGTGGGGGCGCCGCCGACCACGAAGGCCACGACGTTGGACGAGGCGCCGCCATCGATATAGAGCTGCACGGTATGGGTGCTGCCCGCGATCATCGAGGACATCTTCGCGGCATTGATGCCCAGCTTTGCGGCCGTTGCCGCGTAATCGGGCGCGCCGTCCTGCACGACGCCCTGGTAGCCGCCATCGAGCCGCCAGCGAACGGTGGCCCTGCCGCCGGTGGCCTTTGACCAGGCGACGGAAACACCATTGCCCGCATAGCCGGCGCTGCTGATCTTGAGACCGGAGGCCACCGGGACAGGCGTAGGGGTCGGCGTGGGGGTAGGTGTCGGTGTCGGCGTGGGAGCCGGCGCTGGTGGCGGTGTGGGTGTCGGGGTCGGTGTGGGTGTCGGGGTCGGAGACGGTGCGGGGATCGGGTTGGAGGTGCCGCCGCCGGCACTCTGGTCGGTCGGCGACCACCACATGGAGGCGAACTCGACCCAGTCGTCGGGGGTCTTGTCGTAGCCGGTCGCCTGCATCGCCATCTGCGCGCCGAGGGTATAGTTGCAGCCGCCATGTGCGTAGTCGGCGCGAACCTGGGTCGGCGGCGCGCTCATCTGCACCACCCCGTCGACCTTGAGCACCAGCGAGCCGGCACCCCAAACCATGTCGTAGTCGTGCATCGCGGTCATGTCGCCGACCGGATAGCTGATCGGCGTATGCATGATCTGGCCGTTATGGCCGCCGGCGCCGCCGTCGTAGAAATGGAACGTCGAATACAATGTACCGTTGGAGCCGTAATTCACCTCGAAGACGTCGACTTCGCCGATATGATTATCGTCCGATCCCCTGATGATGCCGGGCCAGCCTGGGTCATTGTCCGCCGGCCACATGATCGCGTTGGCACCCGGGCCGTTATTGATCTGACCGATGGCGGCGCGCCAATGGAAGTCGCCGTAACCGAAGCCACTCGCGCAGGACGTCGCCTGCTGCATCATGCCGGTGGTCGGCCAGCCCCTGTCGGCCGCGGAGGTGATCCACAGTCCCGAACTGCCGCCGAAATAGAACTGGTTGCCCCAGATGTTGTTCCAGATCTTCTGGTTGATGCCGCCGCTGCCGAACGGCGAGGTGTTGGCCGGCACCGCCGAGAAGTCCTGGCCGATATCCTTGCTGGCGTCGAAAACGGAGGGTGTATAGGCGCACGCGGGCGTGACGGTGGCGCCGCAGGCGAGGGCGGCGCCGGCGATGGTGGCGAGCAAAGCGTGCCTGCGGCCGCGGTTTGCAGCACGTGGGCGAAGAGTAGTGTGGCTGGTGATCACAATAGCGTTCCTCTGCCAATAACGTTGCAGTTACGCAACGTTGTGAATGTCGTTAATCCAGCTCGGGAGTCTGCGGATTGCAGGCTCGTTCCGGGTGCCACAGACTACAACGATCACGAATATTTTATCAACCTATATTAGGTCTATACAATATTCGGCGAGGGCTATTTATAGAACAAGCCGGTCCAAAATACGATATTGTCGCGAAACGACGTGGCGATCGTTAATGCGCCGGCAGGTTCGACATAGGCTTCGCCCAGCCGCACGCCGCCAGTCGCCGAACGCCGGACAGGGCGCATTTTCGCGACTCCCCCCGCCCAATCATGAGCCTGATCCCGTCCGGCGAGCCATGCCGCCTACCCGGACCCCGCCGCCTACCCGGACTCCAGTGTGCGCAGGGCCGCATCCCGCCCAAACAAGGCGAGCAATGCCGAGACCGCCTGCCCGCGCGCCGTCCGCAGGTCCGGATCGCGCGTAAGCAGGAGCTGGCTGTCCCGTCGCGCCAGCAACAGGGCGGCATCCGTGTTCGGGCCCGTCGCCAGCCTGAAGCCAGGCAGACCGGACTGTCGCCGGCCCATCAGGTCGCCGCCGCCACGCAGACGATGGTCGACATCGGCGATCAGGAACCCGTCCTCGCTGTCGCGCAGCAGCCGCAGGCGACGCCTGGCGTCGGCCCCGAGTTCGTCATCATGCAGCAGCAGGCAGTAGCTGCGCGCGCTGCCGCGTCCGACCCTGCCGCGCAACTGGTGCAACTGCGCCAAACCGAATCGCTCGGCATGCTCGACCACCATGATCGTCGCCGCGGGCACGTCGACGCCGACCTCGATCACCGTGGTCGCCACCAGGATGCGTGTGCGGCCGGCGGCGAAATCGTCAAGTGCCGCCTGCCGCACGGCACTCTCCTGGCGGCCGTGTGCGAGCCCCACGCAGGCGGCGCCGAAGCGCTCCGTCAGCACGGCCGCCCGTGCTTCGGCGGCGGCGACATCGAGGATCGCGTTCTCGCTGACCAGCGGGCATACCCAGAACACCTGCGCGCCGCCCGCGACCGCGCGTGCGACGCCGTCGCACACCAGGCCGGTCTGCTGGCGGCGATGCAGGCTGGTCTGGATCGCCAGACGCGCGGCCGGCTTCGCATCGAGCCGGCTGACCTCGATCTCGCCCCATCGCGTCAGCAGCAGGGTGCGCGGAATCGGGGTTGCGGTCATTACCAGGATGTCGGTCGCGTCGCCCTTTTCGCCCAGCCGCAGACGCTGCTCGACGCCGAAGCGATGCTGCTCGTCGATCACCGCCAGGCCCAGATCGGCGAACTCCACGCCCTGCTGGAACAAGGCATGGGTGCCGACCGCGAGCTTGATCGTGCCGTCGGCGAGTTGCGCGCGGGCACGCGTGCGCGCGACACCCTTGATGCTGCCGGTGAGCAGTGCTGCCGGCAGCGGCGACAGCCGGCTGAGGGTGCGGTGGTGCTGGCGCGCCAGGATCTCGGTCGGCGCCATCAGCACCGCCTGGGCGCCGGCTTCCGCCGCCGCCAGCATCGCCAGCACCGCAACCAGGGTCTTGCCGGCGCCGACATCGCCCTGCAGCAGGCGCATCATACGACGGGGGGCTGCGAGGTCGGCGTCGATCTCGGCGAGGACGCGGCATTGTGCCGCTGTCGGTGGGTGGCCGAACCGCGCCAGCGCCTGCGCGCGCAGACTGCCGTCGCCGCTGATGGCGCGGCCCGGACGGACACGGTTGCGCGCGCGCGCCTGCAGTGTCGCCACCTGATTGGCCAACAACTCGTCATAGCCGAGGCGCTCGCGCGCGCGCGCACGAACGAGCGCCATGTCGGCGTCCTCCGCGAGCGGCGCGTCGCCCGGGAAATGCAGCAGCCGCAGCGATTGCACGAAGCCGGGCCAGAGCCGCCGGCGCACCAGTTCAGCGTCGAGCCATTCGTCGAACATTCCCAACCGGGCCAGCGCCGCGCGCATCGCGCGTGCCACCACGACCGGCCGCAACCCCGCGGTCAGCCGCCAGACCGCCTCGATGGAGGGCACGAGAGCCGCGTCGGCGGCTGGCCGCAGGTGATCGGGCCCGACGATCCGCAGGCGCCCGGCATACTGCTCCAGCCGACCGGAGGCGACGATGCGCGCCCCGGGTGCAAGCCCACGCACTTGGCGCGGGCCGAAGAACACCAGCTCCGCCTCGCCGCTGCCGTCATCGACCCTGACCCGCCATGGTTGCCGCGCGGTGGCTGGTCGCAGCACGGCGCGCACGGTCACCGAGAGCGTGGCCACGCGGCCCGCCTCCAGGCCCTCGGCCGTGATCTCGCTTAAGGCCGGCCGCCAGCGTCGGTCGATGACCGCGATCTCCGGCAGGTGGAACAGCAGGTCGAGCAGCGTGGTGCCGCCGGCCGCGCGCGCCAGCAGGACGGCCGCGCTCGGCCGCAGCCCGGGCAGGCTCGCGATCGGGTCGTGCGCGGCATCGTTGAGCACAAGGGAGGCGGGCGGGATCATCACGCGGGCTGACAGGCGGGGGGTGCGCGGCTATATGACAGCCCGCGACCTGGAACAAAACCGCATGTCCACACCCCTGGGGCTCGACAACCGCCGCCGCCGTATCCTGTTTCGCGCCACCCATCGCGGCACGCACGAGACCGACATCCTGATCGGCGGCTTTGTGGCGGCAGGCATGTCCGGCTTCAGCGACGCCGAGCTCGATCAGCTCGAAGAGGTCATGGAGCTGGACGATGTCGATCTCGCCGACTGGCTGACCGGACGACGCCCGATACCGATTGAGGCTGAAACGCCGATGCTGCGCCGGATCGAGCAGGCGGCGCGGGGCGTTCACTCTTGAGTGGTGCCGCCACCATCTGGGGGGCGCCGGAGGGCTTCGATGCGCTGCTCCTGAGCCGGCGTCTGGCCGAGCATGACGGCCCACTTCTGCATGTCGCGCGCGACGATGCCGGGCTGGCGCGGATCGCCGATCTCGTCGGTTTCTTCTCGCCGCAGACCGAGGTGCTGCGCTTCCCCGCCTGGGATTGCCTGCCCTATGACCGCGCCTCGCCGAACCCGGCGATCGTCTCCGAGCGCGTCGCCACCCTGACCCGGCTGCTGGAGCCCGCCTTGGGGCGCCGTCTGGTGGTCAGCACGGTGAACGCGCTGGTGCAGCGTGTGCCGCCCCGCCACGCCTTCGCCGGCGCCTCGCTGCGGGTGGCGGTGGGCGAGAGCCTGGACGGCGCGTTCCTGATCGAGCTGTTGATCGCCAATGGCTATGGCCGCGCCGATACCGTGATGGAGCCGGGCGAGTTCGCCACCCGTGGCGGCATCTTCGACATCTATCCGGCCGGCGAGAGCGAGCCGATTCGGCTGGATCTGTTCGGCGACGAGGTCGAGAACATCCGCGGTTTCGATCCGACCAGCCAGCGCTCCACGACCAGGCGGTCGAGCCTGGTGCTGCGCCCTGTCGCGGAACTGTCCTTCGATGCCGCCAGCGTGTCGCGCTTCCGTTCCCACTGGCGCGAACAGTTCGGCCCGGAGGCGGCGGCCGATCCGCTCTATCTCAGCGTCTCCGACCTGCGCCGGCATAGCGGCGTCGAGCATTGGCTGCCGCTGTTCCATGAGACGCTGGAGACGCTGCTCGACTATTTGCCGGGCGTGGCGCTGAGCTTCGACCACCAGACCGACGAGGTGCTGAGTGGGCGCCTGGAGATGATCGCAGACCACGCCGAGGCGCGGCATCTGCCGGTGCGCGAAGGCGAGGCGCCCTATCGTCCGCTGCCGCCGAACCTGCTCTATCTCGACCGCAAGGACTGGCAGGCGATGCTGGCCGGCAGGCCCGCGATCGTCTTCAGCCCGTCCGCCATGCCCGAGGGAGCGACCGGCATCGATGCCGGGGGCCGCGGCGGGGTGATGTTCGCGCGTGCGACTGCCGGTGCGTCGCGCGAGGACGTGTTCGCCATGTTGCGCGAGCAGGCCGCGAGGTGGGCTTCTCAGGGAAGCAAGCGTCGCCACACCCTGCTCACCGCCTGGTCGCGCGGCTCGCGCGAACGTATCGCCGGGCTGTTGCGCGACCATCGCCTGCCGTTCCAGGTGATCGAGGCGTGGAGCGAGGCGCGCGGCGTGCCCGCGGGCAGCATCGGGCTGCTCACCTTAGGATTGGAGCGCGGCTTCGTGTCCGACGAGTTCGCGCTCGTCTCGGAGCAGGACCTGCTCGGCGAGCGGATCTCGCGACCGCCGCGCCGACGCAAGCGCGCCGACCAGTTCATCGCCGAAGCGACCGAGATCGCCGCCGGCGACCTGGTGGTGCACCAGGAGTACGGCATCGGCCGCTATGACGGGCTTGAGACCATCGGCGTCGGCTCGGCGCCGCATGATTGCCTGCGGCTGATCTACGACAACAGCCAGAAGCTGTTTTTGCCGGTGGAGAATATCGAGCTGCTCAGCCGCTTCGGCAGCGAGCAGAACGGCGTCGCCCTCGACAAGCTCGGCGGCGCCTCGTGGCAGACACGCAAGGCGCGGATGAAGAGCCGTATCCGCGACATGGCGGGCGAGCTGATACGGACCGCGGCCGCCCGGCAGTTGCGCGAGGCGCCGAGCCTGGCACCGGCCGAAGGCAGTTGGGACGAGTTCTGCGCGCGCTTTCCCTTCGTCGAGACCGAGGACCAGACGCGCGCCATCGCCGACGTGCTCGAGGACATGGCCGCCGGCCGGCCGATGGACCGGCTGATCTGCGGCGATGTCGGCTTCGGCAAGACCGAGGTGGCGCTGCGTGCCGCCTTCGTCGCCGCGATGTCGGGCGCGCAGGTCGCCGTCGTGGTGCCGACGACCTTGCTGGCGCGCCAGCACCACCGCACGTTCGGTGCGCGCTTCGCCGGTCTGCCAATCAGGGTGGAGCAGCTCTCGCGCATGGTGGGCGCCAAGGACGCGGCTTCGGTGAAGAAGGGCATCGCCGACGGCTCGGTGAACATCGTCATCGGCACCCATGCTTTGCTTGCCAAGGGCATCGAGTTCGCCGATCTCGGGCTGCTGGTGGTCGACGAGGAGCAGCATTTCGGCGTCGGCCACAAGGAGAAGCTCAAGGCACTGCGCGAGGACGTGCATGTGCTGACACTCAGCGCCACGCCGATCCCGCGCACCCTGCAGCTCGCACTGACCGGGGTGCGCGAGATGAGCCTGATCGCAAGTCCGCCGACCGACCGGCTGGCGGTGCGTACCTTCATCATGCCGTTCGACAGCGTCGTCGTGCGCGAGGCGTTGCAGCGCGAGCGCTTCCGCGGCGGCCAGGTGTTCTGCGTGGTGCCGCGTATCGAGGACCTCGCGCGCATGGGCGAGCGGCTGCGCGAAATCGTCCCCGAGGCGCGGCTGATCGAGGCGCATGGCAGGCTGGCGCCGAGTGAGCTGGAGCGGGTGATGACCGAGTTCAGCGACGGCCGGCACGACATCCTGCTCTCGACCAACATTGTCGAGAGCGGCCTGGACATGCCCTCGGTCAATACGCTGCTGATCCACCGCGCCGACATGTTCGGGCTCGGCCAGCTCTATCAGTTGCGCGGCCGGGTCGGTCGCGGCAAGCAGCGCGGCTACGCCTATCTGACCTGGCCGCAGAACCATCTGCTGTCACCGGCGGCGGAGAAGCGCCTGGAAGTCATGCAGACGCTCGATCAGCTCGGCGCCGGCTTTACCCTCGCCTCGCACGACCTGGATCTGCGCGGCGCCGGCAACCTGCTCGGCGACGAGCAATCCGGCCATATCCGCGAGGTCGGCATAGAGCTGTATCAGCAGATGCTGGAAGACGCGGTCGCGGACCTGCGCGTCGAGAAGGGCCGCAGGCGGGCCGAGGACCGCGACTGGACCCCGGCGATCGTGCTCGGCTTGCCGGTGCTGATCCCGGAGAGCTATGTCGCCGAGCTGCCGGTGCGGCTTGGCCTGTATCGTCGCATCGGCGCGCTTCAGTCGGACGCGGAGACCGAGGCGATGGCGGCCGAGCTGGTCGATCGTTTCGGCCCGCTGCCCGACGAGGTCGAGAACCTGCTGCGCGTGGTCACCCTCAAGCGGCTGTGTCGCACTGCCGGCATCGAGAAGCTGGAGGCGGGCCCGAAGGGCATGGTGCTGCAATTCCGTGGCAACGCGTTCGCCAATCCGGCTGGCCTGATCGCCCTGATCGGCCGCAAGAGCCAGGACGGCATGCGGCTTCGCCCGGACCACAAGCTCGCGGTGTTGCGCGAGATGACCACGGCGCAGCGTATCGACGAGGCCCATGCCATCGTCGGCAACCTGGAGAAGCTGGTGCGCGAGGCGGCCTGATTCTTACCCCTGACGCAGCAGCGCAATCTGCGCACGCGCCTGATCGGAGGCGTCGCTTGACGGCACCAAGGCGAGAAAGCGTTCCAGGCAGGCGATCGCATCGTCGGTCTGCCCAAGGACACGATGCAGGTCCGCCGCCTGCAACCAATGTGGGGCGACGTCGGGCGCCATCAGCAGCATGCCCTCGAGCGAGGCCAACGCGCCAACTCTGTCACCAGCCGCCGCACGCCGCCCCACCAGATTGCGTTGCAGCCGCAGCAGCACGTCGCGAACCGCCATCGGCCGCAGCATACCGGGTTCGATCGGTGTCGGGTGGCCGGTGATCCCGGCGAGCAGCGCCAGCAGGTCGGGTGAGCCGACCGTCGCCCCCTCGCCAAACACGTCGATCAGCGTTCCCGCCCCCTGGGCGCCACCAAGTGCGACCAGAAAGTGGCCGGGAAAATCGATTCCCCAGCCCTCCCATCCGGCGGCGTGTATGCAGTGCAGCCAGATTACGCCGAGCGCCACCGGCAGCCCCCGCCGCCGCTCGATGACCCGGATCAGGTTTGCATTATCAAGGTCGTCGTAGGTCTCGCGGTCGCCGCGATAGCCGAAGCGTGCGTGAATCAATCCCGCCAACGCGCCGATCCGCGCCTCCGCCGTCCGCCCGTTCAGCACCGCGCCAATGGCAGCGGCCTCGCGCGCCAGGAGAGAGAGATGCGCGGACGCATCAAGCCAGTCACGCTCGGGAGCACCCAGACGCGCGAGTTGCAAGGCTGCCACCGCAGGCTCAATCTCAATGTCCGGAAGCCGTCCGATGGCCTTCAACGCCTGCTTTGGATCCGCCACTGAGTCCGCCCTTCGTGCAACTTGAAATATCTTTGAGCGCATGGTGAGTTGCTTGTGACGCAACAAAATTGAAGCCGATGCCGAGAAACGTCGTTGCAGGTTCAAGATCAACAGTAAGTTCAGCGGGCCGGATCAAATCCCTCGACTCTCTGCGTGGGGTCGCGGCACTGACCGTGGTCTTCTATCACTGCTTCCTGCTGTTTCCGGGTTCCTACGCTTATCATCATTCGCCGTTTCACGGTGGCGCGCGTGACCTGTATAGCTGGTTCACACGCTCGCCTCTCTGCCTCGCGATAAGCGGCCCTGCCGCGGTTCTTGTGTTCTTCGCGCTTAGCGGCCTCGTCCTGACCTTTCCTCTGACAAGAGGTCAATTGGTGCGGGAATATTACGTGAAACGGATTCTGCGGATCTGGCCGCCGTTCGCGGTCGCGATCCTGTTCTCCGTCATTCTGGAATGGTTTGTACAGCCCGGGCCAATCGAAGGCTTTGGCCGCTGGATCAGCTTTACCTGGAACGAGCCGCTGAGCGCCGGGCTTGTTCGCGAGCACCTCCTGCTTCTTGGCGGTACGCGTAACGGGCTAGACAACCCCATGTGGAGCCTCACCCACGAGATGCGGGTGTCGCTGATTTTCCCGGCCCTCGTGCTCGCGATGCGTGCGACGCCGATCCTGACTTGCGTCATATCGGTCCTGATGCTCGGCCTCGCGGCTGTGTTGCCCGCGCACGGGAACATCATTACCACGCAACTGGCGATGACCGCCTCCTATCTGTTCCTGTTCGCGTCCGGCGCCTTGCTTGGGCTTCACCTCCGTGCGGTGCGCAGCTTTGTCGCGGGCCTGCCGGCATGGGCGAGCGTTACCGCATGGATTTTCGCTCTCTCTCTGACGACCCTGACACCCGGTCCGAACAGTGCGGTTGGCTCGATTTGTAATGGCGTCCTGCTGCTCGTGGCCGGTCTCGGCGCCTTGGCGATCGTGGCGCTGTGCACGACCGAGAACCGGGTGACGCACTGTCTCGAGACCCCGTTTCCGAGCTGGCTGGGCCGGATTTCCTACAGCTTGTATCTGGTCCATGTCCCGATCATCGTTGGCTTTGCATACAGCTTTCCGCACGCCGACAAGTTGCTTCTTATTACGGCCGGCATCGCGGTTTCCGTGCTGGCAGCCGAGGCCTTGAACCGGCTGATCGAAACTCCGTCGGAGATCAGCGGCCGATGGCTTGCACACAAGTTGAGGCTCGCGAAAGCGGGTTCCTGTCCGCGGATAGCCGAGTAGCGGCAATGCCTATCAGCGAGCAGGGCTGGCGATGTCCGAATGTCTATACTATGTGTAGACGTATGGTTCGGGTCGGAGAGTCGCGTGCAGGGCGTGGTAAAGAAGTGGGGCAACAGCGCCGCGGTGCGTATCCCGGCCGCGGTGCTGGAGGCGGCGCAGGTTCGACTGGATCAGCAGGTTGACGTGCGCGAGGAAGGCGGTCGGATCGTAATCGAGCCGTTGCGGCCGGCGCGCTACGATGTCGAAGCCTTGATTGCCGGGATCAGTGACGAAAACCGCCATGACCCGGTCGGCATGGGCAAGCCGGTCGGCGGGGAATTCTGGTAATGGCGCCGGGCTATGTGCCCGATGCCGGAGATATCGTCTGGCTCCAGTTCAACCCCCAGGCAGGTCATGAACAGGCTGGACACAGACCGGCCGTGGTCCTGAGCCCAGCCGGCTACAACGGCCGCACCGGCATGATCCTGTGCTGCCCGACGACGACCCGGATCAAAGGCTACCCGTTTGAGGTGACGTTGGCTGGCAGCCCCCCAAGCGTAGCACTTGCCGATCAGGTCAAGAGCCAGGACTGGCGTGCCCGCAACGCAACCCGCAAAGGCCGCGCGCGTGCATCCGAGTTGGCCGAGTTGCGGGCCAAGCTGATCGCGCTGATCGGATGACGACCCCGGAACCCGCTGACGGCGAGACCACAAGAATCAGGAGACCACGGATGAGCGAGCTTCCCGAGGGCATGGCGCTGACGCCGCTCAACCCGGCGTTCCGAGAGCATCCGCACGCCATACTCGAGGCCCTTCGGGCGGCCGCCCCCGTGCACCTCGACCGCGCGTTCGAGAGGTTCTACCTGACGCGCTACGCCGATGTTCGCGCCGTGCTGAACGATCGCAGCCTCGCCGTCGACCCGCGCAAGCTCCGTGAGGACAGCCCCGATCGCCGCAACCTCCCCGACGATGACGATCTTTCCATGCTCCGGCTCGACGATCCCGACCACAAGCGATTGCGCGGCCTGGTGGCACAGGCGTTCAACCAGCGATCCACCGATGCGATGCGGCCACGTATCGCCGAGGTGGCCTCGGCTCTGCTCGACGACCTCGCAGGCGCGCCTTCCTTTGACCTGCTCGAAGCCTATGCCGCACCGCTGCCGACGATCGTGATTGCCGAGATGATGGGCGTCGACGCCACCGACCTGCCGTCGTTCAGGCGGTGGTCCGACGCCATGATCCATGTCTTCAATCCGGCGCCAACCGACGCCCAGCGCGAACGCCTGATTGATGCCGACCGCAACCTGAAGGACTATTTCGCCGATGTGGTGGCACGGCGTCGCCGGGTGCCGCGGGACGATCTCGTGGGCGCCCTGGCGGCCGCCGAGGAGCAGGGCGAGCGGTTGAGCGCCCAGGAGATCGTGACCACCTGTAACCTGCTGCTGTTAGCAGGCAACATGACAACCACCGACCTGATCGGGAACGGCGTCCTGGCGCTGCTTGAGCACCCGGCGGAACTCGGCAAGCTGCAGACGTCCCCTCAGTTGATCCGCAATGCCGTCGAGGAGATGCTCCGCTTTGACCCGCCGGTGGCGCAGGTCATGCGGGTCGCGACCTGTCCGACCACGATTGGCGGCTGCCCGATCGCGGCACAGGACAAGATCGAGTCGTCGCTGCTTGCGGCCGGCCGGGATCCGGCCGTGCATGCCGACCCGCATCGCTTCGACGTTGAGCGGCTGGACCCCAGCCACGTCGCGTTCGGCGGCGGAGTGCATTTCTGTCTGGGCGCGCCGCTGGCCCGGGCCGAGGCGCAGATCGGTATCACTGCGCTGCTCGATCACTTTCCATCGCTCTCGCTCGATCCCGCGCGGCCACCGAGGCGCAAGGCTGCGCCGACATTCAACGGGTTGGAAGCGCTGTGGCTGGTTGCCGCGGCGCGCACCGACGCGTAATGGATCGCCAGCGGCGCGGTCGACTGCGATTTGGCTGAGTCCATGGACACTGACGCCGTCAGAAAAGCTTTCCTGGATTGAACAGCCCATCCGGGTCGATGGCCTGCCTGATCCGTCGCATGCTTTGCAGTTCCGCGCCGCCGCGCCAGGTTTGCATCATGTCGGTCTTGAGACGTCCGATACCGTGTTCAGCGGAGAAGGAGCCGTCGAGGTCGCGCACGATTGCGGCGACAGTTTCCATGATGTCGTGCTCACGGGCGAGGAAGTCGTCGCGTGCCATCGCCTCGGGCTGGATCAGGTTGAAATGGATGTTGCCGTCGCCGAGATGGCCGAACGGCGCGATGCGTATGCCGGGGATCAGGGTGGCGCAGGCGTCGGAGGCGCGGGCGATCAGCGCCGGGACCTGACTGAGCGGGACTGAAACGTCGTTCTTGACGTTGCCGCCGGCGCGCTTCTGCGCTTCGGAATGTTCCTCGCGTAGCTTCCAGAGTGCCGCGCGTTGCGCGCCGCTTTCGGCGATCACGGCGTCCAGTGCGCAGCCATCCTCCAGGGCTTCGGCAAGTACCGATTCCAGCAGGGTGCGCAGGTTGGCGTTGTCGCGGGCGGTGGCGAGTTCGATCAGCACGTAATGCGGCGCGGCCCGTTCGAGCGGCAGGGTTGCACCTTCGATGTATTGCGTAACCAAGCCCATGCTGATGCCGGACATGTATTCGAAGGCCTGGATCGCCGACGGGTCCTGGCCGCGCATGCGGGTGAACAGGGTCAGCGCCGACTCGGGCGAGGGGACGGCGCAGAGGGCGACCTCGATCGTGCGCGGTTGTGGGGCCAGTTGCAGCACGGCGGCGGTGATGATGCCGAGCGTGCCTTCGGAGCCGACCAGCAAATGGCGCAACGAATAGCCGGTGTTGTCCTTGCGCAGCCGGCGCATGGCGGACAGTACGCTGCCGTCGGGGAGTACCGCCTCAATGCCGAGCACCAACTCGCGCGCGTTACCGTAGCGCACGGTGTTGTTGCCGCCGGCGTTGGTCGCCAGGATGCCGCCGATCTGGGCCGAGCCCTCGGCGCTGATCGACAGCGGCAGCAGGCACCCGGCGGCAGCCGCGGCCTCCTGGGCCGTCTTGAGGATGACGCCGGCCTCCACGGACAAGGTCATGTCGATGGGATCGATTGCGCGGACCCGGTTCATCCGGGCGAGCGAGAGGATGATTTCACTTGAGTCGTCGCGGACCGAAGCGCCGCCGACCATGCTGGTGTTGCCGCCTTGTGGCACCAGTTGTGCGCCGTGCTTTGCACAAAGCCGGACGGCATCGGCGACGGACGCGGTGTCGGCGGGACGGATCACCGCACGCGCACGACCGTGATACAGGCCGCGCCAGTCGTGGCAATAGGCGTCGGTGTCGGCATGCGCGGTCAGCACCCCGGCCTCGCCAAGCCTCTCCTTGAGGGCGCGCAGAAGGTCGGTCATGGAGACTGCATCAAGGGTGAGATGTCACGGGGTGGCGGGGGATCAAGGGCGTGGAACACAGAGGAGCCGGCAATCCCGATCAGGATGCCGCAGACCAGGCACAGCCCCATCAGCAGCGTCCGCTGACGGCCGTCGCGGCTGACCTGCAGCAGCGATTGCTGCGCCTCGGCGCGGGCCTGGCGGGTAAGGTTCAACTCGGCGCGCAGCGACTCGATGCGCGCGGTGGTGTGGCGCAGATCGAGGTCGAGGCGGTTGACGTCGGCGGTGAGCTGGGAAATGCGGGTCCGCGCGGCGGCGAGTTCAGGTCCCGCCGCGGTGGAGCGGGTGGCGCGGGGGCGCGGGGCGGCGCGCGTCGCCGGCGGGTTCGGGGCAATGGCGACGAACAGGTTCTTCAGCGCACCACCGGTGACGGCATTGCGTCGGGCCCGCGCGCGGATCGCCTCCAGTGCGCTGGCCGCCTGGCCGGGCTGGTCCTCCAGGACAAGGGCGAGGATGTCCGAGAGCGTCTTGAGCTCCTTCGGGTCGAGGCCCTGAGTCATTGTGTGGCGGCCGCGGCGCGGGCAAGCCGGTCGCGGATCGCAAGCCCCAGGCCGTGCGCGGGGATCGGCATTGCCGCGATCCCGGCCAAGCTCAGCGCGCTCGCCTGGGTGTCCAGCGCGCGCAGGCCCGCGAACAGCCGCTGCGCCGCCTCGGTGAGATCGCAGCTAGGCGAGAGATTCCAGATCGGTCCGGCATGGTCGGGCGCCGGCCCGAAGGCGAGCAGGGCTTCGTCGTCGTGGGCGGTGTCTGCGTCGAGGCGCACCGGCAGGCTTGGCGCGTAATGTGCCGCGAGCTGCCCCGGGCCGCGCGGGGGGTCGTGCGGGAGGGCAGCGAGGAGGGGCGGGGCGCCGTATTCGGCAAGCAGGGACGCGATCGCCTCCGTGGCGATGCCGCCGGGGCGCAGCAGGGTGGCACCATCGTCGTCGAGGGCGAGCACCGTGCTTTCCAGCCCGACGACGCAGGGCCCGCAATCGAGCACCGCGTCGATGCGGCCGCCGAGCCCATCGAGCACGTGGGCGGCCAGGGTTGGGCTAATCCGGCCGGAGCGGTTGGCGGAGGGTGCTGCGACCGGCCGGTCGGTCTCATGCAGCAGCCGGCGCGCGGCGTCCCCAGCCGGAACGCGAACCGCGAGCGTGTCGAGCCCGGCGGCGGCCCCCGGGCAGACCCTGCTGGCGGGCAGGCGTGGCAGCACCAGGGTCAGCGGGCCGGGCCAGAAGCGTGCGGCAAAGGCGCGCGCGAGGTCGCTCTCGCGCACCTCGCGAAAGGCGGCGTCGGCGTCGGCGAGGTGGATGATCAGCGGGTTATGGCGTGGCCGCTGCTTGGCCGCGAACACGGCGTTGACCGCCCGCGGGTCGGTGGCGTCGGCCCCCAGGCCGTAGACCGTCTCGGTGCCGAACGCGACCAGGGCGCCCGCGCGCAGCAGCGTCGCCGCCCGGGCGATGCCTTGGGTGTCGGCGTGTAGGCGCTGGGTCTCGACTGTCTGCATGGAACCCGTCCGCTTCTCCGACTCGGCGGTGGAGGTGCGGCCTTGTTAGCATCGCGGCAAGGCGCACCGCTATGACGTGACGCGAGCGAAGAGATGGCCGCGGCAGACGAAGTGCGGGTTCTCCCAGCCCGGCTTGCCGTAGGTGAGCGGGCTGCCGTCGAACAGGGTGACCGTGCCGCCGGCGGCTTCGACGACCGCCTGGGGTGCTGCGGTATCCCACTCCATGGTGCGTCCGAGGCGCGGATACAGGTCGGCCGCCCCCTCCGCCACCCGCACGAACTTGGCCGCCGAGCCGATATTGCCGAGGGTGGCGATGCGCTGCGCGCCGAGATAGGCGCGCAAGGCCGGGTCGCCTGCATAGTGGCGTGAGGCGAGCACGGTCAGTCCCTCGGCCGGGGCGGTGCGCACCGCTATCGGGCGGGTGCCGTCCGCGTCGGTTCGTGTCGCGCCAAAGCCGACGCGGCCGAGATAGAGTTGCCTAAAAGCGGGGAGTGCCACAGCGCCCAGCACCGCCCGGCCGCCGCGCACCAGGCCGATATTGACGGTAAAGTTGTCGCGTCCGGCGGCGAACTCGCGGGTCCCGTCGAGCGGGTCGACCAGCCAGAAGCATTCCCCGGGCGCCGTGGTCAGGCCCGCGGCGATCTCTTCCTCGGCGATCACCGGAATTGTCGTGTTGCCGCGTAGGCCCTCCAGGATGGCGGCCTCGGCGGCGTGGTCGGCCTCGGTGACCGGGCTGAGGTCGGACTTGGCCAGGGTTTCGAAGCCGCGTGCGCGGATCTCCAGGATGATGCCGGACGCGCGCTGCGCAAGGGCGCCGGCCAAGGCGAGCAGATCGGGGTCGTTCATCGCATCCTTGTTAGAGGTCAGATGCGGCTCTTGGCCAGCATCATGTGGACACCCTTGTTGCCGTCGACGGTCTGTGTGACGCGCAGATCGCCGGCCAACGAGCACAGCATGTAGGCTTGGTTGCGGGTGAGTGCGCTCCGCCGGCAGACATGCACCACCATCTCTCGCACCGCCTGTTTGGCGGCGTCGTCGAGATCCTCGTCGAGCCCGATCGAGATCAGGTGCGTCGCCGTCTCGGCGAACGGGAACGCCACCGGGAAATCGCGCCGCACGGTCAGCCGGAAGCGTCCGCTCAGCCCAGTCTCAAGTGCGGTGATGCAGACCTCGCCGTCGCCCTGCACCCCGTGTCCGTCGCCAGCCATGAACAGGGCGCCGTCGTTGAAGACCGGTAGATAGAGCGTGGTGCCGGGTTTCAGTTCCTTGTTGTCCATGTTGCCGCCGAAGGCGCGCGGCACCGGCGAGCCGCAGCGGCCCCATGCCTTGGGCGGCGCTACGCCCATGATGCCGAAGAACGGATCGAGCGGCAGCTCCGTGCCCCAGGGAAGCGTGCAGACGCCGCGATTGCGGTCGACGCGCGGATGGATCGTTTCATAGTCGGTGAACTCGTCCGGCAGCGTGCCGAGCAGCGGCATGATGGCGACGAACCCCCAATCCATGCGTGGCGTCGCCTCAAGGATATCGACCTGCAGGGTGTCGCCGGGTGCCGCGCCCCGCACATGGATGGGGCCGGTGATGAAGTGCGGTCCGGGGCCGGCCGGCAGGGCGGTGAGGGCGGCGAGATAATCGTCGGGGACCGCCAGGTCGGGCGGCAGCGTCTCGCGACCGCCGGCGGGAAAGGAGTGCAGCGTCACCGTGTCGCCGGAGTTTATCTGCAGCACCGGCGGCGTCGTCGCATCGAGATAGCCCAGCACCATGTTCTCGGGGGTCGCGGGGATTTCGTGATGGGCCATGGCGGGATCTCCTGTTCAGATCGAAAGCGAGCGGCGCAGGCGCTCCGGGTCGATGTCGGCGGCGGCGTTGTCCGAGACGACAGCGCCGCGGCTCAGCACGGCGATGCGGTCGGCGAGCGAGCGCGCGAAATCCACATACTGCTCGACCAGCAGGATCGTCATGCGCGTCTTCAGCGCGGCAATCACCGCCTCGATCGCCTGCACGATCGAGGGCTGGATGCCTTCGGTCGGCTCGTCGAGGATCAGCAGGCGCGGCTGCCCGACCAACGCCCGGCCAATCGCGAGCTGTTGCTGCTGGCCGCCGGAGAGGTCGCCGCCGCGGCGGTGCCACAGCGTGCGCAGTGCGGGGAACAGGGCGCAGACCTCGTCGGTGCCGCTGCTATCGCGGATGCCGTGCGCCTTGCGGCTGACCGCGAGGTTCTCGGCGGTGGTCAGGCCGGGGAAGATGTCGCGGCCCTGCGGCACGTAGCCGATGCCGCCCTGGGCGCGCCGGTAGGACGGCCAGCTTCTTATGTCCTCGCCGTCGAGCAGGATGCGGCCGCCGCTCGGGGCGAGCAGCCCGACCAGGCAGCGCAGCAGCGTCGTCTTGCCGGCGCCGTTGCGGCCCAGCAGGGCCAGGCATTCTCCGGATTGCAGGGCGAGCGAGACGCCGCGCAGACTCTGCGCACTGCCGTAATGATGGTCGAGCCGCTCGATCAGAAGATGCTCCGTCATCGTCCGAGATAGACCTCGATCACTTGGCGGTCGGCGCGCGCGGCCGCCATCGAGCCTTCGAACAAGGTGCGTCCCTCATGCAGCACCGTCACTCCGTCCGCGACTTGGGCGACGAAATCCATGTCGTGCTCGATGACGACGATGCTTCGGTCGGGGGCGCGTAGTCGACGCAGCAACGTGGCTGTCTGCGCGGTCTCCTCGTCGCTCATCCCGGCCACCGGCTCGTCGAGCAGCAGCAGCTTGGGCTCGCCGATCAGCACCATGCCGATCTCGAGCCATTGCTTCTGGCCATGCGACAGCGTGCCGGCCAGCCGGTCGCGCAGTGCCGCAAGCCCGACAGTTTCGAGCAAGCGCGCGACCGGCGCCGATCTGGCGGCGCGGCGCAGCGCCAGGTCGAGGTTCTCCGCGACGGTGAGCGCTTCGAACACGCTGGGCTTCTGGAACTTGCGGCCGATGCCGGCGCGGGCGCGGGCAACGTCGCTCAGGCGGGCGAGATCGATGGTGCCGTCGAGCAGCACCCGCCCGGAGCGTGGCCGTGACTTGCCGGTCAGCACGTCGAGCAGCGTGGTCTTGCCGGCGCCGTTCGGGCCGATGACGCCCTGGACATGGCCGTAGCTCGCGCGGAAGGTGAGGTCGCGCAGGGCGACGAAGCGGCCGAACGAGACGGTCAGGTCGAGCACGGCGACGGCGTCGGCCATCAGGCGGCACGCCCGAGCCGCGTCATCCACGCGCGGGACCGATTGCCGATGTCGAGCAGCCCGTTCGGCAACGCCATCACCACCAGCAGGATCAGCAGACCGAGCACGAACGGCCAGAGCAGCGGCGCCGAGGCGGACAGCCAGGCCTTGAGCAGGGTTACCAGGGTGGCACCCAGGATCGCGCCGCACAGGCCGCCGCGGCCGCCGATGGCGACCCAGACCGCGACCTCCAGCGATAGCGCCGGGTCGAGCAGCGCCGGATTGACGATGCCGACCTGCGGCACATAGAGGGCGCCTGCGACGGCGGCGAGCGAGGCCGACGCGCACCAGACCGCAAGCTTGAGCCAGAGCGTTTCGTAGCCGAGGAAGCGCAGCCGCGGCTCGTCGTCGCGCACCGCGGCCAGCAGCCTCCCCAGGCGCGAGCCGAGGACAAACCTGCCGGCCACGAGGCAGGCGAGCACTGCCAGGATCGAGGCGGTGGCCAGCGCCACGGTGGCGGTCGGGCCGCCGAGCGGCAGGCCCGCGAGGTCGTGAAAGCCGGTCATGCCGTTATTGCCGCCAAATCCGGTGTCGTTGCGGAACATCAGCAGCATCGCGGTGTAGGTCAGCGCCTGGGTGATGATCGAGAAATAGACGCCGTTGACCCGCGATCGAAACGACACGAAGCCGAACAGAAAGGCCGCCGCCGCCGGCACCAGCAGGATCGCGAAGACGGTGAGGGCGGCGCTGTCGGCGAACCCCCACCATGAGGGGAATCCGGCGGCACCCATATAGAGCAGGAAATCCGGCAGCACGTGGGTCGCGGCGTGGGCGGTGCGCAGCAGGTGCATCGCGCACAGATAGCCGCCCAGCGCGAAGAACAGCCCGTGCCCGAGGCTGAGGATGCCGGCTCCGCCCCAAAGCAGATCGACCGCCATCGCCAACAGCGCGAAGCACATCAACTGGCCGATCAGATTGACCGGATAGGTCGGCAGCGTGGCAGTCAAGGCGAGGGCCGGCAATGCCACCGCCAGGAGGCCGAGCACGAGCATAGTGAGAATGGCCGGAACGTCGAAGCGGCGGCTCACCGGCGCCCCCTGATCGCGACGAGGCCTTCGGGTCGCCACTGGATCAGCGCTACCACCAGCAGCAGCGAGACCACCTTGGCGGCAACGGCGCCGTAGAACGGCTCGATGCCGACATCGACCATCCCGATTCCGAGGGCGGCGAGCGCGGTGCCGGGCAGGCTGCCGATGCCGCCGAGCACCACCACCATGAAGCTGTCGATGATGAAGCCGGAGCCCATCGTTGGATTGACGTTGTAGGTCGGCGACAGCGCCAGTCCCGCAAGGCCCGCGAGACCCGCGCCAAGGCCGAAGGCGACGCGATCGATGCGCAAGGTGCGCACGCCGAGAGCGCCCGCCATCGCCCGGTTCTGCGTCACCGCGCGGATGAACAGCCCGAGATCGGTCAGATGCAGGACCGCAAGCGCCGCCGCGAAGGCGGCGACGGCGAAGCCGATGGCGAACAGATGGTTCCAGGTGATCAGGCAGTCGCCCACCAGGCGGGTGCCCCCCGAAAGCCAGGACGGCGTGTCGAAGCGCAGGTTCTGGGTGCCGAAACCGACCCGCACCAGATTGGCCAGCAGCAGGCTGATCGCCCAGGTCGCAAGCAGGGTCATCAGCGGGCGCTGGTAGAGATGGCGGATGACCGTGACCTCCATCGCCACGCCGACCAGCGCCGCCGCACCAAAGGCGACGGGGACGGCAAACAGCGGATAGAAGCCGAGCAGGCCGGGGGCGACGTGGCGCAGCGCCTCCTGGACGCAGAAGGTGGCATAGGCGCCGACGGTGATCAGCTCGCCTTGGGCGAGGTTGATCACGCCCATCAGGCCGAAGACGATCGACAGCCCGACCGCCGACAGGAACAGCACGCTGCCGGTGCTCAGCCCGTTATAGAGCAGCGACAGCACCGCTCCGCTGCGCACCCAGAAGTGCGCCTGCGCAAGCGCGCGGTCGATGGCGGCCGTGGTGCGCGGGTCGTGGGCGAAGTTCGGATCGGCGCGCAGCGCGCTCAGGCGGGCTACGTCACGTGATGTTGCGCGCGCGCCGAGGGCCGCGATCGCCGCCAGGCGCCGGCTCTGGTCGGGGGAAAACAGGCCCGTCTCGACGATCAGGGCGCGCAGCGCGGCGCGCACGGCGGGGTCGTGTGTACGGTGCAGTGCGGCTTGGAGTAGCCCGGACGGGAGCTGGTCCTGGAAATGCGACAGGGTTGCCACCGCGGCCAGTCGGTCGTCCTGCGACGCGGCGACGAACAGGGTCAGTGCTGCGATGGTCTCGGACAGCAGCCGCCGCGCCCGCAGGCTGGGCAGCGGTGCGGGGAGCCCAGGCGGGATCCGGGCCGGGGCGAGCGACGCGGCATCGACCCCGCCCGCCGGGAGATCGAGGAATTTGCCCGTCCCGCCGCACCGCACCGCGCGGTCGGAGAATGCATGCGCGAGCTGCATCGACCATGCGGCGTCGGCCGGGCTCGCGGTCGGCGCCGAATCGAGCAGGCGGTGCAAGGCGGTGACCGCTTCCTGGCTGCCGCTGCACAGCAGGCCGACCGTGCCGCCACGATCGAGCGGTGCGGCCTCGGCGCTCCCTGAGACGGCAAGGACCGCCGCCAGGGCTGCGAGCGACCCCCAAATGAGCCGCATTAGCTATAGGGACTGAACGGCACCGGCTTTGGCGTATTCTTCGACTGCCACAGTACGTCGAAACCCTGTTTGTCGTTGACGGAACCGATGAAGACGCCGCGGCTGACATAGTTGTTCGCCGCCGTCATCGTCAGCGTGTAGCCGGACGGCCCGTCGAAGCTGAGCCCGGCGAAGGCCTTGCGCACGGCGGGCACGTCGAAGCTGCCTGCCTTTTTCGCAGCTTCTGCCCAGATATGAACACCGTCATAGGTCGAGGCCATCGGATCGATGACCGTTTTAGGGCTGTAGGGTGCGCCGGATTTCTTCACGTAGGCGGCCCAGTCGGCGAGGAACGCCTGATTGCGCGGCCCCGGCGCGTTCTGCAGATAGGCCCAGCAGTTCAGCGTGCCGACCAGCCCCTCGGTGTTGAGGCCTTCGAGGTCGGCTTCCACCATGTCCAGCCCGAGCACCGGCATCTCGGTCGGCTTGATCTTCTGGTTGGTGTATTCGCGCAGGAAGTCGGGGATCGAGCTGCCGACGACGGTGAGCACCACGATCGGTTGGCCGCCGCCCTCGCTCTCGAACCTGCGTATGGCGTTGACCAGGGTCTGGAAGTTGCTGAACCCGAACGGCACGTAGTGCTCCTGCCAGGCGGCGGGGGTGATCCCCTTGGTCTTCCAGTAGCCCTTGAGGATCTTGTTGATGGTGCGCGGCCAGACATAGTCGGTGCCGAGCATGAAGAAGCGCTTGGCGCCGACGCCGTCGGGACCCATCAGGTAGTCCACCGCCGGCAGCACCGAGCTCGCCGGCGGTGAGTTCAGATAGACGACGTTCTTCGAGTTCTCCTCGCCCTCGAAATGCAGCGGGTAGAATAGCAGGCCGTCATTCTGCTCGACGACGGGCAGCACAGACTTGCGCGACACAGAGGTCCAGCAGCCGAACAGGGCGGCGACCTTCTGCTCCTGGAGGAGCTGGCGCCCGATTTGGGCGTAGGCCGGCCAGTCCGAGGCGGGATTGGTGGTGATCACCTCGACGGTGCGTCCGAGCACCCCACCCTTGGCGTTGAGTTCGTCGGCGGCCATGTGCGCCACGTAGTTGAGGCGCCCCTCGAGATTGGCCATGGTGCCGGACGACGAGAACAGGCAGCCGAGCTTGACGGTGCCGGCCGCGCGGGCCGGACGGATGATCGCCGGCAGCGCCAGCGAGGAGGCGGCGGCGGCCAGTGCCGTGCGGCGGGTCACCAGCGATTGATTTGGCATGATGGTCAAGGACACCTCGTCATCGGGTTCAGCGGCAGACGCGTTGCAGGCATGCGTCACGCAAAGTTCGTGCCAGCCGATATGGGAGAGCCAAGCATGACGACGATCGCGCAATTCCGTGCCAGCCTCGTCGACCCGTCACCGCCGGCGGCGCTGGATCTCGCGCTGCAGGCGCTCTGGTGGGAGGCCAAGGGCGATTGGGAGCGCGCGCACGACTGTGTCCAGCAGCAGGAGGGTACGGCGCGCGGCGATTGGATGCATGCGCATCTGCACCGGGTCGAGGGCGACGGCGGCAACGCCAGCTATTGGTATCGGCGGGCCGGTCAGGCGGTGCCGACCGTCTCGGTCGAGGACGAGTGGCGCATCATGACCGCGCGGCTGCTGGCCTCTTGTCCATCCGGCTGAAGTCCGCTCAGACTCGCAAACCCGGGGCGTATCCCGAAACCGACAAAAGGCTGACGGCATGTTGGACATCGAATTCGCCCAAGCTCGCCTCGACGATGTGCAAGAGGCGAGTGCCCTGGCACTTCTCGGCACGGAGGACGGGGCCCGTTCGGCGCTGTTCGAGGCGGTCGACCGCGCCACTGAGGGCGGCCTTACGCGGGCCGTGCAGGCGGCCGCGTTCAGCTTCGCCCGCGGCAAGAGCCTGGTGCTGCCAGGGCCGGGCGGCGGTTTTTCGCGGGTGGTGCTGATCGGGCTCGGCAAGTCGGCCGATGTCGATGCAAATGTGGCGCAAGCGGCGGGCAGTGCGGCGGTGGCGGCGCTGAAGCGGGAGGCACGCGGCGTGCTGGGGGCCGATGCCCTGTCGGCGGCGCTTGCGGCGGAGGCCGCCTTCGGTGCCGTGCTCGGCGCCTATCGCTTTGACCGCTATCGCACACGTGAGAAGCCAGAGGACAAGCCGCTGCTTGCCGCCCTGAGGGTGCTTGCGGACGAGCCCGATGTTGCGCGCGATGCCTGGCCAGCACTTGCGGCCGTGGCGCACGGCGTGTTCGTCGCCCGCGACCTGGTCAGCGAGCCGGCCAATGTGCTGACCCCGCCGGTGTTCGCCGACCGCATCGAGGCGCTAAGCAGCCTTGGGCTCGACATCGAGGTGCTGGGGCCGGCGGCGATGACCGAACTCGGCTTCGGCGCGCTGATGGGGGTGGCGCAGGGCTCCGACGCCGAGCCGCGCACGGTGATCATGCGCTGGAACGGCGGGCAAGCGGACGAAGCACCCGTCGCCTTCATCGGCAAGGGGGTGACGTTTGATTCCGGCGGCATCTCGATCAAGCCGGCCGGCGGCATGGAAGACATGAAGTGGGACATGGCCGGCGCCGGAGCGGTCACCGGTTTGATGGCGGCCCTCGCGGGGCGGCGGGCCCGGGTCAATGCGGTGGGCATTGTCGGGCTGGTCGAGAACATGCTGTCGGGACGGGCGCAGCGGCCTGGTGACGTGGTGACCAGTTGCTCGGGACAGACCATCGAGGTGATCAACACCGACGCCGAAGGCCGCCTGGTGCTGGCCGATGTGCTTTGGTACGCGCAGGAGCGGTTCGCGCCGCGCTGCATGATCGATCTGGCGACCCTGACCGGCGCCATCGTCGTGGCCTTGGGTCACGAGCATGCCGGGCTGTTCAGCAACGATGACGGGCTGGCCGGCGACCTGCTGGCGGCTGGCCTCGCGTCGGGCGAGGCGGTCTGGCGGATGCCGCTGGGCGAGAGCTACGATAAGCTGCTGCGCTCGGACATCGCAGACATGAAGAATATCGGCGGCCGTCCGGGCGGCTCGATCACTGCCGCGCAATTCCTGCAACGCTTCGTGGGCAAGGTGCCTTGGGCGCATCTCGACATCGCCGCCGTCGCCTGGGCCGCCAAGGACAAGCCGACGGTGCCGAAGGGCGCCACCGCGTTCGGCGTGCGGTTGCTCGACCGCCTGGTGGCCGACTGCCACGAAGGCTGATGGCGGCGATCGGCTTTTATCATCTGACCCGCACCACGGCCGAGCAGGCCCTGCCGCGTCTGCTCGGGCGTACCCTCGATCTCGGCGAACGGGCACTGGTGCTGGTGCGCGGCGCCGACCGTGTGGCTGCGATCGACGAAGCACTGTGGCAGGTGCTGACGCCGGTCTGGCTGCCGCACGGCACCGTACAGGCTGCCCATGCGGCGCTGCAGCCGATCCTGATCGCCCAGGAAGGCGGGGCCGTGAACAAGGCGCGCTTCCTGTTCCTGCTCGACGGCGTGCAGGCGGCGTCACTCGATCCTTTTGCCCGGGTTTTCGACCTGTTCGACGGCGGCGACGCGGCGGCAATGGAGGCGGCGCGCGGGCGCTGGACGCAATGCAAGGAGCAGGGGCACACGCTGGCCTATTGGCGACAGGAGGCGCGCGGCTGGGTTGAGGCAACCCGTGGCGCTGCCGCCGGTTGAGTTCGTGGAGCAGGAGAAGCCGATGCAGGACGAAGGCAAGCCGGAGCCGCTCGATGAGCAGACTCCGCCAAGCCATCCCGAAACCAACCGCCCCGGCATGACCAACGGGGTGCCCGACGAGGCGCATGAGGGCGAGTCCATGGGACTGCCGCATGACGATCGCACGGATGTTGAGAAGGCGGCGGGGGAGAAGAAGGATCGCGCGCCGTGAGCGTGCGTACTGTTCGCTTGCATAACGGCTCCAGGGTGCCGGCGCTTGGGCAGGGAACGTGGCGAATCGGTTCGGACCGCGCCGCGCGCGCGGCGGAAATCGCGGCTTTGCGTCTGGGCCTCGACCTGGGGATGACCCTGATCGACACCGCCGAGATGTATGGTGACGGCGCCGCCGAAGAGCTTGTCGGCGAGGCGATCGCGGGGCGGCGCGAGGGCGTGTTCCTGGTCAGCAAGGTGCTGCCGTCCAACGCCGGCAAGGCGGCCGTGCAACGAGCCTGCCGCGCCAGTCTGAAGCGCCTGAATGTCGAGCGGATCGACCTCTATCTGCTGCATTGGCGCGGCAGCATCGCACTTGGCGAGACCATCGACGGCTTCGAGGCGCTGCGACGAGACGGCCTGATCGGCGATTGGGGTGTTTCGAACTTCGACGTGAGCGACATGCAGGATCTGGTGGGCCTGGCGCGGCCGAATGGGTGTCTGACCAACCAGGTGCTCTACAACCTGGAGTATCGCGGCATCGAGTTCGACCTGCTGCGCTACGGAGTCGAGCAGGGCATCCCGATAATGGCCTACTCGCCGGTGGGACAGGGTGGCGCGCTGCTGGACCATCCGGCCCTGGTCCGGCTCGCTGCCAAGCATGAATGCACCCCCGCTTGCGTGGCTCTCGCCTGGACCTTGCGGCACGACACGATCATCAGCATCCCGAAGTCGGCGAATGTGGCGCACGTGCGCGAGAATGCGGCGGCCTTGTCATTGACCCTGGACGCGGAGGATCTCGCCGCAATCGATCAGGCCTTCCCGCCGCCCAGAGGCAAGACACCGCTGGCCTTGCTGTAGGTCCAACCCCGTCTTTGCGCATCCTGTTCATCACCGCGACCCGGCTCGGCGATGCCGTGCTCTCCACCGGCCTGCTCGACCATCTGCTGCGTACTTACCCTGGGGCGCGCGTCACGGTGGCATGCGGGCCGGTCGCGGCCGGGCTGTTCGACCGGATGCCGGGACGCGAGCGCACCGTGATCGTCGAGAAGCAGGCATATGATCTGCACTGGCTGGCACTCTGGCGGCGCTGCGTCGGCACGCGCTGGGATCTGGCCATCGACCTGCGCGGCTCGGCCACCACCTGGCTGTTGACGACGCGTAAGCGGGCGGTGATGCGCGGCGGTCGCCGGCCGGGACACCGCACCAGCCACCTTGCCCAGGTGCTCGGGCTCGATCCGCCGCCGCTGCCGGTGGTCTGGACGGCGCCCGAGGATCGCGCGCGCGCGGAGATGCTGTTGCCCGGGCCGGCCGCTTATATCGGCTTGGGGCCGACCGCGAACTGGTCCGGCAAGGTCTGGCCGGCGGCGAATTTTGTCGCTCTGTACGAGGGGCTGGCCGCGCAAATCCCCGGAGGCCGGCCGGTGGTTTTCGCCGGATCTGGTGCGGCGGAGCGGGCGATGGCGGCCGGAGTTCTGGCCGTGCTTCCGAATGCCATCGATCTGTGCGGCGCCTTGTCGCTGCCGGAGGCGGCGGCGTGTCTGGCGCGCTGCGGCCTGTTCGTCGGCAATGATTCCGGACTGATGCACCTGGCCGCCGCCGCCGGGACGCCGACGCTCGGGCTGTTCGGTCCCAGCCGCGCCGATGAATACGCCCCCGTTGGACGCTGCACCGGCTTCGTTGTCAGCCCCGGGCTGCCCGGTGCGGCGCCGATCGCTAGGCTCGCGGTCGCACCCGCGCTGGATGCCGCCTTGTCGCTGCTGCGCCGGGCGGGCACGTTGGCCGCATGAGGATCGCCCATATCATGGCCGGCGCCGAGATGGGCGGTGCGGAGCTGTTCTACGAGCGGCTGTGCGTGGCGCAAGCCCGCAGCGGCGAGACGATCCTGGCCGCCATGCGACGCAATCCGCGGCGGGCCGAGCGGCTGCGCGCCGGCGGACTTGAGGCGCTGCAACTGCGCTTCGGTGGTGGGCTTGACCTGCTGACCAGGCCGCGTCTGCGGCGGGCGCTTTCGGCGTTTGCGCCTCACGTCGCAGTGGCCTGGATGAGCCGGGCGGCGCGCGCGGCACCGCGCGGCGACTGGGTGCTCACCGGCCGGCTTGGCGGCTTCTACGACCTCGCCAACTACCGACGTTGCGACCATCTCATCGGCAATACACGCGGCATCGTCGAGTGGGTGCGCGCCCAGGGCTGGCCGGCGGCGCGGGTCCACCTTCTGCCGAACTTCTCCAACGATCACGGCACGGTGGCGCGCACCCGGCCGGACTGGCTGGCGCCGGGCGCACGGCTGGTGCTCGCCCTCGGCCGGCTGCATCGCAACAAGGCCTTCGACGTGCTGATCGAGGCGGTGGCCCTGGTGCCCAGGGCGACGCTGCTGATCGCGGGCGAGGGCCCGGAGCGCGCCGCCCTGGAGGTCCTGGCGCGTAAGCTGGGTGTGGCGGATCGGGTGCGCATGCCGGGCTGGAGCGACGACAGCGGCGCCCTGCTCGCGTCCGCCGACCTGCTGGTCTGCCCGTCGCGGCACGAGCCGCTCGGCAATGTGGTGATCGAGGCGTTCTCCGCCCGGCTGCCGGTGGTGGCAAGTGCGGCCCAGGGTCCGGTCGAGCTGATCACCAGCGGCGTCGACGGCATCCTGGTGCCGCTGGAAGACCCGCGGGCGCTGGCGGCGGGGATCGGCGCCGTGCTCGACGATCCCGCACACGCCGCCCGGCTGGCTGCCGCCGGACGCGCGCGCTTTGAAGCCGACTTCGCCGTCGCACCGGTGCTGGCGCGCTGGCACGCATTCCTCGCCGACGCGGAGAAGGCCTGATGTGCGGGATCGCGGGGATTGCGTTCGCACCGGATGCGGCTCGCGCCGACCCCGCGGTGCTGTCGGCGCTGGCGGCAGCACTCGCGCATCGTGGCCCCGACGGCGTCGGGCACACCCTGGTCGGCAGGGTGGCGCTGGTGCATACGCGGCTGGCGATCATCGACATCGCCGGTGGTGACCAGCCGCTGTTCGCGGGTGCGGCGGCGCTGATCGCCAATGGCGAGATCTATAATGACCTGGCGCTGCGCGCGGGCCTGCCGGAGGTGCATTTCGCCTCCGGCAGCGACTGCGAACCGCCGCTGCATCTGTGGCTGCGCGACGGCCCCGGTTACGCAGCACGGTTGCGCGGGATGTATGCGATCGCGATCCACGAACGCGGCACCCAGAACCTCACATTGTCTCGCGACCGCTTCGGCATCAAGCCGCTCTATATCGCCGAGCTGCCGCACGGGCTGGCCTTCGCCTCGGAGCCGCAGGCGCTGCATGCGGCCGGCCTGGTGCGTCGCGGACTGCGGACCCAGGCGCGCGACGAGCTGCTGCAACTGCAGTTCACCACCGGACGCGAGACGATCTTTCCAGGCATCGCCCGCGTCCTGCCCGGCGAGACCGTGCGGATTGCCGGCGGCCGGATTATCGACCGACAGCGGATTGCGTCGATGCCGGCGGGGCCGATCGAGCAGATCGACGAGGCCGCCGCCCTGGAACGGCTGGATGCCGCCCTTGCCGAGAGCGTGGCGCTGCATTGTCGCAGCGATGTGCCGTATGGGCTGTTCCTGTCCGGCGGTATCGATAGTGCGACCGTGCTGCATCTGATGACGCGGGTCGCGAGCGAGCCTGTGCGCGCCTTCACCGCTGCGTTTAATGCGCCGGGTGCCGCCGACGAAAGCGAGCAGGCGACGGTGCTGGCGCGGGCGACGGGAGCCAGGCACGAGCTGTTGCGGATCAATGCCGCCATGGTCTGGCGGCATCTGCCCGAGATCGTCGCCTGCCTGGACGATCCGGTCGCCGACTACGCGGTGATCCCGACCTGGCTGCTGGCGCGCCGGGCCAAGCAGGACGTGACGGTGATCCTCAGCGGCGAGGGCGGCGACGAGCTGTTCGCCGGTTATGGCCGCTACCGCCACGCCATGCGCCCCTGGTGGCGCGGCGGCCGCCCGATGCGCAGGCGCGGAGCCTTTGACGGGCTGGGCGTCCTGCGGGTGCCGCCGAGCGGCTGGCGGCAGGGGATCGCGGCAACCGAGCTGCGCACGCGGGGCGATGCCGGCGGCTCGCGCCTGCTGGCGGCGCAGCACTCAGACATCTGCGAGTGGCTGCCCAACGATTTGCTGCTCAAGCTGGATCGCTGCCTGATGGCGCACGGCATCGAGGGGCGCACGCCGCTGCTCGACCCCGGCGTCGCCGCCGCCTCGCTGTTGCTGCCGGACGGACTCAAGGTGCGCGGCCGTATCGGCAAGTGGCTGCTGCGTCGCTGGCTGGAGACGCGCCTGCCCGAAGCGCGGCCGTTCGCGCCCAAGCAGGGGTTTACGGTGCCGATCGGTACCTGGATCGCCGAGGCGGGCTCGCGGCTGGCGCCGCTGGTGGCGAGGCAGCCGGCAATCGACGAGATCGCCCCCGCCGACGCCGTGACCCGCTTGTTCCGCCACGCCGGCGGCAGGCGGGAGCAGCATGCCGCCTGGACCCTGTTGTTCTATGCGCTCTGGCATCGCACGCATGTCCAGGGGCTGGCGCCGCAGGGCGACGTGTTCGAAACGCTGGCTGCCTGAGGCACAGGGCGCGTGCCGGGTGGTCCTAGGAGTTTGTCCGGCGATCCCCGATCTCGGCCAAGCCCGGGCATTTGAATCCGTCCACGGCGAGTTCGACGAAACGGCGGAGTTTCAGGGACTCATGCCGGTCCGGCTGTGTCAGCAAATGGACTGGCAGAGAGGGCGCGACATAATCCGCGAGCAGGGGGACCAGGCGCCCGGCCGCAACGTCCTCGGCGACGACAACCTCTGGCTGCAGGATCACACCCAGGTGTTCCAGCGCGGCCGCGCGCAGCGCCTGTCCGTTGTTGATACGCAGGTTCCCGCTGATCTGGATGACGACGTCACCCTGCGGACCGGTAAACCGCCACCTTCGCGGCTCTCCGGCATAGGTGAAATCCAGACAGTTGTGGGTTTGCAGCTCGGCAGGGGCTCGCGGGCGCCCATGCGCAAGCAGATAGGATGGCGAGGCGCAGGCGATCAGGCGCAGCGGCGGCAAGGCACGCCCGATCAGCCCTGAGTCGGGCAACGCGCCGACCCTGATCGCGACGTCCAGTCCTTCGGCGAGAAGGTCAAGACGCTGGTCCTGCAGGACGAGTTCGACGTGTACGTCCGGGAAGCGGCGTAGATACGCGGCGACGATCTCAGGCATGATGGTGGTGCCGAGCGCCATCGGCGTGGTGACACGCAGCAGGCCACGAGGGGTGGTTCTCGCCAGGTCGGCCTGGCTCTCCGCCTCCTGGATTTCGATCAGGATACGACGGCACTCTTCATGGTAGGCGCGGCCAAAGGCGGTGAGGCTCTGCTGGCGGGTCGTGCGGTTGAGCAGCAGCGCGCCAAGCCGCTTTTCGAGAAACCGGACGTGGTTGCCGACCATACTGGGAGACAGTCCCTGGCCGGCGGCGGCGGCGGCAAAGCTGCCGTGCTCCACCGTGCGGACAAAACTTTCCATGGCAAGCAGACGGTCCATTCGAGACTCCCATTCACGGATGCTGTTAACCGCTGCCTGTTTAAGCAATCCAGGCCTGGACATAATTTTGTCTCGAACCTTGGGAGAGATTGCCATGCCTGAAGTCTCCAACATTCTCGTCATCGGCGCCGCCGGACGGTTTGCCGGACTGGTCGTGCCGGCGCTGGCACGGCGCGGGGTGAAGCCGCGCGGCTTCGTTCGCACGCCCGACCAGGCGGGCACGGCACGTGCCAACGGAGCCGAGGAGGTCGTGCTCGGCGACCTGCGCGACGAAGCGAGCGTGACGGCCGCGCTGCGAGGCGTGGAGCGCGCGTTCTATATCTCCCCTGTCTATCAGGACGACGAGGCCGAGATGGGCATCGGCTTTGTCAAAGCGGCCAGGCGGGCGGGTGTGAAGCGGATCGTGTTCTCCACGATTATCCATCCCTCGCTGGCATTGCGGAACCATGCCTCGAAGCGGCCGATCGAGAACGCCCTGTTCGAGTCCGGCCTCGATCATGTCCTGCTCCGTCCGGCGGTCCTGTATCAGAACCTGGTGGCTGCATGGCCGGGTATCATCGAGAGCGGCGTCCTGGCCGAACCGTTTTCCTCGACGGCCCGGATCGCGCGGGTCGACTACCGCGATGTGGCGGAGGTTGCCGCCCTTGCCTTGACCGAGGACCTGTTGCTCAACGGGACTTTCGAACTGAGTGCCGATAGCGGCATGACCCGGGAGGAGGTCGCGGCGATCGCAAGCCGGGTGTCGGGCCGCACGATCACGCCGGCGGCGCCGGATTTCGAGGCATGGGTTGCAAAGGCCAAGCTGCCCTACAATGCCGATCAGAAACGCCAGCTCGCGGCCATGTATGCGAATTACGACCAGCATGGACTGCTCGGCAACCCGTTCACCCTGCGTGCGATCCTCGGCCGCGCGCCACGTTCGATGGATATGTTCTTCGCCGACCTGATGTCCGGAGCGCCGATCACGATTGCCTGACGGAGCCGCCTCCGTTCACACTGCGTCGAACAGGAAGAGTGTTCGCCATGCATTATGATCTCATCGTTACCGGTGGCCGTTGCATGCTGCCCTGGGGCGAGCACGAGATGGCGATCGGGGTGCGCGGCGGGCGGATTGCATCGCTCGGGGTGGACTCGGGCGATACCGCGGAGACGACGCTCGATGCGCGCGGCCTGCATGTCCTGCCCGGGCTGATCGATCCGCATGTGCATCTGCGCGATCCGGGCGATGCCGCCGTGGAGAGCATCCCCAGCGGCACCAAGGCAGCACTGCTTGGCGGCATCGCCACCGTCTTCGACATGCCCAACACCAGGCCGCCGATCGTCGATGCGGACTCCCTTGCCGCCAAGCAGGCCTATGCGTCGGCTGCGAGCTGGACCGACTTTGGGCTCTATGTCGGGGCGACGCGCGACAACAGTGCCGCACTCGGGGAGTATGAGACGCTGGACGGGGTTTGCGCGGTCAAGCTGTTCGCCGGCTCCTCGACCGGCGACCTGCTGATCGAGGACGACGAGGGCATCGAGCGGGTGATGCGTCATGGTCGCCGCCGCATTGCCTTTCACAGCGAGGACGAATACCGGCTGCAGGCGCGCCGGAAGCTGTTCGAGCGCGGCGCGCCATACGACACCCATCGTTTGTGGCGCGACGAGGAATGCGCCTTTCTAGGCACCAGGCGCATTGTTGCACTAGCGCGTCGCATTGGCCGGCCTGCGCATATCCTGCACGTCTCAACGGCGGAGGAGCTGGCCTGGCTGGCCGAGTGCCGCGACATCGCCACGGTGGAAATGCTGGTCAACCACCTGACCCAGGTGGCGCCGGAATGCTACGAACGGCTGGGCTCGCTCGCGGTGATGAACCCGCCGATCCGAGATGCGCGGCATTTTGAGGCGAGCTGGCGGGCGGTGCGCGACGGCATTGTCGATACGCTCGGCTCGGACCACGCGCCGCATTCGCTGGCCGCCAAGGCGCCGCCCTGGCCGGATTGCGCGGCCGGGTTGCCCGGCGTGCAGACGATCCTGCCGATCATGCTCGACCATGTGAATGCCGGGCGGCTGTCGCTGGGCCGCCTGGTCGATCTGATGGCGGCGGGTCCGGCGCGGGTCTATGGGCTGCTAGGCAAGGGCCGGATCGCCGCCGGCTACGACGCCGACTTCACCCTAGTCGACATGCAGGCGCATCGGCGGATTGAGAATTCGGCGATGGCGACACCGGCCGGCTGGACGCCGTTCGACGGCATGCGGGTCACCGGCTGGCCAGTGGCGGTGGTGCTGCGTGGGGTGGAGGTGATGCGCGATGACGCGGTACTCGGCACGCCACGCGGCAGGCTCGCGCGGTTTCAGTGATGGATGCGGTCGCCGAGCATGGCGGCGACCATGGGCTCGATCATCGTGGCAATCTCCGCCTGGGCCTGGGCGTTGGGGTGCAACGGCGGGTCGGGCGGCGTCAGATGCGGGTCGAGAAAGCGGGCCGGATCGACGTGGCCGTTGCGTTCGAGGGCGGCGCCGACATCCTGGTAGTGCAGCCAGGGGCCCATGCGCTGTGGCAGGCCGGGCAGCCAGCCGTCGAGGCGGGCGGTGTTGCGGGTGACCCAGGCAGAGCGGATCGAGGGCAGCACGCCGAGCAGCAGCACCTGCATGTGCGGCTGGCGGCGGTGGATCAGCTGCAGGATGGTGACGATGCCGCCATAGGTCTGGGCGGCGTCGGTATGGACAAGGCCGAAATTGTTGGCGCCGATCAGCAGGATCGCGGCCTTGGGGGCGATGCCGTCGAGTTCGCCGTGCTCCAGGCGCCAGAGCAGATGGCAGGTGCTGTCGCCGCGGAAGCCGAGATTGTCGGCATGGCGGTCGCCGTAGAAGCGCTGCCAAGTCGGCGCGAAATCCGCCCATGGCTGCGGGCTCGTGCGTTCCCAGTCCTGGGTGATCGAGTCGCCGAGCCAGAGCAGCTCCACCGGGCCGCGATGCAGCGCTGCCTGCTTGGCCTCGAAGCGATGCCGCCACCACGGCGTATCCAGGCGCGAGATCGGCCGGCTGGCGATGGAGAGTGGTGCCGCGGCGCAGAGCGACAGCAGCAGGCCAAGCGCGAGCAGTCGCCTAGACATAGAGGAGGGCGAAGCTGGCAATCCCGGCGATGACGCAATAGAGCGCGAACGGGCCCATCGCCCACTGCTCGTGCGAGCGGAAGTAGCGCATCAGGAACGCGGTGCTGGCAAACGCGGTGACGCCGGCGACGATGGCGGCGAGGATGGCCGGCGTCCAGCTCGTGACCGTGATGCCCAGCTTGTGCAAATGCAGCGTCTCCTCGACACCGGCGGCGACGATGATCGGGGTGCCGATCAGGAAGGAGAAGCGCGCAGCCCCCTGGTGGTCGATGCCGCGCAGCACGCCGCCGATGATGGTGGCACCCGAGCGCGACATTCCCGGAATGAAGGCGGTGCATTGCCACAGGCCGATGGCGATTGCGTCCTGCCAGGTGAGGGTGGCGATCGGCCGGTGGATGGAGGCGGGTGCGCCGCGACGCAGCCGGTCGCCGAAGAACAGCAGCAGGCCGTTGACGACCAGGAACAAGGCGGCGATTTCCGGGGTGCCGAACAGCCGGCGCAGGAAGCTCTCGAACAGAAAGCCCAGGATCACCGCGGGGATGGTGGCGAGGATGATCAGCAGCGTGATGTGGCGGCTCTCGCGCACCGTCTCGGGGGGGCCCATGCCGAGCACGCCTTGGGCAAGCGCGATCCAGTCGCGCCAGAAATAAGCCAGCAATGCCGCCGCCGTGCCGAGATGCAAGGTCACCAGGAACGGCAGGAAGGCGGGGCCGCGCTGGTCGATGTGCCAGTGCAGCAGGGCCGGGACGATCACCGCGTGGGCCAGGCTGCTGACCGGGAAGAGTTCGGTAAGTCCTTGTATAAGAGCGATCAGCAGAGCTTGGAGTGTGGTCATGCGGCCGGCCTCGTCGGTTCCGAAGGGCTTGGTTGTTGCCGGAGTCTTGCACCTGGGGCAAGCGCGTGGGATGCAGCGCGCCATGGCGAGAGGAGAGCAGCGTGGCGCGTCATAGCGGGTTCGCCGTCCTGGCCAGTGCTTCGGTGATCGCCGTCACGGGAGGCTTTTGTGCCTACACGGTTCTGCAACGCCACCAGGCGGGCGGCCCGCGCTATGGGCTGGAGGCGATCTTCACGTCTGCGAACGGGCTGCAAGCGGGGGCGGACGTTCGCATCGGCGGGGTTACGGTAGGCAGGGTGGCCTCGATCACCCTCGATCCGGCGACCTTCGTAACGAAGGTGGCGTTCCGGATCGACGACCGCTACCGGCTGCCCGCCGACACCAGCCTGAGCATCGGCAGCAGCGGCTTTACCGCCGCCGATGCGCTCCTGGTCGAACCCGGGCATGCGGGCCGTAGGCTGGCGCCGGGGGCGACGATCCGCGACACGCATGCGATGCTCAGCCTTGAGCAGAGCATCAGTCAGTATATTTTCGGCGGCGGCGGCCTCGGGGATTAGGTCTTTGTTTTTACGAGCACTGCATCGGACCAAGCGGTTCCGCCTGGTCCGAAAGTGCTCCGCATTGGAGTTTACCGCGGGCCAACCGGTCCGGTTTTGGCCGAGCCTGGCGGTAGAACGCAGCTTCTGCCGGGCCTGAGGGACAATGCTGACCTATAGTCACGCCGCCTCTCCGAGGGCATGTACGCGACAAGCTCGCCTGGGGTGTGATCTGCGATGAATTGTCCGCACTGCCTGAAGCGCCATGAAACGGCGTGAGCTCCTGGTTTCGGGTTGCGTTGTTAGAGTGTAGTTGGGCGGTTGGGGGCGCAGAGGTTCGTGGGATCATGCTTCCGTCAGCGAGCTTTACGCACGTGTCGAACAAATTTCGCGACATCATTGGCGAATTCGTCTGGTCGTTCGAGCGCTGCGAAGTGACCACCGCGCTCATACTCGGTGAACTGGACGAGATTATAGGTTTCCTGAAGCAGACTTCGCGGCGGCAGCGGGCGGAGATCGTAAGGGAAGCTTGCGTAGCCGGTTAACACCTCGATGCGGGTGCCTTGTGGCAGGGAGCGCATCACCTCGTGCTGGGCTGCGTGATAGATCCAGGTGGCGGTCGTGAAGGTGTTGGTTGCGACATACAGCATGATGTTTGTCAGCAAATCATCGAGGCTGAAGACGGCGTCGGGCTCGCGTCCGCCCAGGTCAGACCACGCGTGGAACTTGTCGACGATCCATGCTGCCTGTCCCACTGGATTGTTCTGCATCGCGAAGCCCAGGGTCTGCGGCCGGGTGCGCTGGACGTCCGAGTAGGCGCGGCCATCCTGTAGGAACGGTTGGCATCGCGCCTCGAATGCGCGCACCTCATCAGTCTCTGGGGTTCCCTCGGCCCGGCTGCCGAAATAGTTCAGGTGGATCGCCTCACACCCCCCACCCTTGGCGACCGAGTGATCCAGACCAGCCATCGCGGAGACCATCGAACCCCAGTCGCCACCCTGGGCGATATAGCGTTCGTATCCCAGCCCGTCACGCAACAGCCGGTCCCAGATCGCGGCGATCCGTCGTGGACCGATCGGCGCGACCGGGCGCCCAGAAAAGCCGAATCCGGGCAATGCCGGCACCACCACGTCAATGCCGTCTGCTGCAATGCCGCCGAACCGCTCGGGGTGGGCGAGGCGATCAATAACGCCGAGGAACTCCACCACTGATCCAGGCCAGCCATGCGTCAGCACCAGTGCCGCATCGTTTGGCCCAGATCCGCGCTCGTGCAGGAGGTGGATGCGTTGACCGTCACACTCGTACATCATCTGTGGGAAGCGGTTGATCGCCGCCTCCTGGGCGCGCCAGTCGAAACCGGTTGTCCAATGCGCGCAAAGTCTTCGCAGAAACCCTAGGGACGTCCCGGCCGACCAGCAGTCGCCAGCCTCAATCAGGTCCGGGTAATCGTCCCAGTCGAACGTCGCTATAGCACCGCGGATGGCGTCGAGGCGTTCCTGCGGAACGTGCACCTCATATGTCGACATCTCTGCCATCGGAGCGCGCCCGTCCTTCGTGCAACGCCGATTATGGAAGCTTAAGATGCAAAGTCAGGCAAGCTGCCGGCATGGCGACATTTGACGCACTGCTTTAGCTCTATCGCTTTGTTCTAGTCGTTCATCGGGTAGGAGGCCATCAGGCGTCGCTGGGTGCGCCAATCACGGAACATCCGCCATAAGCCGCTGCTCGTGAACCCCGCGCTGCGCTGGGCCGCACCGATCTGAAAGGCGGTTCGGTAGTGTTCGAACTGGGTGCGATACGCATCGCGCAGCCGAGTCGCCGGATCCCAGATGTGGGTTGCCTCGGAGCCGACGCCGTTGATTTCGATGATGCGAAAGCCGACACCGCCGCGCAGGCTGGCCAGCGTGGGATAGCGGATGTCGATGCGGCCGAAATGGAAATCCGGGAAATCGGCCATGATGCGCCCGATGGACGCGGTCAAGGCGGGGGTGATGTCGGCCTCGCCGTTGGCGAAGATCGAGCCCTTGCAATGATTGCCGGCGAAGACCAGCCGCAGCGGGGCGCCGGCGGGGATGATGTCGGCCAAGCGGTCGCGCAGGCGCGGTAGATAGAGATGCGGCACCAGGCGCGTGCGTGGATCGGCCATGATGAGCTCGAGGATTGTGGAGCGTCCGTCGCCGAACAGGATGGGCGCCTTCTTGTGGGTCAGCGAGGTGATGACGCCTTCGGTCTGACCGGGATGACGGACGAAGAACACCCCGGCCTCGCCCTCGTAGGGCACCAGTTCCTGAAGCTGCAGGTCGATGCCTCGGGGGAAGGCGGCGAGCGCTGAGGAGAGTGCCTCAGGGTTCTCTACCAGGCGGACGCCGGTGCCGTTGCAGCCGATGTCGGGCTTGACCACCAGCGGCAGCGCCAGCCCGGCGCCGTCCATCAGCGCCAGCGCGCGCGCCTGGTCGTGCTCGCCGGTCGTCAAGCGGACGTAGGGCGCAATCCAGGGGGTGGCCGCATCTCCCGCCTGGTCGAGGATCGAGCTTTTGCTTTCGCCGCACAGGCCGCCGGTCGAGATGCGCGGGTTTGCCGCGGTCGGCAGGCTGAAATCGCCGTAGCGCAGGCCGAGGGCGATCCAGTAGGCGACCACCGGTGCGTAGAATAGCCAACCCGGCCAGAACTCGAACGGCGAGACGGGCTTCGGATCGGCCATGCGGGCATCGATGGCCGTCCAGTCACTCATGCCGCTTCATCCTGAAAATGGGCGAGAACCCGCCCGAGAACCACCACGACGACGGCGAAGCCGATCGCACCGGCCCATCGCCATGCACCGAAATGCTCCATGAGTAAACGGCCCACCCGCATCGATACGAAGAACAACAGGCTGGTCCAGATCGAAGTTGCAATCACCGCGGCGAGCGCGAATTGCGGGAAGCTGGCGCCGAGGAAGCCGCAGGCGGTGTAGGTCGGCAGGCGCGCGCCCGGCACGAAACGGCTGATGAACACCACGCGGAACACGCGTTTGGAAATCCAGCGATGCCCGCGCGCGTGACGCTCGGCCGGGATCATGCGGCGCACCCAGGGCCATAGGGCGGCAAGCCTCCCGGCGCCATACAGGCCGAGGTCGCCGAGCACGATTCCGGCATAGAGCGCACACAGCGCCACAGCGACGCGAATACCGCCCGACGCACATTGCATGGCGGCGATCACGGTCGCCGCATCCTCAAGGATGAAGGTCCCGAGGATGATGGCGATCACCTGATAAACGGGATGCCCGCCAGCTCCCTTGAGCAGGGCCGACACCGAGAGGGAGATCATCCGCGCCCGACCGGGGGTTCCGCGAGTGGCGAGACGACCCGCGCCGTGCTGGCTGCCTGCGACGCGGGGATCAAGGGCCTCCGTTTGCCGAAGTCAGGCGGGCTTACGATCACGCGCGCTGCATATGTCCAGAAAAAGCGCCACGCCGACCGCGACCGCTGTTCCATAGTGGGGCAAGGGGATGGCGTCACCTGTTTTCTCACCGGCTCCTTGGCTTGCCAGCGGAGTGCTGACTTTCGACGCCATGTTGGGTAGGATTGTTCCGCGAACAGGGGTGGCGGGGCAGATGGCCGTAAGCGCAAAGGCGAGACGCACTACCAGCGGGCCTCCGTCCGGAGACGCCGCGATACAGGTGGGTGAGGTGGCGTTGCTCAGCGCGTTGGGGACTCCGATCGAGACCCAATCCCTGATCTTTGATCCGGACTGGTATAAGCGCGAATATCCCGACGTGCAGGCGGCCAGCCTGGATCCGGTGATGCACTTCTTTGACAACGGCGTGCGCGAGGGCCGCAACCCGAACCGGCATTTCGACACGAAATGGTATGCCGTGAACAATCCGGACGTCGCGGCCGCGGGGTTGAACCCGTTCCTGCATTATCTGCTGTATGGCGCCCGCGAGGGACGTCGGCCCAAGCCGGATTAACCAGCGGTTTCACTGTCTTTTGACGGTCCGCTATGGCACAGGCGGGCGATGCTCGATCGACGTCACCTGCTCGCGGCACTCGCCGTCCTCCCTGCCGGCGGGGCCTTCGCGCGCAGCCCAGCGCCAGGTTTTGCCGCCTTCCTCGCGACCGTGCGTGCGCAGGCGCGCAGGCTTGGAGTCAGCGACGCCGTGCTCGATGGCGCGCTGACGATGGATCGCCCGAACGCCAGCGTGCTGCAGCGCGACCGCAACCAGCCGGAATTCACCCTGACCTGGGCGCGTTATCGCAGCCTGGTGCTCACCCCGGCCAAGATCGACGGCGCGCGCGCCGCCTGGCAGGAGAGGCTGGCCCTGTTGCGCGCCATCCGCCGGCATTTTCCGGCCGATCCGCGAGTCGCGGTCGCCATCTGGGGCATCGAGTCGCGCTATGGCAGCCTGTGCGGCACGTTCGGCGTCGTCGATGCGTTGGCGACACTTGCCTATGACGGCCGCCGCGCCGGCTTCTTCACCGCCGAGCTGCTGGGCGCGCTGCGTATCCTCCAGCAGGGTGATGTGACGCCAGGTCACATGCTCGGCAGCTACGCAGGCGCGATGGGCCAGCCGCAATTCATGCCGAGCTCGTTCCTGCGCTATGCGGTGGATTTTGACGGCGATGGTCGGCGCAACATCTGGGCCAGCGATGCCGACGTGCTGGCCTCGATTGCGAACTACCTGGCGCGTAATGGCTGGGTGGCGGGCGCGCCCTGGGGCGAGCCGGCGCGGGTGCCCGCCGGGCTTGCGCCCATCGGACGCCGCGTGCGCCGTCCACTCGGCGCCTGGATGCGTCTGGGTGTCCGCCGTGCCGATGGCGCCGGTTTTCGCGACCCAGACAGGATTGGCGCCATCGTAGCACCCGACGGCCTCGGAGGCGACGTGTTCATGGTCTACGAGAATTTCGATGTGATCCGGCGCTACAATCCGTCCGACTTCTACAGCCTGGCGGTGGGCCTGCTCGGCGACACTACCGCGTGAGGGGTCTCGCCGCCGCACTCCTGTGCTGGGTCGCTGCACTCGCCGGCTGCGGGCACCATGACCGCGCGGCCTATGATGCAGCCGGGGCGCGCTACACGGTCGGTCCACCCTGGCAGGGAGACGGTGCCTGGTTCTATCCGCGTGAGGCCGCGTTCTACGACAGCACCGGGCTCGCGGTGGTCGACAGCAGCGCCGCGCACGTGACCGCGGATGGCGAGCGGTACGACCCCGCGCGCGCCACCGGAGCCAGCCAGACGTTGCAACTGCCGGTGATGGTGCGTGTGGAGAATTTGCAGAACGGGCGCGCGATCGCGGTGCGTCTGAACGACCGCGGGCCGGCGTCGCCGGGGCGGCTGCTCTCGGTGACGCCGAAGGCCGCGCGCCTGCTCGGCATGGCAGGCCAGGCGACCGAGGTGCGGGTGACGGAATTGCAGGGTGCGAGTCAGGCGCTGCTGGTGGGCCTGCCCGGCGCGCCGAAGCCGGACGTGCTCGCGGCACCCAGGGTCGCGGTCGAGGAGCAGGATCTGATGGGGCACGGCGGGGTCGTGGCATCGGCGCCCGAACCCGAGCGCGCACCCTCATTTCAGCGTCCGACGATTGCGAACGGGCCGCCACATCCCGGTCTGCTCTGGATTGACGTCGGGCAGTTTAGCACGCCGTCGGTCGCGCGCACGCTGGCCGCGCGGATCGCCGGCGAGGCGCGCAGGCTCGGGCGCGGACGCGCGGTTGTCTTCGAGGTGCGCGCAGGACCGTTTGACACGGTGGCGGCGGCCGATGCGGCACTGGACCGGGCACGTTCGGCGGGAGTAGTCGGGGCGCGGATCATCGTTGAATAGGGACAGGCCTTGCCCACCAGACGGTTTCTGCTGACCCTCGCCTGTGCCGCCGCGCCCGCTTTGTGCGGCGGTCCGGTCGAGGCGCGCCGCCACACGCGGCATCGGACGACGAAGCCGGAGACACCAATGCCGCCGAGCAGCCCGGCCGAGACCCCGATCGGGCCAGTCGACACGCAGGCGCAATGGGCCTTCATCATGGACGCTGGCACCGGCACGGTGCTGCTGGAAAAGGATGCCGATGCGCGGATGACGCCCTCGTCGCTGACCAAGATGATGACCGCTTACCTGGTGTTCGCAGCACTCAAAGAGGGCCGGCTGAAGCTGGACCAGACGCTGCCGGTGAGCGAGAAGGCCTGGCGGATGCAGGGCTCGAAGATGTTTGTCCCGCTAGGCCAGCAGGTCAGCGTCGAGGACCTGATCCAGGGCATGGTGATCCAGTCGGGCAACGACGCCTGCATTGTGCTCGCCGAGGGCATTGCCGGCTCCGAGGCGCAGTTCGTGGACCTGATGAACCAGCAGGCGCAGCACATGGGGCTGACGCAGACGCACTTTGCCAACGCCACCGGCTGGCCGGCACCGGACCATTACATGTCAGCCCGGGACGTGGCGATCCTCGCACGACGGCTGATCAAGGACTTCCCGCAATACTATCACTTCTTTAATGAAAAGGATTATAAGTTCAACAACATAGACCAGGGGAACCGCAATGTCCTGGTTGATCGCGGGCTCGCCGACGGGCTGAAGACCGGCCATACCGACGCCGGCGGTTTCGGCCTGTGCGCCAGTTCCGAACGCGACGGCATGCGGATCATCGAGGTGCTCAACGGCATGCCGTCGTCACGTGTGCGGGCCGAGGAGGGCGAGCGGCTGATGGGTTGGGCGTTCGCCAATTTCGAGGAGGTGCATCTGTTCGCCAAGGGCAGCACGGTGCGCTCGATACCGGTCTGGCTCGGGGTGAAGCCTGCGGTCGCGGCCGTGGTCGACCATGATCTGGTGCTGACCCTGGCGCATGGCTGGCGTCAGAAGGTCAAGGTCAGCGCCGATTTCCAGTCGCCGGTTGCGGCTCCTGTCAAGGTTGGCCAGCGGATCGGCATGATGGTGGTCAGCGGCGTCGGCGCGCAGGACCTCAGCATCCCATTGGTCGCTGGCCACGCGGTCGCGCGACTGACGCTGCCGGGACGCGCGGTGGCGGTGCTGGAACACGCGGTCGGCGGCGGCTGAGCAGGTGGCCGGCCGGCTGATCACGATTGAGGGCGGCGAGGGCGCCGGCAAGACGACGCAGGTGCGGATGCTGGCGGAAACACTCGCGGCACGCGGGGTCGACGTGCTCTGCACCCGCGAGCCGGGGGGCGCGCCCGGGGCGGAAGCGTTGCGCCGGTTCCTGTTGCAGCGTGATCACGGCCTCAGCCTGCGCGCCGAGGCGATGGTGCATTTTGCCGCCCGGCTCGACCATGTGGAGGCGACTATTCGTCCGGCCCTCGCGGCTGGTCGGCTGGTGCTGTGCGACCGGTTCTCGGACTCCACCCTGGCCTATCAGGGCTACGGGCTAGGCCATGGCGCGCCGGAGTTGCTCGGCTTCATCGGGCAGCTTACCGGCCTGCTCGACGTCGCACCCGCACTGACCTTGATCCTCGATCTGCCGCCCGAAGTGGGCCGCGCCCGGCTTTTGCAGCGCGGCCAGGCGCGTGACCGCTATGAGCAACTCGACGACGCCTTCCATGCGCGCGTTGCCGAAGGCTATCGGGCACTCGCCCGCGCTGCGCCGCACCGCTGCGTGCTGATCGACGCGGACGGCGACGCGGACGCCGTGCAGGCGCGGCTGCTGGCGGCGCTGGACCCGTGAGTTCGGTTGTCGGCCACGACGCAGCAAAGCGGACGCTGGCGCAGGCCTTCCGGTCGGGCCGGCTGCATCATGCCTGGCTGATCAGCGGCCCGGCCGGGATCGGCAAGGCGACGCTGGCCCGGCAGTTCGCGCGCGAGGTGCTTGCCGGCGAGGACGAGGCGGCGGCGCGCCGGGTGGCCGCCGGGACGCATGCCGATCTGCTGCTGGTCAGCCGCGGTCTCGACGAGAAACGGCAGACGGCACGACGCGAGATCGTGCTCGACGATGTGCGTCCGGTGAGCGGCTTTCTGCGGCGGACGGCAGCCGAAGGTGGCTGGCGGGTGGTGATCGTCGACGACGCCGACCTGCTCAACCGCAATGCCGCCAATGCGCTGCTCAAGCTGATCGAGGAGCCGCCGCCGCGGGCGCTGCTGCTGCTGGTCAGCGAGGCACCGGGGCGGCTGTTGGCAACGCTGCGCAGCCGCTGTCGCAGCCTGCGACTGGCGCCACTCGATGACGCCGCGATGGACGCGGTTCTGCGCCAGAAGCTGCCGGAGCTGGAGGCCGCGGAGCGCGAGCGCCTGATGGCACTCGGCCGCGGCGCACCCGGCCGGGCGCTGTCGCTCGCGGCCGGCGGCGGGCTCGCTTTGTCCGGCCTGGTGGACGCGTTGCTCGCGCGCCAGGACGCGGGAGCCGGCCCCTGGTCGTATGACCTCGCCGAGGCTGTGCTGCGTCACGAAGACGGCTGCGCAAGCTTCCTCGGCTTGCTGTCCGGCGCCATATCCACCAGCCTGCGCGATGCGGCGCGCGCCGGGACGATGCCCCGCGAGACGTTGCTCGCCTTGCGGTCGCCGCCGCATTGGGCCGAGGTCTGCGCCGGCCTGATCACCCTACGCGACGAGACGGGCCGCCTCGCACTCGATCGACGCCAGGCCGTATTGTCGGCCCTCACCCTTCTGGGCACCTCATGACTGAACGCTATTTCGTCTCCACCCCGATCTACTACGTCAACGGCTCGCCACATATCGGGCACGCTTATACCTCGATCGCTGCCGACATCCTTGCGCGCTTCAAGCGGCTCGACGGGTTCGACGTGTTCTTCCTGACCGGCACCGACGAGCACGGCCAGAAGGTCGCTGCCGCTGCCGCGGTCGCCGGGGTGGCGCCGCAGGACTTCGCGGACGCTGTCGCCGCGGACTTCCGGTCGATGGCCGATGCGATGGCGATCTCCTACGACGATTTCGTGCGCACCACCGAGCCGCGCCATCTGGAAGCGTGTGCGGCCTTCTGGCGGCGCCTGGAGCAGGCTGGGCAAATCTATGAGGGTGCGTATGAGGGCTGGTACGCGTTGCGCGACGAGAGCTTCTACGGCGAGGACGAACTGACCCTGGGCCCGGACGGCACCCGCACGGCACCCAGCGGCGCCATTGTCGAATGGGTGCGCGAGCCGTCTTATTTCTTTCGTCTGTCGGCATTCCAGGAGCGGCTGCTGGCGTTGTACGAGGCCGACCCCGATTTCATCGGGCCGCCATCACGACGCAATGAGATTGTCAACTTTGTCCGCGCCGGCCTTAAGGATCTCTCGATCAGCCGCACCAGCTTCTCCTGGGGCGTGCCGGTGCCAGGCAATCCTGCGCATGTGATGTATGTCTGGTGCGACGCGCTGGTGAACTACATCACGGCCCTGGGCTATCCCGATACGGCCTCGGCGCAATGGGCGTTCTGGCCGGCCGACCTGCATCTGGTCGGCAAGGAGATCGCGCGCTTTCATGCGGTGTTCTGGCCGGCGTTCTTGATGGCGGCCGGGCTGGAGCTGCCGCGTCGGGTATTCTCGCATGGCTGGTGGACCATCGATGGCGAGAAGATGAGCAAGTCGGTCGGCAACGTGGTCGACCCGCGGGCGCTGGCGGCCGAGTTCGGCGTCGATGCGGTGCGCTTTTTTCTGATGCGCGAGGTGTCGTTCGGCGGCGATGGCGATTTCAGCCGCAAGGCGCTGATCGGGCGGCTTAATGTCGAGCTGGCCAATGATTTGGGCAATCTTGCGCAGCGCACGCTGTCGCTGATCGCGCGCAATTGCGCAGGCGCGCTGCCGGAGACGGGTGCTGCAAACGAAGCCGATTCGGCGATGCGCGAGCAGGCGGCGTCGTTGCCCGCTCTGCTGCGCGCGCAGCTCGACCGGCAGGCCCCGCACGAGTCGCTGGAGAGCATCTGGCGGGTGGTTCGGGCGGCCAACGTCTATGTCGACCGGCAGGCGCCGTGGGCGCTGCGCAAGACGGATCCGGTGCGGATGGCGGTGGTGCTGCGGGTGCTGGCAGATGTGCTGCGCGATGTCGCCACGGTGCTGCAGCCGTTCATGCCGGCGAGCATGACGGCGATGCTGGATCAGCTCGGCGTTCCGGCGGACGCACGCAGCTTTGCAGCACTCGCCGTCCCGCTTGCGGCCGGGACCGTGCTGCCGCCGCCGCAGGGGATCTTCCCGCGCCATGTCGAGCCCCCGACGTGATGGCGCCCGTGGGTGTGATCGATTCCCATTGCCATCTGGACCGGCTCGATACGGAGCCGGTGGCCGACGTGCTAGCGCGCGCCCACGAGGCTGGCGTGGCCGGCATGGTCACCATCGGCACCCGCCTGTCGGAGGCGCCGCGTCAGATTGCGCTGTGCCGAAAGGCGGCGCCGCGCGTCTGGTGCAGCATCGGCACCCACCCGGACCATGCCGGAGAGGAAGCGTTGCCGGAGCCCGCGGCACTGGCGGCGATGGCGGCGCCGGACTGCGTGATCGGCATCGGCGAGACCGGGCTCGACTACTTCCACGGCGCCAGCGACGCGCGCGCGGCACAGCAGCTCAGCTTTCGGGTGCATATCCGCGCCGCCCGGATCGCGGACCTGCCGGTGGTGATCCATGCCCGCGACGCCGACGACGACGTGATCGCCGTCCTCGAGGATGAGCACCGCGTGGGCGGGGCGTTCCGGCTGCTGCTGCACTGCTTCAGCTCGGGCGCCGCACTCGCCGAGCGGGCGGTGCAACTCGGCGGCTATGTCAGTTTCTCGGGTATCCTGACCTTCCCGAAATCGCGGGCTTTGCGCGACATCGCGCGGAGCTTGCCGCTGGAGCGGCTGCTGGTGGAGACCGACGCGCCCTATCTCGCTCCGGTGCCGATGCGCGGCCGGCGCAACGAGCCCGCTTTCGTGGTGCATACCGCCGCCGTGCTGGCATCGCTGCGCGGCCTGGCACCCGAGGAGATGGCACGACTGACCACGCGCAACTTCCACGCTCTGTTCAGCAAAGCGGCCTGAGGCCATGCGGGTCGTCATGCTCGGCTGTGGCGGCTCCGCCGGGGTGCCGATGTTGGGCGGGGCGGACGGGACCGGCGAATGGGGTATCTGCGACCCGTGGGAACCGCGCAACCGGCGCAGCCGCTCCTCGATCGTCGTCGAATCCGATGCTGGCACTCGGTTGCTGGTCGATAGCGGGCCGGATTTGCGCGAGCAGCTCCTGCGCTGTGGCATCGGCCGCATTGATGCGCTGCTCTACAGCCACGCCCATGCCGATCATGTCGCCGGGTTGGACGAGATGCGCGGCCTCAATCGCGTCGTCGGCCGGCCGATTGACACGTTCGCCACGCGCGCGGTGCTCGAAGAGGTGTCGCAACGCTTCGCCTATGCGTTCCGGCCGTGGTCGCCGCCGAGCTTCTTCAGGCCGGTGCTGGTGGCGCGTGAGATCGCCGCCGGCGACACCGTCGACATCGCTGGGCTGACCCTGACCCTGTTCGAGCAGAACCACGGCAGGACCAACACTTTGGGCTTTCGGACCGGCCGCTTCGCCTACTCCACCGACGTGGTGCAGCTCGACGCGCCAGCGTTGGCGGTGTTGCGGGGGGTCGATACCTGGATCGTGGACTGTTTTCAGCGGGCCCGACACCCGGCGCACGCGGACCTCGAGCAGGTGAGGCAGTGGTCGCGCACGCTTGGTATCCGACGCACGGTGCTCACCCACATGGGCACTGATCTGGACTGGTCGTGGATGCTGGCGAACCTTCCCGGGGGAATCGAGGCCGGTTTCGACGGTATGGAGCTGATGGTGTGATGGCGGAGACGCAGTATTCGTGCCAGGGCCGGATAAGCGACGCTTTGGACGCAATTTAGTTGAATCGGCTGGTTGGGCAGAGATAGCCTTGCGAGAACCGCATTGACGTTTCGTCAGATTGGCGGTCTAGCGAAGGAGCTGTCTCATCTCCAAGCGTCAGAACCGACATGTCGGACCAAGCTCGCTTGCGGCCCACCGGGTCGCGCAACCGCAGCTGTTCGTAATTCTGCGGCAACGGTTTCGGCCGAGTCGACCGATAAGTCAAGACCCCGTGACATGGCTCTTGCAACCGATGTTCGCTTTCCCTGCGGAGACCCTGTGATGGCGCCTCTCGACGACGTGTTCTCGCTGGCGACCTCGATGCGCGAGGAGCGCCGCGAGACTGAGATGACGCTCGCGCAGTATCTCGAACTCTGCCGCGACGACCCGTTCTGCTATGCCAGCGCCGCGGAACGCATGCTCAAGGCGATCGGCGAGCCGGCGATGGTCGATACCTCCAAGGATGCCCGCCTCGGCCGCGTGTTCATGAACCGCACCATCCGGGTGTATCCCGCATTCTCCGACTTCCACGGCATGGAGGAGACGGTCGAGCGGATCGTCGGCTTCTTCCGGCATGCGGCGCAGGGGCTTGAGGAGCGCAAGCAGATCCTCTATCTGCTCGGCCCCGTCGGCGGCGGCAAATCCTCGCTCGGCGAGCGGCTGAAGACGCTGATGGAGCGCGAGCCGGTCTATGTGCTGAAGGCAGGCAAGCAGCTCAGCCCGGTGTTCGAGAACCCGCTTGGGCTGTTCGACGTCGATCGCATGGCCGAGGGCCTCGCTCAGCGCTACCGCATCCCGCGCCGTGTGTTGACCGGCATCGCCAGCCCCTGGGCGCTGAAGCGGCTCGAGGAGTTCGACGGCGATCTCTCGCGCTTTACCGTCGTTAAGCTGCACCCCTCGAAGCTGCGCCAAGTCGCGGTCGCCAAGACCGAGCCCGGCGATGACAACAACCAGGACGTCTCGGCCCTGGTCGGCAAGGTGGATATCCGCCAGCTCGAGAGCTTCAGCCAGAACGACCCTGACGCCTACAGCTTCTCAGGCGGCCTCAACCGCGCCAACCAGGGCATTCTCGAGTTCGTCGAGATGTTCAAGGCGCCGATCAAGATGCTGCATCCGCTGCTGACGGCCACCCAGGAAGGCAACTATGTCGGCACCGAGAATATCGGCTCAATCCCGTTCACCGGGGTGATCCTGGCGCACTCCAACGAGGCCGAGTGGCAGAGCTTCCGCAACAACCGCACCAATGAAGCCTTCCTCGACCGCGTCTGCGTGATCAAGGTGCCCTACTGCCTGCGCGCCACCGAGGAGACGCGCATCTACGAAAAGCTGATCAGCAGCTCGGCCCTGGTGGCCGCCCCCTGCGCGCCCAACACGTTTGAGATGCTGGCGCGGTTCGCGGTGCTGTCGCGCCTGAAGTCGCATCCGAACTCCACCCAGTTCGCCAAGATGCGGGTGTATGACGGCGAGAACATCCGCGAGACCGACCCCAAGGCCAAGACCATGCAGGAATATCGCGACGCCGCCGGTGTCGACGAGGGCATGGAGGGGATATCGACGCGCTTCGCCTTCAAGGTGCTGTCGGCCACCTTCAACCACGATCCGACAGAGATCGCGGCCGATCCGGTGCATTTGATGTATGTGCTGGAGCAGGCGGTGCGTCGCGAACAGTTCCCGCCGGAACTGGAAGCCTCCTATCTGGCGGCGCTGAAATCCGAGCTCGCCGGACGCTACGCGGAGTTCGTGGGTGCTGAAATCCAGAAGGCCTATTTGGAGAGCTACCACGATTACGGCCAGAACCTGTTCGACCGCTATCTGGACTATGCCGATGCCTGGATCGAGGACCAGGATTTCAAGGATCCGGATACCGGGCAGTTGCTCAGCCGCGATCTCCTGAACGCCGAGCTGACCAAGATTGAAAAGCCTGCGGGGATCGCCAACCCCAAGGATTTCCGCAACGAGGTCGTTAAATTCTCGTTACGGTCGCGCGCGGCATCCGGCGGCAATAATCCGTCCTGGACGTCCTACGAAAAAATCCGTGATGTTATCGAAAAGCGTATGTTCAGCCAGGTCGAGGATCTGCTGCCGGTGATCAGCTTCGGTTCCAAGAAGGACGGCGATACCGAGACCAAGCACGGCCAGTTCGTCGAGCGGATGGTGGCACGCGGCTATACCGAGCGTCAGGTGCGCCGGCTGGTCGAGTGGTACATGCGCGTCAAGCAGTCGGCATAGGCAAGGGAGCCGCACGACTCAGTGGACATTATCGATCGTCGCCCCAATCCGCACGGCAAGAACATCGAAAACCGCCAGCGCGTCCTCGCCAGGGCGCGTGACGCGGTGCAGCGTGCCGCGCGCGACGCGGTCGCCTCCGGCAAGCTGCGCGAGGTGGCGCAAGGCAGTGCGGTGTCGATCCCGTCGGACGCGCTGCACGAACCCAGCCTGCACCGGGTGTTTACCGGTGGTAGCCGCGACATCGTGCTGTCCGGCAACAAGGTCTATTCGCGTGGCGACCGTATCCAGCGTCCGCCGTCTTCGGGCAGCGCCGGCGGCGGGGCAGGGGAGGCCGGCGAGGAAGGCGGCGGCGAGGACAGCTTCCGCTTCGTCCTGACCCGCGACGAGTTCCTTGACCTGTTCTTCGACGATCTGGCTCTGCCGGACCTGGTCAAGCGCGAGATCACCACCACCGAGAGCATGAGTTCCAGCCGCGCCGGCCTCAGCAATGACGGCGCCCCCTCGCAGCTCGATCTCAGCCGCACCATGCGCTACTCGATGGCGCGAAGGATCGGCCTGCGCCGGCCGAAGCCCGACGCGGTGCGTGAACTCGAAGCCCGGATTGCCGAACTCGAAGCAGGCACGGACCTCACGCTCGCATTGCACGACGAGCTTGCAGCACTCCGCCACGATCTGGCCACCGCCCTACGCCGACTCAACCGTGTGCCGTGGATCGACCCGGTCGACCTGCGCTACCGGCGCTATACGCAAACGCCAAAACCGTCGACGCGGGCGGTGATGTTCTGCATCATGGACGTGTCCGGCTCGATGACCGAGCGCATGAAGGACCTCGCCAAGCAGTTCTTCCTGCTGCTGCACGTGTTTCTCGAACGGCGCTACAAGCGGGTCGACCTGGTGTTCATCCGCCATGCCGAGGCGGCTGAGGAAGTCGACGAGGACACGTTCTTCAACGATCCGCGCACCGGTGGGACGATCGTCTCCTCGGCACTGCATGAGATGATCCGCGTCCAGCAGGATCGCTACGCCTCATCGGGCTGGAACATTTATGTGGCGCAGGCCTCGGACGGCGACAACTCGGCCTCCGACACGCCAAAATCCTGCGCCTTGCTGCAAACCCGCATCCTGCCCGCCGTACAATACTACGCCTATATCGAAATTGTCGGGTCCGGCGCGATCATCCGCGGCGAGACCGATCTGTGGCGCGGCTACAAGCAGGTTGCCGAAACAATGGAGCGACTGGTGATGCGTCAGGTCGCGGAAAAGCGGGACATCTTCCCGGTGTTCCGTGAGCTGTTCGCCCGACGCGCGGAGGCGTCCCCATGAGCCTGATCTCGAACCGTGAACTGCCGGCCATGCTGGACCGGCCGCTGCCGACCGGGAACGGCTCGGAACTGCTCTATAATGGTGCCGACTGGAACTTCGACACCTTGCGGCAGTCCTATGATGCCATCGAACGCATCGCGGCGGACGAACTCAAGCTCGACATCTATCCGAACCGGGTCGAGGTCATCACCTCCGAGCAGATGCTCGACGTCTATACGTCGCACGGCATGCCGTTGATCTATAAGCATTGGTCGTTCGGCAAGCGCTTCGTCGGCCACCAGAACGCCTATCGTCGCGGCCTGATGGGTCTGGCCTACGAGGTGGTCATCAACTCCAGCCCCTGCATCTCCTATCTGATGGAGGAGAACAGTGCGACGATGCAGGCGCTGGTGATCGCCCACGCCGCATTCGGGCATAATCACTTCTTCAAGAACAACCGTCTGTTCCGCGAATGGACGGAGCCCACCAGCATCATCGATTATCTGGAGTTCGCCCGCTCCTATATTGCGCGCTGCGAGGAGCGCCATGGGGTGAGGGCAGTCGAGCGGATCATCGATGGCGCGCATGCGTTGCAGAACCAGGGCGTAAACCGGCATTCCGGCGCCAAGACGATGGATCTCAAGGCCGAGCAGCAGCGCGACCGCGAGCGGCGCGAGCATGAGGAGCGGGTCTATAACGATCTGTGGCGCACGCTGCCGACGTCACCCGCGGCGCAAGCCACCTGCACGCTCGCGGAACGCCGGCGCCGGCTTGGGCTGCCGGAAGAAAACCTGCTGTATTTCCTGGAAAAGAACGGCCCGAAGCTCGCACCCTGGGAGCGCGAGGTCATCCGCATCGTGCGGCTGGTGGCGCAATATTTTTACCCGCAGCCGCAAGCCAAGATGATGAACGAGGGCTGCGCCACCTGGGTGCACGAGGCGATCATGCGCCGCCTGCACGAGCAGGGCCGGATCAATGACGCGGCCTTCCTGGAGGTCATCCACTCCACCACCAACGTCATCACCCAACCCGGCTTCGACCATCCAGGCGGCGGCAGCTTCAATCCGTATGCGCTGGGCTTTGCGATGATGACAGATATCGCCCGTGTCTGCTCGGACCCGACCGCCGAAGACCGCAAATGGTTCCCCGAGATCGCCGGCAACAACGACCCGATCGGCACGCTCAAGCACGCCTGGGCCGAATACCGCGATGAGAGCTTCATCCAGCAATTCCTCTCGCCCGCGGTAATGCGGCAATTCCGGATGTTCCGCCTGCTCGACGACGTCGCCAAGCCCTACCTCCTGGTAGACGACATCCACGACGAGACAGGCTACCGAGAAATCCGCCGCGCGCTCGCCCGCAGCTACGACCCCAGCCAGTTCTACGCCGACATCGAAATCGTCGATGTCGACCTTGCCGGCGACCGCTGCCTACGCCTGGAACACCGCACCCACCCTGGCATGCTGCTTTCAGAATCCGACGCCCGGGCCTCGCTTAAGCACCTCGCCGACCTCTGGGGCTACGAAGTCAAACTGATCGAAACCGACCCGCAGACCGACACGGTCCTCGCTACCCACAGCGTCTCGCCACCGAGAAAGCCGTGATCAGGCGGCGCTCGACACGAGGGCAAACCGAGCTTAGGTAGTCAATAGTACTACCCAGGATGAGGGACCAAGCCATGGTCACTTCGGTGAAGCTGGAGCAGGATCTGAAGGATCGGGTGCAACAACTCGCCGTAGACCAGCGCCGTTCTGCGCATTGGGCCATGCGTTGGCGATCCGTCAGTACGTTGATCGCGAGGAGGCCCGCAAGAGCTTTCACGAGGAGGCGATGGCCGCCTGGGCAGAGTATCAGGCCACGGGGCGGCATCTAACCGGCAAAGAGACACGCGACTGGTTGCGCGGCTGGGGGACGGAGGCGGAGACCGATATCCCGCCGTGCCACGAGTAGTTATTACGGCCGGTGCCGCGCGCGGGCTGAAACGATGTAGGCAGTTCCTGAACGACAAGGACAGCCGTGCTGCAAACCGCGCTGCGGCCAAGATTGAGCGTCAAATGCTCCTCCTCGAAACCGCACCGACCATCGGCCGACCGCTCGGCGAGCAATCCGAGCTTCGCGAACTGGTAATCGAGCTCGCCTAGGGCGGCTATGTAGCCCTCAGTCGTTATGAGGAAAGTGAGAAGGCTGTTTTCATTCTGGCCTTCCGTTGAAATGAAGTTCATTGCGACGCCGACATATGCTTCCTGGTCGTAGAATTCCCGGTATGGGCGGTGGGAAGCCTTCTTGCCATCCTGGCGTGAAGCTTCCGCGATGTCGTCGGTTTGCGCCATGCGCAAACGGGGCTATGGGTGCTTGTAGTAGATTTTGACAATGGGCCTGTCACGTCGAGATTGACAACGCGCGGCCGCACGTAGCATCGCCGCAGTTGTCATCCTCACCAAACAAGGAGCCTAGCCATGCCCAAGTTCGTTGAAATGGACTCCGCCGTCACCTTGGCCGATCAGCTCAAGGGCGAGGTCGGCCCCGTCGTCCTGATCAATACCTTTATTGTGCCGTCCGAGGATGCCGACCGTCTGTTCGCCGTCTGGGCAGCAGATGCCGGGATCATGAAGCGCCAGCCGGGCTTCATTTCCACCCAGCTTCATCGCGGCATTGCGGGTAGCGGCGTCTTCCTGAACTATGCCGTGTGGGAGTCGGTTTCCCGGTTTCGTGATGCCTTCAGCAACCCCGAGTTCCGGGCACGGCTAGGGGAATATCCCGACAGCGCCGTAATCAGTCCGCACCTGTTCCAGCCTGTTGCCGTACCCGGCATCTGCATCGCCTGAGGTGAACACGCGCCCGTTACCACCTGCACAGAAATGTCGGCGCGACATCAAGACCGAAATCGCTGTGGGCTCATACGGGAGTAACCTTACAAGCGGCTTAGCGTGCGTGTGTGGACAAGCCGTGCGGCAACGCTTCGAACCAAGATCCTAGATTGGCATAATATGTATTATACGACATACGCGTGTAAGCGCCGGATTAAAATGTCCGCTTTGAGCCGGATAGAAATGTCCTTGGTCTCCTGCCTGCGCTCATGCTGGGGCTTTTGGGAGGCTGAGCATGGGGTTGGTGCTGATGGACGGACGCGAGCTGCATCGCGTGGGCGTGCTGGCGGAGATCCTTGACGGCGGTCGTAGCGTCGCCTCCGGGGCTGCGCTGTTGGGGCTGACGGCGCGGCAGACCCGACGTTTGGTCGAGAAATACCGGACGCGTGGCGCTCCCAGCCTGGCGCACGCCCTGCGCAGCCGTCCCTCGAACCGACGCAGGCCTGCGGCGCTACGCGACCAGGTCCTGACGCTAATCCGCACGCAGTATCAGGGATATGGCCCTACCTTGGCCTCGGAGCAGCTACTGGAGCGGCATGGGCTGCGGGTGCCGCGCGAGACCCTCCGTGGCTGGATGCGGGCAGCTGGGCTTTGGCTGACTCGGGCGCAGCGGCGGACCTTCCATCAGAGCCGGCCGCGGCGGGAGCATTCTGGCGAACTGGTGCAGATCGACGGCTCCGAGCACCGCTGGTTTGGTCCGGAGCACCCCTCCTGCACGCTGCTGGTGTTCATCGACGACGCCACCAGCCGGCTGATGCAGCTGCGGTTCGTTCCGAGTGAGAGCACCCACAGCTACTTCGCCGCACTGGAGGGCTACCTGACGACCCACGGTTGCCCGGTAGCCTTCTATTCCGACAAGCACACCGTGTTCCGCGTGGCCAAACCCGATGCAATCGCTGGTCAAGGCATGACCCAGTTCGGCCGGGCACTGGCAGAACTCAATATCGAAATCATATGCGCCAACTCCAGCCAAGCCAAAGGCCGCGTTGAGCGTGTCAACCGGACGCTGCAGGACCGGCTCGTTAAGGAGCTGAGTCGTGAGGGCATCATCACCATCGAGGCAGGAAACGTCTTCTTGCCAGCGTTCGTAGAGCGGTTCAACACCCGCTTCGCCGTGCCCCCTGCTCGTCCCGGCGATCTGCATCGACCTCTCAAGGTCACGCTGGCACGGCTGCGCGACGTCCTGTGCCGTCGGGAGATGCGGTATGTCGGCCAGCAACTGCAGCTCTCATGGCAGCGTAAGCTCCTGATCCTTGAGCGCAACGCGTTGACCGAGACACTTGCGGGTAAGCACGTCGAGCTATTCGACTTCGGCGATGGGCGAGCGGAGGTGCGGTGGAACGGCGTATCCCTACCCTACGTGACGTTCGAGAAGGATCAGCGGGTGACGCACGCGGCCGTGGTGGAGAACAAGCGGCTGAGCGAGGCGCTGGCGATGGTGCGGGAGATGCAGGCCAAGGCGCTGCCCGTGCCGCGGATCCGAACCAGCAGCGAGCGAGCGGGATATGTTCCCCGCAAGCGACCGCGAGGCTGCCCGCTGATGTCACAGCAGCATAGGAACCGGAGTCTTGGTGGTGCTGAATAAAGCTTTCGATATGCGTCAATGACAAATATTCCGTTCATCCACTTACGAAAGGAACTCCGAGGCGACGAATGGCGGCCGGTATGGCCTATCGGTATTCGACCCGCCTTATTTGAAGCCGGTCAACATATCGAACAGGCGCATAACCTTTTAGTTGAAGCTTACAAGTATGGCGGCGGCCATGTTGGCCCCGTTGATGAATGGTGGTCGGCGTTGAGGCAGGACCCAGAATACGATCCGTCGGTGTTTTTTCTCGCAATTGATGAGAATGATCAAGTTGCAGGCTTGGCCCAATGCTGGACAAGCGCCTTTCTCAAGGACTTGGCCGTTGCTGAAAGATGGCGGCGCAGAGGCATCGGCGAAGCACTCGTGTTGCAAGCCTTTACCTCCTTCCAAGCGCGGGGTGCCGAGCATTTTGATTTGAAGGTAGTGGTCGACAATCCGACCGGAGCCGCCCGCCTATATCAGCGCCTCGGAATGAAGCTGGCAACGTAACCCGATGACCGCCCTTCCGTTACCCCTGGCTCGATCAGGTCCGACCGAGCTGAAGTAGGACATTTCTATCCGGCTTCCAACTGGACATTTCTAACCGGTTGCAACAATGAAGCTGAGGTCGTTGGGTGAAGCAGCTTTTTCCCGATGCCCTTCCTATTGTGTCTTGTGGATCAGTGTCGCTCTGCGCTTTCGAAACAACCAAGGGCAAGACGGTTACCCATGCAGCACTTCCTTCTACTCTGGCCGTTTAACAAGTTTTATTCTTTTGGTCCGGATTGCCTTGGCTAGCGTCTGCAAGACTTGGCGCATGAATGCCTCACTGAAGTGTCCGTAGGCGTGGGTTGGCGGATCGTAGCTGATCGGCTCGACGTGGTAGGAACCGGGCAGCACGTCAATGTTTCCCTCGTCTACCAGTATCCAGCTCTGCATCGTACCGCTTAGCTTGAGCCGCCGGCGCTCGGTCTCGGGGACACGCAGGGCAAGCCGGTTCGCTCCCGGCTCCTGTGTCGTCATCGGGAACAGTGCCACCCGGTCGCTTTTGCCCGTGATCGGCACCACAACGCAGGTTGGACGTGCCTTGCGGCCATGCTCCGCGCCTTGGTCATGTTCCCGACCCATAAGAAGCGGTAGCTGATGACAAGGCCTGTGCGGACCTCGTCAGCCGTCATGCCCGTGCTCACGCTCGTACTGATCAGACAGCCCGAGTAGGCCCTCCTCGATCTCCTGTGGCATGTCTTCCAATGTAAAGTGCGTGCGCGGGTCGCTTGGGCTGGTTTTCGCCAATCGCTCGTATTCGTCGACGCTCATCAACACGAAGCGCGGGCGGCGATGGTGTGTGATGACAACCGGTGCGCGCATCGCCGCGTCAGTGATCGCGCCTACTTGCCTGTTCAGGTCCGCCGTCGTGAATCGCTGCATCGGTCAATCCGCTCGCAATATCCGTATTCTATGTGATGCTTGGTCTGTCGTCCTGCTAGCGTTCCTTTGGCGTCTGCAAGGTTTTCCGTAGGGACCAGCCTCGTTGTGCCGGGTGGCCACACCGAGGATCCGAGCCAGCCCACTCGCCAGCCCCAGGGTGGTTAGTATTGAGGCCATCATGCTGACCAGGGTCGTTGCCGACAATGCTGGGCCCAAAAAGCGCTGCTCCACCGCACCGGCCGACAGGATCGAGCCCCCGGACGATCCGCCGATCGACGCGCGCAACCAAGTCCATACCATGCCGTTCGGGTTTTACTTGCGGCAAAGGTTGCCAAGTTCCGGCATTGACGCGGAAACCTTGGCCAAACCTGACCCTTCTTACAGCAGCTGTCGCTGTCGGTTGGAACGCGACCCGTTCGACGCGACGGCTTTTCTCTGGGAGGATCCACATGACCAAGATCACGCTCTGGGGCTTCAACGGTTCAACCTATGTCCGGACGGTGCGCATGCTGCTCGCCGAGAAGGACGTCACCGACTATGAGCAGGTGCCGGTCAACGTTCTCGCAGGCGAGCCGAAAAGCCAGGAACACCTGAAGCGCCATCCGTTCGGCAAGGTGCCGGTCGTGGATGTGGACGGCTTCCGGATCATCGAGACGCTCGCGATCACGCGTTACCTGAACGCCCTCCTGTCCGGCCCGGCGCTTGTGCCCTCGGACCCTGGGGACGCGGCGCGGATGGACATGGTGACCAGCATCATCGATAGCTACGGCTACGGCGCCCTCGTCGGCGGTGTCGTGGCCTACCATCTCTTCCCCGACTTCGTCGGCGGCAAGAACGAGGAGATGCACCACAGCGGCATCGAGACCGGCAAGTTGGTCATCGGCGAACTGATGCGGATCAGGGGCGGCTCGCCCTACCTTGCGGGCCAGGATGTCAGCATCGCCGACCTCTATCTTGCGCCGATCCTCGCCTACGTTGCCATGACCCCCCACAAGGACGAGTTCCTCGGGCTGCCTGGCGTCCAGGCCTGGTGGGAGCTGATCTCCGGCCGTGCGAGCTTTGGCTCGACGCAGCCGTGACACCATTGAGGATCGTGCCACGGCACTCCACAAGGCCGAACCCGCGAGCACACGCGGGACAGGCTGGGCAGTGCTGACGGCTATTGCTCTCCCAGCTCGTCGAAGTTGACGCGGGCGTAAAGGCTGTCTACCGGGATTTCGGCGGTGATCTCTGGCAGTGCCAAGGTGTCGCCGGCCTTCAGGGTCTGGAAGTGCCATGGCTCGTTGTTTTCGCGCCAGAGGACGGTGAGACCGATAACGGTCTGCTCGACGATCACATAGCGCTTGATCGAGGGGACCACGGCGTATTCGTCCGGCTTGATTATCCGGTCTTCCCTGACAGATGACGGGCTGACTACCTCAATGACGATCACGGGGTTGGGGACCAGGCGATTGCGTCCGTCGAATGGGCTGCAGGTCACCACTCCGTCGGGGTAGCGAACAGTCTTGCCTTCGGTCTGCACGCCGGCATCGGACGCCAGTGCCTCGCAGGGGCCGCTGTCTTCCAGGCGGAGGCTGAGCTGCAGATTGATGTTGCGAGTGATCCTGGCATGGTTGCCGGAGCCGCCAGTCATGGCAACGGGCTGAAAGCCGTCGAACTCATAGCGTTCGTCCTGGGCCTCTGCCCAGTCGAAGAACTCGTCCTGCGTCATTGGCTTGCGGAGAGCGATGCTCATAGTTGCAACTCTAGCACCAAGGGGCCCAGGTGCCCGAGGAATTTCGAGCGGCCATTCTGCCTTTAGGGGCGTTCAAACATCATGCCGCCGACCTAGACGATGAGGGTGTTCGGGTAGGTGCTGAGCTTCTGGTCGGTGCTGAGCAACCGAACCTCGCGTTCGATCGCTTGCGCGACCAATAGACAGTCGAATGGGTCGCCATGATGCGGTGGGAGTTGCTCAAGACGCACGATGTGCTTTACCCCGAGCCGCTGATCCTGCACGCGTTGCCGTGCGAGTTCGCGCGCGATATCGGCGATCGGCAGCGCCAGCTGCAACTTGCTGAGCGTGACCTTGATCTGCATCTCCCACAGGCTCGCCACCGAAAACAGGAAGTCGTTGGTGGCGTCGACCAGGATCGAGAGGCCAGCTGGACTTATCGTCGTGCCGTTCAGCACGCGGATGATGATGTTCGTGTCGAAGAGATAGGTCGCCATGGAGTGTCGATTTTCTGAGCATTATCGAAGATGGATCAGCGCTTCGGGCGAAAGTGCATCATCAAAATCCTCGTGCGCGGTCAGTCTGCCCCGCAATGTTCCGAATTCGAGCGCGCTCGGGCGCACGAACCGGATCAGCTTCGCGACAGGCATGCCGTCGCGCGCGATGACAACCTCATCCCCAGCCTCGGCAAGCTCAACCAGCTTCGAGAACTGCGTCTTTGCCGCGTGTATGTTGAAGGTATTGGTGGTCATCGGGAGCCGTCCTGCGTGGTGGTGGCTTTGGCGTTCAGGTGTTGCCGCTTCAGCGCCAATGCCAGCCGCCGTCAGTTCGTGATTTGCAGATGGAGAGAAATGCGGTCGAAGCTGCGGTGTCGGCCACTATGCCGAGGACAGTGATTCCCACGGTGTGATGCCGGCTCAGCACCGGGATCGAAAGCGCCAACCAAGGACATAGGCTGATGAAGAGAAACGAAGCGAGGCTTCCCCATCCCTGCCAGGTTATCGGGAGCCCTGCCCTATAGCCGTAGCGCTTTGGTGCGAACCATGGCCTGTGTTGACTGTCCGACACGTTGAACATGCCTCCAGAGGTGGATCGTAGCGCGTTCAGACGGTTATCAAAATCCATTCCGATGTGACGGAGTTCCCTTGAGACGCTCAGAATGACCGCCGAGAGCCAAACCCGCCGGCTGCTGGATATCATGGCGGCACTTCGCCATCCCGAGACCGGTTGCGCCTGGGACCTGGCACAGGATTTCGACAGCATCGCACCTTATGCGATCGAGGAGGCCTATGAGGTCGCCGACGCGATTGCACAGCGCGACTTCGAAGCCCTGCCTGACGAGCTTGGGGATTTGCTGCTGCAGGTGGTTTATCAGGCGTGCCTGGCGGAGGAAGCTGGTTTGTTCGGCTTTGACGATGTGGCAAAGCGGATTGCCGACAAGCTGGTGCGGCGGCATCCGCATGTGTTCGGTGATGCGGCCCTGCGCGCGGATTTCTGGGAGGAGAGCAAGGCGGCTGAGCGCGTGCGTCGGGCCGAGACCGGGGTGCTTGCTGGTATTCCGCGGGGCCTGCCTGCCCTCACCCGTGCCTGCAAGTTGAGCGCGCGGGCTGCGCGGGTTGGGTTTGATTGGGCTGAGCCGGCGCGGGCGGTCGACAAGCTGGAGGAAGAGACGCTGGAGCTGCGGGAGGAACTCGCGGCAGGCGATCGGGCGAGGCTTGCGGACGAGCTTGGCGATGTGTTGTTCGCGACAGCCAATGTGGCGCGGCAGCTTGGTTTGGACCCGGAGGTCTGCCTGCGCGGCGCCAATGACAAGTTCGCGCGCCGGTTCGAGGCGATGGAGGCGCACGTGGAGCAGGCGGGATCGTCGCTGCAGGAGCACTCGCTGGAGCAGATGGAGGCGCTGTGGCAAGCAGTCAAACTTAACGAATTGGGGTCTGGGGCCTAAAGGCCCCAGCGGGGTTTGGGGCAGAGCCCCATGACTTACTCTGGCATTAGCAAAGCGCGTAAGGCCAGCCAGCTCTCCTGGTCCGGGGCGCAGATCAGGCCGCCGGTGCGGTTGGCGGGGCGGTAGGGGGAGCCGTCGAAATGGGCGGCAAAGCCGCCGGCTTCGCTGTGCAGCAGCGTGCCTGGCAGGTGGTCCCAGGGCATCAGGCGGTTGAAGATCAGGAAGTGGCAGTCTCCTGCGGCGAGGGTGCGGTAGGCGTGGGCGGCGCAGCGGTAGTCCCAGGAGCCGGCGACGTGGACGAGGTTGCGGGAGACGGTGTCGCGCAGGTCATCCGGCAAATAGCGGCAGGCGACCTGGCCGGTCATCAAATTTGGGGACGTGGGGGCCGCGGCGCGCAGCGGCGTTCGGGTGCCGTCGGCGGCTTCGCTCCAGGCGCCCTGCCCGCGCACCGCAATCGCGCTGTCGTCGCTGATCGGGTCGTGGATAATCGAGGCCACGACTTCGCCGCGGCTGATGACGGCGGCCATGACGCCGAACAGCGGCACGCCGGCGGCGTAGTTCGAGGTGCCGTCGATCGGATCGACGACGATGGCGAGGTCCGCGTTGCCAAGGCGGTCGAGCAGGGTCGGGTCGCGGGAGCTGGCTTCCTCGCCGACGATCAGGGCGTCCGGATGCAGGCGGGTGAGGCCCTCGGTGATCAGCACTTCTGCGGCTTCGTCGGCGATTGTGACCAGGTCGTGCGGTCCGGACTTGGTGCGGATTGCGTCGGGGGTCAGGCGGCGGAACCGCGGCAGGATTTCGAGTCGTGCGGCGGCGCGCAGCACCTGGTTCATCTCGGCGGCGTCGCTGACTGAGAACATGGGATCAGATGTCCGGTTGGCCGTGCCGTTGCTCGAAGCGCGCCTGGTCGGCGGGCAGCATGCGCACGGTGAGCCGGATTGCGGTCTCGGTGTCGTCGCGGGCGGTGATTTCGCCGTGCGCGTAGAGCCAGGCCAAGGCGGCGCCGTCCTCGACGGGGATTGCGTAGGCGGCCTCTGCCATCGCGGCCAGCAAGCGGCGGTCGATGTCCTGCGTGAGGCTGTTCAGGCCTTCGCCGGTGAGGGCGGAGATCACCACGGCGTCGTCGCGCGCCGGCACATTGGCGATGCCGCCGAGGAGGTCGGCCTTGTTGAGCACTTCGATGCTGTGCGGCTGCCAATCGGTGTCGAGCAGGCCTTCGAGGACGGCGTGGACATCCTGGCGCTGGGCGGCGGTCTCCGGGTGAGCGGCGTCGCGCACATGCACGATGAGATCGGCTTCGGCGACCTCTTCGAGGGTGGCGCGGAAGGCGGCGACCAGCTCGGTCGGCAGCTCGCTGATGAAGCCCACGGTGTCGGACAGGATCACTCGTCGCCCGGAGGGCAGTCGCAGGCCGCGCATGGTCGGATCGAGGGTTGCGAACAACTGGTCCTGGGCGTGGACAGTGGCGCCGGTGAGGGCGTTGAACAGGGTGGATTTGCCGGCGTTGGTGTAGCCGACCAGGGCGACCACCGGGAACGGCACGCGACGGCGCGCCTCGCGGTGCAGGCCGCGGGTGCGTCGCACCTGTTCGAGGTCGCGGCGCAGGCGGACGATGCGCTCGCCGATCATGCGCCGGTCCGCCTCGATCTGGGTCTCGCCGGGGCCGCCGAGGAAGCCGAAGCCGCCGCGCTGGCGTTCCAGATGGGTCCAGGATCGCACCAGACGGCTGCGCTGGTATTCGAGATGCGCGAGCTCGACCTGCAGCGTGCCCTCTCGGGTGGCGGCGCGTTCGCCGAAGATGTCCAGGATCAGGCCGGTGCGGTCGATGACCTTGCAGTCGAGCGCGCGCTCCAGGTTGCGCTGCTGCACCGGGCTGAGCCTGGCGTCGATGATGGCAACGGTGACATGGTCGGCCTCGATGGTGTCGTGGAGTGTTGCGATTTGGCCGCTGCCGAGCAGGGTCGATGGACGGCGTGTGCGCAGCGGCAGTATGGCGCTGTGCACGATGTCGAGGCCGATCGCGGCGGCGAGACCCACCGCCTCGTCGAGACGGGCCTCGGCCGCGCGCTGGTCGTCGTGATGCGCCGGCCGCTCCCAGGGCAGAATGACGGCCGCGCGTGTCGGGCCAGGGCTGGTGTCCGCGGCCGCCACTCAGGCGACGCCGCCGGCGGGCACCGTCTCCTTGCTGCCATTGGGCATCGCCTCCTTGGCTCCGAGGGTCATGGTGGTCGGCGACGGTCCGGCTTCCGCCTTGCCGGGCTCCTTGCTTTGGTCGAACAGGGCGATCGGTGCTGCCGGCATGACCGTGCTGATCGCGTGCTTGTAGACCAATTGAGTATGGCCATCGCGACGCAGCAGCACAGAGAAATTATCGAACCAGGTGATGATGCCCTGCAGCTTGACACCATTGACCAGGAAGATGGTCACCGGGGTCTTGGAGCGCCGGACATGGTTCAGGAACACGTCCTGAACATTCTGAGTGGGGTCTTTTGCCACGACAGACCTTTATACGTTTTTGTTGTTGGCGGAGCCGAGACAGTAGCAGCCGCTGGGCTCGCGGAAAAGCTAGCCGCGGTCGTCCGAGTTCACGCCGAGCTGTTTGAGCTTGCGGTGCAGGGCGCTGCGCTCCATGCCGACGAAGCCGGCGGTGCGGCTGATATTGCCGCCGAAGCGCAGCAGTTGCGCCTGCAGATATTGCGTCTCGAACAGGTCGCGCGCCTCGCGCAGCGGCAGGCCCATGACGTCGGCGGCCGGATCGAAGCGCAGCAGCGCCGGCGCCCCCTGCCCGATCGACGGCGGCAGCATGTCGGCGCGGATCGCCTCCGCATTGTTGCCCGGGACCATGATCAACAGCCAGTCCATGGTGTTGCGCAGTTCGCGCGCATTGCCCGGCCAGTCGTAGCTCTGCAGCGCGGCCAGAGCATCGGCGGAGAGTTCGCGCATCGGCAGGCCGGCGATCTCGGCGGAGCGCGCAAGAAAGGCACGCGCCATGTCGGGGATGTCGTCGCGTCGCTCGCGCAGGCTGGGCACCCGCAGCGGCACCACGGCGAGCCGGTAATACAGATCCTCGCGGAAGCGGCCGGCTGCGATCTCCGCCTGCAGGTCGCGGTTGGTGGTGGCGAGCACGCGCACGTCAACCTTCACACGAGCGGCGCCGCCGACCCGCTCGAAAGTCTGGTCCTGCAGGGCGCGGACGATCTTGCCCTGCGTCTCGATGGGCATGTCGGCGACCTCGTCGAGCAGCAGGGTGCCGCCATGGGCGCGTTCGAGCACGCCCGTGCGTCGACTTGGCCCCTGCCCGTCCGCGGCACCCTCGAGGCCGAACAGCTCCTCCTCGAAGCGTGCGGGTGCCAAGGTGGCGCAGTTCAGGGCCAGGAACGGCCCTTCGGCGCGGCGCGAGCGGGCATGGATCATGCGTGCCGCGACCTCCTTGCCGGCACCGGCGGCGCCTGAGATCAGCACGCGCGAGCCGGTGGGGGCGACCCGTTCGATCTGCGCACGCACCGCCTGCATGATCTGGCTGTCGCCGCGAAGCGACGTCTCGGGACCAGCGCGCAGGCGCAGCTCGGCGTTCTCGCGCGCCAATCGCGCTGCCTCCAGGGCGCGCCGCACGACCAGAAGCAGACGGTCGGCCTGGAATGGCTTTTCGATGAAGTCGTAGGCGCCGTGTTGCAGGGCGGCGACCGCGGTCTCGATGGTGCCGTGCCCGGAGATCATCACCGCCGGCACGCCGGGTTCCTCACCCTGGATTGCCTTGAGGATGCCTAAGCCGTCGAGGCGCGAGCCCTGCAGCCAGACGTCCAGGATCACCAAAGAGGGCCGGCGTGCGCGGAACGCGGCAATGGCGGAGTCGGAGTCCGCGGCGATCCGGGTCTCGTAGCCCTCGTCGCGCAGCAGTCCCTCGACCAGCAGCCGGATGTCGGGTTCGTCATCGACGACCAGGATTTCATGCGCCATCGACGCGGCTTTCGTCGTGGACGAGTTCTGTGATCGGGCAAGGCAGGATCAACGTTGCAATGGCTCCGGTTCCTTGGGCGGCGTCTTCGAGTGTGACGGCGCCACCATGGTCCTCCATGATCTTTTTGACGATGGCAAGGCCCAGGCCGGTGCCTTTCGGCTTATGCGTCACGTAAGGCTCCATCAGGCGAAGCCGGTCCGCACTGGGTAGCCCGACCCCATCATCGGCGACGGACACCGTCACCTCGCGTTCGTCCGAGCGCACCCTGACCCGGATGGTTCCGCGTGATCCGGGAGGCGGCAGCATGCCGATGCCGTCGGCGGCGTTCTGCAGCAGGTTGGTCAGCGCCTGGCCGAGCAGCCGGCGGTCACACGGCACGACGGGCCCGCGCTCGGGCAACTCGACCGCGAAGTTGATGTCGGGATGGGCGGTCTTTTGCAGGATCAGCGCCTCGCGCACGATCCGCCCCAGGTCGTGGGGCTGGATTTGCGGATGCGGCATGCGCGCAAACGCCGAGAACTCGTCGACCATGCGGCCGATATCGCCGACCTGGCGGACGATGGTGTCGGCGCACTGGCTGAAGGTTTCAGGGTCGCTGGTGATCTCGCGCAGGAATCGGCGTTTCAGCCGCTCGGCGGAGAGCTGGATCGGGGTCAGCGGGTTCTTGATCTCGTGGGCGATACGTCGTGCGACGTCCGACCAAGCCGCCTTGCGCTGCGCGGATTGCAGCTCGGTGATGTCGTCGAAGGTCACCACGTAGCCTTCGGTGACGGCGCCCTTCATTTCCGGCCCGATCCGCACCAGCAGGGTGCGACGGCCGCTCTGCACCTCCGCCGTCTGCGGCCGCTCGGGGCTCTGGCCGGCCAGGGTCAGCAGGTTTACGAACTCCGGGGCGAGTTCGGCGAGCGGCTGCCCCACCGCCTGCATCAGGTCCGAGCCCAGGAGCTGTCCGGCGGCGAGGTTCGGCAGTTCGATACGCTGTTCGGCGTCGAGCCCGATGACCCCGGCCGAGACTCCCGAGAGCACCGCCTCGGTGAAGCGCCGGCGCTCGTTGATCTGACCATAGGCCGCCATCAGCTCGCCGCGCTGGGCGGCGAGTTCGTCGGTCATCCGGTTGAAGGCGCGCGACAGGCCGGAGACCTCGTCCTCGCGTTCGGCCTCCGGCACGCGCACGCCGAGATCGCCTTCGCGCACCCGTTCGGCGGCGAGGATCAGCAGGCCGAGCGGGCGGGCGATCTGGTTGGCGAGCACCAGCCCCACCAGCACCGCCGCGGCCAGCACCAGCAGGGCGACCAGCGCGAAAATCATCACGAAGGTGATCTGCAACCCGGAGCGGTTATGGTCCAGACGGTTGTAGTCGGCGACCACCTGCTGGGTCTTGCGCATATGCTCGAGGATCACCGGGTCGACCGGGCGGGTGATGACCAGCATCAGGCGCGGCGGCGAGACGTCGCCGAGGCCGACCACGGCGCTGACCGTGCGCCCGTCGGCGGAGTCCTCGATGGCGACGTCGCCGGATCGTGCCAGCATGGTCGCGGATTCCGGCGGGATCGTCACGCCGAGCGGATTGTAGATGTCGTACGAGGCCAGGATCTGGTTGTTGTTTGGATCATAGATCGCAGCCCAGGCGAGACCGCGCAGATAGACCTGGTCGGAGAGCATCTGCTGGAGGGTGCTGCGGCTCATGTAGGAGACGGCGCCGTTCTGCGACAGGTCATTGACCATCTCCAGCGCGTCGACGCGGATGTTGTTGTTGTGCTCGCGCAGATAGCCGGTGGAGGCGGCCAGCGCCTCGTTGAGCGCGGTGTGCACCCGGTCGTTGAACCAGAGCTGGATGCCCATGTGGAAAAATGCCGCGGCGAACACAGCGACCACGGTGGTCGGGGCGACTGCCACGACGCCGAACAGCAGCACCAGGCGGATATGCAGCCGCGAGCCGGCGAGCCCCCGCCTGCGCTCGCCAAGGATTTTGGCCAGGCGCGCCACCAGGGCTGCGGCCAGCAGGATCAGGACGACAAGGTTGGAGGCGACCAGCGCGAACTCGACTCGCGGACGGTTGGCCAGACGCATGCCGCCCGACAGCACCACGAAGGTGGCGAGGCCCAGTGCCAACGCCGTGGTCGCCAATACCAGCGTGCCGACCCGGCCGAGCAGGGCGGCGCGCAATCGGCGCGGTGGCCAGAAAGGCCCCGCCGTCTCCCATGCCGCGCGTCTAGCCAATCCCGCGCACCACGGGGATTTCGAGGTCGCGGATTTTCTTGCGCAGGGTGTTGCGGTTGAGCCCGAGCATCGCCGCCGCCTTGATCTGGTTGCCCTTGGTCGAGGCCAGGGTCATCTGGATCAGCGGCCGCTCGACCTCGGAGATCACCCGGTCATAGATGTCGCGCAACGGCAGCCCGTCCCGATTGGATAGCAGGAACTGACGGATGTGTCGTTCGACCGCGGCGACCAGCGGCTCCTGGTGCTGCCCATGCTGCTGCCCTGGTGCGGCGGTCGCGCCGCCGTCCGGGGACAGCGCATTCTCGGCGAGTTCATTGTCGATTACCTCGGCGCTGATCGTCTCCTGCGGGTAGAGGGCGGCGAGCCTGCGGATCAGGTTCTCAAGCTCGCGCACATTGCCGGGCCAGCGATGCGCCGAGAGCCGCTCCAGTGCGGCGTCGGACAACGTCTTGGCGGCCAGGCCGCTCTGCTGCACCTGTTCCAGGAAGTGCCGCGCCAGGATCGGGATGTCCTCGATCCGCTCGCGCAGCGGCGGCAGCCGGATCGGCACCACGTTGAGACGGTAGAACAGGTCCTCGCGGAACATCCCCGCCCGGATCGCCTGGCGCAGGTCGCGATGCGTCGCGGCGATGATCCGCACGTTTGCCTTGACCGGCAGACGGCCGCCGACGGTGGTGAACTCGCCTTCCTGCAGCACGCGCAACAGCCGAGTCTGCGCCTCGGGCGGCATATCGCCGATTTCGTCGAGGAACAGCGTGCCGCCGGCCGCCTGCTCGAAGCGTCCCTGGCTGCGGTTGGTAGCGCCAGTGAAGGCGCCGCGCTCATGGCCGAACAGCTCGCTTTCGATCAGCTCGCGCGGGATCGCCGCCATGTTGATGGCAACGAAGGGGCCTGCGCGCCTGCGGCCGTAATCGTGCAGCGCGCGCGCCACCAGCTCCTTGCCGGTGCCGCTCTCGCCATTGACCATGACGGTCAGGTCGGCGGTGGTGAGCCGGGCGATGATCCGGTAGATATCCTGCATCGCCATCGAGCGGCCGATCAGCGGCAGCCGCTCCTCGGCGTCGCGCGGCGCCGGCGGCGGCCCGGGCGGCAGCGGGGTGGCCAGCGCCCGCGCCACCACGGACAGCAGCTCCTTGAGGTCGAACGGCTTGGGCAAATATTCGAAGGCGCCGCGCTGGGTCGCCTTGACCGCCGTCATCAACGTCGATTGCGCGCTCATCACGACCACCCGCAGCTCGGGCCGGATGCGCTTGATGCGTGGGATCAGGTCGAGCCCGTTCTCGTCGGGCATCACCACGTCGGTGATCACCAGATCGCCTTCGCCTTCCTCGACCCAGCGCCAGAGGGTGGCGGCATTGCCGGTGGTGCGGACCTGATAGCCGGAGCGGCCGAGGGCCTGGGTCAGCACGGTCCGGATGGAACGGTCATCGTCGGCGACCAGAACGGTTGGCAGCGTCATGGAGTCTCTCGGTATGCCTGGGCCCGACCCATGGCGGCTATCTTGGATCCGCATCGTCGATCATCACCGGCAGATACAGGACCACCTCGGTCTTGCCGGGCACGCTTTCCATCTCGATGATCCCGCCATGGTCGCCGATGATCTTTGCCGCCAGTGCAAGACCAAGGCCACTGCCCGATGTCTTGGTGGTCAGGAACGGCTCGAACAGATGCGGCCTGATGGCTTCGGGAATACCGGGTCCGGTATCGCGCACGGTGACCACGAGCGGCAGATGCACGCGCTGTTCGGAGCCGGCCGCACCCAGGCGCATGCCGTGCCGATAGGCGGTGCAGAGAGTGATCTCGCCCGGGCCGTGCCCGTTGGTGTAACCGGCGCCGGCTGCTTCGGTCAGTGCTTCGGCCGCGTTCTTGACCAGGTTCAGCAGGACCTGGACGAGTTGGTCGCGATTGCCGTGCACCGGCGGCAGCGAGGGGTCGTAGTTCTCGACGATCCGCAGATGCGCCGCGAACCCTTTTTGCGCCAGCGCCCGCACATGCTCGAGCACGCGATGGATGTTGACCGGGCCGCGCTCGATGCCGTGCTCGTTGAACATCTCCATGCGCTCGACCAGGGCGCGTATGCGGTCAGCCTCGTCGCGGATCAGCACGGCGAGCTCGCGGTCGTCCTCGGCGACCGTGCTCTCGAGCAACTGCGCCGCCCCGCGTATGCCCGACAGCGGGTTCTTCACCTCGTGTGCCAGGATCGCCGCCATCCCAGAGACGCTGCGGGCGGCATTGCGGAAGGTGAGCTGGCGATCCAGCGCCCGCGCCGCGGAAGCGTCGTGCAGGGTCAGCATCACCGCGCCCGGCTCGCCGGCAAGCCCGGTGCCCTGGACGGTGATGCCGGTGCGGTGCAGCCGCGGTCCGTCGATGGCCAGCTCGTGCTCGACCACCGCGACGCCGAGGCGGCGTACCTGCTCGACCAGCAGAAAGATCGGATGGTCGCGCGACAGAAAATCGCCGAGCACGTGCTGGCGGAGTTGCGGCAACGACATGCCGAAGAAGTGCTCGGCGGCGCTGTTGGCGAACAGCAGCCGGTTGGCGGCATCGAGTAGCACCACGGGTACCAGCAGGCTCTCGATCATGGCGGCATGATCGACGGACGATGCAGATAGTGCATGCCCCGACACTGCACGCTCGGGTGCCGCGGCATGAATGAGCGCCGCCCTGGCGCGCGAAATCGCGGCCCTCACGCCGCCTCACGCCCTGGCTCTTGCCCCGCCTCGCGCCTCAGGCCGAAATCGATCTGGCGCGCATAGAACGCGGCGATCATCGCCATCGCGGCGTCGGCGTCATCGACATGGTTGAATGCGGCCCGGAACGACGCCGAGCCCGGCAGCCCGGCCGAGTACCAGGACACATGCTTGCGCGCCAGCCGCAGCCCGGCGTGACGGCCGAAATGCGCCAGCATCGCGCAATAGTGTTCGAGCACGATCGACAGCTCGGCCGCGAGATCGGGCTCGGCGCGCGGGGTGCCGTGCGCAAGGGCGGCCGCGAGGTGAGCAGGGAACCAGGGTCTGCCGTAGCAGCCGCGCCCGATCATCACCCCGTCCGCGCCCGACTGCGCCAGGGCTGCGCGCGCCGCCGAAAGACTGGTGATGTCGCCATTGACCACCACCGGCAGCCGCGTTGCGCGCTTGACCTGGCCGACGAACGACCAGTCGGCGGTGCCGGTATAGAATTGCTGGCGCGTGCGGCCATGCACGGTGACCATGCGGATGCCGCTTTCCTGGGCGATGCGGGCCAGGGCCGGCGCGTTCAGATTGGCATGGTCCCAGCCCATGCGCATCTTCAGGGTCACCGGCACCCGCACCGCCTGCACGACGGCTTCGAGCAGGGATCCGGCCAGCGCCTCGTCGCGCATCAGCGCCGAACCCGCCATCTGGCCGACGGCGACCTTCTTCACCGGGCAGCCGAAATTGATGTCGATCAGGTCGGCACCCTGGTCCACCGCGATGCGCGCGGCTTGCGCCATTGCCGCCGGCTCGCAGCCGGCAAGCTGGATCGCGGTCGGGCCGGCATCGTCCGCCACCCTGGCCATACGCAGAGTCGCCTCGTTCTCGCGGATCATCGCCCATGAGGCAATCATCTCGGAGACCACCAGACCAGCCCCAAGCCGGCGCGCCAACGTGCGGAACGGCAGGTCGGTGACCCCCGACATCGGGGCCACGATCACCGGGACTTCGAGCCGTAGGCCGCCGAGATCGATCGGTTTCAGGGCACCGGCCGCGGCCGGAGGCTGATCGCAGGGTCGGCCCGGTGCCATCCCTTCGGCGTTGCGTTCACCAATGCTCATGATTTGTGCAGAATACGCGACGGGTGCGCTGCATGCAATCGCCTGCGGATCACGCCGTGAGACGTCCGAGCTTGACCGCGGCAAAGCAATGCACGAAGCCACGGAGTGCGAGGAGACGAGCCGATGCCAACGGACCTGCCGGACCGCCCTGCTTTGCTGCCGCGCACCGGCATCGGCTTCGACGTGCATGCCTTCGGCGAACCGCGGCCGCTGCTGCTATGTGGCGTCGTGGTGCCCTTTGAGCGCGGGCTTGCCGGACACTCCGACGCCGATGTTGGGCTGCACGCGCTCTGCGATGCGATCTATGGGGCGCTGGCGGAGGGCGATATCGGCCAGCATTTCCCGCCGAGCGATGCGGCGTTCAAGGATGCCGACAGCGCCCGTTTTCTGAAGCACGCAGCGTCCCGCATCGCTGCGCGCGGCGGCAGCCTGATCAATGTAGACGTGACCCTGATCTGCGAACATCCCAAAATCGGCCCACACACCCTCGCGATGCGGGCGCGGCTGGCGGACCTGCTCGATGTCGAAGCCAGCCGTGTCTCGGTCAAGGCGACGACGACCGAGCGGCTCGGCTTCACCGGCCGCGGCGAAGGAATTGCCTGCCAGGCGTGCGCGACGGTGCTGGTGCCGTAAGCAACAGCTCTATCCCCGAGGAAAGGCAGCTTCGCAGGCCCTGCCTTTTGATCGAGACCACGGCCTCGACATGGTAGCCTTGCGGCACGCCGAGGGTGGCGAAAGCAGCTTCGAAATCGAGCTTGAAACAACGAAGATCATTGCCTCGGCATGCGACACGTAGGCGCGATTGAACGCGGCGATCAGCTCCCCACAAGCACCGACTCGATCGGGCAATCCGCGACCCGTTCCGTCATAAAGCCAACTCACATGATCTTGTCGCGCAAGCCGGGGCTCAACGCAGGGCGCAGATCGCCACCACCACGGGCACGATGCCGATCACGACCCATGAGCCCATTGCCACCGTCGCCGTCCAACGTGCCATGCTCTGGGTAAAACCACGGCGACGCGGCGTCTCGAGAATGGTTTCGTTCAACATGGTTCTCCTTCGACCTTACCCGGAGGCTTACCAAATCCCGCGCAGGGTTAAAGTAACCAATGCTCTCAAGCACCCGCTCAGCCCCAATGCTGCGTTGCACAATCAGCATGGGTCGGCTGACCCAAAAGCGGGCTCGGTCAGTCGCATAAAGTAGTCGGTCTGGATGATCTGTTCGGTCAGGTGCGCCGCGTGCGCCGAAGAGACTGGGTCCTCGCCCCAGATCGCGTGCTGGAAGATTGCCTCCAGGCGCGACAGAGTGACGGCCTGCGCCGCCTCGATTTGGCGTTCCGCGAGAGCCAGTCCCAGCACCAGGCTGCCGAGCGCCGGCACCGCCAGATCGAGCCCAGCCAGCACCCTGGCGGGGAGTTCCTGCAACACCTCTCGTAGCGTCTCGAACGCCGTCGCCTGCAGCACCAGCGGCATGACGCCGCAGGTGACCGGCAGCGCCACGCCGTGCCGGTCACGCAGCCAGTCCAGCCAGGGCTGCCATTGAGTCGCCTGCATCGCCGCGAGGCGCGGCGGGTCCGCGGCGCGATGGCACAGCAGGTCGCTTCGGGCGAAGCCGAGCAGCGCTGCCAGGGTCCGGTCCGGCGCCGCCTCGATCCGCTGGCTGCGGCCGACGAGGCTGGTCAGCGTCCTGGCGCCGGCCTGCCGCCATTCTTCCGCCACCGCGCAGGCCAGCTCCCGCGTCGCGCATCGCAGGACCCCGCCGTCAGGGCCTTCGAGGGCTGCGCCGTTGCACAGCACCGCAAAGCCGCCGCCGGCGAGCCCCATCACCTGGCTCAATGCGCGAGACCCAGGGCGCGCAGGATGCCGAGCGCGCTATGCTCGGGTTTGCGCAGGGGCGCCGGCATCTCGCCGGCGAGCCCTTCGCGCGCCTGGAGCAGAGCCGCCTGGCATCCCTCCCCTCCAGACTCGCGCGGCCCAAGGCTCAGTACATAGCGTCCACCCGGAGCTGCCCGCTCCATTGCCACAGTTGGGTGGCGCAGACTGCCGCGCAGGGTGACCGGCACGGTGGCGGCCGCCGCACCGACCCGCGCCACCGCCCACAGATGCAGATCCAGGTCGCCACCACCCAATGCCAGACTGCCATGTCCGCGCAGCGACACCGGCGCGGTCTGCAGATCGATCGTATCGAACGCGGCCTGCCCATGCCCGATCGTCGCGTGCAGGGCCAGACAGCGCAACGCTACGCCCCCACGTCGCGGCAGCATGGCGTTGATTGCGGAGTCTGGCCCGAGCACTCCGGCGAGCACGGCATTGGATATCGTTCCGCCAACGACAGAGACGCCGAGATGGCCGTGTGCGGAGGCGCGCAATGCCGCGCGCCTCTCACCGCTGGTGTCGAGCTCGCCCACCAGCTCCGCCTTGCCGTGCACAGCGTCAGGACTACCGAGCAGCCGCGACAGGGAAGCGGCCGGCATCGACCAGGGATGCAGCGACAATCGCCAGGCGACCGGTATGGCGCCGCCGCCGACCCGCAGGCGCGCCGAGTCCGTGCCGCCCGATTGAAGTACCAGATCCGCGGCCAGCGCCTGCAGCAGCGGCAACAGGGAATGTCGTGCCACGGCGTTCAGGCCGCCATCGCCAAGCGTCCGCAGCGTACCAAGCGTGCCCGAGAGATACACCGCGGAGCCTTGCCAAGCGCCATTCGCGGCAACCTGAACCGGTGCTCCGGGAGCGGCCGCCTTGATGCGCCAGCCGCGAAGTGTCACGCCGTCCGAAGCGGGCAAGCTGACGGCACCGCCATGCGCCCGCAGGGCGAGCAGCGCCGGATGGCCATCATCGCGCACATGCAGATCGACCGACACGGCCTTCGCCGCTGGCAGCTTCGCATTTGGAAACAGCCGGTCGAGGGCGGCGAGATCGGCCAGGGTCAGCGCGCCCGCGAGATCGTAGTCATGCCGGGACGCGATGGTGCCCGAAAGCCTGCCATGGGCGACCACCGCGCCGCCGATCGTCTCGCGCGCTTGCAGCGAGATCGCCCAAGGCGAGCGATCCGCTACGCGGCGAGCCTTGCCCTCGATCCCGTAGCCGGCGCCGTGTGCCGCGCCGGCGAGCCGAAAGCGCGGGCTTGCCCCGTCCAGCCCGGAGGCGCGCAGGAGGCTCAGATGCACCACGCCGCTGGCCTGTCCCTCGTGCCAGTCGATCTCGGAGTCATGCGAGACCAGTGAGTCGAGCTGCAATCGCCACCGCCGACCGCCCGAATGGCCAGCACCGGTCGAACCAGACGCGTGCGCTGCCCGCCAGTCATCCTGACCGCGACGCAGATGCAGGCTGACGCCGTCCAGCACCAGCGCGCGCACCCGCACGACATGCGACAACAGCGGCCAGACCCGGATCGTCGCGCGCAGATGCGCAATCCGCAGCATATTGCCGATGGCGACATCGTCCACCAGCAGATGCGGCGACGGCAGCAGCCGCAAGCCCGCGTGCCCGATGGCCACCGGGCGGCCCGTCTGTCGCGAAAGCGTGGCCACCAGGCGCGGGCGGACCGCGTGGTCGCTGGCAAATCGCTGCCACAGCAACGCCCCGCCGACTGTCGCCAACAGCAACACGACGATCGCCGCAATCCAACGCCGCCGCACGGTTCAGCGCCGCCGCGCGGCCGATAGCGGGCCGGGCGTGAAGCCCAGCGCCTTGAAGGTCTCGCGCATCGCCGCCGGCAGCTCGGCGGCGAGGCTCAGCGTCCCGCCCGCCGGATGCGGCAGTTCGAGCGTCCGCGCATGCAAATGCAGGCCGTCGGCAAATCCCTCCATCCGCGTCGCCGCCCCGCCATATTTCGGATCGCCGAGGATCGGCGTGCCGAGCGCCTCGCAATGCACACGCAACTGGTGGGTGCGTCCGGTCCGCGGCGACAGCTCCAGCCAGGACAGTTTCCGCGCTGCCGAGTCGCGCACCACATACTCGGTGCGCGCCGAGACCGCGTCGGCCTCGTCCCGTTCGGCGGCGATGGTCAACGCCCCGGGTCCGGCGCCAAGACGCGCGAGCGGCAGATCAATTACCCCTTCCAGCGGATGCGGCCGGCCCACCACCACCGCCCAGTAGATCTTGCGCACGTCGCGTCCGCGAAACGAGGCCGCGAGCTTGCCCGCGACCCCTGGCGTGCGCGCCAGCAGCAGCAGCCCCGAGGTGTCGCGGTCAAGCCGATGCACCAGGCGCGGACGATGCTCCGAGCCGAAGCGCAACGCATCGAGCATGCCATCGATATGGCGCAGGATGCCCGGACCGCCCTGCACGGCGAGCCCCGGCGGCTTGTTCAGGGCCAGCACCTGGTCGTCTTGGTAGACCACCATGCGCTCCATCTCGCGCGCATCGTGCGGGTCCACGACAGCCGCGAGCGGCGCCGGCTTGGTTGCGTTGCCCAGCGGTGGCACCCGCACCGACTGGCCAGCGGCAAGACGCGTCGCCGGTTCGGCGCGTTGGCCGTCGACCCGGATCTGCCCGGTGCGGCACAGCTTCTGCAGGGCGCCTTGGGTGAGATGCGGATATTGTCGGCGGAACCAGCGATCGAGCCGGATGTCGGCCTCGTCGTCCGATACAGTCTGCATGACGACGCTCATTGCGGCCGCTCGCGTCGCAGCCGCGCCCAGCCGTCCAGCCGCTCGCGGATCGAAGCCTCCAACCCGCGTCCGGTCGGCGCGTAGAACCGCGTGCGCGCCATCCCCTCGGGGAAGTAATCCTGCCCGGAAAAGCCGGCTTCGTTGTCATGGTCGTATTCGTAGCCAGCACCGTAACCGAGTTCGCGCATCAACTTCGTCGGCGCATTGCGGATATGCGCGGGCGGCGGCAGGCTGCCGGTGGCCTTCGCCGCCTGCATCGCCGCCTTGTAGGCCGCATACACCGCGTTCGATTTCGCAGCCGTGCCGAGATAGACCACGAGCTGCGCCAGCGCCAATTCGCCCTCCGGGCTGCCGAGCCGCTCGAAACTCTCCCAGGCGGCGAGCGCCTGCACCAGCGCCTGCGGGTCGGCCATGCCGATATCCTCGGCCGCAAAGCGGGTCAGACGACGCGCGATGTAACGTGCGTCCTCGCCGCCGGCGAGCATCCGCGCAAACCAGTAGAGTGCCGCATCCGGATCCGAGCCGCGCAGCGACTTATGCAGCGCCGAGATCAGGTTGTAGTGCTCCTCGCGGTCGCGGTCGTAGAGGGCCGCGCGGCGCGCCAGCAATTCGCTTATGGCCGCGGCATCCAGCAGGGCCGGCTCCGGCAGTGCCAGGATCTGCTCGACCATGTTGAACAGATAGCGCCCATCGCCGTCCGCCATCGCGCGCAACGCCTCGCGTCCGGACGGCTCCAACGGCAGCGGCCGCGCCGCCGCCGCTTCCGCGCGCAGCAGCAGCGCCTCAAGGGCCGCCTCATCCAGCCGGCGCAACACCAGCACCTGGCAGCGTGACAGCAGCGCCGCGTTCAGGGCGAACGACGGATTTTCGGTCGTCGCACCCACCAGCACGACGGTGCCGTTCTCGACCACCGGCAGGAAGCCGTCCTGCTGGGCGCGGTTGAAGCGATGGATTTCGTCGACAAACAGCAAGGTTGCGGTGCCGCCGTTCTGCCTGCGCCGCGCAGCCTCGTCAAACGCGCGCTTGAGGTCCGCGACCCCTGAGAACACCGCCGAAAGCTGGGCAAACCGCAAGGCCGCCGCCGCCGCCAGCAGCCGCGCGATCGTGGTCTTGCCGGTGCCCGGACCGCCCCAGAGGATCAGGCTGGCGAGCGAGCCGCGCGCAAGCATACGACGCACCGCGCCGTCCGGGCCGAGCAGATGCGGCTGGCCCACCACCTCATCCAGGCTCGCCGGACGCAGGCGATCGGCGAGTGGCCGCATTGCGTCATGTGCTTCCGGCGCCGGCTCGTCTGCTTCGAACAGGTCGCCGCCCGGCGTGGTCTGTGGCTTGCGCGTCATCGCCCCCGCTATAGCAGTCCTGCAAAGGCATGGCACTTCGCGCCATCCCGCGCGTTCACAGCACCAGGACCCATCGCAACAGGAGAACCAAGCCATGAGCACATCCGGCAGCGCCGTCTGGCAAGGCGGCATCAGGGACGGCCGCGGCGCCATCTCGACCCAGAGCGGCGCGCTCGACGCAGCTCCCTACGGCTTCGCCAGCCGCTTCGAGGGCAAGCCCGGCACCAACCCCGAGGAACTCATCGGCGCCGCCCACGCCGGCTGCTTCACCATGGCGCTCTCGCTGATCCTCGGGGAGGCAAACCTCACCGCCGAGCACATGCACACCAAGGCCGACGTCACCCTGACCAAACAGGACGACGGCTACGCCATCACCGCAATACACCTGACGCTGAAGGCCAAAATCCCCGGCGCCAACCAGGCGACCTTTCAGGAGCTCGCCAACAAGGCCAAGGCCGGCTGCCCGGTCTCCAAGCTGTTCACCGCTCCGATTACCCTCGATGCAACGCTGAGCGCCTGACGCGGCCCTACTCGAAGAAATCCTCGTCGATCTTGCGGATGTGCAGGGTTTCTTCCACCCGCAAACCGACGTTGTGGCGAATCATCAGCCGGGCGAGCTGATCGGAATCGATCAGCACGATCCGCTTGCTAAGAAACTCGGCCGTCTCCCTCGCCGCGGTGGAGAACGTTGATGTCGTTACGAACAGTCCCTTGCTCGCCTTGTGACGGTCGAGGCTGCCAAAGAAGTCACGGATCGCGGCTGGCCCAATTGTATTGCCGAGCGCGTACCGCTTGGCCTGAATGTAGACGCGGTCCAAACCCAGCGCATCCTGGTCGATGACACCATCCACCCCGTCATCGCCGCTGCGACCGATGGCGCGCCTGGCCTCTGCAACCGAGCCGCCATATCCCATCGCAAGCATTAAATTAACGAGCAGCCGCTCGAAGAACTCCGGCGGCGCGCTCCGGATCCGGACCAGAACCTCCTGGGCCAATGCAGCCTCGATCTGCCGGTGGGCAACGCGCATGACCTCGTCCGGGGTCGCAGCCTGGCCAGCGACCGGCTCGGCTGAACCGGCCTCGCTCCCCCCCCGCGCCCGGCCCCGATCTGTTCGTGAACTCGCGGAACTCATCAAAGCGGATCAGCATACGATTGTCGATCTTGTCCGGCTTGGTTGCGAGCAGCTGGGTGCCTCGTCTGGTGATTTGGAAATGGCCGCGCCGCGTCGTCTCCAGCAGCCCGGCCTTGGAGAGATACGTCTTTGCCCAATGCACCCGGTTGGCAAACACCGTCTGCTTGCCGGACGGCAGCAGCTCGGCGCGCTCGTCGGGCGTGAGTGCCAGTTGTTGAGCCAACATCGCGACCACGTCGCCGACCCGCACCTCGCCCCGGCGCGCCGCAAGCAGCACCGGCAACATCAAGGCCTGGTAATCGGGCATCGACATGCAGCGTGGTTCCTATCCGAACAGGCTCACTGCGCCACACAATAGCGGCTTACTAGCGAAACGAGGTTTGCCCTCTCGGCATCAATGGCTTTCTCACTCACAATCAAATCACTTCGACCAGCGTTTCGCCTCGCGCCAAAGCGGTCAGAACCTCCGGCAACACCGTCTCGAACCAAGCGAGCAGGTCGCGCCGTCTGGTGTTCGGCAGCCGGATCCAGACGACGACCGGCCCGGTCTCTGTCAGCACCTTGCGTTGCGCGAAATCCTCATCCTTGGTGATGATCGCCGACGACGAGGAAAGCGCATGATCCCAAATCACGCTGTCCGACGCCGCCTGCAGCCCAATGTCGCCAACGTGCGACGCCTCATGCCCGTTGGCGGCGAGCCAGGCCCGGCCGCAGGTGTGCGTCGACCAGGAACCGCATCAAGCCACGCGCAACACGGGATGATCGCTCTGCCGTGCGGCGTACTCGAGAGCGGCGGTAATGTCGCCTTCCTCCAGCAGCGGATAGTCCCCAAGGATTTCCGCCCGGTCGGCGCCGGCTGCCAACAGGTCGAGCACGTCCCGCACCCGGATGCGCAGGCCCCGCAAGCAAGGCCGGCCGCCGCACTGGCCAGCATCAACCGTGATCCTATGAGTTTCGCTCATACGTCGTCCCCTGGTCCGCGGATCCTGACGATTGCTTTTGTATAGCATCGGGGCGGACGCGGCCACGGTCGGGAGGCGACCACCACGGCAGGCCCGCTGCGGTCGATCAGATTGCTGCACGCCACGCATTCAGACAGTAACATTGGCCTAGCCACCAAGCCGCATGCCAGCCCCGTGGGCCGAAATCGAACGTCGCGACGCCGCCGCCTACGACAACGCGGCCACCTTTTCCTCGATTTGCAAGTGATCGCAAGGGAGCATGGGACAATCGAGGACTTCCGCCGCAGACTTCGCGCAATCCAAGCTCGCCATGTCAGCAAGAAGCGGCTCAGCGATTGGACAGGAAACCGGGTGGCGGCTTGGATTTTGCGGACCGTGCTCGACGAAGATGACCATTTTGCTTACGCCACAATGCTCTAATCAGGAAACCTTGCCGCCTTCACTCCCTCGCCACCACGGTGTCGTAGAGCCCGTAGTGCGTGAGCTGCCCGTGTTTTTGGATGCCGGTGTAGCGCAGCGAGGCATCCTCGTAGCGGCGGAATGCGAACACCGCCTGGTTCATCTGCTCGGTGTTGAAAACTTTGAGGCGCACGAGCAGATGGAAGTCCTGCACGGTCAGGCCAGTCACGGCTTGAAACAAGTCTGGCTCCAGTTTGGTGATCACGTCCTGAAGCGTATTCTCGCGAAAGTCCGTCAAGTACATGAACGCCGGTATGCGTGTGGCGAACTTGATCAGCTTTTCCTGCACGAGCTTGCGCTTGCTCTTGTACTCCTTCTCTTCCTCGGTGAGCTGCTGCTTTTGCGACGCCGTCAGTTGTTCGTCCTTGGCCTTGTTCTTGAGATCCTTGACATTCTCGCTTTTGTTGATGATGGTCTGGATGATGTTGTCGCCCAATTTGCGCCAGCCTTCGATGCGCTCCACGGCGGCCATTGCTTCGGGGTTATTCAGTATTCGGCGTAGCGTGTCGTTGTCTACGTTCACCAGCAGCGCACTTTCCCACTTGCGCGCAAGCAGTGTGGCCGAGGTGCCCGCCATGGCAATATCAAGAATGCCGCCCGCGTCGATCTGTGTCATGTTCGCACCGTCATAAGCGAGCACGGGCAGGAACGATACAAGCTCCTTGACGGCGTTTTCCGGATTTGGATCTCCCGGTGACAGCCCGATGCCGTATTCGCAGAGCTGACGGAGCGCACGCGTTGGCGCGAAGTCGAACACAAAGCACACGGGCTTGAGGATTTCCTCCTCGTGCGGGTTGTCGCCATTCGGGTTTCTGACGGACCATGGTGACTGCACGCGAAAGGCCGCCTGGAAGTACGTCTCGGGTGATTTCAGGTTGCGAAGCATCAAGATGGACGACCACTGCGGCACTGTGACGCCGGTCGTCAGCTTGCCGCATGAGAGCGTGATCGTCTTGGTCTCGAACCCACTTCCGATCGCCTTGCGCACCGGAGGCAGCGCCTCCAGGCCGATCCCCGCCGAAGCCCCCGCCGCGACGACGACCTCGTAGTCCCGCCAGAAGATATTGTGCTTTTCGGCCAGCAGGTTGGCCATCGCCTGGCAGGCTGCAACGTCGGGCATGAACCAGAAGGAATGTTGCAAATACGGCAGCAGGCGCACATCCGAATACGGGAACGGCGGCCCCGCGCTGGTCTTGAGATACTCGACCGCCTTGGGTGCATATGCCCCCCGGATGATATCAAGCCATCTCTGCACGTCGCCCTTGTGTGCGAAGCGCGCTGTCGCGCGGGTCCCCTTGGCCTCGAAGAAAGCATTGAGGTCGAATTCGTCGAACTCGCCAGCGCTGGCTATGGCAATGAGCTCGTCCGGCATCTGGTAGGTAAGCAGACGCATCTGCGGCAGCGCGCCGTAGGGATTCCACCTGCCAGGGTTTTCGGCCGCGAAGTCCTCCTTGGCGCGCTGCTCGTCAGTATACGTCCAGTTGAAAATCTGCTCTTCGATGAACTCGCCGGTTGCCAGTGCCTTGAACGGAGTGCCGGACAAATAGAGGTAGGCCTTGGTCGTAATCGGGAGAAACTCAGGTTCCTGCTCCGACAGCACGGTGAAGTCCTCATTGACGCCAGCAAGCTCCGAGGCGTATTCGAGCTTGACTTCCTCCTTCGCAACTCCAACGTCTTCGCCTTCGAACAGCTCCTTTGCCGTGTCGCGCCAAGCGCCGAAGTGGTACTCATCGAACACCACGAGGTCCCACTTGACCTTATGGAGCCACTCGTTCTTCGGCTTGATGTTGCCCGCCCTGTCGCGGCCAAGCAGATCCTGGAAGGAGCCGAAAAAGACGATGGGCCTGTCATCATCGATCTGCGTCGGATCACGACCGGAGGACTTCGAAAGGTACTGCCAGCCCTCAAAGTCTACATGGGTTTCCAGGTCCGTTTGCCACGCGTCCTCGACCGCGGGTTTGAAAGTCACCACGAGGCTGCGCTTGGCACCAAGCTTTCTGGCAAACTGATAGGTCGTGAAGGTCTTGCCGAAGCGCATCTTCGCGTTCCAGAGGAAGCGTGGGACGGCGTCGGTGTTCTCCTTCCAGATGGACTGGAAGTAGGCGTGTGTCCGGTCCACAGCCTCGACTTGTTCTCGTCGCATGGGGAACGTCTCGAAGCGCGGCCGTGTGAAGTGTCGGCCTGTGCGGAGCTCGATGAGGACGGCCTTAACGTCTCTGGCAGAACAGCGCATCCACTCCAGCTGGACGTTCTCAAAGCCTTGTTTGGCCAGGGCCGCGCGGACCTCGTGATCGGTGATGGTAGAGCCGTTTTCGCACGCGGCAAACTCGTCCAGTTCAATGATGTAATTCTTGATCGCGGCAGTCTTGAGCTGCTCGGCAACGCGTTGTTTTACGTCGCGGGTTGTCTGGCCGACCTTGAGTAGACCATCATGCGCCTTATCGGCGATCGAGTAGGCATAAATGCGTGGTCGGGCTTGCGGCTTGGGCGCAAGGATTTCGCAGATGGTCTTACTCATCTCCGCCATTGTCCGCATCGGCTTCATCGAATAGTTCGGCGTCGTGTTCAGCGACTTGTGACTCGACGAAGGCAATCTCGTCCATGGTTAGTTTGTATCGACTGTAGAGCTTCACGTCCGACCATCCCGTATTCAGTGGTAGGTCGGGTACGAAAGCATATACATCCCTTGTCGCATGTTGCGTAGCCTTCCTCAGGCATACTAAGAACCGCAGGAATCGGGTGCGCAGGTAGCTCGCATAGTTTTGTGCAGAGAGCTCATCGCCGAACCTTCCAGCGACGAGGTAAGTCTCCGTACAGGCCGTCCCCGGTGGCGCAATTATAGGCTTGCTGAGAAATTTGGTTTCAACTGCTCCACTGGTTCCCTGCACTGCTGTCAGAAGAACCTTCCAGCTGTCTATCCAATCTGCGTTCGTCGGAACGTCCGAACGTCTGATCCAACTTACCTTTTGTGAGCCGAACAGTTTTACAGCGTTCGTCAGGCCTGATGGGCTGGGTCTACCGTGAAAGTGAGTCGGGAGCCCGAAAGGCTTACGGCTCGATACTCGAAAATTAAGGGTCCGCTCCCCTTTTGCTCTCACCTTGTCGAGGATCGGGACAGCCTCATTGCGTCGCACGAGAACGTCATATGTATCCAGGTAGCGCGACACCTCCGGTCCAGTTGATTGGCCGTCCCAGATTGTATCAACGCTGCAAGGACCCGGATTGTCACGCTCCCAGAGAAAATATGAGATGCCGCCACGAATCTTTACTCCTGGAAATGCCTCGTGAAGCTTTGGATAATCGACTATTCTCCTTATGCGCTTGTCCGAGAGCATCCGTTCCCGATACTTATCCAGCCCCTTGCCTCCGGCCATCCAGCGTGAAGGCGTCACAAACACTGCGTAGCGTGGATCGAGCTCGAGCGCCTTCTCCACGAATAATTGGTAGATAGGCGCTGCGCTCGTGCCGAAGCCGCCATCGCCCAGCTGGTACGGTGGGTTCCCAATGATTACGTCGAACTGCATGTGACCTCCAAACCATTCGGACACCCGAGAGGCAATATTGTCCGTGTGGATGAACGCGTATGCGTGGGTTTCGAGCCCATCGCCACGACCCAACGTCTTCTGGCTAGCCCCGCAATATGCACATTTGCCATTTACCCATGTGTGCTCGACTCGTTTGAACCAGATGTTGCCAGAGTCGGTAGCGAAGCCCGTTGAGATAGAGTTTTGGCCCTTGGCGTGTTTCGAGCAGTACACGCTGCGCCTCGCCAGCAGGCTGGTCAGGTAAGTGATGGCGATGCCGAACACCTGCCTGGTCAGGATATGATCAACTCGTTGCTCCAGGTTCGGTATTTCATCGGCCAAACCCTTTGTCAGACGGCTTGTAATCTCGCGCAGGAACACGCCCGACTTCGTGCATGGATCGAGAAACGTGAGCGTCTTATCCGCCCACAGATTTGCACCGTTATGGTCGGTCGCCCATGCTGCGGCCAGCGTGTCCAGCATTCGGTTCGCAAACTCGGGGGGCGTGAACACCTCATCGTTTGAGAGGTTCGCAATGCACGTCAGCACATCCGGGTTGCGGCCGAGCAGGGCGAAGGGTGCTTTTGCCTCAGCCGGCATCAGCCAATCCTCTGACTGTAGTAGGCGGGTAGGACCTGGTCGGCGTGAACAGTTCATGCTTGCCCAAATGCGCGAAGAGCGAGTCCTTGGCGCTGAAGGCCGACGACCCCGTTAGAACATCGAGGCGGAAGTCGCGTCGCTGGAACCTGCCCCGGCCGAGATAGCCCCATTCGGCAAAGGTGATTGGTTGACCATCGCAGGCGCGCATCGTCAGGGCGTCACCGTGCACGAGGTTCTGCGACAGCACATAGACAGCGGCACGATGGAGGTCGTCCGAATTGTCCAGGTTCAGGAATTCGCCGAAAATCTCGAGCAGGTTCGCGCGGCACTCAACGATGTTGTCCATGAGCAGCTCGATACCATAGATGGACATCAGGGCGAGCAGGGCATAGTGCTGCCGTTCAAAATTGGACCCGCCGTACTTCGCCTCAACGGTCGCCAGCTTACGCTGCAACACCGGTGCAAGGAAATTGCCGCTACCGCACGCCGGCTCCAGAAAGCGGGCGTCGATGCGCTCGGCCTCGCCGCTGACGAGCCCGAGCATCCTTTCGACCAGCCACCTGGGCGTAAATACCTCTCCGTGGTCGGCGACGCGCCGCTTGGACTTGATCAGACTCATGGTCCAAACACGATCACATAGCCGGAAATATCGACGAGCAGCCTGCGCCGACGGACCGTCATCTCGCAGAACAAGGGACTGAGGACAGCCGCCCCATAGATGTGTCCGTTGCGGCCCTCTGCGCGTGTTTCAGTTGTTCTATCGAACGGGCTTTGGCGGATGACGGCCCGCTCCCGCGCTTCTCGATCGGCGCTGGCTCCGCATTTGCCTTGTCCATCATGAGACCAAACGTGGTCTTCTCCTCTCGCGCCGACTCGGTCTTCACGGGCGCCTCCAGGACGAGCCATCAAGCCATTTTGGCCGAAGCGGCTCCATTCAGCTTGGTGTAATGATGGATAGTTTGGGGAAGTAGGTTCGGTAGCGGGCGGCATCGCGGGTCATGAGCGCATAGCCAGCAATGGCCGCGTGGGCGCCGATGAAGAAATCTGGAAGCGGCGACCGCCTTTCGCCGCCACGCTTCCGGTAGGCCAGGAACGACTTGCCGGCGAGAAAGGCGGCTTCATAGGGAATGGCTTCCCGGTCGAGCATTGATTTCGGCAGCGCCAGGTCGAGGTCCTCGATGCGCGTGTAGCGCACCGATACCTCCGCATAGATGACTGGATTAATGACCAAGCGGCTGCGATCAGCCGCATGCGCGATGGCGTCTGCTGACCAGGCGCACCAACGCGCATCCTGCGTCATGATGTCGAGAAGAACGTTGGCGTCGACCAGGACCGCCGCCATTCAGCCGTCGCGGGTCAGTGCCATGATGGCATCCGTGCTCATCGCGACGTCGCCGCGTCCGCGCAAGTGAGCGACAAGCCTGGCGCCGCGGCCATCACTGTTGCGGGCATCGGCGCGTACGATGCGCACGATCTTACCGTCGAACACGAATTCCACGTTGGTCTGCGGCAGCAGACCTGCCCGCTCGCGGATGTCGGCGGGAATGGTCACTTGGCCCTTGGATGTGATGCGCATGGGAGCCTCTTACTCTGGCGGGTAAGAGTAAGGAACTTCTTAGCGATTGACAAGGTTCGGCGGCGCCATGTTGGAGCAGGGTCTTGGCGGAGAGGGTGGGATTCGAACCCACGGTGCGCTTGCACGCACAACGGTTTTCGAGACCGTCCCGATCGACCACTCTGGCACCTCTCCCAAGGCATGTGGCGGCGGGGTTATAGAGGGGCCGGGGCCGCGGCGCAATCTGGTTGACAGCGGTGGGCCCGGGGCTGTAGCCATCCGGGGCGCGCCGGTTTCACGCCGGCGCGTTGCCATGCCCACAGAGTTCATAATCAAAAAGCGATCAGGGCCGCGTGCGGCGATGTGATCGGAAAGCAGAGAAGTCAGCATGTTCGCAGTCATCCGCACTGGCGGAAAGCAGTATCGCGTAAGCCCGCAGACCGTGCTCAAGGTCGAAAAGCTTGAGGTCGAGGCTGGCGCCATCGTTACGTTTACCGATGTCCTCGCCGTCGGCGGCACGGATGGCACGACCATCGGAGCACCTCTGGTGCCTGGGGCCAGTGTCACCGCCACGGTGGTGGCTCAGGATCGCCTGGACACCGTCATCATCTTCAAGAAGCGCCGCCGGCAGAATAGCCGCCGCCGCAACGGCCATCGCCAGCCGGTCACCGTGCTGCGCATCGCCGACATCATCACCGCCTGATCCGGAGACCAAGCCATGGCACATAAGAAGGCGGGCGGCTCGTCCCGCAACGGGCGCGACACCGCGGGCCGTCGTCTCGGCGTCAAGAAGTTCGGCGGCGAGCGCGTGATCGCCGGCAACATCATCATCCGCCAGCGGGGCACCAAGGTGAAGCCGGGCCGCAATGTCGGCCTTGGTCGAGACCACACGATCTTTGCCTTGATCGACGGGCACGTGAAGTTTGACACGCGCGCCGAGGGGCGGGTGCAGGTCAGCGTCGACGCTTTGCCGGCTGCCGCCGAGTAGGCACGCGTGGGACATGAAGTTTCTCGATCAGGCCAAGATCTACGTTAAATCCGGTGACGGCGGTAACGGCGTTACAGCGTTTCGGCGCGAAAAATATATCGAGTTCGGCGGTCCCGACGGCGGCAATGGCGGCCGCGGCGGCGACATCGTCTTCGAGGCGGCGTCAAACCTCAACACCCTGATTGACTTCCGCTACACCCAACATTTCCGCGCCCGCAAGGGCGGCAACGGTGCGGGTTCGGATTGCACCGGCGCCGGCGCCGAGACCGTCGTCATCACGGTGCCGACCGGCACCCAGATCTTCGACGAGACGCGCGAGGTGCTGCTCGCGGACCTTGATGCGCCCGGCAAGCGCATCCTGCTTTGCCGAGGCGGCGATGGCGGCTTCGGCAATGCCACCTACAAGAGCAGCACCAACCGCGCGCCGCGACGTTCCGATGCCGGCTGGCCGGGCGAGGAGCGCTGGGTCTGGCTGCGGCTCAAGCTGATTGCCGACGCCGGCCTGGTGGGGCTGCCGAATGCCGGAAAGTCCACCTTTCTCTCGGTGGCCTCGGCGGCACGGCCCAAGATCGCGGATTATCCGTTCACCACCCTGCATCCGCAGCTCGGCGTGGTGCGGCTGTCGGTCGGCGAGGAGCTCGTGCTGGCCGACATTCCCGGACTGATCGAAGGCGCGCACGAGGGCGCCGGGCTCGGTGACCGCTTCCTCGGCCATGTCGAGCGTTGCGCGGTGCTGCTGCATCTGATCGACGGCGCCGCCGGCAATGTGGTGGCCGCCTGGCGGACGGTGCGCGAGGAGCTCGCGGCTTACGGCGGCGGCCTCGACGAGAAGCCCGAGCTGGTGGCCCTGAACAAGATTGACGCGATGAGTCCCCGCGAACTCGCCGCGCGCCGGCATGCCCTGGAGAAGGCGACCGCGGCACCGGTGCTGGTGCTCTCGGCGGCCAGCCGGCAGGGCGTGCCCGAGGCGCTGCGGGCCCTGCAGGATCGGGTGACGCTCGCCCGGGAAGTCTCCGCTCGCGTCCCGGCGTGAGTGCCACACCACAGCTCGGCCAGGCGAGCCGTCTCGTCGTCAAGATCGGCAGCGCGCTGATCGTTGATCCGGACGCGGCGGCACCGCGCGCGGCCTGGCTCGATAGCGTCGCCGCCGATATCGCCGCCCTGCGGGCGCGCGGCATCGAAGTCATCGTGGTCTCGTCGGGCGCCATTGCGCTGGCGCGCCACGCATTGCGGCTGCCGCCCGGACGCTTGCGGCTCGAGGAGAAGCAGGCCGCGGCCGCGGTCGGCCAGATACGCCTGGCGCAGGCCTGGAGTGCTGCCCTCTCCGCCCACGGCCTCACCGCCGCGCAATTGCTGCTGACCCCGGACGATACCGAGGATCGCCGCCGCTATTTGAATGCACGCGCCACCTTGACGACCTTGGCCGGCCTTGGCTGCCTGCCGGTGATCAACGAGAACGACACCGTCGCCACCGCGGAAATCCGCTTTGGCGACAACGACCGTCTCGCTGCCCGCGTCGCCGGGATGATGCAGGCGGACCAGCTCGTGTTGCTGTCCGATGTCGACGGTCTCTACACCGCCGATCCGGCAAAGCACCCGGATGCGGCACACGTGCCGCTGGTGGCGCAGCTCACCGAGGCGATCGAGGCGATGGCGGGGGCGCCCCCGACCGGCTACGCCTCGGGCGGCATGCGCACCAAGCTGCTGGCGGCGCGCATTGCTACCGGCGCCGGCTGCGCCATGGCGATCGCGCTGGGCACCCGGCCGCATCCGCTCGCCGCCCTGCTCGCGGGCGGGCGCTGCACCTGGTTCCTGGCGGCCCCGGACGGACGCTCGGCGCGCAAGCGCTGGATCGCAGGCTCGCTGCAGCCGGCCGGAACGCTACGCGTCGATCGGGGTGCGGCGGGGGCCATGGCAAACGGCCGCTCGCTGCTGCCGGCGGGGGTGCGCGCCGTCGAGGGCGACTTCGCACGCGGCGACCTGGTCGAGATCATCAGCGAGGATGGCACCGCCCTCGCACGCGGGTTGTGCGCCTATGGCAGTGCCGACTCGAGGCGCATCGCCGGGCACCGGTCGGAGACCATCGAGGCTCTGCTCGGTTGGCGTGGCCGCGACGAGATGGTGCACCGCGACGACCTGGTGCTGCTGCAATCCGAGTAGTCAATCCGCGTCGGCTGGCGGTGGCCAGCGCACGTGCGGCTCGTCACGCCCGGGCTCGTCGCGCGACGCAGCGAAGCGCCGTCCTGGCCGCGACGGCGAGTCGTCAGGCATGCGCGCCGCCAGCACCCGCAGGTCGGTCTGGATGTCGTCGAGCTGCGCCTCCAGCGTGTCCAGCCGTCCCTTCAGCCCAAACACCGCGAACGGCACCGCCAGGATGGCCAGCGCCAGCAGCACGGCCAGCGCCAGCAGCGCGAGCGACACCCAGGCCGGGATCCAGTCGGGGAGCGGCAGCGTCATGTCGCCGCGTGCCTACATGCCCAAGGCGCGACGATAGAGGTCGAGCAGAGTCTCCTGCTCCTCGACGTCGGCCGGCTCCTGCTTTCGTATGCGGATGACCTGGCGCAGCACCTTGACGTCGAATCCGGCCGACTTGGCTTCGGCAAAGATGTCCTTGATGTCGCTGCCCAGGGCGCGGCGCTCCTCCTCGAGGCGCTCGACACGCTCGATGATGCTGCGCAGCCGGTCCGCGGCAATGCCGCCGGTCTCGGTTGTCGCCGGCCGTTCCTTCGTGTCCAGCGCCATCGCCTCAACCCCTGTTCAAGGCGGCGGGCATTACCAAGTCCCCAATGCCCCGGTCAACTGGGCCCCGGTCAACTGGGCCCCGGTCAACCGGGTGCTCTTGCGAGGCCGCGTGCAAAGCCCAATCCTGAGCATGCGATCGCAGCCGGAAAGCAGTGACCATGATCCCGACCAGCAGCCCCGTCGAGCCGTTCGACTATGTCGTGTTTGGCGCGACCGGCGACCTGACCATGCGCAAATTACTGCCGGCACTCTATTATCGCTTCTGCGAGGGGCAGATGCCAGCCGACGCAAGGGTGATCGGGGCAGCACGCTCAGAGCTTTCCGACGAGAGTTTTCGCGAGCGCGCCAGGGACGCGCTGAACCGCTTCGTCAAGCAGGCCGACCTCAAGGCGGACGTGCTGGGGCGGTTCCTCGACTGTATCTTCTACGTCAGCGTCAATGGCGCCGAAAGCGAGAGCAGCTGGGGCAACCTGACCCGCCTGTTCGGCGCCGACGACCGGGCGCGCATACGCGTCTTCTATCTCGCCACGTCGCCCGGGCTGTATGGGCGCATCTGCGCCAACCTGGCGGCCAAGGAGCTGGTGTCCGAGCGCTCGCGGGTCGTGCTGGAAAAGCCCATCGGCCACGATCTCGCCTCCGCGCGCCAAATCAATGACGAGGTCGGCGCGGTGTTCACCGAAAAGCAGGTGTTTCGCATCGACCATTATCTCGGCAAGGAGACGGTGCAGAACCTGATCGCGCTGCGCTTTGCCAATCCGGTGTTCGAGCGGCTCTGGTCGGCGGACGCGATCGAGCATGTGCAGATCACCGCCGCCGAGACCGTCGGCGTCGAGGGCCGCGGCGCGTATTACGACCATTCCGGCGCGTTGCGCGACATGATCCAGAACCACCTGCTGCAGGTGATGTGCCTGGTGGCGATGGAGCCGCCCGGATCGCTCGAGGCGGACAGCGTGCGCAACGAAAAGCTCAAGGTGCTGCGCGCCCTCAAGCCGATACGCGCGCACGATGTGGCCACACTCGCGATACGCGGCCAGTACGGGCGCGGGCGTATCGCCGACAGCATCGTGCCCGGCTATCTGGAGGAACTCGGCGAAGGCCGGCAGAGCGATACCGAGACCTTCGTCGCACTCAAGGCGGAGGTGCATAGCTGGCGCTGGGGCAAGGTGCCGTTCTACCTGCGCTCCGGCAAACGGCTGCCGGCCAAGCTCAGCGAAATCGTGGTGCAGTTCAAGGAGACGCCATGGTCGATCTTTCCCTCAAAGCTGCAGGCCAATCGGCTGACCATCCGGCTGCAGCCCGAGGAGGGCATCCAGCTCTCGATCATGAGCAAGGATCCGGGCCCCGACGGCATGGTGCTGCGCCCGGCGAACATCGACATCTCGTTCGAGAAGGCGTTCTCGGCGCGCTATCCGGACGCCTATGAGCGGCTGCTGATGGACACCGTGCGCGGCGATCCGGTGCTGTTCATGCGTCGCGACGAGGTCGAGGCCGCCTGGACCTGGGTCGAGCCGATCCTCGAAGGCTGGAGCCGCGATCCCGCGACCCTCAACCATTATGGCGCCGGAACCTGGGGACCGCAGGCGGCGCAGCGGCTGATCGAGGCGGATGGCCATCGCTGGCACGAGGACTTGCGCTAAGTGGCGTCTGCCCGCCCCGTCATCACCCCGCGCCGGCTCGCCGTGCGCATCGCCGGCATCCTCTCCGTCGGCGTATTGATTGTCGTTCTGCATTTCACCGGCGTGCTCGGCGGCCTGCAGCAGCGGCTGTTTCCGCCGCCGGTCGATTGGAACCGCGACTATGCCGTCGTCGAGCATCTGCGCGACCTCGTGATCCGCGACGGCCTGACCAGGGACCCGAAGGCCTGCCTGCTGTTCGTCATCAACGGCAACGACCCGCCGCAGGCACAGCGCATCCAGGTGTGGCAGAAGCGTAGCAAGGGCTGCCCAGTGCAGGGTTCGACAAAGGGCGCGCTGCCGGTGCTGTTCACCCTGCTGGTCGACCGTGATCATCACACGGTGCAGGACGACCAGGGCAGCCCCGGGCGTTTCCACGCCTTGCCCGAATCTTAGCATGGAGCCGGACGGCGACGAGGATGGCGACACGCGCCGCGACTTCCTGACGCTGGTGACCGGGGCGGTCGCGACGGTCGGTGCTGGCGCGTGCGTCTGGCCGTTCCTCGACAGCCTCTCCCCGGCATCAGGCGACGATCTTGCGGATGCCACGGTCGATGTCGATCTTTCCAGGATCCCGCCCGGCCAGCAGAGCGTCGTGGTCTGGCGCGGCAAGCCGGTGTTCGTGCTGCATCGCACGACGCAGGCGCTGCGCAGCTTGCAGGACACCAGCCTGACCGGGCGGCGACTGCGCGATCCAAACTCGCGAGAGCGCCAGCAGCCGGAATACGCTGTGAACTGGCACCGTTCCATCGCGCCACAGTTCGGCGTGATGGTTGGCATCTGCACGCATCTGGGCTGCATTCCGGGTTACGTGCCCAAGCCCGGCGGCTATGTCTGCCCGTGCCACGGCTCGAAGTTCGACCTCGCAGGGCGCGTGTTCACCGGTTCGCCTGCGTTCTACAACCTGCCGGTGCCGCCCTATCGTTTGCTTGGCCCGAACAGCCTGCGCATCGGCAGCAGCCCGGTGGGGCTCGATTTCGACTTCGCGACCATCCGCCAGCTGTGAGCGTTTCTCCACCTCGGGGCGTTGCTGAAGTCGCTCGCACGGTATAAACCCAATAATTCACGCCGCGTAGCGTATAGGCCGTGGAAGGGCAAAACCTTGGGCACGCTTGATCCGAGTGCGTTCACCCCGGTCTTCAACGACAATTTCGCTGACGACACGTCGCTCAACACAAGCATCTGGACCGATGCCTGGGGCTACGCCAACCAGTTCTCCTTCGGCGGCGGCGCGTTGACGCTCTCCGCCTACGAACAGCCCTACTGGCAGGGTGTGGCGATCATGCAGCGCGCTACCGGGGCCAGCGCCGGCGAAGGCTATGGGCTCTACCAGTTCTCCGGCTACGCCAACGCCGGCCAGGGCTTGGGCATCAACTTCATCATGTGGCGCGCCGACAACCAATGGGTCGATGCCACGGCGCCCAACATGATCACCGAAATCGACGTGCTCGAGAGCTGGGATGGCACCCAGACCGGCGAGTCCACGATCCACTCCTACAACACCGCCTGGAAGCAGGACGACGCCTACTACAGCACCGCGATCCATACGGACCTGACCAAGCCGCACACCTATGCGGTGGACTGGGAGCCCGGCCGTTTCACCTTCTATGTCGACGGCCAGGAGCTCTACCAGATCACCGGCAGCACGGTGCCGCGCGACTACGCGGACGGCGGCTGCAACTACGTGATGGGCGCGCAGATCACCGGCGAGAACAACAGCGAGCCGAAGCCCACCATACAACTGCACATCACCGACATGAGCTACAGCGCGCCGAATGCCGGCAGCCCCCCCGCGCCGCCACCTTCCAACAACGTCACCCTCGGCGGCGGCGCGCAATCCTACGATGCCGCCGCAGGGGTCACCGTGCAGGCCGGCGCCGGCAGCGACACGATCACCGCCGCCGCCGGGCTGGTGCTGGTGCATGGCAGCTCCGGGCAGCTCCACTTCATCGGCGGCAGCGGCGCGAGCACCGTGTCCGGCGGGACAGGTTCGGCCACCATCGAAGGCGGCGCCGGCGGCGGCAACTTCACCGGCGGCAGCGCCGGCGGCAACGTGCTGGTCGCGCAAGCTGCCGCCAGCGGCAACACGACGCTGACCGGCGCCGCCGCCGGCGACCGGCTGTTCGGCTCGGCCAGCGGGCACGACGTGCTGGCGGCCGGTCCGGGTTCGGACTCAATTCTTGCCGGCGGCGGCACCGCGACCATCACCGGCGGGAGTGCCGCCGGCAGCGTGATCTTCGCCGGTGGCGGCGCCGACAGCGTCATTGGGGGTGCTGCCGGAGGTGACCGCATCATCGGCGGCAACGGCACCCTTGCCGTGAATGCCAGCCATGGCGACGCGGTGTTCGGCGGCGCGGGTGCGCTCGCGGTCAGCGGCAGTGCGAGTGGCGCGGACTCGATCATCGGCGGCGCCGGGAGCCTCGCGGTCACCGGCCAGGGCGGCAACATGCTGGTCGCCGCGGGCAGCGGCCCCTCCACCATCGAGACCGGATCCGGCGCCAGCCTGATCTTCGGCGGCAGCGGCAGCACCAGCGTGACCGGGGGCGCCGGCAGCATGCAGGTCCTGCTCGCGCACGGCACCCTCACCGCCAGCGAAGGCGGCGGCGTCACCCTCTACGACGTGGTCAAGGGCGACGCCGGTGGCACCGACATGCTGCACGGCTTTCGGCCGACGGTCGACCGGATCGATCTGTTCGGCTACGCGGCCGCCGACCTCACGCTGTCGGTCAGCGGCGGCTCGACCCTGCTCAGCCTGTCGGACGGCACCCGGATCCAACTGGTGGGCGTGACCGATCCAGGCCATGCAATCGTGCTGTAGGGCCAAACTTTCAGGTCAAACCTGTTGACCGCTATCTGACAGAACGTTAGATAAGAGGGACACAGCCTTGGCGTGCGCGACGCGGCTTAGATACAACCGTCGCAGCTTTTGATAGGTTCTGCGCTAGGACGTTGAAGTTAAAATATTTCGGGTCCTTTCCAGGATGGACGCATGACCAAGACGTTCAGCGAAACCGTGGTGCCTGCCCGCACCGGCCCATATGCGAACGATTATCTCTGGTCGACACTCGGCGACTGGTCGGGCGGCAGCTTGCCGGCGGCCAGCGATGCCGTGTCGCTCTCCCTCTCCTATGGCACGACGCTTGCGGTCGACGTGGCGAGCACGGTCGGGGCCATAACCTACACTATCGGCGGCACACTGCTGGTCGGCACGTCATTTGACGCGGCATCGGTTGGGGTCGGGCTTGCGGTCTCCGGCGCCTCGATCACGGTGGCTTTCGGCGCGTCGATGAACGTCGCCGGCAACATCGTGCTCGGCACCGCGGGCACGGTCCAGGTGGCGGGGAGTCTCACCGCCGCCGGCCTGTCGTTTACGCCGACCGGCAGCAGCGACACCAGCTCGAAGGTCTCAGTCTCGTCGGGTAGCCTCACCCTCTCCGGCCAGCTCAACCTCTCCGGTGCCGGCAGCATGACCTTGGCGAAAGGTGCAACGCTGAACGTGGGCGAGTTCACGCTCAACGGCGGCACCGCCGACCTCGCCGGCAACGCGACGATCGCCACGCTGCAGGTGCAGAGTCGTGGCCTGACCATCGAGGGAAACGCTACGGTGGCCAATCTCGGCGGCGGCGCGTTCACCATCGGCCAGGGCGGTACGCTGGAGGTGACCCGCTTGACCAGCGCGTTCATCTCGGGCGGCGGCAATGTGTTTACCCTCGATGGCGGCAGCCTGGCACTCGATGCCAGCGTCGCTTTGCTCGCGGGCAGCAGCTTCAGCTTCGGCGCGACCACGACCTATGGCGCCAGCAGTCTCAACGTCGCCGACCCTGCCAACTTCAAGAACAACAGTTTTTCTTATGCACTCAGCGGCTTCGGCGCCGGTGACCAGCTTGCCTTCGGTGCCGCCACCTTCTCCGGCGCAAGCTACAGCGGCAACACCCTCACTTTGTTCGGCAAGGGGGCCACACCCACCGAGACCCTGACCAATTTCACCTTTGCCGCCGGCGCCTCGCATAGCTTCAGCTTCGGCACCGACACGGCCGGCGGTACCTTGTTGACGCTGAACTGCTTTCTTGCCGGTACCCGTATCGAGACGCCGACCGGCGAGGCCGCCATCGAGACGCTCGCAGTTGGAGATGAGGTTACCACGCTCGAGCAGGGCGTGCGCGTGGCGCGGCGGATCGCATGGATTGGCACTCGCCGGATTGAACTCGCCGGCCTTAACGAGGATGCGGCACGTGCTGCGGCACCGGTGCGAATCCGCGCCCATGCCTTTGCCGACAACATGCCTGCGCGGGATCTGCTGGTGACCGGCGACCATGGTATATTTCACGCCGGCGGCCTGATCCCGGCCCGGATGCTGGTCAACGGCGCCTCCATCCTGCGCGAGAGCGAGTGCGTCGGCTATTGCGTGTTCCATCTCGAATTGGAACGCCATGCGATCCTGTTCGCCGACGGGCTGCCGGCGGAGAGCTACCTCGATACCGGCGATCGGGCGAACTTCGCGAACGCCGAACTCACCCTAAAGACAACGGCACTGCGGGAGCAGCAAGCGGCGGCGCCGCTGCTGACCGCGCGCGCGGCGGTGGAAGCGGTATGGCACCGGCTGGCAGCGCGGGCCACGGCGCTGGCCATGGGGGCACCGCGCGCAAGCAGCACCAGTCAGACGACGCGCGAGCCGGCTTTGTGCGTGCGTCTTGAGGGTGGCGCGCTGGTGACGCCGACCCGGACCCGCGACAGCCGGCTATTCTTCGTGCTGCCTGCCGGCAGCCGTGGCGCCGCCCTGGTCTCGCGCAGCGCCATTCCGGCGGAAATCGAAGGCCCGTTCCTCGACGACCGGCGCCGTCTCGGTGTGTGCGTGCGCAGCCTGACGCTGTGGACCGAGCTGTGCAGCACGCGGCTCGCCCCGTATGATTCAGGCTGCGCCGGCTGGCATGACGCGGAATGCGCGAGCGAAGCCGGCCGCTGGACCAATGGTGCTGCATCGCTTGGCCTGCAGCCGCCGATGGTCGCAACCATCCTCGAGGTCGAGCTCGCCGCCACCACCCTCTACAGCGCGCACGAAGCGCCCGCGCACCGGTTGCTCGCCTGATGCCCTACTGACTGGCGCCCCAACTGACTGGCGCCCCAACTGACTGGCGCCCCAACTGACTGGCGCCCCAACTGACTGGCGCCCTTGACGCGGCGCGGGTGCCGCGCCAGGTTTCCCCCCGCCAGACGGCCGGACGGTCGCTGCCATCGGACCGGCAGTCCATGCGGGGTGCTGGCGCCGTTGGTGGAGGAAAGTCCGGGCTCCACGCGAGAACGGTGCCGGCTAACGGCCGGCGGGGGCGACCCCAGGGAAAGTGCCACAGAAAACAAACCGCCCGCACGCATGGGGAAACCCAAGCACCTGCGGGCAAGGGTGAAACGGTGCGGTAAGAGCGCACCGCGCTTCCGGCAACGGCGGCGGCAGGGCAAACCCCACCGGGAGCAAGACCGAATAGGGGTGGCAGGGCGGCGCCGCGAAGCGCCGACCGGAGGTTCTCGTGCCTCGCCGCCCGGGTTGGTCGCGCGAGGCACGCAGCAATGCGTGTCCCAGAGGAATGACCGTCACGCAACGTCCGGGCTTGCTTGGGTTGCGGACAGAACCCGGCTTACAGGCCGTCTGGCATTTTCCACCTGCGGCGCTGGCGACATAAGTAAGAACAAATCAAGAACTTTTGTTTCGATTCGTCTCTATTTGAGGTGCGTGTCGAATGCCACGAGGCGGCGCGCGTCCGGCGCTGCGATACTTGTCGCGTCCGGGGTTTATTCACTGCAAGTCACGGGAAAATCTTGTTTGTTTGTTTGACGGCCCAGGTTTTCCCATGATATCCCATGTCTGCCCACGAGAGACCTTCTCGACCCACTCGGCACAGGCCACGCGTCGCTTATCCCGCGCGCGACAGTCAGGGAGCATCGCCGCGCATGAGCGTGTTCCTCGGCACCCACCAGAACAAGCTCGATGCGAAGGGCCGCGTATCGATCCCGGCCGGTTTTCGGGCGGCATTGCGGACACGTCCCGATTCCGCCGATGCGACAGTCGATCCCAAGCTTGGCGATCCCAAGCTTGGGGTCCCAGTGCAGGTGGTGTTGCGGCCCTCGCACAAGCATGCCTGCATCGAGGCTTGGCCGCTGGAAGCGTTTGCAGCCCTCGCGCAACCGCTCGACCGGCTTGAAATCTTTTCCGAGGAGCATGACGACCTCGCGGCCGCCCTCTATGCCGACGCCTATCCGACCGACGCCGACAAGGAAGGCCGCATCGTGCTGCCCGAGATCCTGGCACAGCATGCCGGGATCTCGGATCAGGTGGCGTTCATGGGCCTCGGGCCGATCTTCCAGATTTGGGAGCCGAAGGCCGCCGAGAGCCGCCGCGCCGAGGCCCGTGCCCGCGCCCGCGGGGTCAGCCTGCCGGCCGCGCGGCCCGGCCAGCCATGAGTGCACCAGCCATGAGCGCAGGCGTGCATTCCTCGGGCCACCGGCCGGTCATGCTGGACGAGGTGTTGCATGCCTTGCTGCCGCATGACGGCGGCGTCTATCTCGACGGCACCTTCGGCGGCGGCGGCTACGCACGAGCGATTCTCGCGCATGCGCGCTGCACGCTCTGGGCGATCGACCGCGATCCGCAAGCTGTTGCGCGCGGCAACGCGATGCTGCACGCGTTGGATGAGGCCGGCGCACGGCTGCATCTGATCGAAGGCGGCTTCGGTGACATGCTCGCCTTGCTCGCCGCGCGCGGTGTTCACCGGCTGGACGGGGTCGTGCTCGATCTCGGCGTCTCCTCGTTCCAACTCGACCGGGCCGAACGCGGCTTCTCGTTCCGCCGCGACGGCCCGCTGGACATGCGCATGAGCGGTCGCGGCCGCAGTGCCGCGGATCTGGTGGCCGACCTCGGCGAGCGCGAACTCGCCGACCTGATCTACGAGTTTGGCGAAGAGCGGCGCTCGCGCCGGATTGCCCAGGCGATCGTCGCGGCCCGTGCGCAAGCCCGCATCGAGACCACGCTGCAACTCGCCGGCATCATCCGCGCGGTGGTTCCCGCGGGCGGCGCGGGCCATATCGATCCCGCGACGCGGACCTTTCAGGCGCTGCGTATCGAGGTCAATGACGAGCTCGGCGAGCTCCGGCGTGGGCTGCATGCATCGGCGACGTTACTGGCGCCGTTGGGTCGGCTGGTGGTGGTTTCGTTCCATTCCCTGGAGGATCGCATCGTCAAGCGGTTCATGGTGGAGGCTGCGGGAAAATTACCCGCGCCGTCGCGACATGATCCGCGCAGGATTGACGAAAACCGTTCCACACTCGTCAACTTCCGGCTATTGGAAACAAAGGCGCTCCGTCCGAACGAGACCGAGAGTCGCACCAATCCGCGCGCGCGTAGCGCCAGGCTACGCGCCCTGCAACGCCTCCCCGAGTCAACGATGACATCGAAATGAACCCGCCGGCAGGAAGCTTCGCATGATCCGCCCCTTCACTGTCCTGTGCGCCCTGCTTGCCGGCGCCTCGGGCATGTATCTCTACGCCGAGAAGCACCGCACCACGGTTCTGGACCAGCAGATATCGAGGATCGCGCACGACACCGAACGGGTCCGCGAGCGCACCGCGATGCTGCGCGCCGAGTGGGCGCTGCTGAACCAGCCCGAGCGCCTGGCAGCACTCGCAACCCGCTTCCTGCCGCAGTTGCGACCGCTGGATCCCAGCCAGTTCGTACAGATGTCAGCACTCGACTCCCGGCTGCCGAGTGTGCCTACACCTGTCGCCCCGCCTGTCGCGGGGCCGGGCGCGATGATCGCGAGCGCGCATGACGGCGAGTCGGACCTGATTGCGCAAAACCGGCCGCTGCTGGCGCCAGTACAGGTGATGGCGCGAACCCTGATCGCGACTCCCGAGAGCGCCCCGGAGAGCGCCCCCGAGAGCACGCCGCAGGCCAACTCGGTGGCCCTGCCCCGTGTGCGGCATCTGCTGCCGGTGTCACATACCCCCGTCGCTCGCGTCAGCAGCCCGATCCATGCAAAGCCCAGAGTCGTGCCCCTGGTTGCGCATAGGATCGCGCCCCGGATCGCGCCCATGACGCGGATGGCGTCCTACGAGGCGGGCGCCGTGCCCACCTTGCTGCACACCGCGATGGTGCACCCGGTCCGGATTCGCTCGACCATGCTTCGGCCGACGCCATCGCCCTACGCATTCCGTGTGGTCGGCTCCGCGCTCGGCTCTGCCCGTCCCACGCTTCCGGCGCCGGTACCGGTACCGGTACAGGATGGCAATTGACCCCGACGCCTGAACCAGGCGCACGGGCGCCGATGGAGCGGATGCGCGCCCGCCTGCTCTGCGTCGCCGGTGGCTTCGGCGCGCTGTTCGGGGCGGTGTCGGTCAAACTGGCGCTGGCGACCGTGTTCCACCCGATGCTGCCCTCATCCCGGCAGATCGCGCCACAGGTGCCGGCACTGCCGAAGCCCGACCCGGGCGGCCTGCTGGTCGACGATCTCGGCCTGGTGCATGTGCATCGTGCCACCATCACAGACCGTAACGGCACCATCCTTGCAATCTCGCTTCCGCTCTCAAACATCTACGCCAACCCTTTGGAATTGATGGATCCGAAGCAAGCGGCTGAGAAGCTGAAGACGATCCTGCCGGGCCTGGACGTGGCGGAGACGATCAAGCGCCTCTCGGAGAAGAAGCAGTTCGTCTATCTCGCCCGCGACGTGCCGCCGGACAAGGAACTGGCGATCAACGATCTCGGCATTCCGGGGATCTATTTCCAGCCGGGCGAGCGTCGGCGCTATCCGCTAGGCCGGGTGGCGGCGCAGATCATGGGCACCGTGGACATCGACGATCACGGCGTCGCCGGCGTCGAGCGCTCCTTCAATGCGCGGCTGATGAGCAGCCCGCAGCCGCTGCGGCTGTCCATCGACGTGCGGGTGCAGGCGGTGGTGCGCGACGTGATGGACGCAGCATTGGATGAGTTCCACGCCATTGGCGCCTGCGGCATCGTCATGGATGTGCGCACCGGCGAGATCCTCGCCATGGTCAGCCTGCCGGATTTCGACGCCAACGACTTCGACAAGGCATCCAGCACCGAACGCTTCAACCGGGCGGTTACCGGCATGTATGAGCCCGGCTCGACCTTCAAGCTGCAGACCGCGGCGATGGCGTTGCAGGACAATGTCGCGCATATCTGGGACAAGTTCTCCACCAGTCCGATCCGGGTTGGCCGCTTCACCATTACCGACATGCGCACCGACCATTTCGCGCCCTGGCTGGCGTTGCCGGCGGTGCTGGCCTACTCGTCCAACCCGGCGGCAGCCCATATCGCGCTCGATGTCGGCGCCAAGCGCCAGCAGGACTGGCTGCGCAACATGGGCTTCTTCGCCAAGGTGCCGGTGCAATTGCCGGAAGCCGGCCACCCGATCGTGCCCGCCTTGCGCAACTGGGGCCGCTCGACGGTGATGACGGTCGGCTTCGGCCACGGCATCGCGGAGTCGCCGCTGGCCATCGTGCGCGGCACCGCGGCGACGGCGAATGGCGGCATCCTGGTGACCCCGACCCTGCTTGCGAGGCCTGATCCCCAGGTGCCCGAGAGCATCCCGTTCCAGACCGTGTCGGCGACGCTGCCGGCATCGCCTGGCGACGTCGTCCCGGACGGCGACGCCGAGGTGATCCCCCAGGGCCCGCGCCTGATTTCCGCGGGCACGTCCTCGATCCTGCGCAAGATCCTGCGCCTGGTGGTCACCAAGGGCATTGGCAAGAACGCCGACGTGCCCGGCTACTATGTCGGCGGCAAGACCGGAACAGCCGAGAAGGTTGGGCCGGGTGGGCGCTACCTCAAGCATGTCAACGTTGCCGCCTTTACCGGTGTGTTTCCCATGAATTCACCGCGTTACGCGGTCTATGTCATGCTCGACAGCCCGGTCGGCAACAAGGCTACGCATGGCTGGACCACGGCGGGGTGGGTCGCCGCCCCCGAGGTCGCCAAGATCGTGGCACGGATCGGGCCGATGCTCGGGCTGTTCCCTGACCTGGCCAACATGCCCGCGATCGATGCCGAGCTGGCGATCCCGCTCGACCCGCAACCGCCGGCGGGATCGCATCCGCTCGGTCCGGGAAACGACCCGGGCGATCCGCGTGACGAGCAACACGCCGTGCACAGACCCTTCAGAACAGTTCCGGTGTTCCGACGCGACGTCAGCTACCATCATCTGCTCGCGGAGCCGCGAGATGCGGCTCGATGAGCTGGCCGCCACCGCCCGGCTGAGCGTCCCTGCCGACTCGGCGGCGACCGAGGTGGCGGGGCTGGCCCTGGACAGCCGGGCGGTGCGCGCCGGCACCCTGTTCGCCGCCCTGCCTGGCAGCCGCACGAGCGGGGCGCACTTCATCGCCGATGCCGTGGCCGCCGGCGCGTGTGCGGTGCTGGCGCAGACCGGCACCATTTGGCCTGACGGCGTGCCACGACGACCGCTGCTGCTGTCGGACGCGCCGCGACGGGCGACGGCACTGCTCGCGGCACAGCTCGCGGGCCTGCAGCCGGAGCGGATCGTCGCCATCACCGGCACAAACGGCAAGACCAGCACCGTCGAGTTCCTGCGCCAGCTCTGGCAGGCCGGAGGACGCAGGGCGGCCAGCCTCGGCACCCTGGGCGTCGTCGGCGCATCGCCGCCGCGGGCTACGGGGCCGATCCTGACCACGCCCGATAGCATCGCGCTGACTTCCATCCTGGCCGACCTCGCCGCGCGGGGGATCGAGGCTGCCGCGATCGAGGCGTCGTCGCACGGTCTCGCGCAGGAGCGACTCGACGGGGTGCGGATCACCGCCGCCGGCTTCTCCAATCTGACCCGCGACCATCTCGACTATCACGGCACCGAGGCCGAATACCGACGCGCCAAGCTGCGGCTGTTCGCGGAACTGCTGCCCGAGCGGGGTCTCGCCGCGGCCAACGCCGACATGGACCCGGCTACACTAGCGGACCTGTGCGCGATGGCGCGGGCGCGCAGCCTGACCTTGCGGCTGGTAGGCGAGCAGGGCGACGCGATCCGGATTCTGCGGGTTCGGCCACTGCCCGACGGCCAGGTTCTAGAACTCGAGGCTCTCGGTCGTCGCCACGCCGTCCGCCTCGGTCTTCCCGGGCGTTTCCAGGCGGATAATGTTGTTCTTGCGGCAATCCTGGCCGAGTCGTCGCTTGATCTGCTGGAGCGCACGCTGGCACTGCTGCCGCGACTCGAAGGCGTGCGCGGCCGCATGGAGCGGTGTGCCCTATTGGACGATGGCGCCGCCGCTTATGTCGATTATGCACACACACCGGACGCATTGGAGCGGTTGCTCGCGGGCCTGCGACCGCACGCTTTGGGCAGGCTGGTCGTGGTGTTCGGCGCCGGCGGTGATCGCGACCGTGGCAAACGGCCGCTGATGGGCGCGGTCGCCGAGCGGTGCGCCGACCTCGCCATCGTCACCGATGACAACCCGCGTTCGGAGTCGCCGGCGGCGATCCGCGCTCAGGTGCTGGCCGGTTGCCCGGGTGGCATCGAGATCGCGGACCGGGCGCAGGCGATCGCGGCCGGGCTGGAATCGCTGCGTGCCGGCGACGTGCTGGTGGTCGCCGGCAAGGGCCACGAGCAGGGCCAGACCATCGGCGGCGAGACCTTGGCGTTTGACGATCGCGCGGTGATCCGCCGGCTTGCAGGCGTGGCGGCGTGAGCGCGCTTTGGACCGCCGAGGATCTGCGGGCTGCCACCGGCGGGGTGGTAAGCGGCCCGATCGCGGCCAACGGCGTTTCCATCGACACACGCAGCCTCGCAGCGGGCGACCTGTTCATCGCCCTGCGTGGCGACAATGGCAACGGGCACGCGCATGTGGCGGCGGCCCTCGCAGGCGGTGCGGCCGGCGCCGTCGTGCATGCGACGGTTGATGCGCCGCTTGGGGACGATCCGCGCCTGTTGCGGGTCGCTGACACGCAGGCCGCCCTGGCTGATCTCGGCCGCTTCGCGCGCGCGCGGTTCGGCGGCAGACTGGTCGCGGTCACCGGCAGCGTCGGCAAGACCACCACCAAGGAGATGCTGCGCGTGGCCCTCGGCGCCTTGCGGCCCACGCACGTCGCCAACGCCTCGCACAACAACCATTGGGGCGTGCCGCTGACCCTGTCGCGGCTGCCGCCGACTGCCGCGTTCTGCGTCTGCGAGATCGGCATGAACCATCCCGGCGAGATCGCCCCGTTGGCCGCACTCGCCCGCCCCGATGTTGCCGTCATCACCAGCATCGAGGCCGCCCATATCGGCCAGATGGGCAGCCTGAAGGCGATCGCCGAGGAGAAGGCCGCCCTGGTGCGCAGCCTGCAACCAGGCGGAGTCGCCATCCTCCCCGACGGCGCGCCCGGGATGGCGGACGCGACGCACGCCGCCAGAGCCCGCGGATTGCGGGTGATCCGCTTCGGCACCGGTCCCGAATGCGAGGCCAGGCTGAGCGCGATGTCGCTGGACGCGGACGGCTCGCGCCTGACGATGACGCTCGAAGGCGCGACGCACCAGGTGCTGCTCGCAGCCCCAGGCAGGCACATGGCGATGAACGCGTTGGCCTGCCTGGCGGCGGTATGCGCGCTGGGCGGCGACATCGCGCAGGCGGCGGCAGGCCTGGCCGACTTCCGCCCGGGTGTTGGGCGCGGCGCGCTCCGCGCCCTGCCCGGCGACGCGCGGCTGCTCGACGAGAGCTACAATGCGTCAGGCGCCTCGGTGCGCGCCGCCCTCGAAGTGATGCGGCTCACGCCAGCCCAGCGCCGAGTCGTGGTGTTGGGCGACATGCTGGAACTTGGTGCGTTTTCGTTAGAAGAACACGAATCGTTGAACTCTTACGTGCGCGACTCCGCCGACATCGTCTATTGCTGCGGCAGCATGATGACAAAACTCTACGAGTTGCTCCCGGCCACCTTGCAAGGCGCCTGTGCTCCGGATTCGCGAATGCTGGCGCCGCTGGTGGCCGCCGCCCTGCGCCCCGGCGATCTGGTCCTGGTCAAGGGCAGCAACGACAGCCGCATGCGCCTGGTGGTGGATGCCCTGTTAAGCGGGGCGCGGTTGAGCGGGGCACTGCCGGGTGAGCCGGGCTGATGCTGTTCGATCTCGCGCATCCCTTCGCGGACCGGTTCGCGCTGTTCAACCTGGTGCACTACATCACCTTCCGCTCCGGCGCCGCCTGCCTGACCGCGCTTGCGATCAGCCTGCTGCTGGGGCCGCGGGTGATTGCTCTCTTGCGACGTATCCAGCGTGGTGGCCAGCCGATACGCGCCCTCGGCCCCGAGCGCCACTTGCTGGAGAAGGCCGGCACGCCGACCATGGGCGGGGTGCTGATCCTGCTGTCGCTGTTCGCCTCGACCCTGCTGTGGGCGGATCTCTCGAACGGCTTCGTCTGGGCGGTGATGGGCGTCACCGCCGCGTTTGGCGCGGTCGGCTTTGCCGACGACTATCTCAAGCTGTCGCGTCGCAACAGCCATGGCCTTTCCAAGCGCGCCCGGCTGGGATGTGAGTTCGCGGCCTCGCTGATCGGCGGCTACTGCATCAACCGGCTGATGCCGGAGCCGCTCGCCGGCACGGTGGCGTTCCCGTTCGTCAAGGACGCGCTATTGCCGCTCGGCTATGCGTTCCCGCTGTTCGCGATGCTGGTGATCACCGGTTTCGGCAATGCTGTGAACTTCACCGACGGGCTCGACGGGCTGGCGATCGTGCCGGTGATCATCGCGGCGATGGTCTACGCGCTGATCTCCTACCTGGTGGGCAACCGCATCTTCGCCGACTATTTGCAACTGCACCCCGTCCCGGGCACCGGCGAGCTGGGGGTGTTCTGCGCCGCCCTGATCGGCTCCGGGCTTGGCTTCCTCTGGTTCAATGCGCCACCGGCGGCGGTGTTCATGGGCGATACCGGCAGCCTCGCCCTCGGCGGCGCGCTGGGAGCGGTCGCGGTGGCGGTCAAGCACGAGCTGGTGCTGTGCATCGTCGGCGGCATCTTCGTCGTCGAGACGCTGTCGGTCATCATCCAGGTGTTCTGGTACAAGCGCACCAAGCGGCGGGTGTTCCTGATGGCGCCGCTGCATCATCATTTCGAGAAGAAGGGCTGGCAGGAGCCGAAGATCGTGATCCGCTTCTGGATCGTCTCGATGGTGCTGGGCCTGATCGGCCTGGCGACGCTGAAAATACGATGAGCGATGGCTTCCCCGCCACCGTATTCCGCGGCCGGCGCTACGCCGTGCTCGGACTTGGGCGCAACGGCGCTCCCGTCGCCCGTGCCCTTGTCGCCATGGGGGCGGAGGTCGACGCCTGGGACGATGACACGCGCGCGCGAGGGGACCTTCCGGCGGCCGTCACTCTCGCACCACTCGGCGATCCGGCGGGTTACGACGCCCTGGTGCTCTCGCCCGGCATCCCGCATCGCCTGCCGGCGCCGCACCCGTTCGCCGCGCGCGCGATCGCAGCCGGGGTGCCGGTTCTTTCTGACGCCGAGCTGCTGTTCGAGGCGGTGCGACGCTCCGGCTCGCGCGCGCGCTTCGCCGGCATTACCGGCACCAACGGCAAGTCCACCACCACCGCGCTGCTGGCGCATCTCCTGCAGACGGCCGGGATCGCCTGCGCCGCCGGCGGCAATCTGGGCACGGCGTCCCTGGCGCTGCCACGGCTCGGCGACGGTGGTGTCTACGTGCTGGAGATGTCGTCCTACATGCTCGAACGGCTGCAAACCCTACGGTTTGACGCGGCCTGCCTGCTCAACTTGTCACCGGACCATCTCGACCGGCATGGCGACATCGCTGGCTACGGCGCTGCAAAACTTGCCATCTTTGATCGCCAGCAGCCCGGCGATCTGGCCGTGCTCGGCACCGACGACGCCTGGACGCGCGACCAGCAGGCCCTGCTCGCCCGCCGCCTGGTTCCGCTCGTCACCATCTCCGGGGCGGCCGGTCTTGCGCATCCGGCACCTGCCCTGCCCGGCGCGCACAATGCCCAGAACGCCGCCGCGGCCACGCTGATGGCGGCGTATCTCGGCGCCTCGCCGGACGCTATCGCGGCCGGGCTCGCAAGCTTTCCGGGTCTCGCGCACCGGCAGCAGCGAATTGGCGAGGTGAGCGGCGTTAATTTCATCGACGACAGCAAGGCGACCAACGCCGATGCGGCGGCGCGCGCGCTGGGCTGCTATGAGCGACTGGTCTGGATCGCCGGCGGTGTCGCCAAGGAGGGCGGCATCGAGTCGCTGGCGCCGCTGTTCGGCCGGATCGCCGAGGCGCTGCTGATCGGCCGCGACGCGCCGCTGCTCGCTGCGACGCTTGCGCGGCACGGCGTGGCGCACCGTATCCTGAACACCATGGCACGTGCGGTGCCGGCGGCGTTCGCGGCCGCGCAACAGCACACCGCCCCGATCGTGCTGCTCTCGCCAGCCTGCGCTAGTTTCGATCAGTATGCCAACTTCGAGGCCAGGGGCATTGATTTCGCGAGTTTGGTCGCGGACCTGCCGCGTTTGTTCGAACGGCGGGCAAGCTGATGCGCGGCGCCAAGCGGATCGACAACTCGGTCATCGGGCGGTGGTGGTGGACGGTTGATCACGCCACTCTGGCGTGCGTCGGCCTGCTGATCGGCTTCGGTTACGTGCTGATGCTGGCGGCGAGCCCGTCGGTGGCCGCCCGGATCGGCGCCGACCGCGACCTCTTCATTCTCAAGCAGGTGGTGTTTTTGACCATCGCCGGCGTGATCGTAGTCGGCGTCTCGCTGCTGTCGACGACGGCGATCCGCAGGGTGGCGCTGCTTGGCTGCCTGCTGGCCCTGGCCGCGACCGCCTATACCCTCGTGCACGGCCTGGAGATCAAGGGGGCGCGGCGCTGGATCGGGCTGCCGATGATGTCGCTGCAGCCGAGCGAGTTCCTCAAGCCCTGCTTTGCCGTGGTCACCGCCTGGCTGCTCACCGAGCGCCGGCGCACGCGTCATTTCCCCGGCATGCTGATGGCGTTCGCGGTGTTCGGCGTGATCCTGATGCTGCTCAAGTCGCAGCCGGATATCGGCATGCTGACGGTGATCACCACGGTGTTCATGGCGCAGTTGTTCGTCGACGGGCTCAACCTGGTGCTGGTTGGTGTCGGGATCGGGTCGATGGTGGCGGCCTTCGTCGGCGCGTTCTTTGCCTTCACCCACGTGCGCTCGCGGGTCGAGCGCTTCCTGCATCCCTCGCTCGGCGACCACTACCAGATAGACACCGCGCTGCAGGCGTTCGGCAATGGCGGCCTGCTCGGTCGCGGCCCTGGCGAGGGGCGGGTCAAGGATTTGCTGCCGGACGCGCATGCCGACTTCGTCTTTGCCGTCGCCGGCGAGGAGTTCGGCATGCTGGTGTGTTTGTTCATCATCGGCGTGTTCTGCTTTATGGTGGTGCGCACACTGCTCAAGCTGCTCAACGAGGATGACCCGTTCGTGGTGCTGGCGAGCTGCGGGCTGATGACCGGCTTCGGCCTGCAAGCCTTTGTCAATATGGGCTCGACCCTGCATCTGATCCCGACCAAGGGCATGACGCTGCCGTTCATCTCCTATGGCGGCTCGTCGGCGCTGTCGGTGGCGCTGACCATCGGCATGGTGCTGGCGCTGACCCGGCGCCGGCCGAAGGCGATGTCGGGAGTGCTGCGATGAGCCGGGTGGTGATCGCCGCCGGCGGCACCGGCGGGCATTTCTTTCCGGCGGAGGCGCTAGCCGGCCAGCTCGCGTCGCGCGGCCATGACCTGGTGCTGATGACCGACCGGCGCGGCGGCCTGCGCAGCCATGGCGCCTTTGCCAACGCGCCGCAGCACGTCATCGCCGGCGCCGGTGTCGCCGGACGCGGCAGGGTCGCCAAGCTGCGCGGCTTGGCGGCGGTGGCGCGCGGCGTCGTCCAGGCGAGGCGTCTGTTGGCCACGCTGGAGGCCGACGCGGTGGTCGGCTTCGGCGGCTATCCGTCGGTGGCACCCCTCCTCGCCGCACGACTGCTCGGACGCGGCCGACCAGCGATCGTTGTGCACGAGGGCAATGCGGTGCTGGGCCAGGCGAACGCGCAGCTGGCGCGCTTTGCGGACAGGATCGCCACCAGCTTCGAGGTGACAGTCCGCTTGCCGCCCGGGCGCGGCACGTTGACCGGCATGCCGGTGCGCGACGAGATCGCCGCCCTTGCCGCAAGCCCCTATCCAGGGACAGGCGGAACCCTCAACCTGCTGATCTGGGGCGGCTCGCTGGGTGCGCGCATCTTCAGCGACGTCGTGCCCGCCGCAATGGCGCCGTTTGCCGGCCGTGTGCGCGTGGTCCAGCAGGCCCGCGCTGAGGATGTGGATCGGGTCCGCGCCGCCTACGCGGCGGCCGGTATCGACGCCGAGATCGCGCCCTTCCTTGATCGTGTAGCCGAGCGTCTCGCGGCAGCGCATCTCGTCATCGGCCGCGCCGGCGGCTCCAGCGTCGCCGAGCTCGCATGCATCGGTCGGCCGTCGATCCTGGTGCCGCTGCCGATCGCGGCCAGCGACGAGCAGACTGCCAACGCGAGAGCGCTGGTCGCGGCGGGTGCTGCGTGGATTGTGCCGCAGCGCGACTTCACCGAGGCCGCGCTCTCTGCGCTGCTGGCTGAGCTGTTTGCTGCGCTTGAGCGCCTTGCCGAGGCGGCAGCGGCGGCCGCGGCATTGGGTCGCCACGACGCCGCCTCCCGTCTCGCGGACCTGGTAGAAGGCCAGCTCCGCGCCTCTATTGAATGGGGGTCTGGGGCCTGCAGCCCCCAGCGGAGTCCAGAGGCGTCACGCGAAGGCGTGCTGCGCACGACGCCTCTGGCCTTCTTCAAGCCCGAAAAACAAACGGAACAGTCCCTATGAGAGCCTTGCCGCTGAACATCGGCACCCTGCATTTCGTCGGCATTGGCGGCATCGGCATGTCCGGCATTGCCGAGGTGCTGCATACGCTGGGCTACAGCGTCCAGGGCAGCGACATCGCCGAGAGCGCCAACGTGCTGCGGCTGCGTGAGGCCGGCATTGAGGTGATGATCGGCCACGATGCGGCCAACCTGCGTGACGCGCGGGTGGTGATCGTCTCGACCGCGGTTTCGCGCGACAATCCGGAAGTGTCCGCGGCGCGGGCAAGGCTGATCCCGGTGGTCAGGCGCGCCGAGATGCTGGCCGAGCTGATGCGTTTGCGCTGGTCGATCGCGGTCGGCGGCACGCACGGCAAGACCACCACCACCAGCCTGATCGCGGCCGTGCTGGAGGCCGCGAGGCTCGATCCCACGGTGATCAATGGCGGCATCATCGAGGCTTACGGCACCAACACCCGCATGGGGTCCGGGGACTGGATGGTGGTGGAGGCGGACGAGAGTGACGGCTCGTTCCTGCGTCTGCCCTCGACGATTGCGGTGGTCACCAACATGGACCCGGAGCATCTTGACCATTGGGGCACGGAGGCGGCGATGCAGGCGGCCTACGACCAGTTCGTCGCCAATATCCCGTTCTATGGGTTCGCGGTGCTGTGCGTGGACCATCCGGCGGTGCAGCAGATGATCCCGCGGCTGTCCGACCATCGGGTCATCACCTACGGCTTCAGCCCGCAGGCGGATGTACGCTGCGAGCGGCTGGTCGCCGACAAGCGCGGGGCGACGTTCGAGGTGGCGCTCACCGACCGCGGCTCGCCGAACCGCAGCCGCCGGATCGGTCCGTTCCGGCTGCCGATGCTTGGCCGGCACAATGTCTCGAACGCCCTGGCCGCGATCGCGGTGGCCTGCGAGATGGAGATCGACGACGGCACCATCCGTAGCGCCTTTGCCGGCTTCAAGGGGGTCAAGCGGCGCTTCAGCCGTGTTGGCGAGGCTGGCGGCATCTCCATCGTGGACGATTACGGCCATCATCCGGTCGAGATCGCGGCCGTGCTCAATGCGGCGCGTCAGGCCGGTGCGCGCGACGTGGTGGCGGTGGTGCAGCCGCATCGCTACTCGCGGCTGAGCGCGCTGTTCGCGGCGTTCTGCACCTGCATGAACGAGGCCGGCACGGTGATCGTGGCGGATGTCTATGCTGCCGGCGAGGCGCCGATCCCGGGCATTGACCGGGACGCGTTGGTAGAGGGTTTGCGCGCGCGCGGCCATCGCAGCGTGGTGCCGTTGCCCGGGCCGGAGCACCTGGCCGAGATGGTGCATGCGATCGCGCGTCCCGGGGACTTCGTGATCTGCCTGGGGGCCGGCAATATCACCGGCTGGGCGCAGGCGCTGCCCGGACAGCTCGCGGCGCTACAAAAGCCGGCGGGTGGCTACGCCGCATGACCGCAACCGACCTCGCTTTGCCACGCCTGCGCGGCCGGCTGACGGCCGATGCGCCGCTTGGCGCGCAGAGCTGGTTTCGGGTGGGCGGCAATGCCGAGGTGCTGGCGCGGCCCGAGGATGCGGAGGATTTGGCCGGGTTCCTGCGGGGGCTTTCGCCGGAAATCCCGGTGCGCGCGATCGGTGTCGCCTCGAACCTGATCATCCGTGACGGCGGCGTGCCCGGCGTGGTGGTCCGGCTGGCGCCGCGCGGTTTCGGAAGCGTGCGGATCGAGGCGGATGGGATCGTTGCGGGTGCTGCCTGCCTGGACGGGGCGGTCGCGGAGCACGCGGCCAAAGCAGGGCTTGCCGGGCTGGAGTTTCTTGCCGGCATTCCTGGCTCGATCGGGGGTGCGGTAGCGATGAATGCCGGCGCCTACGGCAGTGCGATGGCCGACGTGCTGGACTGGGCCGATATTGTCACCCGCGTCGGCGAGGCGCTGCGGCTGCCGGCGCACGCACTCGGCCTCGGTTACCGGCGGTCGAGTTTGCCGCCCGGGGCCGTGGTAACGGCGGCCCGGCTGCGCGCCACGCCCGGCGACCGCGAAATGATCGCCGGGCGCATTGCAGCGATCCGCGCCACCCGTGAGGCCTCGCAGCCGGTACGCGCCCGCACTGGCGGCTCGACCTTTCGCAACCCCGATCCGGCCGAGAGCAGCCGACGGGCCTGGGAGCTGATCGAGGCGGCCGGCTGTCGTGGACTGGCTTTGGGTGGTGCCGCGGTCAGCGAGAAGCATTGCAACTTTCTGCTCAACACCGGGGGCGCCACGGCGGGCGAGCTGGAAGCGCTGGGCGAGATGGTGCGTGCCAAGGTGCGGGCTGCGTCAGGCGTCGAGCTGGTTTGGGAGATCAAGCGGATTGGGGTTCCGGGAGGACTCGCGCCATGAGGGCGCGTCGCGTGGTGGTGCTGATGGGCGGCCTGTCGGCCGAGCGCGCGGTCAGCCTGTCGAGCGGTGGCCAGGTGCTGGGCGCCCTGCGTGAGGCCGGCTTTGAGGCGACCGCGATCGATGCCGGGCCGGACTTGGCTGTCCTGCTGGAGCAGTTGCGGGCGGCGCGGCCGGATGTGGTGTTCAACGCCCTGCATGGCCGCTTCGGCGAGGACGGCGCGATCCAGGGTGTGCTCGACTGGATGGGCATCCCGTATACGCATTGCGGCGTGCGTGCGTCCGCGGTGGCGATGGACAAGCAGGCGGCGCGCGCGGTGTTCGCGTCCCAGGGGCTGCCGGTGGCGCGTGGCGGGCTGGTTGATGTTTCCAGCCTCGCCGAGCGCGATCCGCTGGCCCTGCCCTACGTCATCAAGCCGGTCAATGAAGGCTCCTCGGTCGGGGTGGAGATCATCCGCGAGGGCTCGAACCATCGCGCCGCGGTCGCCGCCGCTTGGCGGTTCGGGCCGCAGGCGCTGGTCGAGGAGTTCATCCCCGGGCGCGAGCTGACGGTTGGCGTGATGGGCGAGCGGGCGCTGACCGTCACCGACATCACACCGGACCCGCGTCTCGGCCAGGGCTTCTACGATTATGAGGCGAAATACGCCGATGGCGGCTCAAGCCACGCGCTGCCGGCGCAGATCCACCGCGCCGCCTTCGAGCAGGCGCTGGAGATCGCACTGTCGGCGCATCGGGCACTCGGCTGCCGCGGCGCCACACGCACCGATTTCCGCTACGATGATACGCGATCCGAGTCCGAGCCCGGCCGGCTGGTGATCCTGGAGGTCAATACCCAGCCGGGCCTGACGCCGACCTCGCTGCTGCCCGAGCAGGCGGCGTTCTGCGGCATCAATTTCCCGTCGCTCTGTGCGTGGATGGTGGAGAACGCCGCATGCCGCGCATAGGGCGCTCCGGAAGAGTTGGGCGTCGCGTCAGCAAGATGGACCGGCCGTCGCGGCTGCTGATCTTCGCGCGTCGCAGGCGGGGGATGATCCGCCCGGTGCTGTATGGGGTCGTGCTGCTCGGGGTGGCGGGATTTGGCCTGCATGTGGCGCGCGCGATGCGCACACCGGCGAGCTTTGCGCCGATGCGCGCCGAGATCGGCCGTGACGCCGGGCTGCGGATCACCGACATCGTCGTCGAGGGCCGCGACATGGAGCCGCTGGACCAGGTGAAGGCAGCACTCGGCGTCAGTCGGGGGGCGCCGCTGCTCGGCTTCTCGGTGGCGGCGGCACGAGCGCGGCTCGAGCGGCTGTCATTCATCTCGACCGCCAGCGTCGAGCGGCGGCTGCCCGGCACCGTACTGGTGCGGCTCACCGAGCGGCGGCCGTTCGCGGTCTGGCAGAACCACGACCGGTTCGTGCTGATCGACCGCAGCGGCGCGTTGGTCCAGCAGCACGGCATGACGGCCAAGGACGCCGACGCGTTCGCGGTGCTGCCGCTGGTGGTGGGGCCGGGCGCGCCGGCGGCGGCGGCGACGCTGATCGCAGCCCTGGCGGCGGAGCCCACGGTGCGCAAGCAGGTGGTGGCCGCGGTCCGGGTCGGACAGCGCCGCTGGAATCTCAGCCTGCGCAGTGGTGCCGCCGTGCTGCTGCCCGAAGGCGAGGCGATCCCCGCTTTGCGCCGACTCGCCTCGCTGGAGGAGCGCATGCATCTGCTCGAGCGGCCACTCATCGATATCGACATGCGCCTGCCGGATCGGCTGGTCGTGCGGCCTCGCTTGCAAGCATCCGCACCTGCAGACGTTCCTTCGAGCGCGGGCAGCGACACCACGCGGAGGCCGGCATGAGTGAAAACCATCTGGTGTCGCAAGCAACTGGTTTGGTGCCGCGGGCGCCGGCCCGCAAGCGCGCTACCCGGCGGGCCCGCAAGGCCGCGGAGGCCGGCAATCGGGCGCTGGCACGCACAAGCGGGGCCCTCGATGATGCGCATGATGGGGCCCAGCGCCCGCTTGCGCTGCCGGCGCCGGACTCGTCGCCCACGCGCCGGCACTGGCGCGCCGGCACCTTCGGGGTGCTCGATATCGGCACCAGCAAGGTCACCTGCCTGATCGGCCGCGGCGAGCCGGACGGCAGCTTGCGCGTCACCGGCTGCGGCTGGCAGCGCTCGCGCGGCGTGCGGCTGGGCGGCATCACCGACTTCAAGGAAGCCGAACGCGCCATCCGTGCCGCGGTCGGACAGGCCGAGGAGGCCGCCGACCATCATCTGCGCGCGGTGACCGTCAGCCTGAGCTGCGGCGGCCCGGAGAGCCGGCTGTTCAACGTGCGCCTGCCGGTCGGCGGACGCATAGTCGCCGACGCCGATATCCGCAGGATCGTGGCCGAGGGTCGGGCACGGGCGGCGAGCGACGGCCGCGAGGTGGTGCATGCGATGCCGCTGCGTTTTTCGGTCGACGAGGTGGAAGGCGTGGAGGACCCGCGCGGCCATCATTGCGACCAGCTCGCGGCCAGGCTGCATCTGATCGACGCGGCCGGCATGGCGCTGCGCAATCTCACCACGGTGATCGGCCGCTGCGATCTCGGCATTACCGAGATGGTCGCGGCCCCGTTCGCCGCGGGGCTGTCGGTGCTGGTCGCGGACGAGCGCGAACTGGGGGCCACGGTCATCGACATGGGCGGCGGCGTCACCCAGATCGCGGTGTTCGCCGAGCACCAGTTGCTGCACACCAGCCAGTTGCCGATCGGCGGCCTGCATGTGACGCGCGACATCGCGCGCGGCCTGTCGACGCCGCTGGATTGCGCCGAACGGCTCAAGGTGATGCTCGGCAATGCCGAAATCACGTCGGAGGACGACCGCGAGATGCTGCACGTGCAGCAGATCGGCGAGGACGACCAGCATTTCGCCCGGATTTCGCGCGCGCGACTGGTCTCGGTGATACGACCGCGCCTGGAGGAGACGTTCGAGCTGGTGCGCGACCGGCTCGATCATGCCGGGCTTGGCAATGCGGCCGCGGCACGGGTGGTGCTGACCGGCGGCGCCAGCCAGCTCGACGGGGTGCAGCGACTCGCCGCCAGCGTGCTTGGCCGGCCTGTTCGGCTGGGCCGGCCGGCGGGTGTGCACGGCTTGCCGCCTGACGCTTCCGGTCCTGCGTTCGCCACCGCCAGCGGCCTGCTCGCCTGGGCCGCGGGTGCCGGCCGCAGTTTGGCCGACCTTGATCTCAACGAACCCCCGCCCGCCGGCCTGATACGCAGGCTGATCGAATTTCTCGGCAAGCGCGTGTGAAGCGCGACGCAGACGTGTTTTAGTAACAGCAACCCTTCGGGAGACGCAGCCCATGACCCTGAACCTCACCTTGCCACAGCAGACCTATTCCGACTTCACCCCGCGGATCACCGTCATCGGCGTCGGCGGCGGCGGCACAAACGCCGTCGACAACATGATCCAGTTGCAGCTCCAGGGGGTTGAGTTCGTCGTCGCCAACACCGACGCCCAGCAGCTCACCCATAGCCGCGCCGACCGTCGGATTCAGCTCGGCCCGCATCTGACCCAGGGACTCGGTGCCGGTGCCAAGCCGGAGATCGGGCGCGCCGCCGCGGAAGAAGCCGCCGACGAGCTGGCCCGCCATTTGGACGGCGCGCATATGGTGTTCATCACCGCCGGCATGGGCGGCGGCACCGGCACCGGGGCGGCGCCGGTGATCGCGCGCATGGCACGCGAGCGCGGCATCCTCACTGTCGGCGTGGTGACCAAGCCGTTCACCTTCGAGGGGATCCGTCGCAGCAAGGCGGCCGACACCGGGATTGCCGAGCTGCAGCAGTTCGTCGACACGCTGATCGTCATTCCCAACCAGAACCTGTTCCGACTGGCCAACGAGCGCACCGGCTGGAAGGAGGCCTTCAAGATGGCAGACCACGTGCTCTACATGGGCGTGCGCGGGGTCACCGACCTGATGGTCGCACCGGGACTGGTCAATCTCGACTTTGCCGACATCCGTACGGTGATGGCGGAGATGGGCAAGGCGATGATGGGCACCGGCGAGAGCGACGGCGAGAACCGCGCGATCCGCGCCGCGGAAGCCGCGATCTCCAACCCGCTGCTGGAAGACACCTCGATGGCCGGCGCCCGCGGCCTGCTGATCAACATCACCGGCGGCGACGACATGACGCTGTTCGAGGTCGACCAGGCGGCGAACCGGATTCGCGAGGAGGTCGCCGAGGACGCCAACATCATCTTCGGCTCGGCCATCGACGAGGGCCTCACCGGACGCATCCGGGTGTCGGTGGTGGCGACCGGGATCGACACCGTGGCCCCGCAGGCGGAGCGTGGCCGCATGGCCGACACCGCTCAGGCGCCCGGCTCCGGACTCGCCGCCCCCTATCCGGCGCCGCACCAGGTGTCGCAGCCGCTGCCCAATTATGCGACCGGGCTCGGTTTTGGCGGCCGCCCCGGCGCGCGCAAGGGCGTGGCAGCCACCGGCCCGATCGGGGCCCCGGTGCTGACACCGCAGGCCGGCCCCTACCCTGGTACGCAAACCGCAAACACAGCGCCCGCCACGCCGCAAGCCGCTCCGGAAAACTGGTCACAGTATCAGGGCCGGCCGGCGCCGCTGGAGCAGCATGCGCCGGTGCAGGCACCGCCAGCGAACGCGCTGCCGCATCAGATCCCGATGGGCGCACGCCCCGCCTCGCCACGCGCCGGCCTGTTTTCGGAGCCGCCGCGCAATCCAGGCGAGGCGCCGCAATCCTCGAACCGCAGCCTGTTCGGCATCGTCACGGGCGCGCTGCGTCGGGGTTCCGCGCCGGCGAGCGGAGAGGCGCGCCGCAACGAGCCGCAACTGCAGGAGGCAGGCACCGATACGCCCGCGTCGGCGACAGTGCGTCCGGTCGGCGGCGAGGAGACCGGCCTGGACATCCCGGCCTTCCTGCGACGCCAGTCGTGATTTTGCGACAGCCCGCCTTCGCAACGAGAAACTCTTTATTTTCACAATGTTAGGACGAAATACTCGGCAATAAAGCTTGACTGGCGGGAGCCGGCGGGGTCGCCTAGACCTACGGTCACAACTCTGCCTACCCGCACGCAAGAGGTATCAATGATGGACGGCCTGGCTACTCTCGACAGCGTGCAGCAGGACGCCCGCGTCAGTGAGAGTGGTCAGGACCTCCACGCCATCCAGCACACGCTGCGCAATGCCATCTCCTGCCGGGGTGTGGGTCTACATTCCGGACGGATCATGACCCTGCGTTTGCTGCCGGCGCCGGCTGGGCACGGCATCGTCTTCAGGCGCTGTGATCTGGGGATCGATATTCCGGCGCGGTTCGATCATGTCGTCGACACCCGCCTGAGCACCGTCATTGCCAGTTCGACCGACGCACGGGCCCGGGTTGCCACGACCGAACATGTCATGGCGGCACTCGCAGGCTGCCGGATCGACAATGTGCTGATCGAGGTCGATGGTCCCGAAGTGCCGGCCCTGGATGGCTCGGCGGCGCAGTTCGTGTTCCTGATCGATTGTGCCGGCCGCGCGGCACAGGACGCCCCGCGCGGCGCCATCGAGGTCCTCAGGCGCGTCCGTGTGCAGGAAGGCGAGGCCTTCGCGGAGCTGCGCCCCGCTCCGTCCGCCTCTTTCAACCTGGCGCTTTCGATCGCCTTTCGGGCTCGCGTGATCGGCCGGCAGGCCTACAGCATGATCCTGACCGAGGATGATTTCCGACGCGAACTGTCGGTCTGCCGGACGTTCGCGATGCTCGACGAGATCGAATCGCTGCGTGAGGCCGGTCTCGCTCGCGGTGGCTCGCTTGACAACGCCATCGTGGTCGACGACGACCGCGTGCTCAACCCGGCCGGGCTGCGCCGGTCCGACGAGTTCGTGCGCCACAAGATGCTCGATGCGATCGGCGACCTGGCGCTCGCCGGCGCCCCGATCCGCGGCAGCTTCGTCGGTCACCGCTCCGGCCACGGACTGAACAACCGCCTGTTGCGCAAGTTGCTCGCCGATCCGGCAAACTGGCGTCATGACACAGGCAATGCTGCCGCTGACGAGGGTCTGCTGGCCGCTTGAGCGGGTTTGGCGACATGATATAAGGCGGGTCCATCTGAAAGGCCCGGCATGTCATTGAGCGGACATCACCCCGTGCGCGCCCGGCATATTCCGCTGGGCATGCTCATGGCGACAGCTTTGTTGTTGCCGGGATGTGCCGCGCTGAACGCGGTCAATCCGTTCTCCGGCAGTTCCAGTAAACCCACGCCGCCCATCACCGCCAACGTCACACCCGAGACCCTCTATAATAATGGTGTCGATGCGCTGCATGACGGCCGCTACAAGCTCGCCTCGAGCGAATTCGACGCCATCCAGCAGAACTACCCCTACTCGCCCTGGGTCTCGAACGCGCAGTTGATGGAGGGATATGCAGATTATCTGCAGAACGAATACACCGATGCCGTCTCGCAGCTCGAACGTTTCCTGCAGTTGCATCCGACCAGCAAGGATGCCGCCTACGCCTATTATCTGCGCGCCTTGTGCTACTATGAGCAGATCGCCGATATCCATCGCGACCAGCAGGGCACGGTCGAGGCGATGGTAGCACTCCAGGATGTCGTCTCCCGCTTTCCGGACAGCGCCTACGCCCGCGACGCGCGGCTGAAGATCGACCTGTGCCGCGACCATCTCGCCGGCAAGGAAATGCTGATCGGCCGCTACTACGAGCGCGAGCATTATTACGAGGCGGCGATCAACCGCTACCAGCGGGTGGTCCAGGACTTCCAGACCACCAACCATACCGCCGAGGCCCTGTCCCGGCTGGTCGAGGTCTACCTCAAGCTCGGCCTGACCGACGAGGCACGCCACACCGGCTCGGTGCTGGGCTACAACTACCCGGGCAGCCGCTGGTATCAGGACAGCTACCGGGAACTGCGCACATCGCACGCCCTTGCCGCCAACATGCCGCTCCCCGGAAGCACGAAGAACGAGCCGGTCGCACCCGACTCGCAGGACAGGAGTTTGGCCAAGCCGCGCCCGGGCTTCTTCACCCGCGCCCTGCATACGGTGTTCTAAGCGCCCGCCTATGCTGGTCCTGCTTTCGATCCGCGACGTGGTGCTGATCGAGAAGCTCGATCTGGTGCTGCATCACGGCCTGACCGTGCTGACCGGGGAAACCGGTGCCGGAAAATCGATTCTGCTCGACAGCCTGGGCCTTGCTTTGGGCGAGCGCGCCAGCGCCAGCCTGATCCGCGTCGGCGCGGCACAGGCCATGGTGAGCGCCTGCTTCGAGATCGATGTCAGCCATCCGGTGCACGCGCTGCTCGCCGAACAGGGCATCATGCAGGCGGAGCCGGACGAACCGCTGGTGCTGCGCCGGACCGTGAGCGTGGACGGCCGCTCGCGCGCCACCCTGAACGACCAGCCGGTCGGCCTGGCACTTCTACGTCGCGTCGCTTCCCTGCTGGTCGAAATCGAGGGCCAGCACGAGCAGCAGGGCTTGGCCGACGCCGCCAGCCACCTCGACCTGCTCGATCAGTTCGGCGGTCTGACTGAGGCGCGCGAGGCGGTCGCGAGCGACTGGCGCGCCTGGACGGAGGCGACCGCCGCCCTGTCGCGCGCGCGCGCCGAGCTCGAGGTGGCAGCGCGCGAGGAGATCTGGCTGCGCCAGTCGGTCGAGGACCTCGCCGCCTTGTCACCACAGCCGAACGAGGAGGACACGCTTGCCTCGATGCGCCAGGCGCTGCAGGCGAACGCCCGCCGTGCCGAGGCGATCACCGCCGCGCGCGCCGAGATCGCGCCGCGCGATCGTCGTGATCCCGGGCCCGCCGCCGCCCTACGCGCCGCCGGACGCGTGCTGCAGCGGCTGCTGCCCGATCCCGCGATCGACCCGACGCTCGCCGCCCTGGACGCTGCCGAGACCGCGCTCGCAGAGGCGGAGGGCCTGCTCGACCGCCTGGCGAGCGACAGCGAAGCCGATCCGCGATTGCTGGACCGCACCGAGGAGCGGCTGTTTGCGCTGCGTGCCGGCGCGCGCAAGCACGCGGTGCCGGTTGCGGCGTTGCCGGCGCTGCTCGCCACGCTGCGCGCACGGCTCACCTCTCTTGAGGAGGGTGCGACGCACACCCAGGCGCTCGCAGACGAAGCAACGAACCGGCGCGCGGAATTCGAGGCAGCCTGTTCTGCCCTCTCCGAAGCCCGCGCCGAGAGTGCCACCCGTCTCGCGGAGGCGGTCGGCACCGAGCTGCGGCCGCTGCGTCTGGATCGTGCGCGTTTCGTCGTCAGCCTGCCGAAGCTCGCACCCGACGCCTGGACTGCGCGCGGCGCCGAACAGGCGAGTTTCCTGATCGCGGCCAATCCGGGCCAGGAGCCGGGCCCCCTTGCCCGCGTCGCCTCGGGCGGCGAGCTGTCGCGGCTGATGCTCGCACTTAAGGTCGTGCTCGCTGGCCGCTCGGCGGTGCCGACCCTGGTGTTCGACGAGGTCGATTCCGGCATCGGCGGCGCCACCGCGGCGGCCGTCGGCGACCGTCTGGCGGCGATCGCGCACGCCATGCAGGTGCTGGTGGTGACGCACAGCCCGCAGGTCGCGGCCCGCGGTGATCAGCATCTGCGGATCAGCAAGCACGTCGCGCGCGCGCAGACCGAGATACGCGCTGAACCTTTGGCCGGGCAGGCACGGCGCGAGGAGATTGCCAGGATGCTCGCCGGCGAGACCATCACCGACGCCGCTCGCGCCGCCGCCGACAGCCTGCTCGGTGCCGCATGACCGACGCCCTCGACGAAGCCCAGGCCGCCGCCGAGCTCGAACGGCTCGCGCGCGAGATCGCCGCCCATGACGCCGCCTATCACGGCCGCGACGCCCCCAGCATCGACGACGCCGCCTACGACGCGCTGCGCGCACGCAACCGCGCAATCGAGGACCGTTTCCCGCATCTCGTGCGGCCCGATAGTCCGTCCGCGCGCATCGGCGCCGGCGCCGAGGGCGGCTTTGCCAAGCACCGCCATGCAACGCCGATGCTCTCGCTCGACAATGTCTTCGACCGCGCCGAGTTCGAGGCGTTTATCGCCCGCGCGCGTCGCTTTCTCGGGCGTGGCGACGATACGAGGCTCGCGATGGTCGCCGAGCCGAAGATCGACGGTCTGTCGATCAGCCTGACCTACGAGGATGGCACGCTGGTACGCGGCGCCACACGCGGGGACGGCACCACCGGCGAGGATGTCACCGCCAACGTTCGGACCATGCGCGCGGTGCCGCAGCGCCTCGCCGGCCACGCGCCAGGTGTCATCGAAATCCGTGGCGAGGTGTTCCTCGCCAAGGCCGATTTTTTTGCGCTCAATGAAGCCCAGCAAGCGGCCGGACAGCGGCCGTTCGCCAATCCGCGCAATGCCGCCGCGGGCTCGCTGCGACAGCTCGACACTGCGATCACCGCAACCCGCCCGCTCTCGCTATTCGCCTACGCGCAGGGGCGTTCAAGCACGCCGGTGGCCGACACCCACTGGCAGTTCCTGCAACGCCTGCAGGCCTGGGGGCTGCCGGTCAATCCGTTATCATGCCGCATCGATAATGCTGGGGACGCGGAACGGTTCCAGGACCGCATGGCGCTGGAGCGTTCCGCCCTCGCCTACGATATCGACGGCGTCGTCTACAAGATCGACCCGCTCGACCTGCAGGACAGGCTCGGCTTCGCCGGCCGCGCGCCGCGCTGGGCGACGGCGTGGAAGTTCCCCGCCGAGCAGGCGATCACGCGCTTGGCAGAAATCCGCATCCAAGTCGGACGCACCGGCGCCCTCACCCCGGTTGCGGTACTGGAGCCGGTCAATGTCGGCGGCGTCGAGGTCACGCGTGCCACCTTGCACAACGAGGACGAGATCGCGCGCAAGGATATCCGCGTGAATGACCGCGTCCGGCTGCAGCGCGCGGGCGACGTCATTCCGCAAATCCTCTCGGTGGTGTTGACGCCGGACGATCCGCCGCGCGCGCCACCCTATGATTTCCCGACCACCTGCCCCGCCTGCGGCAGCCGCGCCGAACGGCCGCCCGGCGAAGTCGTCAGGCGCTGCACGGGTGGCCTGATCTGTCCGGCGCAGACCGTTGAGCGACTGATCCATCTGGTCTCACGTAATGCTTTCGACATAGACGGGCTTGGTGAGAAAACGATCGTGGAGTTCCACAACGAGGGCCTGATCCGCTCGCCGATAGACATCTTCCATCTCTCTGCGCACGAGTCCGCAATCGCGTCGCGCGAGGGCTGGGGCACGGTCTCTGCGGCAAACCTGATCCGCGCCATCGAGACGCGCCGCCGCCTGCCGCTGGCGCGCTTCATTTTCGGTCTCGGCATACGGCGGGTCGGCGAGACCAACGCCCGGCTTCTGGCGCGCCACTATGGCAGTCTCAAAGCCTGGCGCGAGCAGATGCAGGCGGCATGCGAAATCGGCTCCGACGCGCGCCTGGCCCTGGGCTCGATCAACGGCATCGGCGCCGGCATCGCCGACGAGCTCGTCGCGTTCTTCTCCGAGCCGCGCAACATCGCAGCCATTGATGCGCTCGCCGCCGAGCTCACCATTGAGGATCCGGACGCGCCCGCCGCCGGCGCGCTGTCTGGCAAGACCATCGTTTTTACCGGCACCCTGGCCGCCATGAGCCGCCCGGAAGCCAAGGCGATCGCCGAACGACTTGGCGCCAAGGTCACCGACACGGTCTCGAAGAATACCGACATCGTCGTGCTCGGCACCGATGCGGGTGCGAAGGCGCGCAAGGCGGCGGCGCTCGGTCTGGCCACGCTGGACGAAGCCGGCTGGCGCGCCCTGGCTGGCCTGAAGTCGGAACGGTGAGACGGCTTCGCACGAGAGCTGCCATCGCATGCTCCCTGCTGGCCTCGCTGTCAGCTCTGGCAGTCGAACCGTCCAAGGACCTCATTGGCGCCTTTACGGCAACCTATCAGCACGCCCCGCCGCTCGTCAGGACCGTCAAGCAGCCGATCCTTGATGAAGAGCACCCCAACCACGTCTTCGAGGTGCTGACACAAACGGCAAGACTGGCGCCGCTTCGGCTCGTGAAACTGAGCAAGGCGCGTTACGCCCTGCTCGTATCGGAGACGCTGCTCAATGTCGGTCACGCATGGCCCGGAGCCTTCTCCATTGCCTACCTCGACTACAGCAAGAGGTGGAGGTTGGAGCATGTCTGGCCTGAGCTGACTTTCATGGGAGAAACAGGCATTCCGGCTGACGAGACTTGGCAAGCATATTTCTGGACCAAACCGCTCGTTTTCGCATCCAGCACATATTGCGGCATGGGTGGATGCACGGCCGATATTGCGGCCTTTGCTCTCGGCGACGCGGCGCCCCGCCTGCTCGGCACGGTCCCCGGGAGCGCCGAATACGGACCTAACGAACCGGCTCTCGGCGACTGCGAGACCTACCATTACGTCGCCCGGATTGGGCCTGCCAGACTCAAGAACAACGTCTTTTCGGTCAGGTTTTCCGGATGGACGGCGCCGCCTGGCCGCACTGAACCGAAGCAATGGTTTTCGCGCACAACCGATTACGCCATTTCGCGGAACATGTTGATCGCGCGGCCAGAGGTGAGCATTCCAGACTGCGGCAAATAGCACGTGCGGACGGGGATGTGGCTGTCAGGGGAAGCGGGTCGAAGTGCTCGTCGACGCAGATCGGTGTGCCGATAGACTCAAGGCGGAGAGTTGACGTCATCCAGCAGATCGCGCAGCGGACCGAGCCAGGGTTCGTAGCGGCGCCACGCGTCAGCCGGTCGCGCCGTGATCGGCTGGCGGACCTGCCACTTGCTTGGTGTCCTGACGATACGCGCATTGCGTTCAGGAAACAGGCTGGTATCGTTCCAGGAAAGCCCGCAAGCGTCGACGAGCCGGCGGATTGTCGGCTCAGGGTTGCAGGCGAGGTCCTCGTAGTCGAGCTCGATGAAGCGTTCGGCTGGCAAAGCTTGGCGCCAATGCGCGGCGAGCCTGCCGACAGCGCGGATCGTGGTTACGAGTGCGGCGCCACCGGTCGGAAAAACCACATGTTGGTTGAAATAGGTGCGATGGATCGAGAGTGCCACGTCGATTGGGCGGCGTCTGCAATGAATGATCGTGGCGCGCGGCAATGCCATGTGGATCACGCCGGCCCATAGAATGTTGAGTGGCATCTTGTCGGTGATGCGCAAGGCGTTCGGCGCGCGTGCGCGCAACAGGCGGACATAGTCGGACGCCCAGCCGGCCGCCAACGATGGATCGAAGCTGTCCCGCTCCCAAAGCGCGCCGCGCTTGGTCCAGAACCCGATCTCGCCGCCGGCATGCACATCCGGATGACAGGCAAGGATCTGTTCGACCAGTGTGGTGCCGGACCGCGGCAGGCCGATGATCAGAACGGGGGCCGCGTCGTCGACACCGCCGGCAGCGGCGCGTGCGATGATGTCGGGTGTGCAGCGTGCGATCAGTCGGTCGATGCGGGCTTCGAACGCGCGCGCGTCGAACGCGATCATTCCGTCGCGCAGCACATCCGCCTCGTCGAAATGCCGCATCGCCGCCGCGGGATCGTCGAGGTCGTCGGCCGCCTTGCCGAGTGCCAGATGGAGTTTCAGGCGTGCTTCGGGATGCAGCCCGGGCGTGACCAGGGCCGCTTGCATGCGGGCGATCAGGTCCGCGTCCCGCGGCGTCAGGCGTCGGCAGCGCGAGAGGTCATAATAGCTGCCGGCGTGACTTGGCGAGGCCAGGGTCGCGCGGTCGTAGCAGTCGCGGGCCTCGTCCAGGCGGCCGGCATCGGCCAGCACGGTGCCGAGCATGTCGAGTGCCGTGGCGTTTGCGGCGTCGCGCGCGAGCAGCTGGCGCAACGCGCGCTCGGCCTCGCCGTCACGTTCCTCGGCAAGCAGGACACGGATGGCGCAGAGTCGACCAAGGCTGGTCTTTGGCGCGGAGGCCGCCCCGCGACGAAAGGCGGCGAGCGCCTCGTCGCGCCGGCCGAGCGTATCGAGCAGCGCGCCCGCGCGAAACCGCGCCTCGACCAGCGACGCCTGCAACAGCGTCGCCTGGCGCCAGGCGGCGAGGGCGCCCTCCTCGTCCCCCAGCGCCTGGAGTGCGACGCCAAGGCGCAGACTGGCCAGGGCGAAGCGTGGGTTGGCGGCCAGGGCGGCGCGGAAGGCGGCGGCGGCTTCGCCGGCGAAACCCGCCTGCAGGCAGAGGAAGCCCAGATCATGCTGGATGGCGGCGTTGGTCGGCGCATGTGCGGCTGCCTGACGCATGGCCGCGATGGCTTCGAGTGGCCGACCTTCGCGGACAGACTGCCCAGCGCGGGCAAGCAGGGCATTGCTGGAGGCTGAAGCTGACATCGCCGCCAGATGGCAGAACTCTACCGACAAAGACAAGCCGGACGCTTGCGCGCCCGGCTTTCACATAAGTCAGTCGTCGTTGTCGGCGCTCGCATGTGCCGCGGCCTGAACGAAGCGGGCCGGACGCAGGATCTTCTTGTCACCCGGGTAGGGGCGCTTCCAGTCGGTCGCGGAATACCAGATCGCGTGATTGAGGAAGTTCTCGTCGACTGAGTCGGCGCGGCCGAGCTTGCCTTTCATCATCCAATCGGATGCCACGACCCAGGCCGCCTGCATCGCCGTCATCTTGGTGTTCATCGCATAGTTCGCGGGACCGGTGCCGGCGATCGGTGTGCCGCCCGGCCCGATGTTCAGCGGCACGGTCGCCGGGACATAAGTGAACGGCGCGTCGTTCGGCGTATTCTGGAAGCAATCGAACATCGGCGCCGCGGTCAGGTCGAACTGGGTCAGCGGTGCGAGACCGAGAATGTTCTCGATGGTGCGGTTGATATTTTCCTGCGTATAGGTGGTGTTGATCACGCGGCCGACGCCAGTCGATTGCGGGGCGACGGTATAGGGGCTGATCACGTAGGCCGGCATGCGGTGTCCGTCGACATGGTCGACACCGTCCTGCGCGTCGTCCTCCTCGACGAAGATCGCGGTGCTCGACCAGGTCTTGGTGTGGCTGATCGCGTCCACCATGCGGCCGAGTGCGAGATCGTTGTCGGCCTGGTAATTGAGCGGCAGTGGCAAGCCCGTGCTGGTGCCCGCGGTATGGTCGTCGGGCAGCCAGAGAACGGTCAGGTCGGGCACCTTGCCGGCGGCATCCTGCGCCTGCAGGATCGGGATATAATAGTCCATGCGATACTGGTCGGGGATGCCGAGATTAAAGGAGGGATAGTGCGGATCAAGGATCTTGCTCACCGATGGGATGTAGGCCGTCTCGGTATCGGAATTGTCCGGCACGATGTTCTGGCCCTGCTTGCCGCCGGTCTCCTTGTAGAGCGAGGTGTTGTAGAAGTCGGCCCAGCTGTAATCGCTGCCGTCCGGCTTGGTGGCGATGGTATAGTGATTGCTCCACTCACCATACATCTTGACGTCTAGGCCCTTTTTTTCCGCACCCGACCAGAGGAAGCCCTTCTGGGTGTAGGTCAGCGCATCATTGCTGTTGCCGCCGGGATAGCTGCGTATCCAATCCGGCGAGAGGATGTCGTTGGAGTAGAACGAACCTGACTCGACAATCCAGGGATGACCGTCGGCGGATTGCCGGCTCGGCGCATACAGATTATCGAGCAGCGGGAAGCGGGTCACCAGCGCGTCCTGGTTGGGGATCGCGGACGAGAACACCGCCAGACTCGGGTCGCCGTTGCCCTGCGGCTGGTTGCCCAACATCTGATCGTAGGTGCGGTTTTCCTTGATGATCAGGAACACATGCTTGATCAGCGAGGGCTCGCCGATATGCGCGGGGATCGCGACCGGAGTTGCGTTCGTATTGGCGTATTGCGGCCCCACCTGGATATTGGCGGAGTTCCAATGATTGTTGCTGATGACCTGCGCGGTCATCTTGGCGAGCGCGCTTTTGGTCGGCAGCGGGATCAGGCTGACCGTACCGGTCTCCTGGTGCGTGTTGAACGCGCTGACGCCGTGCGCGGTGCCGATCGAGCCCTGCGCGCCGATCCCCTTGTCGTCGCAGACGACGAGCTGCTGGGTGCCCTTGTCGTAGGCAATCGACGTCGGGAAATAGGCCGTCGGGATATAGCCGAGCACCGGAATGGCGGAGTCGTTGGTGAGGTCGATCGCGGCAATGGCATTGGATTGCCCGAGCGTTACATAAAGCGTGGTGCCGACGACGACGACGCCGTTGGCGCCGGCGCCGAACGCGCCACCCGTGATGGGCACGCCGACCTTGATGGTGCGCACGACCTGCTTGAGGCCGGTGTCGATGACGGAAATGGTGTCGTCATAGGAGTTCGCGACATAGAGCATCGAACCGTTGATCGACATGCCGGCGGGATGCAATCCGACGGCGATGGTTTTCACGACCGTGCCGGTACGCAGGTCGATCACCGATACCGTGCCGGTGGTCGCGAAGCCGTCAGTCGGATCGGAGACGATTGCGGTGCCGTCGGAGGGATTGGTAAAATCGGACGATGTCGCGGGACGGCCGCCCTCATTGGTGACATAGGCGAAGTTGCCCTTCACGGCGATGGAGTTGGGCGCGTTGCCGACCGGGATTTGCGACACCAGGGTGCCGTTGAACAGGTTGATGACGCCGACCGTGTTGTTGGCGTTCAGTGCAACGAGCCCGATCGAGCCGTCGACGTCGACCACGCCGCCGGCATTGGCGGAGAAGCTGTTATAGAGGTTCGGATTGGCCGGCGGCGACGGCAGGGCTACGCTCATCGCCGGCGTCAGCTCGCCGGTGAAGGGATCGACGTTCGCCACCGCGACGAAGTTGTTGTCCTGGCTGAACAGCAGCTTCGAGCCGTCGGCGGAGTAGCTGATGCCGGTAAAGGAGCCGGTCTTGTTGCTCGCGGCACTGGTGCCGGTGCCGGTCGAGGGCACATACCGCTGGATCACCTGTCCGGTTTTGGTGTTGAACACGACCACGGGGGCGTCGGCGTCCATCAGCAGCACGGCGCCGCTTCTGGTATGCTGCTTCGGGTTGACCGCAACCGCCTTGGCGACGACCGGCGAGCCGAGATAGACGAGCGTTCCGGACGGCGTCAGGAGCTGGTTGTCGGAGGCGACGATGGTGCCGTTTTTCTGGATGCCGACGGTGCGCGTCGACGGGTCCGGTGCCGCGTTCGCAAGCGCCGGTGCCACCAGGGCAAGCGCGAACAGTCCCGCGAACGGATGCTTTCGAAAACTCGTTTTCACTGTCAACTCCTGTCTCGATTGGGAGTCTGCCTGGCAGCAGAGCCGGAGCGTGGCTTTGTGTCTCGCCGTGCCCTACGTAATCTTAACGTTTTCGACAGAATTGGGCAGGCCATGAGGGTGACAGTTGCATGAACAATGAACTCACATTGGCGGCGGTTGCAGTCCAGATAGCCGCTACTGACCATAGGCCAAGTCCTTGTCAGCTTCTTGTCAGTATTGGCGAGCACTGGCGCGGCGGACCTGGATCATGATGGCGATCGCCGCGCCGCCGCGGTTCGACCCTGCGTTTCGCGCCCAACTCGCGGCGTTGTTCGCCTGGCGCCGCGACGTGCGGCGGTTCTCGGCCGAGCCGCTCCCCGAAGGCACGCTCGAAGGCCTGCTGGACCTCGCAACGTTGGCGCCCTCGGTCGGGCTCAGCCAACCCTGGCGGTTCGTCACCGTCGCCGACGCCGGGCGGCGCGAGGCGGTGCGTGCGAACTTTCGCGCCTGCAATGCCCAGGCCCTGGCGTGTCAGGAGGGCGAGCGGGCTGCCCGCTATGCCGCCCTCAAGCTCGCCGGCCTGGACGAGGCGCCATGCCACTTCGCGGTGTTCAACGAAGACGATCCGGCGCAGGGGCGCGGTCTCGGGCGCGCGACAATGCCGGAGACCACCGCCTATTCGACGGTGATGGCGGTGCACACCCTCTGGCTTGCCGCGCGCGCGTCCGGTCTGGGGCTGGGATGGGTGTCGATCCTCGATCCCCCGACGCTGACCGCACTGCTCGATGTGCCGCGACACTGGCGCTTCATCGGCTATTTCTGTCTCGGCATGCCGAGTGCACAGGATGATACGCCGGAACTCGAACGGCTGGGCTGGGAATGCCGCAGCCTGCGCGCGGACCAGCACCTGCTGCGTTGAGGTCGCCTCTTTATACGGCAGAGTGCACGGTCAAGACCGAAGACTGCCTGCATGAGGTGCGTTCGCGTGACTTGGTAGGGTGTTCCTCCAGAGCGCCCGGCTATGTTCCGACGAAAGGATGGACATCGCGGCAGATCGTCCAAGACGTTCGGAGGCGTTTTGGCACGGGGCTTGCTGCGCCTGTACCAAGACGAAGCCAGAAAGGTGAGCGAAATGCCGAAAGTTGCAGCCGCCCCGCACGTCGTAGGCGACCATCTCGTCGACTACGAGGAGAAGGTCTTTGAGGACGTCAAGGCGCAGCCCGGCGAAAAGGCGCTGGTCACCTTCCACACCGTCGCCTTCGAAGGCTCGATCGGTCTGGTGAACCTGCTGCAGGCCACACGCTTGCAGCGCAAGGGCTATGAGACCTCGATCCTGCTCTATGGCCCCGGTGTGACGCTCGGTGTGTTGCGCGGCTTTCCGCGGCTCGGCGACGACGCCTTTCCCGGCCACCAGAACTTTAACAACCAGCTTAGGAAGTTCATGGACGAGGGCGGCCACGTCTATGCGTGCCGGTTTTCGCTGCAGGCGCTCTACGGCCATGGCGAGCCTTCGCTGATGGAGGGTATCAGGCCGATCAATCCGCTCGACGTGCTCGATTGCATGCTGCTCCACAAGCGCGATAACGCCGTCATCATCGACACCTGGACGCTCTAGCGGGCGCCATGCAGCGCCTCGTCAAAGCCGCGGCCATCCAGCTTGCGCCGGTGCTGGAAAACGGCACCGGCACCCAGGAGAAGGTGCTCGCCGCGATCCGCGATGCCGCCCGCAAAGGTGTGCAGATAGCGGTGTTTCCAGAGACCTTCGTGCCGTACTATCCGTATTTCTCGTTCGTCCGCGCGCCGGCGGCGATCGGCGCTGAGCATATTCGCCTGTACGACAACGCGCCGACCGTGCCCGGGCCGTTCACCGACGCCGTGGCATCGGCGGCGCGCGCCGGTGGTGTTGTCGTCGTGCTCGGCGTGAACGAACGCGACCATGGTTCGCTCTACAACACCCAAGCAATTTTCGATGCGGACGGCACGCTGCTGCTTACGCGACGCAAGCTGACGCCGTCCTTCCACGAACGCATGATCTGGGGCCAGGGCGACGGCGCCGGGCTGCACGTCGTGGACAGCGCCGTCGGCCGCGTCGGCGCACTCGCCTGCTGGGAGCACTATAATCCGCTGGCCCGCTACGCGCTGATGACGCAGCACGAGGAAATCCATTGCGCGCAGTTCCCGGGCTCGATGGTCGGGCAGATCTTCGCCGACCAGATGGAAGTGACGATCCGCCATCATGCACTTGAAGCCGGCTGCTTCGTCATCAACGCCACCGGCTGGCTCGACGAGGCGCAGCTGCACGCGATCACCCCGGAGGTGGCCATGCACAAGGCGCTGCGCGGCGGCTGCTGCTCGGCGATCATCTCCCCGGAGGGCGTGCATCTGGCGCCGCCTCTGCGCGAAGGCGAGGGCATGGTCGTGGCCGACCTTGATATGTCGCTGATCGTCAAGCGCAAACGCATGATGGATAGCGTGGGCCATTACGCCCGACCCGAGCTGCTCTCTCTGCTGCATGACCGCAGGCCTGCCACAACGACCCACGATCTCCGCCCCGCCGAGATGAGGCACGACCAGCATGCTCCAGACCGAGCTTCAGACGCCGACGCGGTTCCTGCTTACCGAGCTGCAGTCGCTCGGGATGCGGCTGACTGACGAGGCTGCCGGCGCCGGGTCGCGACGCGGCGGCGCCGGGCCCTCCGATCACAAGGCAATCCGGCTCGCCGGACAGACCATCATGGTGCCGGTTCTGACGGCCAACGCGCGGCATTCGCCCTATAGCGCCTCTGCGCCGGATTCGAACGGCCGCACGATGCTTTCGCGCGACGGTGTTGCCGTCGGGCCGATCGACTTCGCAGCCATCCCGCGCTTCTACGCGTTGCAGACGATGGACGGCGTTCCCTACTGGAAAATCGCCATGCTGCATGGCACCGACGTGCTGGCGACCACCGTTCTGCAGACCTGCATACGCTATGCCGATCGCGCCACCGCCTGCCAGTTCTGCGCCATCGGCCAGTCGCTCTCCGCCGGTCGCACGATTGCGCACAAGACGCCGGCGCAGCTCGCGGAGGTCGCGCGAGCCGCAGTCCTGCTCGACGGGGTTCGGCACATGGTACTCACCACCGGCACGCCGAACGTCGTCGATCGTGGGGCCGCCGTACTGTGCGACAGCACCCGCGCGATCAAGCAGGCGGTGGCACTGCCGGTGCAGGGGCAATGTGAGCCGCCGCGCGACCCAATCTGGTTCGAGCGTCTGCGCGCCGCCGGCGTCGACAGCCTGGGGATGCATCTGGAAGCGGCGACGCAGGCGGTGCGGGCACGCATCATGCCGGGCAAGGCCACGGTCAGCATCGGCCGCTATCTGGCCGCGTTCCGTCAGGCGGTGCCGGTGTTCGGGCGCGGCCAGGTCAGCACCTATCTGCTGGCGGGTCTCGGCGACAGCGTCTCTGAAATCCTCGCCTTGTGCGAGACCCTGATCGGCATCGGCGTGCATCCCTTCGTGGTGCCCTTCGTGCCGATCGGCGGCACGCCGCTTGAGGATCACGCGCCGCCGACCGCCGCCTTCATGCGCGCGGTGTTGGGACCTCTCGCACGCATGCTGGCCGCGGGCGATCTGCGCTCGGCCGATGTCAAGGCCGGCTGCAGCCGCTGCGGCGCCTGCTCCTCGCTCGCCGCCTTCGAGGCAGACCTCTGAGATGATCTTTGACGGCGCCATCCTGCCGTTCATTCCGGGTGCGTTTCGTGTTGCCCGCGCGCGCGCCGCATGGGAGTTGCGCGGTTACTACCGGCTGCGACGGCAGGTATTCTGCGCCGAGCAGGGGATTTTCCCCGACCACGACCGCGACGCAATCGACGCGGTGGCCGATCCGCTGATCGCCGTCACCTGTGTCGCGGGCGACCCCGACACTGTCGTCGGCGCCGTGCGCATTCATCAGGTCTCGCCTGGCTATTGGTGGGGCTCGCGGTTGGCCGTGCAGGCCGACTTCCGCCGTGTCGGCAGCATTGGCGCGCACCTCGTGCGTCTCGCCGTCTGCACCGCGCACGCGCGCGGCTGCGTGCGCTTCGAGGCGCATGTGCAGGCCGAAAATGTCGGCTTCTTCGAACATCTCGGTTGGCACGCCGAACAGCGGCTGCTCCTGCACGGCCTGCCGCACTGGCTGATGCACGCGGACCTGAACCGCTATCCGCCGCACGGCCAGGAGGCGCTGGGCTTCGTGCGTCCCTATCGCGCCGCCGCATGAGCGAGCTCGCACGGCTCGCGGATCAGCTGCGCGACGGCATTGGGATACGACACAAACAGGACATCGGCTCGGTGGTGGCCCGTCTCGGCCTTGCCGACAGCGCAATTGCGGTCGGCGACGATTGCGCGGCGATTGCCAACGGCGACGGCTGGCTGTTGCTGGCGATCGAGGGGTTTTTGCCGAGCTTCGTTGCCAACGAGCCGTTCTTCGCCGGCTATTGCGGCGTCATGGTCAATCTGAGCGACATCGCCGCGATGGGCGGCCGTCCGCTGGCCGTGGTGGACGCGCTGTTCAGCCGCGATGCATCCCATGCCGGGCCGGTCCTGGACGGGCTCGCGCGTGCAAGTGCGGTCTACGGCGTGCCCGTTTTGGGTGGCCATAGCAACCTGCGCGCATCGAGCGAGCAGCTCTCGGTCGCGGTGCTCGGCCGCGCGCGTTCGCTGCTGAGCTCGTTCGCGGCCAGGCCTGGTGAGACGCTGCTGGCCGCCATCGACCTGCGCGGCCAGTTTCGCGAGCCGTATGACTGGTGGGATGCCAGCTCGGCGTGCGTGGATCCGGCGCGTCTGCGCGGCGATCTCGAACTGCTGCCGCTGATCGCCGAACGCGGTCTGTCCGGCTCGGCCAAGGATATCAGCATGGGCGGGCTGATCGGCACCGCCCTGATGCTCGCGGAATGCTCCGGCATCGGGCTCGCCATTGCTCCGGCTTTGGTGCCGCGCCCGTCGGGCGTCGATCTCCCGCGCTGGCTGAGCGCCTTTCCGTCATTCGGCTTCCTGCTGACCTGTGCACCGGACTGCGCGGAGGCCGTGATCGCGCTGTTCGCCGAACGCAACATCGCCTGTGCCGCGATCGGACGATGCGAGCGCGGCAGCCGGGTTGATCTGATCGAGGGCGACGCGCGCGAGACAATCCGCGACGTGGCGCTGGCCCCACTGCTCGGCTGCGGTCCAGGGTGGGTTCCATGATCGGCGTCTTCGCCCACTCCACCAATCCTCGCGGCGGCGTCGTGCATGCGATGCATCTCGCCGAGGCGCTGTGCGACGAAGGCGTCGAGGCAATGCTGTTGGCGCCTGGCGCAAACCGCGATCGCTTCTTCCGCGCGCCGCGCTGCGCATCGGTGGTCATCCCGGCCGCACCGGCGCCGGACAATGTGGGGACTCTGGTGCAGATGCGCCGGCGGGAGATCGCGGCCTTCCTGAGCATGCCGGACGCGCCGCATTTCGAGATCCTGCACGTCCATGATTCGATCAGCGCGCTGGCGCTCTGCGACCTTGCCGAGGCCGGCCTCATCGACGGCTTCATGCGCACTGTGCATCACCTCGACGATTTCGCCAGTCCTCGCCTCGCCGCTTGGCAGGACGAGGCGGTGCGTCGTGCGAGGCACCTGTTCTGCGTCAGTCAAATGTGGCAGTCCGAGCTGGTACGTCGCTTCCGCCGGCCGAGCACCCTCGTCGGCAACGGTGTCGATGCACAGCATTATTGCCCGCAGCCCGGCCCACGCGACGCGCAACTCCGCGCGCGCTGGCTGCCGCAAGGTGGCCGCATGATCCTTGCCGTCGGCGGCGTCGAGGCGCGCAAGAATACGCTGGGCATCCTGCACGCCTTTTTCGCGCTGGTGGCGGACGGGGCGCATCCCGACCTGCATCTGCTGATCGCGGGCGGCGCCAGCCTGCTCGACCATTGCGCCGCACGCGACGCGTTTGCCGAAGCCCTGTCCGGCTCCGTGTATCGCCACCGGGTCCGCCTGCTCGGCGTGGTGGACGACGAAGACATGCCGGCCCTCTATCGCAATGCCGCGATGCTGTGCTTTCCCTCGTTGCAGGAAGGCTTCGGTCTGTGCGTGCTTGAAGCGATGGCGAGCGGCATTCCGGTGATCGTGCCATTCGGCGAGCCATTCGATTCCTATCTGGCCGACGGCGACGCGATCCGCGTCGATCCGGTCTCGGTGCCGGCGATCACCCAGGCAATGGCGCGGGCGCTGCAGCCTGGCGCGGTTGGCGAGGCAAGCAGCCGGGGTCCGGCGCGCGCGCGGCGTTTCGACTGGCGCCGGGTGGCGCGCGCGCATCTCGCCTGCTACCAAGCGAGCGCATCGGCCAATGCCTGAAATGCAGTTCAGCATCCGCTGGCCGGATGGCGCGCGCAGCCTGTGCTATTCGCCATCGCTGGTGATCGAGGAGCATCTGTCGGTGGGCACCTGCTACGGCCTGGCCGATTTTCTCGCGCGCGTGCGCACGGCGCTGATCGAGGCAAGCGCGCGGGTGCAGCGCATCTACGGCATGCCGTGCAGCCTCGCTCTAGACCAGTTGGCACAGATCGAGCAGCGCGCAGGCGGGTTCGCCAGCGACACTGCCGTCACCGTCCTGGAGTTCCGAAGATGAGCGCCGCATTCTGCGACGTCGTCGTGATCGGCGGCGGCCAGGCCGGCCTCGCGGCAAGCTGGCAACTGACCCAACGCGGCATACCGCATGTCGTGCTCGAGCAGCATGAAATCGCCTATTCCTGGAAACGCGAGCGTTGGGATAGTTTCTGCCTGGTGACGCCGAACTGGCAATGCACCTTGCCGGGCCATCCCTACGCCGGCGGTGATCCCGACGGCTTCATGCCGCGCGACGAGATCGTGCGCTATGTCGAGACTTATGCGGCCTCGTTCGCGGCCCCGGTGCGCACAGGTGTGCGGGTCGTGTCGCTAAGGCCAACCGATACCGGCTACACGCTACACACCAGCGTCGGCACGATTGCCGCGCGCCAGGTGGTGATCGCCACCGGCGGCTATCACGACCCGATCATCCCGCCCTGTGCCACCGCACTCGCGCCCGACATCATGCAAATCCATTCCTCGCACTATCGCAACCCGACATCGATGCCAGAAGGTGCTACGCTGGTCGTCGGCACCGGCCAGTCCGGCTGCCAGATTGCCGAGGATTTGCATCTGGTCGGACGCGAGGTGCATCTGTGTGTCGGCGAGGCACCCCGCGTCGCGCGCCGCTATCGTGGCCGCGACGTCGTCGAATGGCTGCATCTGATGGGCTACTACGACATGCCGGTGGAGGACCATCCGCTGCGCGAGGGCGTGCGCGACAAAACAAATCATTACGTAACCGGACGCGATGGCGGCCGCGATATCGATCTGCGCGCCCGCGCGCTGGAGGGCATGCAACTGCACGGCCGTCTGCGCACGATTGAGGACAGCCGGATCAGCTTTGGCGACGATCTCGCGCGCAACCTGGACGCCGCGGACGCGGTCGATGCCGGCATCAAGTGCCGCATCGACGGCTGGATCGCAAAATCGGGGATTGAAGCCCCCACCGAGCCGCCTTACCGGCCACCCTGGACGCCGCCCCCAGAATCACTCGGGGCACCGCCGACGGATCTGGCGTGCAGCCGTGTTGCGAGCGTTGTCTGGTGTATCGGGTATCGGATGAATTTTGCGTGGATCGAGGCGGACGTGTTCGATGCGCGCGGCGCCCCGCGCCATCAGCGCGGTGTCACGGCGCAACCTGGGCTCTACTTCCTCGGGCTACCTTGGCTGCATAGCTGGGGTTCGGGCCGCTTCTCGGGCATCGCCCGCGACTCCGAGCACGTCGCGGAGGTGATCGTGCGGTCGCTCGGCTGAATGCGGCCCGAGGCCTAGATGTCGCTGCTATGGAGGTTGTCCCTCCGGGGCTGCGAGGCCAGCAACCCACAGCCCGGCGGCCCGGATGGACATCCATGAGAATGCGCGAACGACACGGCATAGCCGAATGCTGATGATTGAACGCCTGCACTCGTCTGCCGAACGCCACGCCGCCATGCACTCCTGGCTACATAACTACAACACCACCCGACCACACGCCGCACTCGGCGGCAAGCCGCCCATCACCAGGCTCTCCAGGGACAACGTCCTTGGTAGTGACAGGCCCTTCAGCTCATGGGCGATGTCCTGCATGTCCTTCAGCGATCGCGCGAGGCGGTCGCTGCGGGTGACGCCGAGGGTGTCACCCGGCTGCACGAAATCGAGCAGCACCCGCAGCTCGGTGCGCCCGTCGCGCCGGCTACCGCTCGCCTTCTCGGCGCGGATCACCCCGCAGCCGGCCGCGCACAATGCCTGCCGCTGGACGGTCAGGTCCTGATCGAGTGTGAAGACGCGCGCATAGCCGTAGGCGGCCATTTTGTTCCGGGAGCTAGACCCGGGAACATCATCGTCTCAGAATGCGCAAAGCAATCCTAATGGGGCAGGGAAAGTGTCTCATGGCGACGTCCCGCTGGGCTATACCCCAACGGAGCTAAAACCAAGATTGATAGGAGGCGCCCGTTCAAGTTCTATCATTACCCGAGCAGAAGTGAGCCGGAAATGAAACACAATCCTCGACATCTGCAGGAGATGATGCAGCGAGCGGCAACACCCGACCTACCAATCTCCTTTCGGCCCATGTTCGGCGGCATCATGGGTCATGCAGAGGGGAAACCGTTTGCTTCGCTGTCCGATGTTGGACTCGCTCTGAAACTCTTTGGCACAGACCACGCCGAGTTACTCGGTTACGAAGGCGCAACCGCCTTGCGCGACGAGCCGGACAAACCCGCCAGCAAATCGTACGTTGTCGTGCCCACCACCATGCTATCGGACCCTGACGCCTTGCGTACTTGGATTGCCCGAGGCGCAGCAGGCTTAGCGTCCAAGGCGTCTCACCGGCGAAAAGCGTCTTCGAGGAGTTAGCCATGGCTCGTATCTGCTTTGTAGAGTTGCCTGCCCGCGACCTCGCTACGGCGAAGTCATTCTACAGGTCGGCGTTCGGATGGGATCTGACCGATTTCGGTCCGACTTACTCGTGCACCATGACAGGCGACGTAGATCTTGGACTGCAGGGCGACGTGAAGGAAGCGACCCGTGCGCCGCTCGCTGTCGTCGCCGTCGACAATCTTGAGGCCGCTCAAGCTGCTGTCGAGCAGGCTGGCGGCATAATCACTCAAGCAATCTTCGCTTTCCCGGGCGGTCGGCGCTTCCATTTCACCGATCCTAACGGGCACGAGTTGGCGGCCCTCAAGGCCGACTAGCTCAGCGAGACGTCTTCCGAGCACTCTGCCCCGCCTGTCAGGCTTCTCGCATCGCCACCGTCTATTGCGCGTCCGTCTCACCATTTGTGCGTTGCGGCTCAGCTAATGTGCGCCGGAAGCCCGCTTCCCCGCAGGTAATGTGCGTCGGATTGAGCCCTCTATTGCGCATCTGGCCTTGCATCATTGTGCGTCGCTACAACTACATCGGCCCCAGCGTTTCCGCTTTGTCCGAAAGTGCCCTATGGCGCGGTCGCCTGGCGTGGCAGCCAATCTTGCAGCAGCGCGTTCACCTGCTCCGGCGCATCCTGCTGCACCCAGTGCGACACGCCGGGCAGCCGTCGGACGGTGAGGTCGCGCACGTAGCGGTCGGTGCCGTCCAGGCAGATCAGGTCGAGGGCGACGTCCCGCTCGCCCCAGATCACCAGGGTGGGCACCTCGATTGTCTGCCCGAGCTCGGCGGGGCGCGGGCCGGGTAGGCGCATCGCGCGATACCAGTTCAGCATCGCCGTCGCGGCACCCGGTGCGGTGATTTGATTGGTGTAGATCGCGAGCACGTCAGGCGGCAGCGACAGCCCGGCAAACATCCGCCGGATTGACGCACCGTCGTTGGCTGAGAGGAATAGCTCCGGCAGGCGGGGGATTTGGAAGAAGGTGATGTACCAGGATTTGCGCTGCTGCCGCCAACGTTTCAGCGCGGCGCGAAAGCACAGCGGATGCGGCACGTTCATGATCACCAGACGCTGCAGCGGACGGCGGCGCAGCGCGGCGAAGCACCAGGCGACCATCGCGCCCCAGTCGTGACCGATGAGGGTGACCGAGGTGGCCCCGGACGCATCGATCAGGGCGGCGGCGTCGTCCAGCAGATGCCTCAGCGCGTAGCTGGCGATCCCTCGCGGCCGGCTGCTGTTGCCGTAGCCGCGCTGATTGACCGCCCACACCCGATAGCCGAGCGAGGCGAGCAGCGGCATCTGCGCCCGCCAGGAGATGGCATGCTCCGGAAAACCGTGCAGGCACAGCGCGAGCTTTTCGCCGCTGCCCTCCTCAAGGATGTCGAAGCGTTGGTCGTTCGCCTCAATGAAGATCGTCCGCATCTCAGCGCCTCCCGTCCAGCCAGATTGGTTCGCGCAGCGCGCGCGCGACGAACGCCGCATGCGCCTCTAGCGAGACCGGGTCCACAATGATCGGACGGGGCACGCGCGTGCCCTGCAACGCATAAGCGACGTGCCCGCTATCGCCTGCCTGGATCGCAAGTTCGAAGCCGCGCTGGCGGCCGCCGATCAGCTCCAGATAGACCTGGGCCAGCAGCCGGCAATCGAGCAGCGCGTTATGGGTGGTGCGTTCGGCGAGATCGATCGCGTAACGCCGGCACAGCGCATCGAGGCTATTCGGCAGTCCGGGAAACCGTGTGCGAGCCAGCGCCAAAGTGTCGATCATTCGACTGGCCGGCAAAGAGGGCAGCTCCAGCCTGCGCAGTTCGGCATCGAGAAAGCCGAAATCGAATGGCGCGTTATGCGCGATCAGCGGGTCCTCTGCGATAAAGGCGAGGAAGTCGTCGACGATTTCGGCGAAGCGCGGCTTGCCGAGAAGATGCGCGCGTGTATAGCCGTGCACCTTCGCCGCGTCCTCGGGGACATCGCGTTCCGGGTCGATCAGTACATGGTAGTGCCGGCCGGTCGGCAGGTCGTCGATCAGTTCCAGAGCGGCGATTTCGAGCACCCGGTGGCCGCCGGCGGGGTCGAGCCCGGTGGTCTCGGTGTCGAACAGGATCGTCCGGGTCATCGCCTCCCCTCCTCGTGCAAACGCGCCAGCAATCGCCTGATTTGCCGCAGGCCATGGGCGCGCGACAAGCCGGTGCGGACAACCAGGTCGGCGCGGCGGCGTTTGTCGGCGTCGGGCATCTGCCGCGCGATCAGTGCCGCGGCCTCATGTTCGCTCATGCTGCGCCGGCTGCGCACCCGTTGCATCTGCACGGCATGGGGGGCCGAGACCACCACCACCAGGTCGCACTGCCGCCAGCCGCGCCCCTCCAGCAGCAGCGGCACGTCCAGCACCACCCAGCGGCAGCGTCGCGCGCGCGCACCTGCCAGGAAGCGGGCCTGCGCACGGCGCACCAGCGGATGCATGATCGCCTCCAGGCCGGCCATCAGGGCCGGATCGGCGACCACTGCCGCGCGCAGTGCGGCGCGGTCGATCACGCCGCCGTCATGCACCGCGCCTGGCGCCAGCGCCGCAATCGCCGGCACCGCCGCACCATGCGGCGCCTGCAGCGCGCGCACCGTGCGATCGGCGTCGAACACCGCGACCCCGGCGCGTCGGAAGGCGGCGGCGGCGGTCGATTTGCCCATGCCGATGCTGCCGGTGAGGCCGATGATCTTCATGTCGCGAGCAGGGCGACCATCTCGTCGTCGCAGTCGGGCACCACCCCGAACCAGGCGGCAAAGCCAGGGGCCGCCTGGTGCAGCAGCATGCCGATGCCCTCGATTGTGGGTAGACCGCGCGCCCGTGCCGCGGCCAGGAGTGCTGTCTCGCGCGGCGCATAGACGATGTCGGCGACGGTGAGCCTGTGCTGCGCCCGCGACAGGTCGGCTTCGAGCGGCGCCTGTCCTGCCATGCCCAATGAGGTTGCGTTGACCAACAGCGCTGCGTCTGCAAGCCGCGACGGCCAGTCCTGCCATGCAGCCAGGGTCACACCCGGCAACGCGCGGGCCAGCGCCTCGCTGCGTGCAGTGGTGCGGTTGGCGACCGTCACCGCGACGCCGCATGCAAGCAAGGCCGCCGCGATCGCGCTCGCCGCCCCGCCGGCGCCGAGCAGCAATGCCGGGCCCGCGCACGGATCGATGCCGGCGGCGCGCAGGCTGGCGATGAAACCCGCTCCGTCGCTGCTGCTGCCCACGATGCCGCCGTCCGGCGCGAACACCAAGGTGTTGGCGCTGCTGGTCATCGCTGCCGCCGCATCGAGGCTGTCGCACAGCAATGCCGCCGCCTGCTTGTGCGGCACGGTGACGTTGACGCCGGCAAAGCCCGCCGCCTGCAGCCCGCGCAGCGCCGTCTCGAGTGCCGCGGGTGCGACCGGCAGCGGCACATAGGCGCCGTCGATGCCGTAACGGGCCAGCCAATGGTTGTGCAGCAACGGCGAGCGCGAATGCGCCACCGGCCAGCCGACCACCCCTGCGAGCCGGGTGCGGCCGGTCAGCACCCGAAGCGCTGCCCAAAGAGCTGCCAGGCCAGGGGCAGCAGCCGTGCCAGCCGCGCCGCCCAGGCCGCCTCGCCGTCCGCATCCGCGATCAAATCCTGGCGGATTTCGATCTCGACATGCGGCAGGCCGCGCTGCTCGCCATGCACCGGCACCGTGTAGTCGTCATCGTCGGAGAGCGCGTAGGGGGCGTTATTGCCGACCACGAGCTCGCCCTCGGCGGCGAGCAGGTCGCGCAGGATCAGGGCGAAGCGCGGGTCATGGTTGTGCAGCACGCCGACATGCCATGGCCGGTGGCCGTCCGCGTCGCCTGGTGTCGGGCGGCTCGGGGTGCGCAGCCGTGGCGTGAAGCTGTGCAGCGCCACCAGTACGGTGGGCTGGCCAGCGGCGCGCCGGGTGTCCAGGCCTGTCGCGATCGCTGCATGGTAGGGCGCGAAGATCGCGTGCTCGCGCGCCGCGCGCTGATCCTGGCGCAACCCTTCATTGCCCGGAACCGGCGTCGAGTCGCTCACCGAGGCGATCGAAGTCGGATGACCGGGCCTGCGGTTGCAGTCGATCACCAGTCGCGAATAGGCCTGTGCCACCAGGGTCGCGCCGAGTAAGTCGGAAAGCCGCTCGCCGAGCCCTGCCACGCCGATATCCCAGGCAATGTGGCGCGCGCGGTCGGTATCACAAAGCCCGAGCGTGCCAAGGCTTTGCGGGATCGCCCGGCCGGCGTGATCGCTCACCAGCACGAACGGGACAACCGAGTCCATACACCGGATCGTGACCGGAGCCACGTCGAGATTGCGTAGCAGGTCTGCGTTGTCGGCGCTTGAAGTCGCAGAAAATGCGACAGTTCCGGACGATTTGCTTTGGCCCCCGTCATTCACCGTGATCTTATCTCCCGATCGTTGCCATTCTCTCGCGTGTTGCCGCGCCGCGGAAGGATTTCCATGCCGCTTCTATCCGTCCAGCATCTCACCACCTACCGGTATCGCCGGCCGGTCGGATTCGGCGAGCATCGCATGATGTTCCGGCCGCGCGACAGCGTCGACCAGCGCATCGTGTCCTGGGATGTGGCGATCACCCCGAGCCCGCTGTCGCTGCGCTCGGTGCCCGACGCCTTCGGCAATATCGTCACCCTGGCCCGCTTCGGCCAGCGCGCGCGCGAGTTGCGGGTGGAGAACCGGCTGGTCGTCGATCACACGCCGGTCTCGCCGCAGGCAGCGCACCTCGCCCCCTACGCCCGCATTTGGCCGTTCACCTACGAGCTCGACGACCTCGCCGATCTCGGCCGCGTCATGCAAAAGCATTACCCCGACCCGGAGCACCGGGTCGACGCCTGGGCCCGCGGCTTTCTCGGCGGCACGCCCACGCCGACCTTCGAGCTGCTGGCCGCGATGACGCTCGAGATCAGGCGCGGCTTCACCTATTGCGCCCGCTACGAGGAGGGCGTGCAGGAACCGGCGCGCACGCTCGCCATCCGCGCCGGCACCTGCCGGGACTACGCGGTGCTGATGATCGAGGCGGTGCGTTCGCTCGGCATGGCCGCGCGCTTCGTGACCGGCTACATCTACTCTCCGGCGAGCAAATCGGCGCAGGGCGGCGGCGCCACCCACGCCTGGGTCGAGGTCTTCGTCCCTGGCGCCGGCTGGATCGACTTCGACCCCACCAACGGCATTGTCGGCTCGCGCGACCTGATCCGCGTGGCCTCGGTCCGCGACGCGCACCAGGCGGTGCCGCTGTCTGGCACCTGGACCGGGTTTCCCGCGGACAGCCTGGGCATGACGGTCTGCGTCCAGGTCACGGCTGAGGCGAGCGCTGTCGCGGTTCGCACCGTCGAAAACCCCGCTATACCGCCGTCCCTCGACGATCAGGTGAAGAGCGGCGTGGTGCAGCTTGCAAGCCGGGAGCGCCGCCACGCGACCGGCGGCTGAAGAGGGGTCCATGCTGATACGCGCCGGATACGACATCGCCTTCAATGCGCCAGCACCCACCCCGCTGCTGCTGATGCTCAACCTGCATCCGGAGCGCGTGGCCGACCTGCAAACCCCGGAGACCATGCGGTTCGATCCGCCGGTGCCGGCCTCGGACTATACCGACGGCTTCGGCAATCGCTGCACGCGGGTCGTCGCACCCCCCGGCCTGCTGCGCATCACCAACCAGTTCACCATTGCCGATTCCGGCGAGCCCGATGTGCAGACGCCGCAAGCGCGCCAAATCGCGGTCGAGGATCTGCCGCCCGAGGTGCTGGTCTATCTGCTGGGCAGCCGCTACTGCGAGACCGACAAGCTGTCGGACACCGCCTGGTCGCTGTTCGGCCAGGTGCCGCCGGGCTGGGCGCGGGTGCAGGCGATCGTCGAGTATGTGCATGACCGTATCACCTTCGGCTACGAGTTCGCGCGCGCTACCCGCACCGCCTATGAGGGCTTCATCGAGCGCCAGGGGGTCTGCCGCGACTTCGCTCATCTCGCGGTTGCATTGTGCCGCTGCATGAACATCCCGGCGCGCTACTGCACCGGCTATCTCGGCGATATCGGCGTGCCCGCGTCCGACGATCCGATGGACTTCTCGGCTTGGTTCGACGTTTATCTCGATGGCGCCTGGCACGTGTTCGATGCCCGGCACAACCATACCCGCATCGGCCGGCTGCTGATGGCGCGCGGTCGCGACGCCACAGACGTTGCGATCTCGACCGCCTTCGGCAGCGCCTGGCTGGCCGGCTTCGAAGTCACCACCTATGAGATCACCGGCTGAGACGCTCAGCCGATGAGCTGCACGACGCGGGCCAGGGTGTCGGGCGCATCCCATCGCAGGGCCCCCTCCATCCGTGCCACCTCCCGTCCCGCGCGATTGATCAGCAGGGTCAGGGGCACGCCGTCCACACCGAGGGCATAGATCGCGCTTGGCTTCACATCCAGCAGCACCGGCAGCCCGGTGATCCCGTGCGCGTCATAGAAGGCCCTGACCACGTCCGCACCGCCGTTACCCACCGACACCGGCAGCACCCGAATGTCACGTCCCGCCAAGGCCCGGGCAAGTTGCGCCAGCGCCGGCATTTCCGCGACACAGGGCGGACACCAGGTTGCCCAGAAGTTCAGCACCAGACCATGCCCGATCTCATCACGCAGGCGTCGCACACCCCCATTGGGGCCGACGAAGCGTAACGGCGGCGGCAGAGTGGGCGGATGGACTTGCAGTGCCGAGAGCGGCCGCGGCGGCGGGGCCGCCCTCGCCTGTCCCCCGTATTTGCCTGGCGGCACAGCGGCCATTAGGGTCCCCCCCGCGATGAGCAGGTCACGGCGCGAAAGTCGAGGCATGGGGATGTCTTTAGGCGAGGATGGACCGCCCGAGAAGCCGGGGCCGAATGCCCAGTGGGGCGGCCGATTCGCCGGCGGTCCGGCCGCGATCATGCAGGAGATCAACGCCTCGATCGGCTTTGACAGGGCACTCTGGCGCCAGGACATACGCGGCTCGCTGGCGCATGCCGCGATGCTCGCCCATGTCGGCATCATCACGCCCGACGACGCTGCACGCATAGAGGCCGGCCTGCGGGCGATCGCGGCCGAGATCGAGGCCGGCGACTTCGCCTTCGATGTCGCCCTCGAAGACATCCACATGAACATCGAGGCCCGCCTGGTCGAACGCATCGGCGAGCCGGGGCGCCGGCTGCACACCGCGCGCAGCCGCAACGACCAGGTCGCGACCGACTTCCGCCTGTGGGTGCGCGACGCGATCGACGGCATCGACACGCAAATCGCAACCCTCATGCGCAGCCTGGCGACCCGCGCCCGCGCCCATGCCGCCGATCCGATGCCCGGCTTCACGCATCTGCAGACCGCGCAGCCGATCACTTTCGGCCACCATCTGCTCGCCTATGTCGAGATGCTCGCGCGCGACCGCGGCCGGCTTGCCGACGCGCGACGGAGGCTCAACGTTTGCCCGCTCGGATCGGCGGCCCTGGCCGGCACCTCGTTTCCGATCGACCGCGCGATGACCGCGGCCGCCCTCGGCTTCGATCGGCCGACCGGCAATTCGCTCGACACTGTCTCAGACCGCGACTTCGCGGTGGAATATCTCTCCGCACTTGCGATCCTGGCGATGCACCTGTCGCGTCTGTCCGAGGAGATCGTGCTCTGGTGCTCGTCGCCGTTCGGCTTCGTCCGGCTGTCCGACGCCTTCACCACCGGCTCCTCGATCATGCCGCAGAAGCGCAACCCCGACGCCGCCGAGCTCACCCGTGCCAAGACCGGACGCATCACCGGCGCCCTGATGGCCCTGCTGACGGTGATGAAGGGGCTGCCGCTCGCCTATGCCAAGGACATGCAGGAGGACAAGCAGCCGGTGTTCGAGGCGACCGAGGCGGCGATCCTCTGCCTCGCCGCCACCGACGGCATGATCCGCGACCTGACCGCCGACACGGCCCGCATGCGCGCCTTCGCGGGCTCTGGCTTCGCCACGGCGACCGACCTCGCCGACTGGCTGGTGCGCGTGCTGCGGCTGCCGTTCCGCACCGCCCACCACATCACCGGCCGCCTGGTCGGGCGCGCCGAGGCACGCGGGGTTGAACTAGCGGCCCTGAGCCTGGATGAGATGCAGGCGGAAGAGCCAGGGATAACCGCCGACATCTATGACGTGCTCGCCGTCGAGGCGTCGGTCGCCTCGCGCAACAGCTTTGGCGGCACCGCCCCCGCCAACGTCGCGCGCGCGGCACAGGCGTGGCTCGACGCGCTGGGTCAGACGTCTGTAGAGCGCGCGTCATGAAGCCATGCATCCTGCTGCTCGCCGCTGCCCTGTCGCTGTCGCTGACGCTCTCTGCCTGCGGCCGCAAGGGCGCGCCGCGGCCACCAGGACCGCCGTCTCAGGTCATCTACCCGAAGAGCTACCCGACCGAGTAGCTGCCCCCAGCAGCCAGGCGGCACGTCCGCCCAACGCCCCCACCCTCGCCTCGATCTGCACGCCGACGGCACGCCACGTGCCATCGCCGGCCGGCGCCAGCAGCGGCGCGCCGCTGGTGCCCAGGGTCGCGGCACAGTCATGCGCGATCACGACACCGCCGATCGCGTCCGCCAAGACCGAAGTGATACGGCATGGCGGCCCGCGCACCGCCAGCTCGTCGCGATCCTGGCCGTAGCCCGCGAGCAGCAGCCTCTCTCCGACCGCCGGCAGATGATGCGCAAGCGCAATCGCATCACCCGGGCCGCCGATCGCATGGTCAAGCAGCAGCACCGCGCGGTCGGCACTGGCGGTCGCCTGCTCGCGTCGCGGGTCGTAGGACGAGGCAATGACGAAGCGCGCAACGCGCGCCTCAGCCGCGAACCTGCCCATGCTGTAACGCAGCAGCACATGCACCGAGTCTGGCCTGATGAAATGCCCGACCCGAGGCAGGAACAGGCAGTGCGCCGCGGTCACCGCGACGTCGGGCGCGATCAGAAAGCCGGTGCACCGTTCGCCGAGTTCCGTCTGCACACGCGCCAATCCACGCCACGGCGCCTGCCCGATCGGCACCGCCACTCTGCCGGAACCCGCGCCGATCAGCAAAAGCGCAGCGGTGCTCACGAAAATCGCGGCCGCTTTAACCATTTCGTATTCAAATCGCTTTAGGACATTGCATAAGAAGATTGGCTGAATTTTGCGCAGGCGCAATGGTTAACGTCGCCGCGCGCTGGGGCGAGCCTGCAAGGGGGGTGTATGAGCAGAACCGACAACGAGATCGCGCTGGCACCCCCGGACCGGCCGGCCGGGCAAACCTGCAGGCGGCTCTACAGCCGAATATTCCCGCACTCCTGTTGCTCTGGAGCGGACGCCGATGGCGACCCCGATCTGCTCTCCTGACGGCCTGCACGGCGTCATCGTCATCCACCCGTTCGGCGCCTACGGCGAGGCGGAGTTCCTCGACGACCCGGAGGTCATCGAGTCTCTCATCCAAAGCGGCGAAGGCTGGCGGATCGTCGATGCAATTCGGGTGAACCCGAACCGCCTGACGATGCAATTCAGCGAAGAATGAAGGCCGCGATGTCGCGCGAGAGGCGCTCCTTCTCGGTCAGATAGAGACCGTGCGGGGCGCCGGGATATTCCGTGTAGATCGAGGCCCTGATGCCCGCCGCCGCCGCCTTGCCGCTGATCGCCGCCGGTACGGTCTGATCCGCATCGCCGTGGATCACCAGGGTCGGAATGGTGAAGGCCGCGAGGTCGCCGCGGAAATCCGTCTCCGAGAAGGCGCGCACGCACTGGATCGTGGCGATCGGCGAGGCCTGCATCGCCAGCCATAGGGTCCATTGCATCGCCTCCGTCGAGACCGGCTTGCTCAGCATGCCGACACCGAAGAAGCCGCGGGCGAACTCGGCGAGAAAGTGCGGACGATCCTCGCGCAATCCCGCCACCATGCCGTCGAACACGCTGCGATCCGCACCTTCGGGATGATCCTGCGTCTTCAACAGGAAGGGTACCACCGACGAGACCAGGATCGCCTGAGCGATCCGTCCGGCGCCATGCCGGCCGAGATAGCGCGCGATCTCGCCGCCGCCCATGGAGAACCCGATAAGCGTCACGTCGTGCAGGTCGAGCTGCTCAAGCAGCGCCGCCAGGTCGTCGGCGAAGTGGTCGTAGTCGTAGCCTGCCGCCGGCTGCTCCGAGCGCCCGAAGCCGCGCCGGTCATAGGCGATGCAGCGCACGCCGGCCTCGGTGAGCGCGGTCATCTGGTATTCCCACATGTCCGCATTCACCGGCCAGCCATGCACGAACACGGCCGTCTTGCCCGCGGCATCGCCACTGCCGGCCCAATCCTTGTAGAACAGCCGCACGCCGTCCTTCGTCTCGATTGTGGGCATTGCCCTACCTCCCGCCTGTGTGCACAGGAAACGGCCCCTCGCCTGCAAGGTTGCCCGCCCGCTTTAACGCTGATTTAAGACCCGGGGCGCAAAATTGCGCCATGGACGACATCCCCGCCTCGCTGTTCGACCGCGCGTTCTACCTCGATCGCTATGCCGACGTGGCCGCGGCGGGGATCGACCCGCTGCAACATTTCCTCGCGTTCGGGCTGCATGAGAACCGCACCCCGCACCCCTTGTTCGACCCGCATTTCTACGCGGCCCAACTCCCGCCATCCCCGCACACGCCGCCGCTTCTGCACTATCTGCGCCACGGCACGCCCGACCCGCATCCGCTCTTCGACACAGCCCATTACCTGGCCCAGTTCGCGCCGGGCGACCTCGATGGGCAGCCGCCGCTGCTGCATTTTCTCACTGTCGGCCACCTCGCGGACCTCTCCCCGAATCCGCTGTTCGACGCCGCCTATTACCGTCGCAGCAATCCCCAGGCGGGACCTCTGATCGAACACCCGCTGCTGCACTATGTCGTGCATGGCTGGCGGCAGGGTTGTCGCCCGCATCCGCTGTTCGATCCCGCTTATTACCTGCGCATGCGTCCGGACGTGGCCGCCGCTGGGATCGACCCGCTCGCGCACTACCTGCAGCACGGCCACGCGGAGTTCGCCCGAACCCACGCCCTCTTCGACGACGCCCGTTACCGCCGCAGCTTCGCCGACGAGCCGGAGCAGCTCAAAGCGATCGACCGGCTGGGCCCCATCATCCACTTCGCACAGGCCGCGCGTCCCGTGGCACCGCCTTCTCGGCAGCTCCTACACGACTGCGCCCCTCAACGCCGCCATCGCGACAAGGCAATCAGCTTAGGTGGCGATGGCGACGCCCATTCCAAGCTTCTTTGAACCGGCTGTGGCCCGGCACTGCGCCCCTCATTTACAACTCGGCAGCGCCCCAATCCTTTTGAAGTCGGGCCGCCATCCAGCGGCGCTTACGGCCGGTAAGTGGCCGGAGGCGCGTCTTGCGGTCGAACAACCAACAGGACGTCTTCAGGAATCTCCCACCTGCGAGAACAAACGAGCTCGATAAACTCTCCGTCCGGAAACATATTGTATGCCGCTCCATACGCATGGATTTCCGGCGCCTTGCTGCCGTTGAATAACGGCCGCAAGTCGCCCAGCAGCTGATAGTGCCGCTCCTGCAGCCAGGCGTTGACCTCTCCGCGAAAGTTCTGCTCATCGTGGCAGAAGAGTACGATCGTTGTTACGATACTCATGAGGATGAGAGCTCCAGAGGAGACGGCAAAGGTTACCATGGCGTGGGTCAGGCCGATGACCTCGCGGGGCGTAAGTTCAATTTGCAAACATCCCGCTCTCGACGGCAATACGCGCCCGGTATTGTTTCAATCGGCCTTCAGAACAGGATTGCCGCATAATTGCGCGCCGCATGGATAATATGAAGTATGTCGACCCGCGCGACCGGGTTGCCGACCGTGCGATAAAAGATCTGATAACTGCCGTGCACGCGATGCCTGACTCCGCGGTGCTCGTATCGTGGTATGAGAGGGAAGCCGAGCGGCATATCCACCAGGCTGTTGTACTTGTGCCTAATCTCGGCAACGAACGTCGCGGCGCGGAGAGGGTTGTCCTGAGCAATGTAATCGCCGATGGCTTCAAGATCGGCTTCGGCACCTGGCGTCAGGCGGACAAGCACCTATGGCTTGCCTGCCATTGACCGGTATTTGGCTTGCAGACTATCGAAAACCTCATCGGCTGGTTTCCCCCTTCCCGCGTCGGAGTCTGCCAGGGCGCGCTCGATGACCGTATCAAGTGTAGCAAGCAGCACTTCGCGATCCTGAATCAGCCGGACACCTTCGCGCAGCACTTCGCTTTTGGAGCCGTAGCGCCCGGTTTCCACCAGGCGAGTGACAAAGGTCTCAAGCTGCTGTCCCAAGTCCGCGCTCATCATGCTTCGGCTCCCGGCGAAATCTCACTTGCATTGTGGCTGAGTTATCAACTGTTATCAAGAGCAGAGTCCCTTGCCGCAAACGCTGCGGCGTTGAATGCGTAAGGCAAGAGCTCACCGAGCGCGCTGCGCATAAGCACCGTGGCAGCCTCGTCGACCATCAGGATTTCCGCTTCTGGTAGAGCGAACTCGCTCAGCTTCTGGCGGCAGCCGCCGCACGGCGTGCAAGGACGCGGGCCGGCTCCGGCGATCGCAATGGCCGTGATGCGTCTGCCGCCGGCCAGCACCATGGCCGAGATCGCGCTTGCTTCGGCGCAGACGCCCTCGGGGTAGGCGGCGTTTTCGACGTTGCAGCCGGCGTGAATCGAGCCGTCGTCGCAGCGCAGGGCGGCACCGACCAGAAAGCGCGAGTAGGGCGCGTGGGCGGCAAGGCGGGCAGCCACGGCGGCCGTAATGATTGGATCGGTCATGCGTCAGGCTAGGCAGATCAAGGCGACTTGGACAGTCCCGGGGCGGCCCGATATCCTCCGTTGCATGGACGCATACCAGCCTTTGGGCGCCGATCCGACCGTGGCCGAGTTGCTGGCGCGGCGTCCGCATTTGTCGATGCGGGTCGCGGGCGGTCTGTTGCTGGAAGGGGTGCCGCTGGCGGCGATCGCTGATGCGCTCGGCACACCCACCTGGGTGATCGGCGCCGGCACCTTACGCGCGCGTGCGCGCCGGCTGCGTGCGGCCCTTGACGACGCCGGCCTCGATGCGGCGGTGCATTATGCGGTCAAGGCCAACGACCATCTGGCGGTGCTGCGCATCCTGTCGGCGGAGGGCTTCGGGGCGGATGTGGTCAGCGGCGGCGAACTACGGCGCGCGCGGATGGCCGGAATCGCGGGATCGCGGATCGTGTTCTCCGGGGTCGGCAAGTCCGCGGGCGAGCTGCGCCTCGCGATCGGCGAGGGTGTGGGCCAGATCAATGTCGAGAGCGCCGAGGAGATCGAGCTGCTCTCGCGGATCGCGGGCACGATGGGCCGGCGGGTGGCTGTGGCGCTTCGCGTCAACCCGGACATCGATGCCGGTGGTCATACCAAGATCGCCACCGGCCGCGCCTCGGACAAGTTCGGCATCGCCTACGGTGACGCGCTGGCGCTGTATGCGCGGGCGGCCGCACTGCCCGGCCTGGAGCCGGTCGGGCTGGCCGTGCATATCGGCAGCCAGATCGCCGCGCCGACGCCGTTCCGCCAAGCCTTCGCGCGGATTGCGGCCCTGGTCGTCGGCCTGCGCGAGAGCGGCCATGCGGTGCGCACCGTCGATTGCGGCGGCGGCCTGGGAGTTTCCTACCGCGACGAGGACGAAGGCTCGCCGCGTGCCCTCGCCGGTGCGATGCGCGCCACCCTCGGCGACCTCGGGCTGCTGCTCGTCGTCGAGCCTGGGCGCTGGCTGGTGGCCCCGGCCGGCCTGCTGCTCGGCTCGGTGGTCCTGGTCAAGCGCCAGGGCGCGGGCGAGCCACCATTCATCGTCCTCGATTGCGCGATGAACGACCTGCTGCGGCCGAGCCTGTACGAGGCCTGGCACGGGCTGCTGCCGCTGTCTGCCTCGCGGGCCAGCGCGGCGCCGCGGGGAGCACACGTGGTGGGCCCGGTGTGCGAAAGCGGCGACAGCTTCGCGCGCGACCGCATGCTGCCGCCGCTGCAGGTCGGTGACCGGGTCGCGATCCTTGATACCGGCGCCTACGGCGCGGTGATGAGCTCGACCTACAATGCGCGCCCGCTGGCCGCTCAGGCCCTTGTGGACGGGACGCGCTGGACCACGATCCGACCGCGGCAGGAGATCAGTGCACTGTGGCGTGACGAGATCGTGCCGGACTGGATCATGCCGCGTAGGGTCGGGGCATGACACCGCTGGAGCGGACCCGCCGGCGGGCGGCGCGTAGCCTCGCGGTCGAGCGTGGCTGGCCGGAACTGCTGCCGGCCGCCGTCGCACTCTGCGGGTTCGCGGTGCTGGCCGAGCTGGCGTTGCCGCAGGCGCTGCCGCTTTGGTTGCAGGTGGCGGTGGTGGTCGCCCTCGGCGGCTTTGCTGCCAGCCGGATCTGGCATGTGCTGGGCCGCATGCCGGCGTCGCCGGCGGCTGCGATCGACCGCAGGATCGAGCAGCACTCCGGCCTGGCCCACCGGCCGCTGCAAACGCTCGCCGACCGCCCCGCGGGTGCGACCGACCCGGCACGCGAGGCGGCTTGGCAGGCGCATCGCGCACGCACGCTGCGGCGGCTCGACCGGCTGCGCGCCGGCACCCCGCGTCCTGGGCTGTGGCGCTATCCGGCCGGACGGCTGACGCTCGGGCTGCTGGCGGCGCTGGCGCTGAGCTGGACCCTGGCAGGTGCCGGCGGCGGCATGCGGCTCGCCTCGGGCTTCCTGCCGGGCGTGTTTACCTTGCCGGGGCCGGCACCCGGGATGCAGGCGTGGATTACGCCCCCGCTCTATGCCGAATCTTCGCCGGTCTTCCTGAACGACCCGCACGGCGAGAGCACAATGCCGTCCGGTTCGGTCCTGCAGGTGAGCCTGACCGGTCTCAAGGGCGCACCTGGTCTGTCGATCAGCAGCCTTGAGGCGGCCGCGGCGGCGACGCCGCATTTTGTTCGTCTGGCGCCAGGAAGCTGGAGCCTGCACGCGACGCTCGAACACGGCATCCGTCTGTCGCTACGCGGCAACGGGCGCCGCCTGGCCGACTGGACCTTGCGGGTGACGCCGCTGCCGCCAAGCCTCGTGGCCTGGGACGGCAAGCCCGGCCCGTCGCGGCAGGCCTGGCGCACCCGCCTGCCCTGGCGCGTCTCGGACCCGTATGGCGTCACTCGGCTCGATGCGTCGATCCGGCTGGCGCGGTCCCAACCTGGCACACGACAGGCCGGCGCGCTGCTACCGCTCAGCGTGCCGATCCCGATCGCGCCGGACACACGCCAGGGGCATGGCGTGGCACTGCCTGATCTCACCGCCGATCCGCGCGCCGGCGAGGCGGTCGTGGCCGATCTCACCGCCACCGATCGCGCTGGGCATCAGCTGCGGAGCGGCGAGGCACGCTTTACCCTTCCGGCGCGCCGCTTCCGCAGTCCGCTGGCGCGCGCGGTGCTGGATACACGCAAGCGCCTGGCCCTCGGTCGCGAGACCCGGGTGGAGGCGGCGGACGATCTCGAGGCGCTGGGTGGCGCGCCTGGGCAGTTCGCCGACGATAGCGGCCTGTTCCTCAATCTGGTCGCGGTGGCGGCCTTGCTGCGCGACGACGACGCCTCCGACAGCACCGCGATCGACGGGACCACCAGCCGGCTTTGGCAGTTGGCGCTGGCGCTGGAGGACGGGCTGCATAACGACCGCGATATGGCGCGCGCGAATACCGACGTACGCGCCGCCCAGCAGGCGGTCACGGCGCAGCTCCAGCATATGCGGGCGTTGGGCGACAAGGGCCAGTCGCCCATGGAGCAAAACGAGTTGCAACGTCGTATCCAGGCGCTATCGGCGGCGATTGCGCGCAAGATGCAGGCACTCGCCCAGGAGGCGGCGCGCACGCATACCGTGCTGCCGCCGATGCCTGACGCACGCATGCTGAGCGGCCGCGACCTCGCACGCATGCTGCAACAGATGCGCGACGACGCAGCCCACGGCGACACTGGTGCGGCGATGCGCAAGCTGGCGCAGATGCAGGCGATGCTGGACCATATGCGCGCCGCCACGCCGCGGGACCTGCAACAGGCACAGGCCCAGGCGCAAGCCGAGCGAGAGGTGCGCGAGCAGACCGAGGGACTGCGCGACCTGATCCACCGTCAGGCCGCCCTGCTCGACCAGACCCAGGCGCGACGCAGTGCCCAGGAACGGGCCGAACGCGCGCAGGCGCCCCCCGGTGTCGACCCGCAGACGGCGGAACTGCTGCGCCGGCTGGGCATTCCGCCCGGCGACATCGAGGCCACCCCACATTCCAGCCTGCCAGAGACGCCGGCAGCACGGGCCGAGCGCCATGATGAGGCGCAGATGCAGCACGCGCTGGCCCGCGCCCTGGGCGGCCTAAGCGAGGAGTTCCGGGCGCTGACCGGCAAGCAGCCGGGCGGTTTCGATCAGGCACGGCACAACATGGACACCGCCCGCCAGGCGCTGTCCACCGGACGCGACCAGCCGGCGCAGCAGGCGCAGCAGCAGGCGCTGGCAGCACTGCAAAAGGGCGGCCAGCAGATGCAGCAGATGCTCTCCTCGGGGTCCGGCGCCAGTGCTGCGCTGATGCCGGGTGCTGCGCTGATGCCGGGCATGGCGAGCGGCAGCGGCGGCGAACAGCCGGGTCAGGATGAGGCGGATGGCGGCGAGCAGTCAGGCCCGCGCGATCCGCTCGGCAGGCCGGTGGCGAGCGGCCCGCAGGCCGATGACGGCGACACCCATGTTCCGGACAAGTTCCAGCAGTTGCGGGCACGCGCGATCGAGAACGAGCTGCGCAAGCGCGATAGCGACCGCACCCGCCCGACCCAGGAACTCGATTATCTGGGCCGGCTGCTGAAGCCGTTCTGATACCCGTCGCCCTTTCGGGCGACCGATATCAGAGTTCTTTCTTGCGCGTGGCCGCCCCGCCAACCCCGCGCATACCGATCAGCCCGGAGGGCTGCCGGTATGAGTGGTGCCCACCACCTGCCAGCCGCCGCCAAGTGCCTTGTAGAGCCCGACCAAGTCGGTCTCGGTCTCGGTGTCGCTGCGGGCCAATGCGCCCTGGTCAGCCAGGAGGGCGGACTCGGCGCTGATCACGTTGAGGAAGTCGATGGCGCCGAGCGCGAAGCTCTGGCGCGCGGCGCCGAGGGCGATGCGGTCCTGCCGCTCGGCGGCGGCGATCTCGACACGGCGTTGCTGGGCCTCCGCATAGGCGGTCAGCGCGTCATCGACGTCCCGCCAGGCGCGCAGCACCGTGCGACGGAAATCCAATGCCGCCTCGCGCTGCTGCGAGCGGCGCAGATGCAGCGTGCCGATCAGGCGGCCGCCCTTGAACAAAGGCAGGTCCACCGAGGGGCCGATGGCAAAGACCCGGTCGGGCAGGGAGAAGGCGTTGCCGATGATCCGGCCCTGGGCGCCGAACTGGCCGGTGAGGCTCACGTCCGGATAGAACGAGGCGACCGCCACACCGGTCTGGGCGGTGGCGCGATGCAGCCGGGCCTCCGCCTCGGCGATATCGGGCCGGCGTCGGATCAGGTCGGCCGGCAGTCCGATCGGCACCAACGGCGGCGCCATTGGCAAGGCCTTCGCCGGCGCCAGCTCGGCCTGCAGCGCGCGTGGCGGCTCGGCGAGCAGCAGCCCGATGGCATTGACCAGCCTTGCCGCCTCGGCCCGCAACGTCGGCAGGTTCGCCGCCTCGGTTGCGACCTGCGCGCGGGCGCGGGCGACGTTGAGCGTGGTGCCGACGCCGTTATCGAACTGGTTGAGCACCAGAGCGAGGTCACGCCGGGCAAGCACCAGGTTGCGACGGGTGATGGCGATGCGCGCCTGGGTGCCGCGATACTGCATGTAGTCCTGGGCGAGGTTGGCGAGCGCGTCCAGCGCCACCGCATGCCGTGCGGCGATCATGGCCGCGATGTTGGCGCGCTGCGCCTCGACCGCGCGGCGCACGCGGCCGAACAGGTCGAGCTCCCAGGAGGCCGACAAAGCATTCTGCCAGAGATCGTAGGTGAGCGGCGCGAACGGTGCCGGCTGCACCAGCGAGACGAAGCCGTTCGGGCTTTGGCGCTGATGCATGTAGCTCGATTTCTCGTCGAGCTGCGGCAGTCCCTCGGCGCGGACGACCTCGCGCTCATCCTCGGCCTGGCGCACCCGTTCGGCGGCGGTCATCAGGTCGATGTCCTGTGCGGCCAGCCGCTCGACCAGGGAGGACAGCTCGGGGTCGCGGAAGCTTTCCCACCATTGCGCATCGATCGGGTTGGTATCGGTGCGGCCGGCAACGTGTCCGGGTTCGCGGCCCCATTGCAGCGGGCTGGCCACCATGGGCGGGTGGTAGTCCGGCCCGACGGTGCAGCCGGCGAGCGCCAGCGCGATCGCAACCGCCCTGAATGCGTCGCGCATTAGTGTGCGGTGACACGCGTGGCGGTATTGGCCTGCCGGCCCACCACATCGGCGAAATGGGTGTCGATGGTGGTCTCCACCGACAGGCCGGCGCGCAGCAGCCTGGCCAGGTTCTGGTTCGGCGCGACCAGGATCTTCACCGGCAGCCTGCGGACGATCTTGGTGAAGTTGCCGGTGGCGTTGCTCGGCGCCAGCGGCGAATAGATCGCGCCGGATGCCGGCGGCACACCCTGGACGACGCCGTCAAGGACGATGTCGTAGGCATCGACATGGATGCGCACGTGCTGCCCGGGTTGCACATGCTTGAGCGCCACCTCGCGATACTGCGCCACGACATAGACGCGGTTGAGCGGCACCACCGTCATCAGGGTGCTGCCCGGGGTGACGTAGTCGCCGACCTGCACGCTGCGTTCGCTGATGACGCCGTCAAGGGGTGCGCGGATTTGCGCGTAGGAGAGGTCGAGCTGTGCCTGGCGCACCTGCGCCTGGTCGGCGGCGATGGTGGCGTGCGCCGCCTCGCTGGTGGCTCGCAGCACCTCGATCTGGTGGCGCGCGGCGTCGGCGGAGGCGTGCGCGCCGGCGAGCCGGGCCTGGTCCTCGGCCAGGGTCGCGTCCGCCGATTGCCGGCTCTGCTGGGTGCCGGCGCCGGTGCGTGCGAGCCGTGCGTAGCGGCCCTGGTTGGCGCGCGCGAGGGTCATTTGCGCCTCGATGGCAAGCACATTGGAGTCCTGCTGGGCGATGAAGGACGGCTGGCGGGCGACGTTGGCGAGCGCATCCTGGTAACGCGCGGCGTCGCGTGCCAAGGCCGCCCGCGCCCGCGCGACTGAGGTGCGCTGGTCGCGATCGTCGAGCTGCACGAGGAGCTGGCCGGCTCGCACGCTGTCGTTGTCGTCGACCGCGACCGCGACGATCTGGCCGGACAGCCGCGGCGAGACCGAGGCATAATGCACCATGACGTAGGCGTCGTCGGTCCAAACCGTGCTGCTGGGGACGAAGACGATGGCGAGCACGACGGCGACGAAGCCGAGCACGACCACACCCGCCGCGACCCACGGCCAGCGCGGCTTTGGCTTGGGCGCGTCGTCCGGTTCGCCTGATTGCGCCATGCGTGCGGCTCCTATTTGTCGGCAAAAACGATCCTGGGCGGATAGGTCCGCACCGGAAGCACCAGCAGAACCAGCATCAAGGCCACGATCAGGGCCGCCATCACCAGGAACGCATCGCTCAGGGTCAGCACCGCCGCCTGCTGCTCGATCGTGCGCGTCATGCCGCCAAGGTTCGTGCCCAGCCGCAGACGGAAACGGTCCAGGCCGAGCTGGCTCGCGAGCCGCTCGGTGTGCAGGGCGCCGCGCCAGTGCTGGACGAGTTGCAGCAGCCAGACGCCGACAGCCTGGCCGATGGCGCGTGGCGTATTGACCAAAGAGGAGGCATACGGCCCCTCGTCCGGGGTGACGCTGTTGGTCGCCATCATCAGCAGCGGCATCACCACCATTGCCTCGCCAAAGGCGGCGAACAGCTGCCACAGGAAGAACTGGCCCGGCTGCCAGACACTGGTGAGAAAGCTGTCGCCGATGCAGGCGGTCAGCATGCAGGCGAGGCCGGCAAAGCTGAAGACGCGCGCATCAGCCCAGCGGTAGTTCAGCAGCAGCGCCATGGCCGGCAGCAGCAGGAGTTGCGCCGCCGCGATCAGCGCGGTCACCGGGTAGGATTGCTCCGGACGGATTCCGGCCACCTGAGCCAGATAGTCGTTCGGGATCGTTGACGCCGACTCCGCGATAATGACGAACAGGATCAGGGCGATCAGCCCGTAGGCGAGGTTGCGCCGGCCCAGCATCTGGAATTTCAGCAACGGCAGCTCGTGGAACCATTCGTTGAGGATCAGCAGCGGCACACTGATGAGGCCGACCAGCCCCAGCACGCAGATCATCCGCGAATTGAACCAGTCGAGCCGGTTGCCCTGTTGCAGCATCGTGCTGAGCGACCCCAGGCCGACCAGCACGAGGGCGGCACCCCGCCAATCGAATTTGGCAAAACGCTCGTAGTGCCGCGGGTCCTGCGGCATGCCATGCCACACCAGCACCGCGGCAATGGCGGCAAGCGGCACCGCCTCGTAGAAGGCGAAGGGCCAGCCGGGGCCGGCGCCGTTCTGCACCCAGAAGGCCGCGATCGCGGCGGAGAGGTTCGGGAAGAACGTCACGGTGAGCGCGTAGGCGGCCAGGCCGAACAGGCGGATTTGCGGCCCCAGAGCACGCAGCGCCGTGGTCATCAGCAGCGGGATGGTGAGGCCGCCGCACAGACCCTGCACCGTGCGCAGCCCATAGAGCAGGGTCAGGTTGCTGGTCAGCGGGATGAACACGGTCGAGACGCAGGTGAGCGCGATCACGAACAGGCTCCAGCGACGCAGCGACAGGGTCACCGCGAACCAGGGCGAGACCGCCATGCCGAACACTTCGGCCGACAGATAGAGGCTGTCGAACCAGGTGCCGGAGTCGTGGCTCATGCCGAGGCCGCCGCCGATGTCACCCAGCAGGATCGAGGACAGCGACTGGTTCAGTTCGGTCGACAGAGCCGCGACGATGATGCCGCCGAGGGCCACCAGCAGTTTCGTATCCAGGGGCCGTCCTCCGCCGGGGCGCTGGGTGCGGCGGTCAAATTCGCCGGTGCAGCACGCACACCAGCGTAAACAGCCGGCGCGCGGTTTCCAGGTCGACGTCGATCTTGCCGCGCAACCGCTCGATCATCAGCTCGGCGCCTTCGTTGTGCAGGCTGCGCCGCCCCATGTCGATGGTCTGCACGCGGGCGGCGTTATGGTCCTGCATGGCCACCTCGTAGCTCTCGACCAGCAGCTGATAGTCCTTGATCAGCCGGCGGAACGGGCTGAGCGCAAAGACGAAGTGGCGGAGCAGGGTGTCGTCGGCGTCGTGGACCGCGAGCATCAGACGGCCTGCCTGAACCGCCAGATGCAGCACGTAGGGGCCGCTGACCCCGGCAAGGGCGAAATGGCCGCCGATCGTAAGGTCGTGCGTCGCCTGCTCGCGGTCGCGCTGCTGAAACGGCACGTCGGGATGGCCGGCGGCGTCGCCCTGCAGCACGACCCGCAGCAGGCCGTCGGAACGCGCCGCGGTCACCAGGCGCCCACCTGTTTCAAGTCGGGTGCTTCATTGGGGCGCTTCAATCAGCGGCGCCAGCCCCATGGCCTGCGCCAGCCGGTCAAGGCGGCGCGAGACGCTGTCCACGTTCGAGGCGGAGCGCTGGTCCGACAGGATCAACACCAGCTTGTCGGCCTTGCGGGCGAGTGCTGTGCCCTCAAGCAATTGCGGCGTGCCGGCGCAGAGTACGTAGGCCAGCCGCAGGCACAGGCCAAGGATTTCGGCAGTCCGCAGGGACTGCGCATCGAGCAGCCGTCGCGCCGATTGCAGGAACGCCTGATCGAGCTCGGCCTCGTAGCGCATCGCCATGACGAGCGCGAGAAAGCCGCGCGCCGGGTGCGAGAAGGCAACCCCAGGGGCCAGCAGGATGCGTGAGAAGCTCTGCTCGGCACGATATTCCGGATGGTCGTGCGCGCCGCAATCGGACATCCAGCAGGCCGCCACGCGCAATCGCAGCGCCTGAGGGGTCTGGCACTCGAACAACGGCGCCGTCCAGTCGATCAGCGCGCTCGGCAAGGTCGGACTGCGGCTGGTCTGCGCCGAGATCTCGCGGGCGATCGCCTCCAGCGGGTCCTCCGATGCGTGGTCCGCCGCGACCCGGCGCATATACCAGCCCTCGCGCAGGCCATCGACGCTGAACACCACGCGCGACGGCTGCACCCGTCGCAGCAGCCGGCGCAAAACGGTCGCGGCATAGGGCATGTCGTCGAGACGCTTGCGCGGCGCCCCCGGCAGGCGTTCCAGCGCGCGACGCGAGGCGCCGATCACCCAGCCGGTGAGCTCGCGCGCATCGGCCGCACTCAGCTCGTACTGGTGCACGATGTTGAGCGGATAGAAGCTGCGCGCGATCTGCAGCCTGGCCAGCGCGCGAAAGGCGCCGCCGACGAGATAAAGCGTGCGCCCGCTGCTCTCCGCTATCCAGGGGGCGCGGTCGAGATCGGTCTCGACCAGGGCGCGGGCGCGGGCGATATCGCCGCCGGCGCGGTCGGCGAGCCGGATGACGCCGAGGCGCAGGGTCTGCGACTGGCCCATGCTGCCGTCGCGAAGTGAGACGAGTTCCAGCGAGCCGCCGCCGATATCGGCCATCAGCCCGTCGGCATCGGTCATGCCACACAGCAAGCCGGTGGCGGCGTAGTCGGCCTCCTCCAGTCCCGACAGGATGCGTATGGTTGCACTCGGGATGGTATCGCGCAGCATCTCGACGAAGTCCGCGCCGTTGTCCGCGTCGCGCACCGCGGCGGTGGCCAGCACCTCGAACAGGTCCGCGCCCATGCCGCGCACCACCGCCTCGAAGCGGGCCAGCACGCCGATGGCGCCGGCCACCCCCTCCTCGTTCAGCCGTCCGGTGGTCTCCAGCCCGCGCCCGAGCCGCAGCACGGCCTTTTCGTTGAAGATGCTGACCGGATTGCGCGCGACCCCCTCGAAGACCACGAGACGGACCGAGTTCGAGCCGAGATCGACGACGGCGGTGCGTCGCGGCGGTTTGCGTGCGCTCATCCTGGCCGCTCAGTCCTCGAGGATACGGTCGGGCCGGCGCGGCAGCGGACGCGGGACCACGGCAAGCGCGGTATGGGCCGCCGAACCGCGGCCCGACAGTGACGGGTTGGTCATGAAATACTCGTGCGCGGAGAACGGCCGCGCGCCGCCTTCGAGTCGGTGCCAGCTCCCGTCGTTGTGCAACTGCCAGGATTGCAAATTATCGCGCAAATCCATCACCATGATCTGGTCGAGCACCTGGGCGTGCACCGTGGGATTGCGGATCGGCACCATGCACTCGACCCGCCAATCCATGTTGCGCGCCATCCAGTCGGCACTGGAGATATACACCAGCGCCTCGCGCGAAGGCAGCCGGTGGCCGCCGCCGAAGACGAAGATGCGGCTATGCTCGAGGAAGCGACCGACGATCGACTTGACCTGGATGCTCTCCGAAAGACCCGGCACGCCCGGGCGCAGGCAACAGATGCCGCGCACCACGCACAGGATCTTCACCCCCGCACGCGACGCCTCGTAGAGCTTGTCGATCAGCTCCTCGTCGACGATCGAGTTCATCTTCAGCCAGATCTGCGCCGGCCGGCCGGCTTTCGCGTGGGCGATTTCGTCGTCGATCAAGGTCACCAGGGTGCTGCGCGTGGTCAGCGGCGAGAACGCGATCGCATCCATTTTCGCCGGCCTGGCATAGCCGGTCATGTAGTTGAACAGGCGCGCGGAGTCGCGTGCGAGAGCGGTGTCGCAGGTAAAGAAGCTGAGGTCGGTATAGATGCGTGCGGTGATCGGGTGGTAGTTGCCGGTACCGAAATGCGCGTAGCTGCGCAAGGTCCCGCCCTCGCGACGCACCACCAGGCTGAGCTTGCAGTGCGTCTTCAGCTCGGCAAAGCCGAACACGACCTGCACGCCGGCCGCCTCCAGCGTGCGGCTGAGGCGGATATTGGCCTCCTCGTCGAAGCGCGCGCGCAGCTCGACCATGGCGGTGACCGACTTGCCGTTCTCCGCCGCCTCGATCAAAGCCTTGACGATCGGACTGTCACGCGAGGTGCGATAGAGGGTCTGCTTGATCGCGACTACGGCGGGGTCGAGGGCAGCCTGTCGCAGGAACTGCACCACCACATCGAAGCTCTCGAACGGGTGGTGGACAACGATGTCCTTGGTGCGTATGGCGGCGAAGCAATCGCCGCCGAAATCGCGTATGCGCTCGGGGAAGCGCGGCGCATACGGCGCGAACAGCAAATGCGGCCGGTCGTCGATGATCAGCTGGCTGACATCGACCAGGCCGATCAGCCCGTCATGCGTCTGGATTTCGTCAAGCGGCACGTCGAGCTCGTCGGCGACCAGGGCGGCGAGATCGCCGGGCATGCCGACATTCATATCGAGATGGATGACCACCCCCCGCCTGCGTCGCTTGAGCGCGGTCTCATAAGAGCGGACCAGGTCTTCGGCCTCGTCCTCGAACTCGACGTCGGTGTCGCGGATGACCCGGAACACGCCGCGGCCGCCGACGTGATAGCCCGGGAACAGCCGATCGAGGAACAGGCTCACCAGATCCTCGAGCAGCATGAACCGCGTAAGCTCGCCGGGTAGACGCATGAAGCGGTCGACCTGGGTCGGCAGCAGGATCAGCCCGCTCATCGCCTGACGCTCGTCGCCGTCGCGCAACAGCCGCAAAGCCAGCACCTGGCTCAGATTGGGGATGAATGGAAACGGATGCGCAGGATCGACCGCAAGCGGTGTAAGCACCGGAAAGATGCGCTCCATGAAGCAGCTCTCGGCCCAGCTCAGGTCGGCGGCATCGAGGGCGCCGGGGTCGCAGACCGCGATGCCCTCGCCTGCCATCGCCCGGCGCAGCTCGCGCCACATGCGCTGCTGCTCGTCGAGCAGGGCGCGCGCCCGCCGCTCGACCGCGCGCAGCTGTTGGGCTGGCGTGCGGCCATCCGGCGCGCGGCTCGCAAGACCCTCGCGCACCTGCCCGACCAGTCCGGCGACGCGGACGGAATAGAACTCATCGAGATTACCGGCCGAGATCGACAGGAAGCGCAGCCGCTCGAGCAGCGGATTGCGCGCATTCTCCGCCTCTTCGACGACGCGCTGGTTGAAGTCGAGCCAGGACAGCTCGCGGTTGATGAATCGCTCGGGCGCATCCGCGGCGATCGTGGGCACAGCGACCGTGCGCACAGCGATCGGGGGCACATTGGTCTCGCTGTTGGCCTCCGGCGCCGGACGGCCTCGACGCGCACGCGCCGAACTCGCTTGGGCCCGCGCGTGCGGCCGCTGCTCCAGGCTTGTACCGTCGGCCACCATCCACCTCGCCATTCCCGACCGCGGGACACTAGGCCAGATCGGGTGCCGCTTGAAGAGTGCGGGCCAGTGTGATCAGGCGGCGAGGCTGGACTCGACGGCGCTCAGCAGGGTTGCCGACCGGCACGGCTTGAGCACGAAGCGGTCGCGCGGCCCAAGATCGCCGAACCGGCGCAGCGCATCGGGGCGGCCGGTGACGAACACCACCGGCACCTCCGGCCAGCGCGCGCGCACCGCCCGGGCAAGGTCCACCCCGTTTACCCGGCCGGGCATATGCACATCGGTGACCAGCAGGTCGAACGCACGCACCTCGTCGAACAGCCGCAGGGCCACCTCGCCGCTTGCAGCTTCGGTGACCACGAAACCCGCGTCGGCCAGAACCTCGGCCAGGATCATCCGGATTGTGGCCTCGTCCTCAACCAACAGGACGTGAGAGTGATGCATCCGGGCTATCCCACGTGCGTGCCGCCGGTGCATGATCGCAGTCGAACGTGCGGCGCGCGGCCGACGTTGTCTGCGTAGTCCACATCGCGCTGGCGAGGAACGACACGAACCCGAGAGCGTGTCCCCCACGCGCCCTTGTGAAGCAAAGGCAGCATGCCAAACCAGGAGCCGACCAAAGCACCGAGCCCACACGCCGCCGGCCTCTTGCTGGAAAGCGCCCGGCTGGAAAGCGGGGGGCTTCAACCTGGGGGTATTTTTGCGCAGATCTTCCAGAAGGCCCGCACGGCGATGGTCATTGCCGACCCGCATCGTCCCGACTGCCCGCTGGCCTTCGTCAACCCTGCCTTCACCGACATGACCGGCTACGACCCGCAGAGCATCCTTGGCCGCAATTGCCGGTTCATGCAGGGCCCGGAGACCGATCCGGAGGCGGTCATGCAGATCCGTCGCGCGATCGCCGAGCGCCGCCCCATCGAGCAGGAGCTCTACAACTACCGGCGCGACGGCTCCGGCTTCTGGAACGCGCTCTACATCACACCGATCTTCGATGACGCGGGCGACCTGTCATGTTTTTTCGCCAGCCAGTTCGACGTCAGTAGCCGGCGCGAGGCGCAGCGCCGACAGGGCCAGCGGATCGAAAGCATGGGGGCACTCGCCTCGGGTGTCGCGCACGAGTTCAACAATCTGATGACGGTGGTGCTGGCCAGCATCGAACGCGCGACCGACCTGGCCACGGACGAGATGCAGAAACGCCACCTCATGCGTGCCGACTGGGGCGCGCATAGGGCCGGCAGGCTGGCCAGCGAACTGCTCTCGCTCGCGCGCCACCAGGTCTACAAGAGCCGCACGGTCGACCTTAGTCGCGTCATCCGTGACTTCGAGGGCACGATGGCGCAATTGGTGCCTGCCTCGATCCGGCTCGACATCCAGCCCGCCGCGGCACCAACCTTGGCGCGCCTGGATGCGGACCAGCTTGAGATGGTGCTGCTCAACCTCGTGCGGAATGCCGTGGATGCCATGCAGCCCGGCGGCGTGCTGACCGTGTCCACGCGTTTGCTGCCGGAGCGCGAGGCGGCCGCGTCACTTGGCGGCCGCCGGGCGGTCGAGTTGCGGGTCAGCGACACCGGACACGGCATGCCGCCCGACGTCGCCGAGCGCGCGACCGAACTTTTCTTCACGACCAGGACCGCGCCTGCCGGCGCCCCCGGGGCGACTGGAACCGGTCCGAGCGGCACCGGGCTCGGCCTGTTCCTCGCCCTCGAGTTCGTCGACAAGTGCGGCGGCCGCCTCGCCATCGACAGCCGGCCCGATGTCGGCACGCATGTCACGCTGGTGTTCCCGCAAGCCAGCTGACGGCGGGCTCGCGGCTCGAGATCTCTATGGCCGCGCGCTTGCACCGCCGAAAGCCAGATGCTTAGCTCTGGTCCAACAATACGGACGCGGCCCGGACCGAGGTGCGCGCGACCAGGGGGAGTGCAGGTCCGTCATGCTCAAGACTGCGCGTCAGGCGCGCGCCAGGCCGCTGCCGTGACGCTGCTCCAGCTCGAGCATATCGGAAAATCCTACGGTGCGGTGCGGGCGCTGAGCGACGTCAGCTTCGCGGTCGCCCCTGGCGAGATCGTCGGCCTGATGGGCGACAACGGCGCCGGCAAGTCGACCCTGGTGAAGACTATCGCCGGGGTGTTCCCGCCGAGCGACGGCACCATGCGCTTCGGCGATGCGATGGTGCATTTCACCTCGCCGCACCAGGCGCGCGAGGCCGGTATCGAGGTGGTGCACCAGGACCTGGCGTTGGCCGACAATCTCAGCGCCACCGCCAATGTATTCCTCGGCCGCGAGCTGCATCGCCGGATCGGGCCGCTGAAGCTGCTCGACCACGCGGCGATGGAGCGGCGCACGAGCGCGCTGTTCGCCGAGCTGAAGAGCGAGACACGTGCCGGCGAGATCGTCCGACGGATGTCGGGTGGCCAGCGCCAGGCGGTGGCGATCGCCCGCACCCGGCTGGCCGACGCGCGCCTGATCCTGATGGACGAGCCGACGGCGGCGATCAGCGTGCGCCAGATCGCCGAGGTGCTGGCCCTGATCGGCCGGCTGCGCGACGCCGGCATCGCGGTCATGCTGATCAGCCACCGCATGCCCGACGTGTTCGAGGTCTGCGACCGGGTGGTGGTGATGCGTCGCGGCCGGGTGGTTGCCGACAAGGCGATCGCGCACTCCTCACCGCAGGAAGTCACCGGCCTGATCACCGGAGCGATCGAGCATGCCTAAGCGGAGCGGCCCTTAGCACATGAGCGATTTCGCCAATATCGGCCGCACCGCCTGGCATTCGCGCGGCTTCCTGGCCAGCCAGACCGCCTATGTCTGCCTGGCGCTGCTGCTGCTGATCGCGGTCATTTCGGCGATCGCGCCGGTGTTCCTCAGCTTGGGCAATCTCGGCAACGTGCTGACCGATTTCTCCTATATCGGCATCGTCTCGCTGGGCTCGACCCTGGTCATCATCACCGGCGGCATCGATCTTTCCGTGGGCTCGACGATGGCGCTGTCGGCGATCATCATGGCGCTGCTGTTCCGCACGCTCGGCGCGGGGTCGCTGGCCAGCGTGCCCGGTGCGGTGATGGCGGTCTCGGTGCTCGCCGGGCTTGGGGTGGGCGCGCTCATCGGCCTGATCAACGGGCTGCTGATCGCCCGCGTCGGGCTCGCCCCGTTCGTCACCACGCTGGGCATGCTCAGCATCGTGCGCGGCCTGTGCTACGCCATCACCAGCGGCCAGGGTGTCAATATCGGTGGTCCTGACAGCAATCTGTTCTTTCGCCTGTCCGACGGCACCCTGCTCGGCCTGCCGGTGCCGCTGATCTATCTTCTCGCACTCGGCGTGCTGATGGCCCTGGCCCTGCACCATAGCGCCAGCGGCCGCTACGTGTTCGCCATCGGCGGCAACCAGCGTGCCGCCGAACTGACCGGGGTTCCGGTCACCGCGATCAAGGTCGGCGTCTATGTCGCCTCCGGCCTGTCGGCGGCGTTCGCCGGCATCCTGCTCGGCGGCTGGCTCGGTTCGGTGCCGGCCAATCTCGCAGATGGCTACGAATTGCGGATCATCGCGGCCTCGGTGATCGGCGGCGCCAACCTGCTAGGTGGCGTCGGCGGCCCCTTGGGGGCGATCGTCGGCGCCGCCCTGATCGAGGTGATCCGCAACGGCCTGGTGCTGGCCCGGGTCAATACCTACTGGCAGGACACGCTGGTGGGCGCCATCATCATCGCCGCCGTGTTCGTCGACCGGCTGCGCAGCCGCAGGTTGGGGCAATGACCCCGCCTGCGAACCATCACCAAGGGGAGAAACGTTCATGAAGAAACTGCTTTTGGCCGCTGTTGCCGCCGGTGCGGTCTGTGCCGCTGGCAGCCTGCCGGCCTCGGCCAAGACCTACCGATTCGCGATCGTGCCGAAATCGCTCAACAACCCGTATTTCGACCTTGCCCGAGACGGCTGCATGGCCGAGGCCAAGAAGCTCGGCAACGTCACCTGCGTCTATACCGGCCCAGTCAACCAGGACGCCGCCGCCGAGGTGCAGACCATTCAGGACCTGATCACGCGCGGGATCGACGGCATCGCCATCTCCGTCGCCGACGCGGGCTCGGTGCAGCGGGTCATCGCGCGGGCGCGCCACGCCGGCATTCCGGTGATCACCTTCGATGCGGACGCACCGAAGAGTGCCCGCCAGGCCTATGTCGGTACCAACAACATGCAGCTCGGCCAAGAGCTGGCGCAGCAGGTGGTCAAGCTGCATCCCGCTCCCGGCTCCTATGCCATGGTCTCCGGCGGCCCGGCGGCGGAGAACCTCGCGCAAAGGGTCGACGGCGTGCGCGACGTGCTCAACAAGGCCGGCTGGAAGGAAGTCGCCGGTAGCCCGACGTTCTGCAATGACGACAGCGCCACCGGCATCCAGCAGATGACCGACCTGATGACCGGCCACCCTGATCTCTCGGCGATCGTTCCGGTCGGCGGCTGGCCGCTATTCACCCAGGCCGCGTTCCACAGCTTCTACCAGACCCACAAGAGCGCAATCGACGGCGGCAAGCTGGTGGTCGCCTCCGCCGATACGCTGCCGGCGGAGCTTGCCGAAGTTCAGGCCGGCGAGGTCGGCGCGCTGATCGGCCAGCAGCCCGCAGCCATGGGGGCGAAGGCAATGGACACCCTGCTGGCGCTCAAGCACGGCAAGCACGTACAGAAGATCGAGTATGTCGGGCTCGACACCGTCACCAAGGACAACGTCGCGCAGTTCATGAAGCAGTAGCGCCGTTCAGGCCAGCTCATCCAGCACGGCGGCCGCGAGCGATCGCGTCACCGCCGTGCCGGAGGCGAGTGCCGCGGCGTCCAGCCGGCGGGCTGCCTCGCGCATGGCGTGTGCCTGTCTCGGCAAATGCCGCAGCAGCCATTCCACCACCGGCTGCGGCACCGCGAGCTGGCGCTCCGCCAGCAGCCGCCGCAGCAAAATCCGCAGCAGCGCCTCCTCCGGCTGGCCGACCGCGACCGCGGCGGTCGCCCGCAGCCGGCTGGCGAGATCGGGCAGCCGCACGGCCCATCGCGAGGGCGGCGCACGGCCGGCGAGCAGCACCGGCAGCGCACGCTCGCGCGCCGCGTTCAGCAGGTGCAACAAAGCCAGCTCGTCGACCGCCATGTCGGCGTCGTCGAGCGCGATGCCGCCGATATCGGCGTCGACCTGCGCCAGCCCGCCCAGGCCGCGCAGCGCGGTGCCGGGCAGCAGCAGCGCCGAGTAGGTTCCGGCCCAGAGATGCAGCAGATGCGTCTTGCCGCATCCTGCCTCGCCCCAGAGGGCCAGCCGGTGGTCCGGCCAGCGCGCGCCGGCCTCGAGCCAGGCGCGCGCCGCTGCATTCGAGGATGCGGCGACGAAGTCGGCGCGGGCGAAATGCTGACGATGCGCGAACGGCAGCGCGAGCTGACGCACACTCGCGATTCCGCCTTCCCCCTCGCTTTCGACGGCCAATGCTTCCCCCGCCCCCCTGCGTGGCCTATCTAGCGGATCTGAGGCAGCAAGGCATCCGGCCCATGGTTTCTGCAAGCTATCGCGACGCCGGCGTCGACATCGAGGCCGGCGACGCGCTCATCGAGATGATCAAGCCGGCGGCGGCGTCGACCCTGCGCGCGGGCGCGGTCGGCGGCCTCGGCGGCTTCGGCGCACTGTTCGACCTGAAGGCGGCGGGGCTGCGCGACCCGGTGCTGGTCTCCTGCACCGACGGAGTCGGCACCAAGCTGATGGTCGCCATCGAGACCGGGCTGCACGACCAGGTGGGCATCGATCTGGTTGCGATGTGCGTCAACGACCTCGTGGTCCAGGGCGCCGAGCCGTTGTTCTTCCTGGATTACTTCGCGACCGGCAAGCTCGATCCCTGGTCCGCCGCGCGCGTCGTACGCGGCATCGCCGAAGGCTGCCGGCTGAGCGGCTGCGCGCTGGTCGGCGGCGAGACCGCCGAAATGCCAGGCATGTACAACCACGGCCATTACGACCTTGCCGGCTTTGCCGTGGGTGCCGCGGAGCGCGGCCACCTGCTGCCGCAGCGTGTGTCCCCCGGCGACATCGTCCTCGGTTTGCCGAGCAGCGGCGTGCATTCCAACGGCTTCTCCCTGGTGCGCAACGTCGCGCGCCGCGCCGGACTCGGCTGGGACGCGCCCTGCCCGTTTGCGCCAGGCCTAACCCTCGGTGCTGCGCTGATGGCGCCGACCCGGCTCTATGTCCACGCCACCCTGGCGCTGCATCGCGCCGGGCTGCTCAACGCGGCCGCCCACATCACCGGCGGCGGCCTGCCAGGCAACCTGCCGCGCGTATTGCCCGAGGGGCTCGGCGCGGTCCTCGACGGCGACGCCTGGGCTCTGCCGCCGGTATTCGGCTGGCTGGCCCGCACCGGCGATATCGCGCCCACTGAGATGCTGCGTGTGTTCAATTGCGGCATCGGCATGGCGCTGGTGGTGAACAATGTCGCCAGCGCCACCGCCCTGCTGTCGGAACTCGGCGAGGATTTTGCGGTGATCGGCAGGATCGAGACGACCGGCTCCTTGCGTTTCGCCAGCCTGCCGGATTTCGGCGCCTGAGCGGATCCGCGCGCACGTCTGTCGCGGTCCTGCTCAGCGGGCGCGGCAGCAACCTCGCCTCCCTGATCGCCGCCTGTGACGACGCGGACTATCCGGCCCATATCGTGCTGGTGCTGAGCAACCGTGCCGACGCCGCCGGCCTTGATCTCGCGCGGAATGCCGGCATCCCAGCGCTGGCCATCGAGCATCGCACCTTTGGCGGCAACCGCGAAACGCACGAGCAGGCGATCGACGCCGAACTCCGCGCCGCTGGCGTCGAATGCGTGTGTCTCGCCGGCTACATGCGCCGGCTGACCCCGTTCCTGGTAGAGGCTTGGCACGGCCGCATGCTCAACATCCATCCCAGCCTGCTGCCCGCCTTTCCCGGTCTGCACACCCACGAACGCGCGCTCCAGGCCGGAGTGAAGCTGCATGGCTGCACCGTGCACCTGGTCACCGAGGCGGTGGACGAAGGTCCGATCATCGGCCAGGCAGCAGTCGCGGTCGCGCCCGACGACACCCCCGAGACGCTCGCCGCACGCGTGCTACGACAGGAACATCTGCTCTACCCGCTGGCACTCAGGCGCCATTTGACCAATGCCGCGCCGGTTGCGAGCGAAGCCACGCTCATCGCGGTCTGAAGTTAAGACGCAAAGCTATGGCTGGCGAGCCTGCGCTGGCTGCGTCGCCTTGTCTCGATAGTCTCGAAAACCAGCGCATCGCTGAGGCCAGGAATATTCAATCCGACGTCACCTCCGATCAACAGGCGCTCGCCTCGCCAGAGAAACGCGGTCTGACCCCATCGAGCAACACGGCATTGGCGCTGTCCATGGGCACGAGATAGGCACCCTCGATAATCTTCTTCAAACCCATCGTACGTCTCCAGAGTCTCAGAACGTGACGGGAATCTGGCAGGGCAGCTCTCGCCGGTGTAATGCCTGGCCTGTTGCTTATGCCAATGGTCCTGACATGCTCGACCCGCTCACCACGAAGCGTCTCAGACTTCGTTGCGTACGCCCCGGCGACGCCTCGGACGTTTCTCGCTTGATGACTCCCTCCGTCAGTCGGTGGGTCATCTCGTGGCCCGTTCCGTTCACTGTCGAGATGGCGACGCGACGTATTGATCATGCGCTCGCCAGCCTGGCGGGTGGCGACATGTTGCCGTTGGCAATAGAACGAATGCGAGACGAGGCGTTCCTGGGCTGGTTCAGCGTTACCCGTAGCGCCGAGCGCCGGGCGCTTCTCAGCTATTGGCTGGGTGAGGACCACCACGGGCGCGGATACATGCGAGAGGCGGTGGCGGCCGGGATCCCGGAAGCGTTCCGAGTTCTTGATGTCGACGCCATCGAGGCAGCCGCGCAGGTCGGGAACGAACGCTCACTGGTGGTAATGCGTGACTACGGATTGGTATCGGTCGGGAAAGAAATGATCTTCGCCCCGTCTCGCAACCGAGACGAGCTATGCGTCACGCTCGAAATAAGAAGACCGGACGGATAGGCTGATCCGACGGAGTGGCCCACCTCGGCGATGTCGTCGAAGCCGATCACCGCGACGTCCTGCGGCACCCGCATCCCCAGCCTGTGCCGGATCGCATCCATGGCACCCAGCGCCATCACGTCGGTCAGGCACAGCAGCGAGTCCGGCGGCGTCGGCCGACGCATGATGTCAAGTGCCGCGTTGTAGCCGCCATCAGAGGTGAGATGACCATCTTGTATCATGGACGGTGCGAGGCCGGCTTGCTCGAGCAGCACCTGGATCGCGTTCTGCCGCTCCAGGATGGTGGAAAGCTCGTCAGGCCCGGTAATGATGCCAAAGCGCCTGCCACCGCCTTGCAGCATCAGCTCGGCCGCGAGGCGACCGGCCTCTGCCGCGTCGCCGCGCACGCTATGCACCGGCAGGCCAGGAAGGTGGCGCCCGATCATCACCACGGGCACGTGACGGTCCAGGCAAAGTGCTGCCATCCGGCTCGATATGACGCGGCGGCGATGACGATCGCATACACCTGGTATTGCAGCATGCGTTGCAGCGAGTTGTCGAAATCCTCGATACGCGGCGGCGTGAACAGCAGGACCTGCTTGCCGATCTCCTCCAGCCGCTGGCTCGCCTCCGACAGGATCGCGGCAAAGATCGGGTTGGCCATGTCTGGCAGCATCAGTGCGACGATATTGGTCTCACGCGTGATCAGGCTGCGGGCGAGCTTGTTCGGCACATATTTCAGCTGGCGTGCCGCGGTGTGAACTCGTTCTGCCAGTTCCGGCGATATGCTGCTGCCGGGGGTGAAGGCGCGGCTGACGGCGGCGATGGAAACGCCTGCGAGCCGGGCCACCTCGTTGGAATTCGCCCTGACCCGGTGCTTCCTGGTCGTTATCCGCCGTGTTCGATCCTGCGGCGCCGTCGTTGCACTAGCCTGATCGATCGGTCTGGCCGGTCCCGGGATCACCAGGATCATCCCGCTCGCGGGCGGCCTTCAGATGCTGGGTCAGTGCCTGTCGAACGCTGTCGGCCTCATCCGGCGTCCAGTTCTTGAAGCCCTGTCCAGCCTTCATGCCGAGCCGACCCTCGGCCACGATCCGGCTCAGATAGGGCGATGGATCCGACCTCGCATCGATTGCCGGCATGATCGTCTGGTGGATTGCAAGCGTCAGGTCGGTGCCGATCAGGTCGGCGTTCTCCAACGGGCCGAGCACCGCCAAGCGACGCCCGAAGCTGGCCTTGACGACGACGTCGACATCCGCCGCGTCGCAGATGCCATGCTCGACCAGTGCGATCGCCTCCCGCCAAAGGGCCGCCTGCAGACGGTTGCCGATGAAGCCGGGGATGTCGCGCTTGACGTGGATCACGGTCTTCCCCAGTGCGCGATGCAGATCGAGCGTCCAGGCGACCACTTCGGGACGGGTCCATTCCGTGCCGATCACCTCGACGAGCGGCACAAGGTGAGGTGGGTTCCACCAATGCGTGCCCAGACACCGCGAGCGGTCGCGTAGTCCGCTCATGATCGAGGTAATCGGGATGACCGACGTGTTGCTGGCCAGAATGGCATGCGAAGGCGCTGCCGCCTCGATGGAAGCGAAGAGCGCTTGCTTGGCATCGAGGTTCTCGGCCGCGGCCTCGACCACGTAGTCGGCGCCCTCGACGGCATCGGCCAGGAGCGCGCAGGGCAGGACGCGCTCCACCGCCGCCGGATTTTCGCCAAGGTCAATGAGGTTGACGGCAATGCGATCCCGTACAGTCGCCAGGACCCCGGCCGCCGCATCGGTGATCCGTACGGAATGGCCATGCACCGCGAAGACCTGCGCGATCCCGTGACCCATCAGCCCGGCGCCCACCACCGCGACGGTGAGCACACCCTTGCCTGCCCCACTCATGGCACGGAGATCAGGATCGTCCGAGCCTCAACCGACCGCGGCACCCTTGGCTCCCCGCGGCAAACGCGCAAGCAGACCGTCACAGGTGGCCGTTCAGTCTCGTGACACGCCTCGGTTGGATGAACATATAAGATCATTGCATCATCCATGGTCGCGGCCATTGGTCATGTGGCCTGCGCGATCGTTTCGGTCAAGCCTGTCGTCCGTCATCTCGGTGACCGCGGCAATGTCCCCTGAATGGGCTCGATCACCCAACCGAGACAGCGCAGGTCCCAGTCTGAACTCCTAGCGCGAAGCGGCACTATTTCAGTACGCTCGTGGAGAAAGTCTGACGCTTGGTGCTCCCTCAGCATGGCCGCTTCCGACCCTGAGCAGCCCTGGAAGCATCGAGTCGACATGCTGCCCACGGCCAACGAGGCGATTAACGATAGGCTTGCGGCTGACGCCGTTGCGGCACTTTATGCTCCAAGTGCGTCGGCGAGCGCCGTGAGATCCGGAGCCGTCGCGTCCCACGGCTGCTCGGCCATGAGGTCGGTTGTTTGTCCGGGACCATGCTCGAGAGGGCGACACACGAATGCGGTCCGAAGGCCGCAACCACGTGCGGCTGCGAGGTCACTGTTGTGCGCGGCGACCAGGCATAATTCATCGGTCCGCATGCCAAGTACTTCGGCCGTCCGCAGATAGGCCGCCGGCCGCGGCTTGTAGGCTTGAACGACCTCAGCGCCAAGGATCGCATCCCACGGAAGTGCGGCACGCTTGGCCATGTTCAGAATCAGCGCGATGTTGCCGTTTGAGAGCGGTGCGATGATGAAGCGGCGTTTAAGGCGCAAGAGGGCGGCCACCGTGTCGGGCCACGGGTCCAGTCTGTGCCAAGCCTCATTGAGCGTGGAAAGCTCGACCTCCGGCACCGTCCCCGGTTCGATCCCGAAAGCCGGGAGGATTGCCTCAAGGTTCTCTCGATGCAGCACATCCAATCGGACGAAGGGACGTTGGCCGCTGCGCACCTTCTCCATAGCCGGCGAGTAGAGGGCTCGCCACGCATCAGCGAAAGCCGGCGCCTGCGAAGTCGCCGCACCATGATGCTCAAGGAAGGCGGCTGCCGCGGCGACGATGCCGCTGCGCCAGTCCACCACCGTCCCGAACACGTCGAAGAGCAGCGCCTTTACCTCGCCTAAAGCCATGCCTTGCAGCTCCGCTCTCCACCACCCGACCTATAGCAAAGGTATCAAGCGTCGGGTTTTATCCTAGTGCACCGACCGAGACAGAGAGTTGCGCCCTGTCTCGGTCGCTGCACTAGTCCCCCCGATTCGTTTGTTTCGCGTCGGATCCTCGGGGGAGTGCGAGCGCCGCCCCGGCCGCCAGCAGGTTGACCGCGGCGATATACCAGCCGGGCGCGATCGCGCTGCCGGTGTCGCGTATCAGGGCGACGAAGGCGATCTGCGCGGTGCCGCCGAACAGGGCGATGGAAACAGCGTAGAGCATGCCAAATCGCATCGTGCGCAGCCCCGCCGGCAACGCGCGTATGATCAGCACCAGGCTGCCGACGAAGGCGGCCGCCTGGAGTGCCGCCACCACCGTGCAGAGCAGGATGAACACGACGCTGCTGTCGTTTCGACTGGCGAGCCACAGGCCGGGCACGATCAGCAGACCGATCAGCAGGCGCGGCCAGACCACGATCGCGCGGCTGCCGGCACGATCGCACAGCACGCCGCCTCCGTAGGCCGCGAGCATCGCGCAGGCGCCGATCGCAACACCCACCAGCAGGGCGTTGCCGATCGGCAGATGCAGCACGGTCAGTGCATAGCTGGTCGAGAAATTCAGGAAATAGGTCGTCACCGTCCCGCCGACCATCAGCACGAAGCCGCAGCCGAGCACGCGCGTGAGCGACCCCCTGGGTGCCGGATCCGGACCGCGCGCCGGAGCCTGGTCCGGGCTCGGTCCGGCGCGCAGCCAGAGCCCGATCGGCACCACGGCCACGCCAAATGCAAAGGGCAGCCGCCAGCCCCAGGCGGACAGCGCCGCACCACCGAGCCATTGCGCGAGCAGCACGCCGGCGAGGCCCGCCAGCAGCACGGCACCAGCCTGGCTGATCGCCTGCCATGAGACCAGCCGTCCTTCGCGGCCGGGACCGGCCGTGTCGAGCAGGTAGATCGTGGCCGGACCCGCCTCGCCGCCCCAGGCGATGCCCTGGATCAGCCTTGCCGCGACCAGCAGCAATGGTGCGGCGAGCCCGATGACATGGGTCGGGGGCAAGCCCGCGATGATCAGGCTGCCCAGGCCCATCAGCGACAGCGAAACCAGCATGGCCGCGCGATTGCCGCTTCTGTCGGCATAGGCGCCGATCAGCAGCGCGCCGAGCGGCCGGGTGACGAAACCCAGGCCGAACGCAGTGACCGAGAGCAGCAGCGAAACGAACGGATCGTGGTTTGGAAAGAACGCGCGCCCGATCGGCACCGCGTAGGTGCCGTAGGCGATGAAGTCGAACACCTCCAGCGTATTGCCGAGAACAGCCGCGGCAATCCGCCGGCCCTGATTACGGCCGCCCTGAATACGCCCTTCTGGGGTCAGGGCAGGATCTCGATGCCGGCGAAGAAGAAGGCGATCTCCATGGCGGCGTTCTCGCTGCTGTCCGAGCCATGCACCGAATTGGCCTCGATGCTCTCGGCGAACTGCGCGCGGATGGTGTGCGGCTCGGCCTTCTTCGGGTCGGTGGCGCCCATCACCTCACGGTTTTTGGCGATGGCGCCCTCGCCTTCGAGGACCTGCACCACCACCGGCCCACCGGTCATCGAGGACACCAGGCTGGCGTAGAACGGCCGCTCTTCATGCACCGCATAGAAGGCGCGCGCCTGTGCCTCGGAGAGGCGGATACGCTTGGCCGCGATGATCGCCAGCCCCGCCTTCTCCAACAGCGCGTTGACGCTGCCGGTCAGGTTGCGCCGCGTCGCGTCCGGCTTGATGATGGACAATGTTCGCTCAGTCGCCATGGCCGGCTCCTCATGATGGTCGGTGATCGCGGCCCTCTAGAGCAAAACCGCCGTTCTGACCATCTCGGGGACACTATTTGAGCCTGCTCGTGATCTCCGGCCTGACCCTGCGGATCGCCGGCCGCACCCTGCTCGACCAGGCCGATCTCACCATCGAGTCAGGCCAGCGGGTCGGCCTGCTCGGACGCAATGGTGCCGGCAAGTCGACCCTGCTCGCTGCCATCGCCGGCGATATCGCGCCAGACGGCGGCGAAATCCGGCTGTCCTCGCGCGCCCGCCTTGCCCGTATCCGTCAGGAGGCGCCGTCCGGTCCCGCCTCGCTGCTGCAGACCGTGCTCGACGGCGATCTCGAGCGCACCAGTCTGCTGGCGCGCAGCGAACAGACGCACGCACTGGCCGAACTCGCCGAAATCCATGAACGGCTGCGCGCGATCGGCGCCGAGACAGCGCCCGCCCGCGCGGCAAGCATCCTCGCCGGCCTCGGCTTTGATGCGGCGGCGCAGGCGCGCGCCGTGGATGAGTTCTCCGGCGGCTGGCGCATGCGTGTGGCGCTGGCGACCGCATTGTTCCTGCAACCCGACCTGCTGCTGCTGGACGAGCCGACCAACCATCTCGACCTGGAATCGACAATGTGGCTGGAGGGCTGGCTGGCGCGCTTTTCTGGTGCGGCGCTGATCGTCAGCCACGATCGTGGGCTGCTGGATCGTGCGGCGCGTGCGATCGCGCATCTCGATCGCGGCAAAATCGCGCTGACCCCGGGCGGCTACAGCGAATTCGTGCGTATTCGTACCGAACAGGCGCTCCAGCAAAACCGCGCTGCCGAACGGATCGCCGCCCGGCGCGCGCATATGCAATCCTATGTCGATCGTTTCCGCGCCTCGGCGACCAAGGCGCGACAGGCGCAGGCGCGTCTGAAGGCGCTGGAGCGGCTGCCGGTGATCGAGACCATCGCCGACGAACGCGAGACCCGCTTCGCCTTTCCGGAGCCGGCAGCCCTGGCGCCGCCGATGCTCACCTTGCAGCAGGTCGCGGCTGGTTATGACGGTCGCACGGTGCTGTCCGGGCTGTCGCTGCGGCTCGACATGGAAGACCGCATCGCCTTGCTCGGGGCGAACGGCAACGGCAAATCCACCCTCGCCAAGCTGCTCGCCGGGCGGCTCGCACCGCTGCGTGGTGCGCTCGCGACGGCGCGTGGCCTGAGGATCGGCTTTTTCGCCCAGCACCAGGCCGACGAGCTGATCGCGGACGAAAGCCCGGTGGCGCACATGGCGCGCGCTCTGCCCGAAGCCGCGCCCGCAGCGCTGCGCGCCCAGCTCGCCCGTTTCGGACTGGACGCCGATCGCGCCGGCACCCCCGCGCGCGATCTGTCGGGCGGCGAAAAAGCGCGACTGCTGCTCGCACTGGCAACCCGCGAGGCGCCGCATCTGCTGATCCTCGATGAGCCAACCAACCATCTCGATATCGACGCGCGCGAGGCGCTGGTACGGGCGCTCGCGGATTTCCCTGGAGCTGTGCTGCTGATCAGCCATGATGCGCACCTGGTCGAGCTGGTCGCGGACCGACTCTGGCTGGTGGCGGATGGAGCCGTCACCCCGTTCGAAGGCGACATGGCGGATTATCGCGCGTGGCTGGTCGAGCGCGCGCGCGACGCGGCGCGCGAGGGGCGCCCGGCCAGCGCTCCCGCCAACGCCGAGCGTCGCGAACGGGCCGAGCAGCGTGCGGCCCTCGCGCCGTTGCGCCGTCGCGCCAGGGATGCCGAGGCCGTGCTCGCGCGCCTGGCCAAGGAGCGCGCCGGGCTGGAACTTCGACTTGCCGAGCCGGAGCTCTATGCATCGGGGCACGCCAACGAGATCACCCGTCTGAACACCCGCCTCGCCGCCCTGGCCCGCGAACAGGCGCAGGCCGAGGAGGACTGGCTACTGGCGGAGACCGCGATGGAGGACTCTGCCTCCTGAAACTCACCGGCATCCACCAGCGGCTCGGTTTCACCCTGGTGACGCCCCCCGCATGCCGCCGTCGACATCGAGGATCACGCCCGTGACGTAGCCGTTGCCGGCAAGGAAGACGATCGCGTCGGCCACCTCCTCCGCGCGCCCAACCCGCCGCACGGGCACGGACGCGGTGATCTGCTCGAAGATGCGCTGCTTCAGCGCCTCGGGGTGCCTGTCCCACCAGGGCGTGTCGATCACGCCCGGAGAGACCGCGTTGACCCGAACCGGGCCAAGTTCGTGCGCCAGCGGCAGGACCATCGCCGCCAGCGACCCGTTGATCGCGGCCAACCCCGAGGTGCCCGGATTGCCCATGCGCGCCGAGTTGGCGGTGACAAAGGTAATCGAACCTTGCTCGCGCAAACATGGCAGTGCTGCCTGCGCGCATTGCCACTGGACCCAGAATTTGGCGTCGAACCCGCGCGCCAGCTCGTCGCGGGCGAGTGTGGCGAACGAACCGCCACCCACACCACCTGACGCGGCGATCACCAGATGATCGATCTGACCCGTGCGCGCGAAGAAGGCGTCGAGCGCGTCGCGATCGCAGGCGTCGATCGACTCTCCACGCGCTGTGTCGCCAAGCCCGTCGACCGCCCGCGCGAGCTTGTCGCGGTGCCGTCCCGCGACGATCACATGCGCGCCAGCCTCGATTGCGGCATGGGCCGTGGCCAGGCCGATGCCGGACGTGCCGCCCATGACGACGAGCCTTTGACCGGTCAACTTCATCGCGTCTCCTCCCGTCGGAAATCAGTGTTCCTGGCGCTCGCTGCCGGCTCCCGTGCGCCTGACATCGCAGGCCTCAGCGGAGCGGTCTGAAGAACGTACGAATGTCCTGCGCAAGCAGAGCGGGTTCCTCCCACGCAGCGAAGTGGCCGCCGGACGGCATCTCCGACCAGTGGCGAACGTCGTAGAAACGTTCGGCCCATTCTCGTGGCGCGTTGGCGATATCCTTGGGAAACATCGCAAAGCCCGCAGCCGCGCCGCGTGACCGGTTTGCATCGGTGGCGTTGGACGACTCGTGCCGCGGCTTGGCGAGATCGCGATAGCCCAGGAACGAGGTGCCGATCGACTGGGTGATCCAGTAGAGCATCACGCTGGTGAGGATGGCTTCCTTGGTGAAGCGTCGTTCGATGTCGCCGTCACAGTCGCTCCACGCCTGCATCTTTTCGACGATCCAGGCCGCCAGCCCGGCGGGGGAGTCGTTGAGGGCGACGGCGGGTGTCCAGGGTTTCGTGCCCTGGATGTGCATGTAACCGCCGCCGAGCTTCAGGAACTCCTGCCTCCGGGCCAGAAAATCCCGCTCGGCGGCGCTGAGATCGTCAAACTCCGTGCCATCTCTTGTCGCGGGCACGTTGGTGAAATGCACACCCGCCAGCGTGGCGTCATGACCGCGGCAGAGCTGGTCGCACACGATCGCGCCGACGTCGCCGCCATGCGCGCCGTAGCGGTCATAGTGCAGAACGTCGCGCATCAGGCTGTGGAACACCGCGCCGAACGCATCCAATGATGGGCCGTCCGAACCTCGCGGGGAAAACCCGCAGCCGGGCAGGCTCGGGACAACGACGTCGAACGCGTCGGCTGCATCGCCACCATGCGCGCCTGGATCGGTCAGCAACGGGATGAGCTTGTCGAAGCGCTGGAACCCATCCGGCCATCCGTGCACGAGAAGCAGCGGCAGCGGCGATGCTCCGCGACCTCGCTCGTGAACGAAGTGACATTTCGTGCCACGAACGTCGGCGATGAACTGTTCATGCCGGTTGAGAGCTGTTTCCTGCACCCGCCAGTTGAACTGATGCAGCCAGTAATCGACCAGTTCGGCCAGGTAGCCCAGGTCCACTCCGTCGTTCCAGCCCCGATGCTCTTGCGATGGAGGGCTGCGGAATGCGGCCAAGCGCCGGCGGAGATCGTCGAGTGCATCGGGATCAACGCTGATTTCAAATGGCTGAATCATATTCTGTCATCGCTTCGATGGCTCAACCCAGCATCGGTGCCGCAAGTACGACGGATTGGTAGGCCGCGCCCGCCCGTGACAGGGCCGCGTCATCGAGATTGCGTACGTCGTGCACGGCAAACGGCGCCTGCCACAGCCAGCTACATTTGCGCGCGGTCGCCTTGAGTGGTGCAAACAGCTCGTCGATCCTCATGCCACCTTGCTGGTAGCTCGCCGGCGGACCGCCCGTTGTTGTCGCCGCGAGGACCGGCAGACCCGCCGTCGAGGCGGCAACGTCCGGCTCCAGATAGAAGAGCGGCGTCAGCACCGCATCCTGCCAATACTTGAGCAGCGGCGGAGTCGCATACCATTGGAGCGGGAACTGCAGCACCAATCGGCCGGCGCGCAGCAGCCGCGCACGCTCGACCGCGGCGTCGATCTTGCCATCGGGATAGAGCGCATAAAGCTCGGCCACTTCGAGTTCGGGCACGTCAGTCAGCCCGGCGAGCAGGGCGCGGTTGGCACGGGAGGCGGCGAAATCCGGGTGGGCGAGCAGCAATACGGTGGTCAAATGCGCGGGCCTCCCTGAGCGCTTGCAGATGCCGGGTCGCCGCACATTGGTCAAAATGATGTTTGTTATGCTACTTCATTCACGTGATGAAGCTACGCGGTATTGATCTCAATCTGCTCGTGACCGTGGACATGCTGCTGGATGAGGCCCATGTGGGACGAGCCGCCGAGCGGCTTGGACTGTCCCAACCGGCCGCCTCGAATGCGCTCGCTCGTGCGCGAGCGCTGTTCGGCGATCCGCTGCTGGTGAGAGCGCCGAACGGGCTTCGCCGAACACCGCGCGCTGATGCGATGCGCGAGCCTCTGCGAGCCGCGCTCGCCGAGCTGGCCAGGATCGTCACGGCCGGCCCTCCGGACCTTGAAAGCCTTCGTGGGGCGGTCAGGCTTGTCGCATCCGACGTTCCAGCCGCGGCACTCGGTGCCGCGTTGACCGCGGAGTTGGCCAAGCGGGCGCCGGGTATCGACCTGATCTTTCACCCTTGGCATGCCGGTGATGAAGTCCGGCGACTAGAACGCGGCGAGGTGGACCTCGTCATTACCGTGGCGTCCGCCTCATATGCACCGCTGTGGACCGAACGTCTGGGCACATACCCCTACGCCATCATCATGCGACGCGACCACCCAGCGGCAGCGGTTGAGACGTTCGACCTCGATTGCTGGTTGGCATTTCCCCATATCGTCGTCTCCGGGCGCGGGGACCAGCAAGGCTCGGTCGACGAGGCGCTCGCCCGGATTGGGCGCCAGCGGCGCGTCGCTGCCGTTGCGCCCACCTTTCTGCACGCGTTGGAGTTGCTGTGCGACACGGATTTGCTGGCCGCATTCCCGACAGGCGTCATGGAAAGCAACGTCGCCGCTTGGCTGACTTGCCGTCCCGTGCCCCTCACCCTGGCGCCGGTGTCGCTGCACCTCGTCCGGCATCATCGCACCGACTTGGACCCGGCAGTCACGCTTGTCGCCGAGCTGGTGCGCGCGATCGCACCACAGCTGCGTGGCAAGGAAGCGAGGGTGCTGGCGTGACCGCCTTGATGCACATCGGGGCCGGACTCTGCAACGGAGGAGTTCGGTCCCTTGAAACGTAACGGACTGACGCTGACCGGCCGAACCATCCTGATCACCGGCAGCGGCATCGGGCTCGCCCTGGCCACACAGCTTGCGCGCCGCGGCAACACGCTGATCCTGACCGGCCGCGATGCCGCCAGGCTGGACGCGGCGCGTCGGGCGCTGCCGGCGGTGCATACGATGATCAGCGACGCGAGCGACCCCACCGCGATCGCCGACCTGCATGGCCGCGTGCTCGCGGCGTTTCCGGCACTTGATACGCTGGTCAACAACGATGGACGCGACCGTGCTCGCCACGCGTGCGATCGCCGCGATCGAGGCCGGCAGACTGGAGATCACGCCCGGCGCCGCCCGCCTGCTCCGCGCGATGGGCCGCGTGGCGCCGAACCTCATGCTCGGGCAACTGGTCAGGATGACGAAGGCACGAACCGACTGAACACCCCAGCAAAGGCGCGATCGGTCAGGGCTTCGTCGCGGCGACGGCAAGCCTGCGGCTGCACGAGGGCCGAGGACCCTCTCTTGTGGCCACGCGCACGCCGACACCGATCCCGTTCTCTTCGAGGAACTGGACGCCGCCAGCCTCCAGGGCGCGACGAATGGCAGCCAGGGTGTTGTCCCGCGGGTGCACGCTCTCGTTCTCGATCATATTCAGGGTGACCGCGGACAAGGCGGCGCGATGCGCCAAGGTTGCCTGGGTCCATTTCAACAGACCCCGAGCCGCACGGATCTGGGCGGTGCTGATCATGGCGCCATGCTCTACCTCAAACTTGAGAAAATATAAAGTCTGTCATTGACGAACGACAACAAACCTGGGCATATCCTGAGCAGACGGGCCTGACGCCGCTGGGTTATCGGACTACTCCCCCAGGGCGAAATGCCCATGCCTGTCGATTGATGGTTTCGGCGCGGGCCGAAAGCGAAGTGCGATATTACATAATGGCGTTCAATCAGACATTCACGATCGCGGGTTCGCGATAGCGCCCTCGCCGGCACATGGCGGCGCTCAGCTGCTTGGCCCGCACGGCTTAGTTTTGAGGGATGAGAGGAGACTGGTGTGGGACATGGTTTACGACCACGGCGTAGCGCGCCAGGTCGGTGCGACTTTGGCCAACCGGTCGTGTGTCGGCTGGGACAGCGCATCCAGGCATGAAGACGCTTAACATCATACCTCCGGCGGGCCGGAGGCCGAGGGTTATCCGGTAGGCAGGGGTTCAAATCCCCCAAGCGCCTGATCGGGCGCCGTAGCACCCCTCGCCGCAACACGCCCGCCGGACCTTCCGACAGGACGCGGGCCATGAAGAACTACCTGAACATCGTCTCGCGCGAGACAATCGCCACCACACCGCAGGCGCTGCCGCTGCCCGGCTCCGTGCCGAACTCGGCCGGTGGTCATGCTTTTGCCATCGATGACTGGGCGCGGCTCGATCGCTTCCTGATCCTCGGTGCCGAAGGCGGCAGCTACTACGTCGCCGAGCAGCCGCTCGTGCGTGACAATGCGCAGTCGGTCCTGCGCGCAATCGAGCAGGACGGTGCTCGTGCGGTCCAGCACATCGTGGCGATCAGCGAAGACGGGCGCGCGCCCAGGAATGGCCCGGCGCTGTTCGCCCTCGCTTTAGCCGCGTCCGCGCAGGATCTGGCGACGCGACGCGCGGCGCTGGCAGCACTCCCGCGCGTCGCGCGGACCGGCACCCATCTGTTCCAGTTCGCCGAGCTCGTCGAGGGGCTGCGCGGCTGGGGACGAGCGCTCCGCCGCGCCATCGCCGCCTGGTATCTCGAGCAGCCGGTCGAGCGGCTCGCCTACCAGCTGGTGAAATATCGCCAGCGCGACGGCTGGTCGCACCGCGACCTGCTCAGGCTCGCGCATCCGCAAACGACCGACATGGAGCGGGCCGCCTTGCTCGATTGGGTGTGCCACGGCCACGAGCAGGACGCCCTGCCGTCGCTGGTCCGCGCCGCCTTGGCGCTCTCTCGCGCGCGGAGTGCGGAGGAAGCCGCCAGCCTGATCCGGAGGCACGCGTTGCCGCGCGAGGCGGTGCCGACGGCGTGGCTGAACGACGCATCGGTCTGGCAGGCGCTGCTCGAGCGGATGCCGCTGGCGGCACTGGTCCGCTCGCTCGCCAAGCTGACCGCGGTCGGCGCGATTGCGCCGCTCGGCGATACGCTGCCGCTGGTGCTGTCCGCGCTTGGCGATGTCGAGCGCATCAGGCAGGCGCGGCTGCATCCGCTCGCCATCCTGGTAGCACTTCGCACCTATGCGCGCGGCGCCGGCGACCGCGGCGGCCTGCATTGGGAGCCTGTGCAATCCGTCGTCGATGCGCTCAACGCGGCGTTCTACACCGCCTTCAGGTCGATCGAGCCGACCGGCAAGCGTATTCTGATGGCGCTGGACGTCTCCGGATCGATGGCGGTCGGTCACGTTGCCGGCTCACTGCTCACGCCGCGTGAGGCGTCCGCGGCGATGGCCCTGACGACGGCCGCGGCAGAGGCGAACACGCACATCGTCGGCTTCACGGGAGGCCCGGAGATGACGCCGCTGCCTGTCGCCCTCGATGCGTCTCGACGACGCGGTGCGCGCGGTGACCGGGCTGCCGTTCGGCCGAACCGACTGCGCCCTGCCGATGCTGTATGCGCTGGAGCGCGGTCTCTCGGTCGACGCCTTCGTCATCTACACGGACAGCGAGACCTGGGCCGGGGCCATCCACCCGGTCCAGGCGCTACGGCACTATCGCGCGCGCACCGGCATCGCAGCCAAGCTCGTCGTGGTCGGCCTGATCTCGAACGGCTTCAGCATCGCCGATCCGAACGACGCCGGAATGCTCGATGTTGTCGGCTTCGATACCGCGGCCCCCGCGGTGATCGCCGACTTCATCCGAACCTCGCGAACGTAATTGATCCAGGAGGCCGGCCGATGCGTCGTCCCAGCGCCTACGAAGAACGTGCCCGCGCTTTGGCCATCGCCGCCGGGCTTGATCCGGACTGCCGTGTCGCCCGCCCCGGAGAGGAGCCCGGCGGCCGTGGGATGCCGGCCTGGTGCGGCTTTCGTGACGCCGCGCGCGCGGAACATTTGGCCGCGGAGGCGGCAGCGGCATTGCCGACGCAGGATGCAGCCTATCGGGATGCGCCGCTGCGGGTGTTCGGCACGCACGACGACGCGACGATCGCGCAGATGCGCAACTGCATGGGCGTGGGACGTGTGGTGGGCGGCGTCGTGTGCGCCGATGGCCATCTCGGCTATGCCCAGCCGGTCGGCGGCGTCATCGCCTATGAGCGTCAGATCAGCATCTCCGGTGTCGGCTTCGATATCGGCTGCGGCAACCTGGCGGTTCGGCTGGACACGTCGTTTGACGAGATTGCAGGCGGCGTCAGCGAAATCCTGGGCGACATCAGGCGGACCATTTCATTCGGGGTCGGCCGAAGCAACGCGGTCCGCGCGGAGCATTCTTTGTTCGACGACGAGGCGGCCTGGGCGGAGGCTGACATGAACGCCTATCGTCAGAAGGCCGCCAGCCAGCTCGGCACCGTGGGCTCCGGCAATCATTATGTCGATCTGCTGCGCGACGAGGCGGGCTTCGTTTGGATCGGTGTGCATTTCGGCAGTCGCGGCCTGGGCCACACCAGCGCCACCCGCTACCTCAAGGCGGCTGGCGGCCAGGACGGGATGAACGTGCCGCCGGCCGTGGTCGACGAGGACAGCGAGATCGGCCGGCGCTACATCGCCGCGATGCAGCTCGCCGGGCGCTACGCCTATGCGGGACGCGAGTGGGTGGTGGAGCGCGTGCGCCAGATCATCGGCGGCGCGGTCACCGACACTGTCCATAACCACCACAACTACGCGTGGCGGGAGACGCATGACGGACGCGACCTCTGGGTGGTGCGAAAGGGCGCAACACCGGCATGGCCGGGACAGCGCGGCTTCGTCGGCGGCTCGATGGGCGACGACGCGGTCATCATCGAGGGTGTCGAGAGCGAGGCCGCGCGCGCCTCGCTCTACTCGACGGTGCATGGCGCCGGACGGCTGTTCGGGCGGCAACAGGCCAAGCGCACCTTCAAGCGAGAGCAGATGGATGCATGGCTGAAGCAACGCGGCGTGCAGCTCGCGGGCGGCGACCTGGATGAGAGCCCGATGGCCTACCGGCGCCTGCCGGAGGTGCTGGCGCAGCACGACGGAACGATCCGTGTGCTGCATACGCTGCGGCCGTTTGCCGTCGCCATGGCCGGTGAAGGAGAGTTCGACCCGTTCAAGGATTGAGGCTGCCGGCGTGCTGCCGGCGGACAGCAATCAGACACGGTCGTGCTGCTCGGTAACACGTCGTTAGCGTTTGTTTGGCAGGGTAGAACGATGAGTTCCGGGTCTGACATCGCGGATTTGGTTGACGCCTGCCGCGCCCGGCCGACCTCCGCGCCGCTGCTCCGTGCGCTCTTGGCGGAAGTGGCTCGCGCGACGGACGCATCACCCGCCGCCGAACTGCTTCGCGATCTGGCCGCGGACGCGTTCGACGACCCCGCCTTGCGTCGCGCGGTCTCCGCATTCCTGTTCCGGGCTGGCGAGGAGAGTGCCGCACGCCGCTGGGCACGCAGGGGGGAGCCCTCCTCCAGCGACAGCGGCTCCGTGATCGACCTGGGCACCCGGCAGGCCGCGACACCGGCCAAGGCCGAGCAAGCCCTGCGTTTTACCGATGTCGGCGGCCTGGACGAAGCGAAACGACAAATCCATCGGCGCGTTCTCGCACCGTTGCAACGCCCGCGCCTGTTTCGCACGTTCCGCCGGCGCACAGGTGGCGGCGTGCTGCTCTATGGGCCGCCCGGCTGTGGCAAGACCTTGCTGGCCCGGGCGACCGCCGGAGAGGCCGGGGCAAACTTCATCTCCGTTAAGATCGCCGATATCCTGGATGCCCATATCGGCGTTTCGGAGAAGCGACTGGTGGCGGCGTTCGCGGAGGCGCGCAGTCGCCGTCCCACCGTCCTGTTCTTCGATGAGTTGGAAGCGCTCGCCTCCCGCCGGCATCATGAAGGACGCGACCACAAGTCGCTGCTCGTCTCCACCTTCCTGAGCACCTTCGACGGGCTGCAGGGGGAGGACAACGGCATCCTGGTGCTGGCGGCAACCAATGTGCCTTGGGCCGTGGACAGCGCCTTCCGGCGACCGGGCCGCTTCGACCGCACCATCTTCGTCGCACCCCCCGACCGGGACGCCCGTTCGACCATCCTGCAGCGCCTGCTGACCGGACGGCCGATCGCCAAGGATATCGACCTCACCCGGCTGACGCAGGCCACGTCGGGCTTTTCCGGTGCGGACCTGGAGCATCTTGTCGAAACCGCGATCGACCTGGCGATCGAGGATGATCTGGCGGGACGTGAAGCAACAAAGCTGACCCGGCGCCATTTCGATGATGCGCTGGACGAGGTGAAGCCGACGACGCTGGAGTGGCTGGCGACCGCGCGGAACTACGCCAAATACGCGAACGAGGCCGGGCTCTATGACGACGTCCTGGCCTTCCTCGACCGGCACGGCCGGTGAGGAGCCGGGTCGGCGTTCCTGCATCGACGATGGCGGAACCACAGGACGCCGAGAGCCACGCCCGGCGCGCCTGCGACTTGCTCGCCGCCAACAAACCTCGGGAAGCTCTTACTGCTGCGCAGGAGGCCCTGGCCCTGGATCCGCTTTCGCTGCTGGCGCTGGCGGGCCGCTGCCTTGCTCTGCTTCAGCTTGGCAAAACCAAGTCGACCTTGCAGGCGGCGGAAGATGCCATACGCGCGTTCCCGACTGATCCCACAGGTCATTTTGTAAAGGCTGTCGTCTGGGCACGGCTCCGCTCGTGGCACAAGGCCGATCCTGGATTCCGGCGCGCGCTCGAACTCGCACCTGATCATCTCCCCTTCTTGACCTCATACGGGGGCATGCTCCTGCGGCGCGGCGATCTCGCACAAGCCGAGGAAGTCCTGGAGCGCTGCATCGCTCTCCGCCAGGACGATCCCGGAACCATTTTGCTGCGGGGGGAAATCGCTTGGCAGATGGGTCGCCGGGAGGAGGCAAGAGACTGCGCGCGATGGGCACTTTCCCTCGATGCCAAGGATGCCGGCGCAATCTCGCTTCTTACGAGGTCACACCTGCGCGTCTTCAGGGTAATCGACAAATGGATACCTGCGTACTGGACGTCGCGACGACGCCTCATACTGCCCATAATCGTCTTGGAAGTATCCCTGACCATCGGGTCTGGCCTCTTTCACATCGAGAGGGACCTGGTCCGGATGGCTTGTTGGACTCTAAGCGGAGGAGTCGCACTCCTTTGCGTGTCGACGAACGTCTATGTCCGGACCCGCGTCCGCCGGGAGATGCGCGACGTGAAGTTGAGAAAGGAATTCTGAGCGGCTGCGCAAGCCGTGACCGTTCTCTCTTCAAGGCCTTGCTCGCGGAGCAATACCAGCCGGAAGCCAGGGTTGCGCTCGCGACCTGAGAGTCGAGATCACCGGCCTCGTCGCCCTGGTGCGCGAACGGGCGCGGGCCGAAGATGGCTGGCTTCTGGCGGAAGCCGCTATGGAGGACGCAAATCCATGAAACGAAATGGCGTTAAGCTCACCGGGCGAACCATCCTGATCACCGGCGGCAGCAGCGGCATCGGTCTCGCTTTGGCAACGCAGCTCGCGCGCCGCGGCAACACGCTGATCCTGACCGGCCGCGACGGCGCCAAGCTTGACGCGGCGCGTCGGGCGCTGCCGTCCGTGCATACCATGGTCAGCGACGTGAGCGACCCGGCGGCGATCGCCGACCTGCATGGCCGCGCCATCGCGGCGTTTCCGGCACTCGATACGCTGGTCAACAATGCCGGCATCATGCGCAGCCTGGCACTCGATGCGCCCCGCGACCTGCTCGACCTCACGCGCGAGATCGACTGCAATCTGAGCGGCCCGTTGCGGATGGTCCAGCAGTTCCTGCCGCAGCTCGCGAGCCGCCCGGAGGCGCTGATCGTCAATGTCAGCTCCGGCCTCGCCTTCGTGCCGCTGCCGTCAACCCCGATCTATTGCGCCACCAAGGCGGCGCTGCACGCCTACACCCTGTCATTGCGCGCGCAGCTCGCGGGCAGCAGGGTCCGCGTCGTCGAACTCGCACCCCCTGCCGTCGACACGCCGCTGCTACAGGGCGCCTTCGCCAGCGGGGCGATGGATGCAACGGTGCTGGCCACGCGCGCGATCGCCGCGATCGAGGCAGGCAGTCTGGAGATCGCGCCCGGCGCCGCCCGCCTGCTGCGGATCATGGGCCGCGCGGCGCCGGATTTCATGCTCGCGCAACTGGTCAGGATGACGAAGGCACAAACCTAGGCTACTGAGCCGGATCACCGCCACAAGGATCCCGCGCGATGCCGTTCCCGCCTCTAATCCGCTTACTGGGCGCGGCCGCCTTGGCCACCACAATGCTCTCGCTCCCCGTCCTGCTGTCGCCTGGGGCGCGCGCCGACGAGGGCATGTGGACGATGGACAACCTGCCGCTCAAGCAGATGAAGCAGCGTTACGGCTTCACCCCGTCGGCGGACTGGATCCAGCGCGTGACCCAGGCCTCGGCACGACTGACGCTGGGCTGCTCGGCGTCGTTCGTCTCCGGCGACGGCCTGGTGATGACCAACCACCATTGCGCCAACGAATGCCTGTCGCAGCTCTCCACCTCCGGCCACGACTACATGGAGAATGGCTTCATGTCGGCCGGGCAGAGCAAGGAGCCGCGCTGCCCGGCGATGGAGCTCGACCGTCTCGACAAGATCACCGACATCACCAAGCCGATGAATGCGGCCCTCGCCGGCAAGCAGGGTGCGGCCTACATCACGGCGGAGCACGCAGCCGAGAGCCGCATGGAGACGCAATGCGTCGCTGGGGATGCCACCAAATGGCGCTGCGATGTGGTCAGCCTGTATCATGGCGGGCGCACCGCCTTGTATCGCTACCGGCGCTACCAGGACATGCGCCTGGTGTTCGCGCCGCAACAGGAAATCGCCTTCTTCGGCGGCGATCCGGACAATTTCAACTTTCCCCGCTACGACCTCGACGTGACGTTCCTGCGCGCCTACGACCACGGCAAGCCCGCGCATACTCAGTATTTTCCGTTTGATCCGAACGGCCCCAAGCCGGGCGAGCTGGTGTTCACGTCCGGCAATCCCGGCTCGACCGACCGGGAGGCGACGGTCGGCGAACTGGCGCAGCTGCGCGACCAGACGCTGCCTGCGATACGCGTGTATTATGCCGATTTGGACGGCGTGCTCTGGGAGTATAGCCGGATCGGCGCCATGCAGAAGCAGGATGCCGCGGACCAGCTGTTCGGCGTCGAGAACACCGTCAAGGCCTTGTCCGGCTGGCAGCTGACGCTCGCCGATCCGGCGGTAATAGTGGCCAAGCGCAAACAGGAGGACCATTTGCGCGCCTGGATCCATGCAAGCAAATCGCGTCGTGCGACGTTCGGCGACCCCTGGGCAAAGCTGGCACCGGCCCTCGATGCGGCACACCGGCTGTGGCTGCGTCACGCGATGATCGAGGGCGGCGCGCGCGGCAATCCGCTCGGGCTGCAGGGCGATCTGTTCGCCTACGCCAAGACGCTGGTGCGCGGAGCGGCGGAGCGCGCCAAGCCCGACGCGCAGCGCCTGCCCGCCTTCCAGGACGCCAAGCTGCCGGCCCTCGAAGCGGAGCTGAACTCGCCTGCGCCGATCCATCCCGACCTGGAGGAGACGCTGCTCGCCTACTCCCTGGGCAAGCTGCGCCAGGCGCTCGGCGTCGATGATGACGCGGTCCAGGCGATCCTGGGCAAGCGCTCGCCGCAGGAACTCGCCCAGCATTTGGTCAGCTTCACCCATCTGGGCGATCCCAAGGTGCGCATGGCGCTCTGGCGCGGCGGTGCCGCTGCCATCGCCGCCTCCAAGGACCCGATGATCGCACTTGCGCGCACCGTCGAGCCGTTCGCCCGCACCCTGCACGACGAATGGGATAATCAGGTGGTCGCCCCCGAGCGTCAGGCCAGCGAGACGCTTGCCCGCGCCCGCTTCGCCCGCCAGGGCACCAGCATCTACCCCGACGCCACCTTCACCCAGCGCGTCTCGTTCGGCACGGTCAAGGGCTGGGACGAGAACGGCAAGCAGATTGTCCCCTTCACCCATTTCGCCGGGCTGTACAAGCGGGCCACCGGCAGTGATCCGTTCCGGCTGCCGAGCGACTGGCTGGCCGCCAAGCCGAAGCTCGACCTCGCGACACCATTTGACTTCAGCACCACCAACGACATCATCGGCGGCAATTCCGGCAGCCCGGTGATCGATGCTCAGGGCCGCGCGGTGGGCCTGATCTTCGACGGCAACATCCATTCGCTCGGCGGCAACTTCGTCTATGACGCCAAGCTCAACCGCGCCGTCGCGGTCGATACCGCGGCCCTGCTGGCCGCATTGCGCGTCGTCTATGGCAACCAGATGCTGGCCGATGAACTCACCAATGGCCATCTCTGAGACCGGCGGCCCCGCGCCCAAGGGCTCGACACAGGCGCCCGCCAAGCCGCGACGCTCCTATGTGATCTCGCTGGACAACCGCAAGGCGCGCGGCTCCGGCCATGAGCGCCCGCAGGAGATCCTCGCCGCCGCCCGCGAGCTGTTCCTGGAGCACGGCGTCGAGCGCGTCTCGACCCGTCAGATCGCCAGCCGCGTCGGCATGTCGCAGACCGCGCTCTACGTCTACTTCAAGAGCAAGGAGGAGATGCTCGATGCCCTCGTCGATGCGGCGTTCGCCAAGCTTGGGGCGGCGTTCCGGCGACTGGGCAAGCCCGCCGATCCGGTGGCGATCCTGCGTCTGGCGATCGCGGGGTATATCCGCTTCGGATTGAACAATCCCGACGAGTACCGGATCGCCTTTCTGCTCAGGGACGGTCGCCGCGCCGCGGCTCAAGCCTCTGGAAAGCGCCAATATACCACCGGGATGCAGGTGTTCGGGATGCTGGAGGCGATGGTGTCGGAGTGCGCCGCCCTCGGCGCAATCCGGCCGGCGGGCGAGGATGCCAAGGGGACCGCGCAGGTGCTCTGGGCGGCAGTGCACGGACTGGTTGCCCTGATGCTCGCCTATCCGGATTTCGGCTGGGAGGCGACCGACCGGCTGATCGCGCTGCACACCGACATGCTTCTCGACGGTCTCCTCCAGCCCGGACCCCTGGCATCTTGCCAGCCTACCTCGCGCGGCAGCTGATATAACAAAGCTGGCGGATTGATCACCCGGGGCTTGACGTGCCCGGATCACGGCTCTAAATCGGCGATAAGTGTTCAGTGAACAGATATCATGGAACACTGTGACAGCCGAAACGGATCAGCCACGCGGCACAACCCTGGAGTTACCATGCACAGAGCAATCATCCCCTTCTTTTGCGGACTTCCACGCGTCGTCGCGGCCACCAGCGTGCTGGCGGTCGCCGCCTGTGGCGGGCAGGGCCTGACCCAAACCGGGTTCCTGACCAGCTACAGCCAGATGCATCCGCAGAAGGGCCACGCCTACGATTCCATCTATGTCCGGCCAGGCTTTTCCGACGCCGCCTACACCGCGGTCATCGTCGAGCCGGTTGCCTGGGTGCCCGCCAGAAAGGCGCCCGCGCGCACGCCGCGCACGATCGCCAGGCTCGAGACCGTGTTCCACGACCACCTCGTCAAGAGCCTTTCGCGGCACTTTACAATCCTCCCCGATCCGGGGCCCGGAGGCGATCCCGGTCCCGGGGTACTGCGTGTGCGCGGCGCGATCACCAATACCCGTCGTGCGCTCTGGTGGGTGAACGTGCCGGCGCAGGCCGGCCAGCTCGCACTCGGCGCCGTGCCCCTGCTGCGTCCGTCCGACGGCGGCGCCAGCGAGGAGATCGAGGTGCGGGACGCGCACACGAACCAGCCCGTCATCCGCATCGCCACCTATAATAACGGGCAGCCCTGGAACATCATCGGCTCCTATGAGGCGTTCGGCCACGCGCGCCGCTCCTTCTCGCTCGCCTCGGATCTGCTCGACCACGAAATCCGCGCCGGAGCCACGGCCAAGGTCGCCCAGGCCGGACACACGGGCCAGGGCACTGCCACGCCTTCGCTGTGAACCGTCGCTGCTTCAGGGGTCTCCGCCATGACGTCCCGTCACCTGCAAATCCTGATGATCATTCTCGGTATCCTGCTCGCCGCGGAGGCCGTGCTTCCGTGGACGCTGATCGGGATTACGCGCCTGTTCGCGTTCACGATACCGCCGGAGTCCGTCTGGCTGATCTTCAGCATGCCGATCCTGCTGACGGTGCTGGCATCCGTGCGCACGCTGGTCTTCGTCTCTCGCCCGCAGGCTCGCGGGTGACAGGTACCACGCCCACTAAGCGCCCCATCAGCCGCCGCTGTTCGCAATGACTTACGCATTCCGGCTCTGATGCTGCCGACCTGGCATTCAGCGGCAGAAGGCTGACCTGAGGAGCCCCAGTCCGGCCACTGCGAACAATCCCGCCAGGATGCCGTCGATCCATCGACGCAGACGCATATATGCTGCCATGACGCCCGTGAGCGAGAAGGCCACGGCGTAGCCTGTGTAGTTCAAGACACCAAGAGCCATGCAACCGAGCGTCGCCGCAACGACCTGCATATGACCGTCCCCTGTGCCCAGTCCCATTGAGAGCGCGGCCATCCACGCGATGACGGCTTTGGGGTTGGACAAATTCAGCAGCAGCCCACGCTTGAACCACACGCCTTGCTCGACGACCTGCGGTGTCTGTCTCACCGGTTTCAGAGCCGAACGTCCGCACTTGTATGCCATCCACAACAGGGCGGCACCGCCGAGGATTTTCAGGCCTGCAAGAAGATGAGCCGAGGCCTGCAGCAGTATATCTATACTCTCGATCTCGGTATGCGGATGCCGCCCGACGCGAGGAAGCATCATCCGCTGTTTGCGAGCGCCTACACCTACAGGACTTCGATGGTCACCTGTGCCGACGGCACCGCGTCCAGGCGGCAGCGGAGCGGATAACGGAACGGCGTTGCCGCCACCTCGACGACGGCACCTTCCGGGGCCGGCAACGCGCGCGCCGCCCGAAGCCCTCCGAACAGACGCACATGCACGTCGCCCGGGCGGCGGAACTGCTCATGGCGGAAATGGTGGTCCGCCTGCGTAAATGGTGTCGACTCGTCGGGCAGCGCACCGGTCAGCAGTTCACCGCCCAGCGCCACCTGCCCCGGCGAGGTGCCTCCAGAGGCGCCGCGTCCGGCCAGCGCGAAGCCGACCCGGTAGGGATTGCCGTCTGCGCCGTTGACGTAGACCACGGCAAGCTCGGCGGTCAGCGAGGGGACCTCCGCGGGGTGGCGCGGCAGCGCGGCGCCGGGTCCACGCACGCCGAAGCCGCTGGCGATGAAGAACCATCCCGGCGGCGCGCTCCAGGGCGCTGGCTCGGCTTCGTCATCGTCGATTTCGGCAGCCTGCTCGTCCGGAGCCGCCCAGCTGACCAGCAGGTGCGCTGGATCGGGATGGTCGATTGGCGCCAGGATCCGGCCTTGCGCGAACATCGCTTCGAGATCGACGGGCTCACCGGAATCATGCTCGGCGACCGCGCTCGTCAACCCGACCCTGTCCTCGATGGTGCGCAGCACCAGTCCCAGCACCGTGTCGAAACCATCCAACCGCCAGGCGGGACCGCGGTTGCGGGTGAACGCCACGAAACGACGGCCATCCTGATTGCGCATCTGCAGCAGCCGGATCGACATGGTCGCGTCTCTTGTGCAGCCTGTGGGGGAGCCGCTCTATGTTGGCGCGCAGCTTTATGCTCATACAAATCACGATTTCCATGGCAGAGTGCATCAGCGGGTCGAGACGTGGGACAAGGGATGGTCGTCGCCAAGGCAGGTGTGCCGCGAAGCTCCGAACGGCTGCACACGGCGATCGCCCGTGACCTCGGCGTCGCCATCGCTGCCGGCGAAATCCAGCCGGGTGCCACTTTGTCCGGCGAGATCGCCTCAAGTGCCGAGCGCTCGGTCTCGCGCACGGCCTACCGCGAGGCGGTGCGCATCCTTGCCGCCAAGGGCATGGTCGAGAGCCGCACCCGCACCGGCACGCGGGTCAGCCCGCGCGCGCGCTGGCACATCCTCGATCCGGAGGTGCTCGGCTGGTTCCTGCAGACGCGTCCGAGCGAGGCGTTTGTGCGCGACCTGTTCGAGGTGCGGATGCTGGTTGAACCGCCGGCGGCGGCGATGGCGGCCGTGCGGCGCACGCCGGCGCAATTGCAGGCGATGGGCGAGGCGCTGGATGCGATGGACCGGCACAAGCTCTCCACCGAGCCTGGACGGGCCGCCGATCGCGCCTTTCACGACATGATCCTGGCGGCGACCCAGAACGAGGCGATCATGGCGCTGTCGAGCAGCGTCGGAGCGGCGATCCGCTGGACCACCCTGTTCAAGCATCGCGTGCAAAAGGCGCCGCGCGACCCGATGGCCGAACACCGGCGGGTGCTGGGGGCGATCGCCGCCGCCAACGAGGCCGCGGCCCATGCCTGCATGACCGAACTCGTGCGTTTCGCGCTGGCCGACATGCAGGCCTCGCTCGCGGCGGGTGCCTGAGCGATGCCCACACCTACCGCTATACCCACCAATCTCATCGCGCTCGACTGGGGCACCAGCAGCCTGCGCGCCTGGCGCCTGTCGCGCAGCGGCAGGGTGCTGGACGCACGCAGCAAGGCTTGGGGCATCATGCACCTCCCCGATGGCGGCTTTGCGGCGGCCTTCGCCACCATCACCGAGGGCTGGCGCGCACCGGGCACCGCCGCCCTCGCCTGCGGCATGGTCGGCAGCCGGCAGGGCTGGCACGAGGTCGCCTATCTGCCGACACCTGCGGGTTTGCCCGAGCTCGCGGGCGCGCTGCATGCGTTTCCCACCGCCGACGGCGGCACCCTGCATCTCGTGCCCGGCCTGCTGGACGGTGCGCCTGACGTGATGCGCGGCGAGGAGACCCAGGCGATCGGGGCCGCCCCCCTGCTCGGCGACGATGCGCTGCTGGTGATGCCGGGCACGCACAGCAAATGGTCGCGCCTGCAACATGGCCGGGTGGTCTCGTTCAGGACGATGATGACCGGCGAGCTGTTCGCGCTGCTGCGCCGCCACTCCATCCTGGGGCGTGATGACGGCACCGCCGACGCCGAAACACGCGACCTCGCCTTCACCCGCGGCGTGCAAGATGCCCAGGCGCAAGGCGGCTTCGCCCGCCTGTTCGCCACCCGCGCGCTGAGCCTGACCGGCGGTCTCGCACCCGGCTGTGCCGCGGACTACCTCTCCGGCCTGCTGATCGGTGAGGAGCTGCGCCTGGCCGCGGACGCGCGGTCGCCCGGCACCCGCGTCGCCTTGACCGGCGATCCGGCACTGTGCGACCGCTACGCCGGCGCCTTTGCCGCGCTCGACCTTACGGTCCCCGAGCGGCTCGGCGACACCGCCCTCGCTGGCCTGCGGCACATCGCCCACCATGCCGGTCTGCTCGATGCGCCCGATGGAGCCTGACATGAACCAAGCCTTGTCCAACCACATCCCCCTCACCGCGATCCTGCGCGGGCTGCCACCCGAGTCGGCCCTGGCGGTCGGCGAGGCGCTGGTCGAAGCCGGCATGACCATCCTGGAAGTGCCGCTGAATTCGCCTGCTCCGCTGGAGAGTATCGGGTCGCTGGCGCGCCGCTTCGGCGAACGCTGCCTGATCGGCGCCGGCACGGTGATGACGCCGGACCAGGTGCGCGCGATCCACGAGGTCGGCGGCCGATTAGTCGTCATGCCGCATGGCGACACGGACGTGATCGCCGCCGCCAAACAGCTGGGCATGGTCTGCATGCCGGGGATCGCCACGCCCACCGAGGGCTTCGCCGCCCTGCGCGCCGGTGCCGACGCGCTCAAGCTGTTCCCGGCCGAGCTGGTCGGGCCCACCGTGTTGCGGGCGATGCGCGCGGTGTTCCCGCCACAAACCCTGTTCATGCCGGTCGGCGGCATCACCCCGGACAACCTTGCCGAATTCGTGCGCGCCGGCGCCAGCGGCTTCGGGCTCGGCTCCGGCCTCTACACACCTGGCCGCGATCCCGCCGACATCGGCCGTCGTGCCCGCGCCTATGTGCAGGCCTGGCAGGCGGCGCAGCCGGCATGAAGACGGGCAGCATGAGGCCGGTCCGCTGCATCGATCCCGCTTTTGCCCTGCTCGGCGAGGCGCCATTCTGGGACGCAGCGACGCAGTCGCTATACTGGACCGACATCTTCGCCCGTCGCATCCACCGGATGCATCCCGAGACCGGCGAAAGCCGCGTCTGGCGCATGCCCGACCGCATCACCTGCGTGGTGCCACGCGCCCAGGGCAGCCTGCTCGTGGCCCTGTCGCGCGAAATCGCTCTGTTCGACCCCGACAGCGGCGCCCTCCAGACCGTCTTCGCGCTCGACCGGGCCGACCCGCGCACCCGCTTCAACGATTCCCGCACCGATGCCAACGGCCGGCTCTGGATCGGCACCATGAACGAGGTCGATGATGCCCCGTGCGGCATGCTGTTGCGCATCGACGCCGATCTCACCTGCACCTGCGTCGAGACAGACATCCGCATCTCCAATGGCATCAATTTCAGCCCTGCTGGCGACCTGTTCTATTTCGCCGACAGTCCGGAGCGGATCATACGCGCCTATGATTTCGACCTCGCCTCGGGGGAACTCGGCGCGCGTCGCGACCTGGTAACGCTGGACGCCGGCGACGCTGTCCCGGACGGCAGCGCGGTTGACAACGAGGGCTGCATCTGGAACGCACAATGGGACGGCGGCCGGATCGTGCGCTACGCCCCGGACGGAAGCGTGCGCGAGATCGTCGCGATGCCGGTCAGCCGGCCCACCTCCTGCGTCTTCGGCGGCCGCGACCTCGCCACCCTCTTCATCACCAGCTCCTGCATGGACCTCAGCCAGCCGCAGATGCGCGCGCAGTTCTTGGCCGGCGCGCTGTTCGCACTGGACGCCGGCGTCTCCGGTCCGGCCTGCACCCGCTTTGCCGGTTGAACGAGCGCCCTACACCGCTCGCGCGCGCAGGATTTCCCCCGGCGTCTGCCCGCGCCGCAGCGCCAGCGTGAGGCGGGTGGCGAGCAACGTGATCAGCGGCGTGCCGATCAAGGTCGGGCCGATGAAGGCGACCGGGCGCGGCAGCGCGGTGAGGGTCACGACCGCAAAGCTCGCAGGGTCGGGGTCTCGCACGCGCCACCCGCTCATCATTTCGGCGACCTGACCGGGTTGTTGAGCGAACTTGCAGCTCTGGGGTACGTGCGGTTCCGTGCCGCCCTGCTTGCGGGGATGGACGCTGCTGGTCAGGCACCAGCCGATCGTTTGCACGCCATGGGCGCGGGCTACGTGCGCTTCGCCAGGAACCATCCGGACCTGTTCCTGCTGATGTTCCGCGGCGAGCGTCTCGACCGGGAGCGTCCAGCCCTGCGCGATGCCATGCAGGCCGCTTATGGCGCTCTCGCCGAGGCCGCCGCTGCCGCGGGGCAATCCTCCCCGCGCGCCGACGCAACGGCCGATGCCGCCGCGGCCTGGGCCATCGCGCACGGCCTTGCGATGCTTCTCATCGACGGTCGCCTGCGCGAGCTCACGCAGGACACTGACGCGCTCGTAGGCGAGGCACTCTCGCGCCTGATGCTGTAGCTGTGCTGCGTTGCCAATTACGAGCCGCTGCCCGACGATTTGGTCCTCGGCGATGTGGACGCGATCCAGGCGTAATCCCTGCGTATGATCGCCTCGGTTTGCTCGCGCGGGATTCCAAGCAGATAACCCTGCGCCTCGTCGCACCCCGCCCGACGCAGCAGCTCGAGCTGATGCTCGGTTTCCACACCTTCGGCAGTAATTGTGAGGTCCAGCGAGTGTCCGAGAGAGACGATCGCCGCCACGATCGCCGCCGCCGCTTTGTCCTCGCTCATGCCTTGCACGAACGAACGATCGATCTTGACCTTGTCAAACGGAAAGCGTCGCAGGTAGCTGAGGCTGGAGTAGCCAGTCCCGAAATCGTCCAGTGCGATCCTGAGCCCGAGCTCCCTGATGGCGCGGAGCTTGCGCAGAACGCTTTCGGTATCCTCGATCAGCAGGCTCTCGGTGACTTCCAGTTCGAGGCGTTCGGGCGCAAGGCCGGTCCGTTCCAGGGCGGCCGCTATGTGACCTGTAAGGCCCTCCCCGCGGAACTGGGCGGCTGACAGATTGACCGCGATGGCGCACGGTTCGAGCCATGATTGCGCCGCGGCGCACGCGCGGTTGAGTGCCCATATTCCGAGCCGGTCGACCCTGCCGGATGTCTCGGCCAAAGGGATGAACTCGGACGGTGAGACCGTGCCGCGCCGCGGATGATTCCAGCGTGCCAGCGCTTCAAAGCCCCGCAGCCTTCCATCGGCCAGTGAAAAGAACGGCTGGTAGTGCAGATGCAGCCCGCCGTTCTCGATCGCGTCATCGAGATCACCGATCAGCACCCGACGGGCCCGCGCGGCTTCATCCATGGCATTGTTGAAGCGGTAAGCGCGATTGCCGCCGTCCGCCTTCGCGCGCGCCAACGAGACTGTCGCGCGCCGTATGAGCTCATCGGCATTCGAGCCGTCACCTGGGCAGACGGCTACACCGACGCTGGCGCCGAGATGGAAGACATGCTCATCCACATGCAAGGGGCCTTCGACACTGCGCGTCAGGGTCTGGGCGACGCGTTCGAGCTCGCTCGCATTGGCACCATCCTGAAGAACGACAAATTCATCGCCGCCAACTCTCGCCAGGAGGGCCGTCTCTGGCAGCGACGACCGTAGCCGTTCAGCAATCTGCCGCAGCACCGCATCGCCGCCACTGTAGCCGATGCGGTCGTTGCACTCCTTGAAGCGATCCAGATCGATGTAGAAAACGCCGAGTTCCCGCCCGGACCGCGCGGCAGGCAGCTGCCGCTCCAGGGTCTCCTGGAGCAGGATGCGGTTGGCGGCCCCGGTCAGTGCGTCATGATGGGCAAGGAACAGGATGCGATCCTGTGCCTCCCTGGCCGCATGGATATCGGTCGAGGTGCCGAACCAATGCAGAAGCGCCGGTCGCTCGCCCGCGGCTTCGCGCAACGGCACGGCCCTGGTTTTGAACCAGAAATAGCCGCCATTGTGACGCCTCAGCCGGTGTTCGACCTCGAATTCCATGCCTTGGCTGGTGGCTGACGACCACACCCGCTCCGTCTCGTCACGGTCTTCTGGATGAACCATTTCGAGCCAGCCGTGACCAAGGCTGCCTGCCTGCGACTGTCCGGTGTAGGAAGTCCATTGCGGACTTGCCCAGTCCCAGTGGCCATCGATTCGCGAACGCCAGACAAGCTGCGGCACGCTCTCCGTAATGAGCCGGTGTTGAGCCTCGCTTGCCCTGATCGCCTCTTGCGCGTTCTTCTCTTGGGTGCGGTCGCGCACGACCTTGATGAATGAGCACGGGTATCCGTCCGCAAGCGATAATACCATTCCCGATGCCCAGAACCGGCTACCATCCTTGCGGAGCAACCAACGTGCGTCGTCACAGCACCCTCTCTCACGAGCATCCGAGAGTTCGAGCGCCGGCAGCCCGGCTTCGCGATCGCCTTGCAGAAAGAGCAGCGCGAAGGTCCGCCCGATCATTTCATCGGCCGACCAGCCAAAAACAGTACAAGCCGCATTGCTCCAGGCTGTTACAATCCCGTCCCCGTCGACCAGGACCACCGCGTACTGCGATGCTTTTTGCAGGCGGGTCAGGTCTAGTGGGGCAGCCGATCCGAACTTGCGAGGCATCTACCTACTCTGAATTTGGAAGAGACCGGGTAAAGGCTGCGGCGCTCTCGTGCAGCGCTGCACAACATCAGTATGTTATTGCTCTGAACCAAACGGAAGATTCACTTTTCGGCTGGATTGTGCAATTCGCTGTGTATGGCACAGACCGTTATTTGCGTCGTCAACTCGGCAGACCGCGCGCGTCTCGCGGTCCAGCGCCTCTGGCAGGCCCATCGCCTGCAGCCGCACCGGCTCGAAACTTTCAAGAAACCCAACGATCGGGCGTTCGCCGCCAAAGTGGTCTTCACCTCCGTCGCCGATCTCCAGAACGCCATCCGCAGCCACATCCGTGACCACAACCGCAACCCGAAGCCTTTCGTCTGGACCAAGCCAGCCGACACCATCCTCGCCAAGCTTAACCGTCTGCCTGTAGCTTCCGATTGAGTCAGAGCAAGAGAGCACTACTCCCGCGCCAATCGGCGCGGGAATCGATTGCCTTATGACTTCCTCGCCCATTCCGGCAAGTATGGGGTGCTGCCGGCGAGGAGCAAACTCGCCGGCAGCGGGACGGGACGGGTCGTGGAAGTGCTGGTCTTCATGGGCCGAGTTAGAGTGTGACCGCCCCTCTCTAGCGACCAATCCGGCGAAGCGGCCGACCTGCCATCAGCTTGCGTTCGATCGCCTCGAGCGAGATGCCCTTGGTTTCCGGCACGAAGGCCAGGGTGACGATGATGAACAGCGCATTGAAGCCGCCATAAACCCAGAAGGTCTCGGCGTCGCCAAGCGAGTGCAGCATCGTCAGGAACGTCACGCCGACTACGAAATTGGCAGCCCAATTGGTGAAGGTCGAGACCGCAATGCCGAAATCGCGGCCTTTCAGGGGCTGCACTTCCGAGCACAGCACCCAGACCAGCGGCCCCGCGGAGAAGGCAAACCCGGTGATGAAGCAGAGCAGGACGCCGATCGCGAGCAGGCGCTGCGTCTCGCTGTCGATACCGGCATAGATCAGCAGCCCGAGGATGCCCATGCCGAGCGCCATCACCGCAAATCCTGCCGTCAGCATCGGGCGGCGCCCGGCACGATCGACCAGCCCGATGGCGATGAAGGTCGCCAAGACATTGACCACGCCGACGATGGCGGTGCCCCACATCTGCGCGTCCTGGCCGAAGCCCGCCAGCTTGAAGATGCGCGGCGCGTAATACATCACCACGTTCATGCCGGTGAATTGCTGCATGACCTGCAACATGATGCCGAGTAGCACCGAGCGGCGGAAATTGGCATTGCCGGTGAACAGCGACCAGCCGTGCTGCTTTTGCTGCAACTGTTCGTCGATATCGGCGGCCTCGCGCCTCGCGATCTCAGGGTCCTCGCGCAACGCGACCAGCACGTCGAGCGCCTCCTGATCGCGGCCGCGCATCTTCAGCCAGCGCGGACTGTCCGGCAGCAGGAACACACCGGCGAAGAACAGCGCGCCCGGTACCGCCACCAACCCGAGCATCCAGCGCCAGGCACCGCTATAGGCAAGCAGCGCATCGGAGATGAAGGCCACCAGGATGCCCACCGTGATCATCAGCTGGTAGGTCGAGATCATCGCGCCGCGCCGGCGCTCATCGGCGATCTCGGAGATGTAGAGCGGTGCCGTGAAGGTGGCGAGCCCGATGGCCAAGCCAAGGATGACGCGCGCCGCGATCAGCACCGCCACCGACCAGGCAAACGCGCAGAGCAGCGAGCTTGCGACGAACAAGGCCGCACTGAGGATCAGCGAGCGCTTGCGACCGAAGCTTGCGGACAGATAGCCTGCCAGCAGAGCACCGAGGGCCGCGCCAAACATCATGCTGCTGACAATGATTTCCTGGACATGATCGCCGACCTCGAAGGTCTTGCCGATGAACGACAGCGCCCCGGAGATCACGCCGATATCGAGACCGAACATCAGGCCCGCCAGAGCAGCGAGGCCACCCGTCAGCAGCGTTTTGGCGTTGCTGGATGCCGGCTTGGCGGCAAACGTCGCTGTGCTCATCGACGAAATCCTATCCCCGTCCGTCAACGACCGTGCAGCCTGCAAGTTGCACCGCGCTCCAAGCAGCCTCGTGGGTCGCGCATGACACGTTGCCATCATGCTCGTGTCTGCGTATTTCGGGATCGCCCCAGTCGCCCCGCGCGCGGGGCAGCCGCCGGCGAGCACCGCAAGCCCGCGGGTGTCCTCGCCGCGCTCCGGCTTTGCCGGCGGCCCCAGCCAGCAGATCTCAACGCCTGGGCTGGGACCGCTGTTCGGCGCACCCTTCTCGGGGGGCATTTGTTCGGCGATTGGGGTGGGGCGCGCACCTGGCTCGACCAGCATGGCGTATCCGTCAGTCTCGACTGGCTGACGGAGAATTCCGGCAACGGAGGCCGGCGGCAGTCGTTCGACTTTGCCGGCCAGGTGGGCCTCGAGGTGGATCTCGACCTCGACGAGCTCGCCGGCCTCAAGGGCTCGGCGTTCCATGTCATGATCGTCAACGGCAACGGCCGCCGTGTCTCGATTGACGCGATCGGCGAGGACCTCGCCACCACCCAGGAGATCTGTGGCGGACGCGGCAATGTCGTTGCCCACCTCGTCCATAGCTACTGGGAGCAGTCCATCGACCATGACCGCATCGACCTGGTCGGCGGCTGGCTGCCGGTCGGCACCTACTTCGCCGCCTCGCCGCGCTATTGCCGCTTCATGAACGTGCTGTTCTGCGGCAACCCGCATCCACTACCGAACTATCCCGGCGAACAGAACTTGCCGCAGGCGAGCTTCGGCGGCCAAATCCGCTGGATCCCGATCCCGCAGCTCTACGCCATGCTCGGGTTGCATCAGACCGACACCGATTTCGGCACCGGTGGCGGCGGCATCTCCGGCTGGGCCTGGGCCGGCTTGCACAAATCCGGCGTGTCGATCCCGCTCGAAATCGGCTGGGTGCCACGCCTCGGCAGGGCCAACCTGCGGCAGCCATCGTCGCGACATGTATTACGTGCTGGTCGACCAGATGCTGCTCCGGGAGGGCAAGACCGATACCGACGGGGTGATCGCCTTTGCCGGCTACGTGCATGCCACCGACAAGTTCAGCCCAATCGCGAGCGGCGCGCCCTGGGGCCGGCCGGAGGATTATCTCGGCCTCGACGACCACCGGATCGAGATGAGCGGCGACTTCACCCGCTTCCAGGAGATCGCCGAAGTGACGGGTATGCCGCTTTCCAATACCTGATCCGCCCGGGTGCGACGAGCCGCATCCGGGACGGCGCCGTGCTGGGTTTTCGCACCAACGTCAATTTTTGAGTTCGCGGCCATCAGTCGAATATAGTTGCAAGGACACCCTCACGCTCGAACGCGCGACGGGTAGCGGGAATCGCCATCATGGCCTGCCCATGCTCATGCAGGTTCCGAAGGTGCTGGATGGGGAATTTCGCTCCCAGCCCCCAGAGGTGAAAGACATGTGCATAAGCGTCGGCGGTCGAAAATTCATCGCCCAACAACCACTGTCCGTCCTTCAATTGATCGTCGAGGTCCTCCAGTGCACGGATGAAGTCCTGCCTCCCGCGTGCCGACACAGCGGCCCGAGCGTTTTCATCCGGCGTGTAATATTCAGGTCGGCGGTATTGGCGAAAATTCAAGTGAACGCTGTTGGACATCCATGTCAAAGCGGCCATCCAGCGCGCCCGCTGCAATAGATCGATGGGCGCGAGCGATCGCTCGGCAAAACGTTCGGCAAGATACAGTTGAATCGCGACGTTCTCCAGAATGACCGTGCCGTCTACCACAAGGGCCGGCACCCTCCCTTTGGGGTTGACCGCCAGATATGCGTTTTCCTTGTTTTCCCCGGTCTCCCGATTAAGGAGCTTCACCTCGAACGGCGCTCCGATATATTCCAGCAGGATATGCGGAGCGAGGGAGCAGGTGCCGCTGATGGAGTATAAAAGCATCGGTCCATGCCCTTGCGAGACGTGTCGGGAGCGAACCTCATAGCGTCAAAGCTTGTCGCGGATCAAAGCGTTGTTGACATTTACCTGCTGGCAGACTGGTTTTCGACACCTCTGGACACCAGGCATTCCGCTTGAAACGCCCGAGTTGCAGGAGCTTTCGATGTGCATTGACGATAGGCGCGAGCCGCACTCCCGCAGCGTCCGCCCTTGGCTGTCCAGCGGCCTTCTCGCCATGGTCGCGGCCCTTGCGTTCAGTCTGTCGGGCAGCCTGTCGCACGCGGCCCATGCGGCGGAGCCGGGAGCTGCGTTCCTGGCACGGATGGCGCGCGAGCCCGGTGTGACAACGCTGCCCTCGGGCCTGGAATACAAGGTGCTGAAGTCGGGCGATCCCAGCGGCGCGCATCCTTCTCCCGGCGACGAGCTGGTGCTGAACTATGACGGCACGCTGCCTGACGGTGCCACCTTCGACAGCACCGACCAGCAGGGCGGCATGGCACGTCTGCCGTTCCAGGGACTGATCCCCGGATGGATGCAGGCGCTCAAGCTGATGCGCCCGGGTGACGAGTGGATGCTCTACATCCCGTCGCAGCTCGGCTACGGCGCCAAGGGAGCCGGTCCGATCCCGCCGAACTCGCCGCTGGTATTCAGGATCGACCTGGTCGCGGTGCATCATAACGGCTGAGGCCAGCACCCAGGGCAAAATCCGATCAGGTGCAGTCACCTGATCGGACGTATTTGCCCGCTTATCAGCATTCTAGAGCACTACTCCCGCGCCAAGCGGCGGGGGAGTAGTGCTCTAGGGTGGCGGCGCAGCCCGCGATCACCGCCTCCCAGGCTTGCGCCGGCGGCAGCGCCTCGGTCTGAGCAAACCGGCGCAATGACGGATACCAGTCCCGGCCGCCATCGAAGCCGGACTGCCAGCGCCAGTCGCCGCCAAAGCGATCCAGCAGCCACACCGGCGTGCCAAGCGTTCCCGCCAGATGCGCGATCATGGTGTCGACGCTGATCACCAAGTCGAGCGTGCCGATCAGGCAAGCGGTCGCGGCGAGATCGGCCGGCGGCGGGTCCGGCACGATCAAACGCATGCCGCGGGGGGGATTGCGGGCCTGGTCGGCGGCCTCGCTTTGCTGCAGCGAGACGAACAGCACGTCCGGCACGGCGGCGAGCGGCGCCAGTTGCGTAAGCCGCAGCGAGCGGGCGCGGTCAAAGCGGTAGGAGGGCGATCCGGCCCAGGCCAGGCCCACGCGCAGCCCTGTAGGCGGCCGTATGGTTGCCGCCGTTGGCGCCGTGATCGACAGCGGCGGCACACCCTCATCGCCAAGCAGATGCGGCAGGCTGAGCAGCGAGGCCTGCGCCATGCAGCCGGCCAAGCCTGCGCCAGGTTCCGCGATGCTCACGCGCGCCGGATCGAACAGCCCGGCCGTCAGCTGCCGCAATGTCGCCGGCAGTTCGAGCCGGATCATTGCTTTCCGCGACGCCGGCGCCACCCAACGCAGGAACTGCAGACTGTCGCCCAGCCCCTGCTCGGCCGGATCAGAACGGTGCCCCGCGCGACAGCGCCGCCATCCCATCGCGGCAAGCCCGGCGGTTCGCGCCCGGGAAACTCCAGGCGCGCCTCGAATGCCGCCCAGCCTTCGCGTCGGGCGCCGCGCGCCAGCAGCATGGCGGCGAGATTGAACCGGGCTTGCGCCTGCGTCGGCGCGCGCGACAGCACGCGCCGATAGACCGCCTCCGCCTCGGCATTGCGTTCGAGGGCGGCCAGGGCCGTGCCGTGATTGATCGCAATCGCATCCGATTGCGGCGCCAGGTGCGATGCCGCGGCCAGCATTGTTTCCGCCTCGCGGCTTTCGCCGAGACCGATCAGCACCAGCCCGAGACTGCTCAGGGTCGCGGGATTGTCCGGTGCCAGCGCCCGCGCCCGCTCCAGACATGGCCGCGCCGCCTCCAGCCGGTCCAGCCCGAACAAAGCGGTGCCGAGATTGGCCTGCGCCGCGGGATCGTCCGGAAGCAGCGTGGCCGCGCGCCGGAATGCCGCCTCCGCCGCCTCCAGCGCGCCGGTCTCGGCGTCCAGTGCTGCGAGCGCGTGCCAGGCGAGCGGATCGCCGGGGGCCAGGCGCGTCGCCGCAAGCAGGGCCACGCGCGCGTCGGCCATGGCGCCGCGCGCGCGCAACACGCCGCCCAGCGAGAGATGCGCCGCCGCCGTGCCGGGTTCGAGCGCAATCGCGCGGCCCAGGCTGGCCTCCGCAGCCTCCAGCCGCCCCAGCCGCGACAGCGCCTGCGCCAGCGCGCGATGCGCCCGTGCATCCGTGTCGTCGCGCAGCACCGCCACCGCAAGCGCCGCCCGTGCCTCCTCGAGATGCCCCCGGTCGAGCAGCGCCAGCCCGAGCGAGATCATGTAGGGCGCGACCTCGGGTGCCGCCGCCACCGCCTGGCCGATCAGCCCGATCGCGATATCCGGCCGCCTTGCCGCATGCGCCAGGCAGCCCAGCCCGTGCAGGCTGCGGGCATGACCCGGACAGGCGACGAGTGCCTCGCCGTAGAGCCGCTCCGCCGCGATGGCGTCTCCAGCCTGATGCCGACGCTCCGCCTTGCGCGCGATCCGCTCGGCCTCGACGAAACCCATGCCTGCTCCCCTCCCCGAGGCTACCCCATCCTGTTATGGCTGAACCTGCCAGCCGTGAGGAAATCCGCCTATGCAGTCCTACCAGATCCTTGAGACGCGCTTTGCCCGCTTTGCCGACGTCGAGGGCGCGCTCGGCATCCTCAGATGGGACAACGACACCATCATGCCGGCCGGTGCGGCGGGTCAGCGCGCCGGCCAGCTCGCCGCCCTTTCGGTGATCGCGCACGAACTGCTGACCGCGCCGGACATGGGCGATCTGCTAGCCGAAGCGGGGAGCGGTCTCGACACCTGGCAGTCGGCAAACCTCTCCGAGATGCGTCGCCAGCACGCTCACGCCAACTGCGTGCCGGCGGACCTGGTCGAGGCCGCCTCGCGCGCTGCCTCGGTCTGCGAGCGCGCTTGGCGGAGTGCGCGCGCCAACAGTGACTTCAAGGGCTTGCTGCCGCTCCTGGCCGAAGTCCTCGACAGGCAACGCGAGATCGGCGCGGTCAAGGGCGAAGCGCTCGGGCTCGCTCCCTACGACGCGCTGCTCGACCAGTACGACCCCGGCAACCGCATGGCCCTGATTGATCCAGTGTTCGCCTCGCTGCGCGCCGGACTGCCCGGCCTGATCGCGGCAGCCCTCGAACATCAGCAGTCGCGCCCGGCGCCGATCACGCCGTCCGGGCCGTTTCCGATCGCAGCCCAAAAGGCGCTGGCCGAGCGGCTGATGGCGACGGTGGGCTTCGATGCCGAGCGCGGTCGTCTCGATATCAGCACGCATCCGTTTTGCGGCGGTGCGAACGACGACGTGCGGATCACCACCCGCTATGACGAGAGCGACTTCAGCACCGCGCTGATGGGCGTGCTGCACGAGACCGGCCACGCGCTCTACGAGCAGGGCCGCCCGCGCGACTGGCTGTCGCAGCCGGCCGGACAGGCGCGCGGCATGGCCATGCATGAGAGCCAGTCGCTGCTGATCGAGATGCAGGCCTGCCGCTCGCGCGAGTTCATGAGCTTCCTGGCACCCTTGCTGCGCGAAAGCTTCGGCGGCTCTGGTCCGGCCTGGGAGGCGGACAATCTGCATCGCCGGGTCACCCGCGTCGAGCCCGGCCTGATACGCGTCGATGCCGACGAGGTCACCTACCCCGCCCACGTGCTGGTCCGATACGACCTGGAGCGGCGCCTGATCGCGGGCGACCTCGCACTCGCGGATCTGCCCGGCGCGTTCAACGACGGGATTCATGAGCTGCTCGGGGTGACAGTGCCCGACGACCGGCGCGGCTGCCTGCAGGACATCCACTGGTCGGCCGGCCTATGGGGCTATTTCCCGACCTACACGCTCGGCGCGATCACCGCGGCGCAGTTGTTCCACGCCGCGTGCCGCGACGAGCCGGCTTTGCCAAGCTGCCTGGCGCAGGGCGATTTCACGCCGCTGCTGCGTTGGCTGCGCCCGCGTGTGCACGAGCGCGCCAGTTCTGTTACCGCCGCGGAGATCGTTCGCGACGCGACCGGCGCGCCATTGTCAGCCGATATCTACCAAGCCCACCTGAAACGCCGCTATCTCGGCTGAGCGCGATCCTCAGAGGTGCGGTCCGAGCAGCGCCAGGTCGGCACTGGAGAGCCGGTCGCGCGCCGTCTGTAGCTGGTGCCAGTAGGGATAGAGGATCGGCGGCGCACTCACCTTGTCCAGGGTCGCCCGCTCGCTCTCGCTCAGCACGATGTCCGCGGCACCGAGGTTGTCGGCGATATGCGCCTCGGTGCGTCCGCCGATCACCACCGAGGTGATCCCCGGGCGTCCCAGCGTCCATGCCAGCGCGATCCGTGCCGCCGAGACATCGCGGGCGTTCGCGATGCCGAGGAGTGCCTCGACGATGTCCCACAGCCGCTCCTCGTCGCGAATCGGCGGCTCCGACCAGCCGGCGAGCTGGCGCGTGCCCTCTGGTGTTGCCTGGTTGCGACGATGCTTGCCCGACAGCAGACCGCCGGCGAGCGGACTCCACACCAGCACGCCGAGCCCCTGGTCGATGCTGATCGGCAGCAGCTCGTACTCGGCTTCGCGCGCCTCGAGCGTGTAATGGATCTGCTGGCTGACGAAGCGCTGGCGATGCTCAGCAGCACTGACGCCGAGCGCCTTCATCAGGTGCCAGCCGGAATAGTTCGAGCAGCCGACATAGCGGACCTTGCCGTCGGCCACCAGCCGGTCGAGTGCCTCGAGCGTCTCCTCCAGCGGCGTCAGGCCGTCCCACTCATGCACCTGATAGAGGTCGATCACGTCGGTGTTGAGACGGCGCAGACTGGCCTCGCAGGCCTGCATCAGATGATGGCGCGACAGGCCGCGGTCGTTCGGTCCCTCGCCCATCGGGAACCGCGCCTTGCTGGCGATCAGCACACCCTTCGGCCGCTTGCCGCCAAGGGCAGCACCCACGATCTCCTCGGCAGCGCCGGTCGAATACATGTTGGCGGTGTCGATCAGGTTGACGCCGTGATCCAGGCACAGATCGATCTGTCGGCGCGCTTCGTCGAGGCCGACATTGCCGATCTTGGCGAACTGGCCGCCGCCGCCCATGGTCATGGTGCCGAGGGTGACGGTCGAGACCTTCAGGCCGGAGCGGCCGAGCAGACGATATTCCATGCGTTCCTCCTATCAAGCTGCAAGCGGGCAGGCTGCCAACGTTGTCTCGCATGACGAGCCCCGAACGACTCAAGCTCGCGGCAACGGGAACGGTTGCAGTGAGGCGTCCCCGCCTGCGGGTTCTGCTCATCGCCGTGCTCTGCTTCGGCCTGCTGCTCTGCCGCCGGCCGGCCGTGTTGCTGCACGCGGACTTCTGGGCCGAGGATGGCTGGAACTGGTATCCGGACGCCTATAACGCAGGCGGGCACAGCCTGCTGGTCCCGTACGCCGGCTACGCCCAGACCATCTGCCGGCTGGTGGCGCTGGCGGCAACGCCGTTCCCGCTGCTCTGGGCGCCGACGATCTTCGCGCTCGCCGCACTCGGCATCGAGACCACTGCTGCCGTCCTGCTGCTGTCGCGCCGTCTCGACGACGTCTGGCCGAGGCGCGCAAGCCGGGCGCTGTTCGCCGGCATGGCGCTGCTGCTGCCTAATTCCTTCGAGCTGTATGGCAACCTGACCAACGCGCAGTGGACTCTCTCGCTGATCGGCTTCCTGCTGCTGGTCGCGACCCCGGCACGTAGACCGCTTGGGCGGGCGCTCGATCTCGCGGTGCTGTCGCTGTGCGGGCTCAGCGGCCCGTTCTGCCTATTCCTGCTGCCGGTCGCGGCTTGGCAGTATGCCGCGCGGCGCGGGGCGGATCGCGGCGCGAGACTGTTCGTCCTGACGCTGTGCGCGGTGCTGCAGGCGATCCTCGCGCTGAGCGCCGGACGCACGACGCCGCCGCTGCTTGGCGCCAGCCTGCCAAGGCTTGCCAACATCGTCGGCCTGCAGATCGTCGCGGGCACGCTGCTCGGCCGTCATCGCATGGCTTGGGTGCTGGGCAGTCCGCTCTGGATCAACCATCTGCTGCCGTTCGCCCTCTGCCTGCTCGCCGCCGGTCTCGCTGTGATTGCCCTAACCCGCGGCAGCCTGCTGTTGCGGCAATTCTGCCTCTATGCGGCGCTGTTGTTCGCCGCCGGCGTGCTGCGGCCCGCCACCGGCTCCAACCTACCCGCCTGGCTGCTGTTCACGTCGCCCGATATCGGCGACCGCTACTATGTCATCCCGATGTTGGCCTGGCTCGGCGTGCTGTTCAGCCTGGCAGCACAGCCCGGCTTGCGGATCGTCGCCCGCGCTTTGATCGCCGCGGTTCTGCTGGCCATTCCCGGCGACCTGCATTTCGCAACCGGGCTGGCCACCGCGCCACCAACCGACTTCGACGCCGCCGCCAGACGCTTCGCAGCAAGCCCGCTTGGAACCCACGCCGCCTTCCCGATCCACCCGCAAGGCGCCAGACCGATGCACCTCGTCAAGCACTGACCGGCACGCCAAGGCGATGGCGGAGCCCGGCAGGATTTTACGGTCGAACCGCTTGACGACGTCATATCTCTAGACATATCGTAAGACATGTTTAGAAATATGCACGGCCAGTCCTCTCGCTTTTTAATACACCACGCCTTGCACGCCATCGGTCATGGTCGGGGGCGAGGCAGCTTCGGCTTCGGTCGTGGCGGAGGACCAGGCTTCATGGGCGGCGGCGGCATGCCGGGCGCGCGAAAGCTCTCCTCCGCAGATCTTCAGCTCGTCGTGTTGGCGCTGCTGGATAAGCAGCCTGCGCATGGGTATGAACTGATGAGGGCGATCGAGGAGCGGTCCAACGGCTTCTATGTTCCCAGCCCTGGCGTGATCTATCCGGCCCTCACTTACCTGGAAGAGATCGGCCATGCGGCGGTCGCGCAGGACGGCAATCGCAAGCTCTACAGCCTCACGGAACAAGGCCGCCAACATCTGGCCGCCAACCGTGCCACGACGGACGCCATGCTCGACGCGCTGGGGCGCATCGGCGACCGCATGGAGCAGGTCCGCGAGGCCTTTGCCGGCCTGAACGCGGTCGATCCGAAGGCCGCGGATGAGTTGCACCAGGCACGCCACGATCTGAAGCACGCCTTGCTACGAACGCGCGACTGCACGCCCGATGAAGCGCGGCGGATCGCCCTGATCCTGAAACGCGCCACGGCCGAAATCCTCGGCACTAAGACGGACCAGTAGGCATCAGGCCCCAATCGCATGAGGATCCATGCATGAACCATGTCATCCGCGCGCTGCGCGTTCGCCACCAACTCAAGTTGCGTCTTGTCCAGGTTGCCAGCGTCGAACAGGTCACGCCAAGGATGCGTCGGATGACCTTCGCGGGTGACGAACTCGCCGATTTTACCTCCGTAGCCGCGGACGACCATGTCAAGCTGTTCTTCCCGGCTCCAGGCCAGGACCGGCCGGTGCTGCCAAATCTCGCCGACAATCAGCGTGCCTACCCGGCCGGCGCAATCCAGCCCGCCATCCGCGACTACACACCGCGACGTTTCGATACGCGGCAATGCACGCTGGTCGTCGAGTTCGTGATCCACGGCAGCGGACCTGCGTCGACCTGGGCTGCGCAGGCAAAGCCGGGACAGTGGATCGGCGTGGGCGGACCAAGAGGGTCCGTCCTGGCGCCTGACGACGAGGACACTACCCTGCTGATGGGAGACGAGACCGCGTTACCGGCCATCGCCCGGCGCCTGGAGGAGATGCGGCCCGGTGCTGGCGCGGTGGTCCTGATCGAGGTCGCCGACGCCGGTGAGGAGCGCCACCTCCCCACGGCCGCGAATGCCGCGATCCACTGGCTGCATCGGGATCGCAGGGCGGCCGGAACGACGACCTTGCTGGAACAGGCCCTGAAAAGGCTGGTGCTTCCAGACGGGGACACGCACGCCTGGTTGGCCGCGGAAATCGCCACGGCAAGACGCCTGCGCCGTCATCTGATCGAAGAGAAGGGCCTGCCACGCGACCGCATCAGGGCGGCGGGATACTGGCGTCTGGGAGACGCCGGCACCGAGGCCAAGCTGGATGACTGACAGAGAACCTGGAACGGTCGCATGGCGCCGTTTGGAACGCCGTCAAGTCCTCGAAGAGCCATGCGCGCTCCGGATCGCTCTGCCGGCCGATTTGTCCGCCTTCGTCGCGACGGAACTCGAGATGGGTGGTGGCGACGTCGCGGCCGAAGTTCGCGACGGTGCGGCGTAGCACCGAGCGTCTTGGCGAGCCGCCTGCCCGGCTTCAACGGATCTCGCGCCTGGCGACGGGGTCATCGGCCTCCGGGTTAATCATAGGCGAGCGCCTCGCAGCCGATCACGCAGTATGCTGCGTGGCGCCAGCAGGACCGCGGCGCGAAGCTGCTCTTTGTGACCCTGTGCGCGGCCCTGCAGCCACGCTCGCGCTGAGCGTCGGACGCACGACGCCGCCCCTGCTCGGCGCCAGCCTGCCAAGACTCGCCAACATCGTTGCCCTGCAGATCGTCGTCGGCTCGCTGCTCGGCCGCCATCGCATGGCCTCGGTGCTGAACGGCCCGCTGTGGGCGGCCCATCTGCTGCCGGTTGCGCTCTGCCTGCTCGGTGCCGGTCTCGCCACGGTGCCACTGCGCGGCGGCAGCCGGCTGCTGCGGCAGTTCTGCCTGTATGCGGCGCTGCTGTTCGCGGCCGGCCTGCTGCGGCCCGCCACCGGATCCAGCCTGCCCGCCTGGACGCTGTTCCAATCGCCTGACATCGGCGACCGCTACTATGTCATCCCAATGCTGGCCTGGCTCGGCGCACTGTTCAGTCTGGCCAAGCGCCCCGGCTTTCGCATAGTCGCCCGCGCCCTGATCGCCGCGGTGCTCCTCGCCATCCCCGGCGACCTGCACTTCGCCACCGGGCTGGCTACCGCGTCACCAACCGACTTCGACGCCGCCGCCCGACGCTTCGCGGCAAGCCCACCAGGCACCCGCGCCGCTTTCCCGATCCACCCGCAGGGTGCGCCCCCGGTGTGGCTCATCAAGCACTGGTCCTACGGGACAGATCGGCGTCGTGAAATGTGTGAAATCGCCGTGAAAGTGCGACGTTGGCTTGTCATCTTATGACGATCCCGCGAAATTCCGCCCGGGTGTGGTTAATTCAAGGTCAGCTCCCGCGAATAGATAATCAGGACGCGCATTGCGTCCGGCGGAGAGCGTCTTGAGCCACCGAATCATCTGCGACCGCACCAAGCTTTGGCTGCGCCAGAGGCCGCATGCGATGGCTGCCAGCGGCCATATGGGCCTACGGCTACGTGCAAGCTGCTCGGATCTGTGACCATGGCCGAGACGGTGCCGAAGACGAGCTAAGGGCAGCGAATGAAGGTCTGCATCCACCGAGGCGCTGCACAAATCGGCGGCACCTGCGTTGAACTCGCCTGCCAAGATCAGCGCATTTTGCTTGATCTCGGATTGCCGCTCGACGCGGACGAACGAAACCTTGCATCATTGCTCCCGCCAGTCGTCGGCCTGTCAGAGGGAGATCCAAGCCTTCTGGCCCTGATCCTATCGCACGGCCATGCCGACCATTGGGGCTTGGTCCCCGCCGATGCTGCCCCGACGATCGTGGCAGGGGCCGCAACGCGGAGGATCCTGCGGGCTGCATCCGCCTTCGTACCGCGACCCGTCCCCGCAATATTCGACAGCGGCCCAGACCTGGTTGACCGGAAGCCGATCACGATAGGGCCATTCCGGATCACGCCCTATCTCGTCGACCATTCCGCCTACGACGCCTACGCGCTCCTGATCGAGGCGAATGGGCGGCGATTATTCTACTCGGGCGACATTCGGGCGCATGGCCGTAAAGCCAGTCTTTTCGAGCGCCTCGTCAGGCATCCGCCGCACCCGATCCACGCCCTGCTGATGGAAGGATCGAGCCTTGGTCGGCTGGCTCCTGGCCAGCAGTTCCCGACCGAAGCCGAGATCGAGGCGCGGCTGGTCGAGAGGCTGGGACCAGTGGGCTTCGTCGGCGTCTGCGCGTCCGCTCAGAACATCGACCGCGTCATCAGTCTGTATCGCGCCTGCAAGCGGACTGGTCGGACGTTGGTGCTCGATCTCTATGCGATGGAGGTCCTGCGGGCAACCGGTAATGCGAATGTTCCGGCCGCCGGCTGGCCCAACCTTGCGGTCTACGTGCCCGAATACCAGCGCCGTCACATTGCGCGCACCGAGCGTTTCGACCTCGTTGACCGCTACAAACAACACCGGCTCTATCGCGAGACCCTTGGCCCTATGCTGGGGAAGACAGCGATGCTGCTTCGACCGGCGATGCTGCCCGACCTCGATTTGATGGCGGGTGCCTGGGATGGAGCGCGGGTCATCTGGTCACAATGGGATGGCTATCTCGACAAGCCGGACTTAACGGCTTTCCAGGCCAAGTTGAGCGAGCGCCACGTCACGTTCGAGATTATCCACACGTCTGGCCACGCCAGTACAAGCGATCTGCAACGGCTGGCCGCCGCACTGGCGCCGGACGCGCTGGTGCCGATCCACACGTTCCGGGCCGATCAGTTCGCCGCGCTGTTCGGAAGCCATGTGACACGTCGCGGCGACGGAGAATGGTGGGAGGTGTGATGACCATGATTTTCGGGCGAGAATTTGCAGATACCGGCCTCACCGCGTTGGATGAGCGCCCGGCGTGGTGGAAGGACGTGCTGGAAGCCCGTTTTGAGGATGCAAGCGGACGAAAGCGACCGCTCTTCCTGGCTGTTCGCGACAGATATCTGAACGCCTATGTCGAGGGGCAATCAATCTACCGAGTCAAGTTTAATGCCGCGGCTAAACCTTCCTTGCACGCCGAAATTCACCATAAATACGTCCTTGAGGCGGCCGAGGGTCAGAAGTATCTCAGGTTCGATGGCAACAAGGCAGGCGACGTCCACTATACCGGAAGGGTCATGCTGGACCACTGGATCAAGAAAGCCCGGGACTTTGCGGGTGATGAGAAAAGGGGGGTGGCGGCTATCGCGGATAATAATCCGCACGTAATCGACGTCGAAATGGCGCTGCCCGGGCACCGATCCCGCATCGACATGGTTGCACTGGAGCGCCATGACAGCGCAATTCGTATCACTTTTTACGAGGCCAAGTGCTTCGGAAATCCTTCGCTGGTCTCCAACACGAAGCCCGAAGTTTTCGAACAGCTCAGGAAATATGCCAAATGGCTTGGAGCCGATGGCGGGAGTGAGCTACTTGTCAAGTGCTATCGCCGGACCTGCCAGGTGCTGCTCGCGCTGCGCGGAATGCAGGGACAAACGATCCATCCCCTGCTTGCGGAAGCTGCAAAGGAAGGCAGCAATCTTGTTATCGATCCCGAACCACGGCTCGTGATCTTTGGATACACGACCAGCGCCTTACACCCGAACTGGCACAACAAGCACCGGCCGGCACTGGAAACTGCCGGGCTAAGTGGCGTTCGCCTCATCATAGCGCCATCTGCACGCGACATTCTTCTGCCAGATGGGCTGACCACCGAAATCTCCGAAGCAAGTGCCGAACCGCAGCTTGCAGAGCTCGCGCGGTTCGCGGACGTGTTTGCAGCTCCTGGCTTTTCTATCGGTCAGTGGTCAAATCCGAGTCCAAGCCCCAACGGCATTACCAAGCTCCCGTGGTTCGATCTTTCCGATGGAGGCGAAGCTTTTTATGAAGCTGTGTATAAATCCGGTTGGATCATGACCACCAACTGGTCTGACTGGATGGAGGGGGACAAGGCCAAGACGCTTTTCGCAAGCAACGAGGCCGTGACCAGGGCAACGATGGACGACCTGCGGCACATGCTGACGGCGGTGATCAGGGGGGAGCGCTTTTGCGAGGGCACGATCGCGGACGCCTTTGACAAGGGCACGCTCACCGCCATCGTTCAGAGGGCGCGCGCCTTGCTCAATGACCAAGCGTTCGAGAAGTGAGTGAGCCGCTGGTCGGAATTTTCTGGGGCGTGCCCATGAATGGCGACCATGTCCTTGTTATCGATACCACCGCGCTCTCAAAAGGCGAGTCCTACGGAGAGTTCCTGACCCATCCGAAAGGCCACTACGAGGTTTGGGAAGCGTGGCGTCGGCAGGGCGCGGCTTCTCTTGCCGAGCGCGGATTGCCCGCGTGTATTGCCTGGCAGGAGTACGAGGACTGCCCACGCGGACGAGTCGTGTATCACCGACCGACTGGCCTGTTCACGATCTATGCAGACCCCTTTCTGCAACCAACCAAAGTTGTGGCGCGGATCGTGGCTGCATTCGCGCTGGCGGGCATGCGGCGCGAAGTGCGGGGAGACGCGCATTACCGCACTGCGACCGGTTGATCGCGCGGCGCAGACCGGCCATGAAACTCTCCGCTGACCTCGATGCGATTTTGTGCTCGCGTTACCCGGGCTTATTCGCCAATCGTGAGGGTGATCCGCAGTGCTTTGCGATGGGCAGGGGCTTTGAGGTCGGACCGGGGTGGTTTCCGCTCGTTGAGACACTTTCTGCTCTGCTGAGTGCCGACCCGCCATGCGTTGCAGACCAGGTGAAATCAAAGTTTGGCTCACTGACGTTTCGAGTCCACCCCTGCCGAACCTGGCCTTCCGCGATCGATCTGGCGACTGCCATGTCTCGGCGTCTGTGCGAAGTGAGCGGCCATCCGGGGCGTCTCTACAAATATCAGCCGCTTTGGCTTGCGACCCTGGCTCCCGGCGTGCGTCTACCGGGACGGCCTGGAGTTCCGGATGTGGTGCCATCGGTGCTTGATCGCGCAGAACCCGGCTTCCACGTCCCGCCACTCGGCTTCACGGTGGGCGAAATGACCGCCTTGCGTGCGAACGTGCTCGCAGCACCGGCTCGCATTCCGGTAGGCTGGCACGACCTTGCCGACACCGTGCTGCAGCTGTTTCAGTGTAGTCCGATCCCGCGGCTTGTCCTGCGGCTTTCGGACAGCGAAGACGGTCTCCGGGTCGACTCGGATGGAAAGCTGACAAAGCTGGCGGAGCTGTCTGAAATGGTCAGGCTGCTCTCACGCCGGATCGACCGCATGACGGGCGCGATGGCGTGACTCCGCGTCGATCCGGCAGCCGGCTGGGGTTCTCGCTGATGCCATAGTGGATAGGCTGCGCCGACTGTGGAAACGTGGCGTCGAGCGTGCCGATACCGTTGGCGGTGAGCGCTGCCTCGTAGCGCGCGAATGCCGCTTCGATCTCAGCGCGGGCATCGGAGTTGTCGGCCGGCAGTTCAATCGTACGCGAGCGGCTCGCAGCCGATCACGGCCTGCCGCTCCAGTTCGGCCGCGATGCGCAGCCCCAGCGCCTCCTCGAAGGGTCGGGTAATCAGCTGTACCCCGATCGGCAGCGCGCCGGTGCCGCGCACCGGAACAGTGACCACCGGCAGGCCGATGAAGCTGATCGGTTGGGTGTAGAGCCCAAGATTGGCGCGCACCGGAACCGCGACACCATCCATGATGAGGGTCGGCTGCCCACGCAGCGGTGCCGAGGTCGGCGTCGCGGGGGCCAGCAGCATGTCGAAGCGCTCGAACAGGCGCCTCGCCTCGGCGCGATACCAGGCGCGCAAGCGCTGCGCCTGCGCCACTACCGCCGCCGGCAGCAGGGCGCCGGCGAGCAGGCGGTCGCGGGTGGCGGGGTCGAACTGCGACGCATGGGCACGCAGCCGTGGCAGATGCAGTGCTGCGCCTTCGGCGGCGCTGATGCAAAAAGCGGCCGAGCGGGCGCGGGCGGTCTCCGCCAGCTCCACCGGGGCCGCCCCGCCGAGTGCGTCCGCCACCCGGTCGACCGCGTCCAGCGCCTGCGCCGAGGCGCCCGCGGCGAACCAGCCGACCAGCCGGCCGACCCTCGGGTGGGTTGGCATCGGCGCCGGCAAAGGCGGTTCGGCGGCGGCCATGACCTCATAGACCCGCGCCAGGTCGGCGACGGTGCGCGCAAACGGGCCGACATGGTCGAAGCTGTTGACGAAGGGCAAGACGCCGTCGCGCGACAGTCGGCCGAAGGTCGGCTTGAGGCCGAGGATGCCGCACAGGGAGGCCGGCACCCGGATCGAGCCGTTGGTGTCGGTGCCGAGCGAGAACGCGACCAGGCCGGCGGCCACCGCGGCGGCCGAGCCGCCCGATGAGCCGCCGGCGATGCGGTCGGTGGCGTGCGGGTTGGCGGTGGTGCCGTAATGCGCGTTCTCGGTGGTGAAGCCGTAGGCGAACTCGTCCATGTTGAGGCAGCCGAGCAGGATCGCGCCAGCGGCGCGCAGGCGCCCGACCACGGTCGCATCACGCGCCGCCGGCGCCCCCGTCGCCAGGATGGCCGAGCCGGCGCGCGTCACCACACCGCCGACGTCGAACAGGTCCTTGACCGCGAATGGTACCCCCCAGAGCGGCCCCGGCATCTCGCCGGCGGCGATTCGGCGGTCCAGCGCCTCGGCCTCATGGCGGGCGGAGTTGGCAAGCACGGTGGTGAAGCAGTTCAGCACCGGGTCGTGCCGCTCGATTGCCGCGAGCCGGGCCGCGACCCCGGCCGCGATGGTCATGGCCGAAAGCTCGGTGCTGCATCGAGCGCGTCCGGCAGCGCGAATTCCATAACCGCGGCCGCATGGCGATGCAGCAACACGAGGTTGGCGACCACGCCGTCCAGCATCGCGGGGTCGATCGGCAGCGCCAGGAACGCCGCGTTGGCACGCACCAGAGCGTGGAAATCGGGCTCGTCCATGCGGCGGCATCCTTGGGGCGGGCCGCCAGCCAATCACGAACGAAGCTGCACCGCCAGGGCCAGGCCGGCGCAGACCGCGCCGAGCAATGCAACTCGGCGCCGGAGATCAATGAATGGAAAGGAAGGGTCCCTCATCAAATGCTTCATCTGGCTTGTCCGGGTAGCCAAGTTCGGTGCGAAGCTTCTCGTAGCGCGCATCATCGAACGAGAAGCCGTTATCCAGGAGGCTTCCGTCAAGAGCGACGTAGCGTTCCCACTCGCGGGTAAGACTGCAAAGTGCTTGCGGCACGTCCTCGCGCAGGTCCTCCGGACAGACATACCAGAGCACCAGGACATGGCCCGCCGGGGTCCGCCTGCATTGCCAGCCGGACACGAAAGAGGACAGGCCTTTGGTGTTGCCCAACTCGCGTCGATAAGAAATCCGTGTCTGCCTGAGATCAACCGGAGTCGCGGTTCTTGCGCCTGCCGGCCGGGCGATCATGACCTGCGATACCGGCGCAAATCGACGGAAAGTACTTCTTGCGGAGAACTTTGTTCCGCCGCATTCAAGGTTTGCTCTGTCCACCTCAGTGTGCGAGCCAGAAGCATGAAGTATTTCCGGGCTCAGCAATGCTGCCGCGCAAGCAAAAGCCAGTGACCATCTCATGGACAGGCTTCTCCCAGTCGATTCCAGACATAACGCTTTGCCTCCTCAGACGTTATTTCCTGCTGTCCTCCTCCAGGTAGCGACGACCAAGTCTGGTTGAGGGCAGTAAAGGCGGCGTCCAGTCTCCCGTCCCAAATATTCCACAGAGCACCTCTGTGGTTGATGCGCCATGTTGCGATGGCATCCTGAGAGGGTTCAGAAAAATCATGGACAACGTGGGCTTTCACGGCGTCGTCATACGTGTCCGCAGTGATCCCATAGGCGCCGGCAGCAGTTGTTGTATGTTGCCATCTTGTCACCTTGTGCCTTGGATGATTGCTGAAGCCGTGAAAGTGAGCACCACCATACAAGCGAGTATAAGCGTCGGATCGCTCTTGCTTCCCGCTTTCCGCATATCGGATCAAGGCCAGGAACGCTTGCAGCCGTCTCTCGTTCTCGTCCGCATCGGGCATGGCCAATTACATGGTTCTGTTACGGATCCGATCTGTCACGGCTCCCTAGCGTCGGGCAAGGAATTTTTGCAGTACTGCCGCGGGGCCTGCCAACAGGCCCCCGTAGATGTTGGCCGACTCGGTGCACCGCTCGATCGGCAGCGCCAGGAACCCCGCGTTGGCACGCACCAGAGCGTGGTAATCGGGCTCGTCCATGCGGCGGGATCCTTGGGCAGGCCGCCAGCCAATCATGAACGAAGCTGCACCGCCAGGGCCACGCCGGCGCAGACCGCGCCGAGCAATGCCACCGGGGTCCAGCCGAAATGCTCCAGCAGCAGCGTCGCAAGGATCGAGGCCAGGCCGCCGGCGGCGAACATGATCGCCATGTAGAGCGCATTGAGCCGGCCGCGCACCTCCGGCCGCAGGTTGTAGATGGCGCGCAGGCCGACCACCTGGTTGAGCTGCACGCAGGCGTCGAGCAGCACCGCCACGACGGTCAGCAGTGCCAGATCATGCGTGCGTACCGCCAGGATGGTCAGGCCGAAGGCGATCGCCACGCCCGACAAGGCGGCGATGGTGGCAGCCGGCGTGTGGCCGCGATCGGCAAGTCGGCCCGCGACCGGAGCGATCAGCGCGCCGCCGGCACCGGCGAGCGCGAACAGAGCGAGGCCTTGCTGGCGCAGACCGAAGCCGGGACTTGCCAGCACCAGCGGCACCGCCGTCCAGAACATCGAGAACCCGGCGAACGCCATCGCCTGGGTGAAGGCGCGCAGCCGCAGCAGCCGGGTCTCGATCAGCAGCACCGGCAGCGATTTCAGGACCGCCAGGAAGCCGAACCCTTGATGCTCAGGCACGCGTCGCGGCAGGGCTTTGCGCAGCAGCAGCCACAGGCCCACGGTCGCCGCCGCGGAGGCCCAGAAGATCGCCTGCCAGCCGAAGCGCGCGGCGGTCAGGCTGGCCAGCGGACGCGACAGCATGATGCCGACCAGCAGCCCGCTCATCACCGCGCCGACGGTTCGACCGCGTGCGTGTTCGGGAGTGAGGTGGGCGGCGAACGGCACCAGGATCTGGGTCGCCGCGGCGCAGAACCCGGTCGCGAAGGCGGCGGCGAGGAAAGCCGCGGGAGACGTCGACAGCGCCGCACCGGCCAGCGCCAGCGCCAGCCCGGCGAGGGCGGCGAGCACCAGCGCGCGGTTCTCCAGGATGTCGGCGAGCGAGACCAGCACCAGCAGTCCGGCGCCGTAGCCGAGCTGGGTCAGGGTCACCAGCAGGCCAACGACGCCGGCGCGGAACCCGAGATCGCGGCCAATCAGCGCGGTCAGCGGCTGCGCGTAATAGAGGTTGGCGACGAGCAGCCCGCAGGCGAAGGCGAAGGCAGCGATCAGGCCACGCGAGGGCGGAGCGCCTGTGCTCAGAGATGGCTCCAGCCGGTCCGCGACAGCATTATCGCCGCCCCGGATGGGTCGATGACCCGCACGGCAGGCGCGCCCGCGGCGAAGCCGCCGATCCGGGTTACCGCGATGCCGCAGCGCGCCGAGAGCGCATGCAACGCCGCATTATTGACCTCCGGCACCGCGATCAGCAGCTCGTAATCGTCGCCGCCGGTCAGGCAGGTTTCCAGCCAATGCGGTCCCGCGGCCAGCGCCGCCGCCGAGCGCGGCACCGCCTCGGCCTCGATGGTTGCCGTCACATCGCTCTGCCGGCATAGGTGCCCGCAATCCTGCACCAGCCCGTCGGAGACGTCGATTGCCGCCGCGGCGATCCCGTGCAGGCCGGCGCCGAATGCGAGCCGCGGTTGTGGCAGACGGTAGCGGTCGGCGAGGACGCCGGAGGGGTCTGCCAGCCGTCCCTGCAGCACGGCCAGGCCGAGGGCGGCGTCGCCGATGCTGCCGGTGACCCAGAGCCCGTCGCCGGCTTGCGCGCCGCGGCGGCGCAGGATCGCGCCGGGGGCGGCATGGCCGATGATGGTCAGCGACAACACCAGCGGGGCCGCCGAGACGCCAGAGAAAACAGTGGTATCGCCGCCCAGCAGATGCACGCCGAACGTGTCCTGGTCGCAAGCGAGCCCGTCGCATAAGCCCGCGAACCAGGCCTCGCCGAGATCGCGCGGCCTGGCCATCGTCAGCAGATAGCCGAGCGGCACCGCCCCCATCGCGGCCAGATCCGACAGGTTCACCCGCAGCAGCTTGCGGCCGACCGTCTCAGGCGGATCATCCGCCAGGAAATGCACCCCCTGCACCATCGCGTCGGCGGCGACGACGAGCAGCCGGCCGTGGGGCGGGGCAAAGGCCGCGGCATCGTCGGCAAGATCGAGCGCGCCCGGGCCTGCCAACGGTCGGAAATGCCGGGCGATGAAGGCGAACTCCGCCGGCAGCGGGTCGGCACCAGTCATTGCCAGCAGGTCAACGCCAGCCGGGCATCGTCATGCCGCACCAGGCGGCTGGGCGAAGTCCTGGGGCCGCAGGTGGCGTCCCATGGTGTCCAGCAGGCCGTTGACCATGCGCGGCTCGTCACCAGAGAAGAAGCCGTGCGCCACGTCGAGATATTCGTTGATCACCACCCGACCGGGCGGCCCGTCGGACATCGAGAGCTCGGCACCCGCCGCGCGCAACAGGGCGCGCAACACCGGATCGAGCCGGGCCAGCGGCCACTCCACCGGCAGCGCCTCGCTCAGCAAGCCGTCGAGCCGGTCCTGCTCGCGTACTGCCGCGCGGACGATGCGGTTGAACAGGACGACGTCGGCGTCCGGCACCCGGCCCTCTTCGTAGCCGCCGGTCCCAGGCAGTTCGCCGAGCCGGTGGCGGACGAACTGTTCAATGACCGACTCCGGGTTCTCGGCCCCCTGCTCGCTCTGGAACAGAGCCTGCACTGCCCCCACCCGGGCCGCGGTGCGGGTGCGGGTGCGCGCGCGGCCTGGGGCCGGGGGGCGTGCGGCAGAGGGTGGTTCGGTCCCGGTCATGCCCGCTTCATCGGCTCTTTGCCTCGACAGGTCCAGCCTCGGCCGGCGCCGCCTCTGCGGCTGTAGCGAGCGGCAGCTCGGACAACGAGCCGAGGATGATCTCGAAATCGCGCGCCTCGCGGAAATCGCGATAGACGCTGGCAAAGCGGACATAGGCGACCGCGTCGACCTCGCGCAGCGTGTCCATCACCAGCTCGCCGAGCTGCTTGGTCGGGATTTCGTTCTCGCCGGAAGCCTCAAGCTGGCGCACCAGGCCGTTGACGATGCGCTCGATGCGCTCCTCGGGGATCGGCCGCTTGCGCATCGCGATCCGGATCGAGCGGGCCAGCTTGTCGCGTTCGAACGGCACCCGTCGCCCGTCCGCCTTGATCACCGCCAGTTCGCGCAACTGCACCCGCTCGATGGTGGTGAATCGCTGGCCGCAGGTCGGACAGAAGCGCCGCCGCCTAATCGCCGCGGAGTCCTCGTTCGGACGGCTGTCTTTGACCTGCGTATCGTCATGACCGCAAAACGGGCAACGCATAAAAGTCTGAGGTCCTCGACCGTGCAGTTCGCGGATGCAACGGGGTCCGCCTTGAGGCGAAACCCTTGACCGGGCAAATGGTCCTTGCGATCAAGCAATTAGAGCACCGTCCACGCACCCGCCCAGTCGCCCCTCAATGCGCCCGGCCCGGATGGCTGACAAGGGCTACAAATCGCCGCGGGCACCACCATCTGGTCCAGGTCATTCAACTCAGGCGGAGAGCCGGCACCATGACAGCATCACCGATCCCGAGCAGTGCCGCCATCGCACAGGCCGACCACGACGCACGTCATTGGCGCAGCCCCCAGGACGGCCGGCTGCCGATCGGCTCGGACGCGCACAAGGCCGCCATGTGCGCGATGTTCCAGGAGACCTTCAACCCGTACAAACCCTCGGTCATCGACTGGCCAACCCTGGACGACGACGCATTGGCCCGGATCACGGCGCTGCCGATCTGGGACATCGCGGTGCAGACCGAGGGCAAGGCCCGGCTGCGCATGAAGGCCTATGCCGACATGCTCGACGATGCGGCGCTCAGCCAGGCCATCGGCCTGAACGCCTGGGAGGAGAACCGCCACAAGGAGGTGCTCTCGCGGATGGTCGCCTTCTACGGCATCCCGCTCGCCCGCGAGCCGGACTACGCGGCCCCGCGCGACGCCGAGTGGGCCTATCTGGTCACCGGCTTCAGCGAATGTATCGACAGCTTCTTCGCGTTTGGCCTGTTCGAGATGGCGCGCCGCTCGGGGCTGTTCCCGCAACCGCTGGTCGACACATTCGAGCCGGTGATGCAGGAGGAATGCCGCCATATCCTGCTGTTTGCGAACTGGCTCGCCTGGCACCGTCGTACTATGCCCGCCTGGAAGCGGCCGCTGTTCGAACTGCGCGTCGCCGCGGTCTGGGTGTTCCTGGGCTGGGAGCGGATTGGCATCGCCCGCGGCATTGACGCGGACGGCAAGAAAGTCGCGGAAGACCACAACTTTACCGTAAACGGCGCCAAGGCGGTCAGCGCCGAGGAGATCGGCCTAAGCGAACTGATGAGTGTGTGCCTGGATGAGAACGACCGGCGCTTCAGCGGCTACGACCCCAGGCTGCTGCGCCCGACGACGATGCCCACCCTGGTACGAATTGCCCGCAGGTTCATGCGCGCACCCAGGCGCCGTACGGACGACCCGGTGCGGGCGACGGCCTAACCGCCGAGCCGGCTCAGCACCTTGTCCGCATAACGCTCCAGCTTCGAGGCGCCGACGCCCTTGATCGTGCCGAGGGACGTAGCGTCCGGAGGATTGCGCTGGGCGATGTCGCGCAGCACGGAATCGTGGAAGATGACGTAGGGCGGCAGCGACTGCGCCCGCGCCTCCTCCAGGCGCCAGGCCCGCAGCGCCTCGAAGCGCGCCTGCGCGTCGGGGTCGAGCATGGTGTCGAGGCTCGCACGGACCATGCGCGGCGCTGCCGCCTCGACCGGGTCCTCGCGCAGCATCAAGGCCGCCTCGCCGCGCAGGATGGGCCGGGCGACAGCGTCGTTCAGCGCCAGGGTGGCGTACTCGCCGTCGCCGGTGCGCAACGCGCCGCGCGCGACGAGCTGGCGGATCACGCTTCGCCAAAATCCGTCCGGCCGCTCCTTGCCAATGCCGTAGAGCGGCAGCCGGTCGTGCTGGTATTTCGCGACCATGTCGGTCTGTTTGCCGCGCAGCACCGAGACGATGTGCAGGGCGCCGAATCGCTGGCCGGTGCGATAGATCGCCGACAGCACCTTCTGGGCGGCGATGGTGCCGTCGAACAGCGCCACGCCGTCGCGGCAATTGTCGCAATGGCCGCAATCCTGGGCGAGTTGCTCGCCGAAACAGGCCAGCAGTGCGCGGGTGCGGCAGCCGGTGGTCTCGGTGAGGCCGATCATCGCCTCCAGCCGCTGGCCCATGACCCGCTTTTGCGCGGGCGGCGCGGTCGACTGCTCAAGCCAGTGCCGCGCGCGCGCGATGTCCTCGCCGCCATAGAGCAGCAGGGTCGCCGCCGGCTCGCCGTCGCGTCCGGCACGGCCGATCTGCTGGTAGTAGCCCTCGGGGCTATCCGGCATGTCCAGATGCACCACACAGCGCACGTCCGGCCGGTCGATGCCCATGCCAAATGCGATCGTCGCCACCACCACCACCGCCTCGCCGGCACGGAAACGCGCCAGGGCCGCGCGCTTTTCCAGCGGCGAAATTCCGGCATGAAAGACGATCGCCGGCCATTCGCGCTCGCGCAGGGCGCGCGCCACCCGCTCGGTCTTGTTGCGGCTGCCGCAATAGACGATTGCGGCACCCGTGCCCGCGCGCTGCCGGTCCAGCGTGTCGAGAAGCTGCTTGAGTTCGCCGCCTTTTGGGCGCACCGCGATATGCAGGTTTTCGCGGTGAAAGCTCGCCGCCAGCACCTCCGCCTCAGGCATCGCCAGCGCCTCGATGATGTCGCCGCGTGTGCGCGCATCAGCGGTGGCGGTGAGTGCGATGCGAGGCACGCCAGGCAGCGCCTGCGGCAGTCGCGCCAGGGCGCGGTATTCGGGACGGAATTCATGGCCCCAGGCGGAGACGCAGTGCGCCTCGTCGATGGCGATCACCGAAATCTCCAGCCGCGCCAGACGATCCAGCATGCCGGCGGCCAGCAGCCGCTCGGGCGAGACGTAGAGCAGGTCCAACCGACCCGCCGACAGATCGGCGCGAATCCTGGCCGCATGGTCAGGTTCGAGATCGGAATGCAATGCGGCGGCATTGACGCCGAGCTGGCGCAAGGCGGCGACCTGGTCGTCCATCAGCGCGATCAGCGGTGACACCACCAGACCCATGCCGGGCCGGCAGAGGGCCGGGATCTGATAGCAGAGGCTCTTGCCGCCGCCAGTGGGCATCAGCAGCAACGCGTCGCCGCCTGCCATCACCCGGCCGATCGCGGCCTCCTGCAGACCGCGAAAGGCGCTGAAGCCGAACACCCGCGACAGCACAGCGAGCGGGTCGCGCGTTTCCGCATCCCCTGGGGCATTCAAGGGTTCAGTTGCCGAAATCGATTTCCACCCGCCGGGCCGCGATACCCGGGTTCTCGTTCGAGGGTGGCCGCGGGCGCAGCTGGATACGGTTGGCCGCCACCCCGTCGGCACGCAGCGCGTCGGCGACGACGTCGCCACGCCTGGTGGCCAGCGCCTCATCCGCATCGACCGGGCCGTTGGCCCCGGCGTAGCTCTCCACCAGCAAATCCAGTGCCGGGTTGTCGGCTGCGGCATCGGCCGCGCGCGCGACCACCCCACGCGCGGCATGGTCAAGCGAGGCGGAGTCGCGGCCGAAGAACACCACATACTTGCGGCCCAAAGCGCCCCCCTCGAAATAGGCGCAGGCAGACAGCGCACCGCAGGCGGCGAGCAGCAACGGCAGACGGCGCATTATGGCGAGACTCCTCCAAACCGCGATCACCAGCTTGTTACCGCAATAGTCCGGTCTGTGGAACCTTAAGCCGTGGCGAGCGCCTTGCCGTCCTGCAGGCGCCAGACACGGTCGAGACGTTCGACGCCGGTCAGGCGATGCAGGATCAGGATCATGCTGCGATCGCGCCCGACCTCGTTGAGGGTCGCGAGGAAGGCGCGTTCGGTGTCGGCATCGAGGCCGGCGCAGGGTTCGTCCAGGATCAGGATGGGTGCTGCCGACAGCAGAACGCGCGCCAGCGCCAGACGCCGACCCTGCCCGCCGGAGACGCGCGCGCCCGACTCGCCCAGCCAGGAGTCCAGGCCGTCCGGCAGGCCGCGCACCAGATCGGCGATCTGCGCCTGCTCCAGCGCCGACCACAGTTCCGCCTCGCTGGCGTCCGGGCGGCCGAGAGCCAGATTGTTGCGGATCGAGTCGTCGAACAGATGGCTGTCCTGGCCGAGCCAGGCGATGCTCCGGCGCAGCGTGGCCTCGTCGAGCCGGGCGATGTCGATCCCGCCGATGCTGATCTGGCCAGATTGCGGTGTTGCGATCCGCAGCAGCAGGGCTGCCAGGCTCGACTTGCCGGACCCGGACGGCCCGAGCAGGCCGACGCGCGCGCCGGGTGGGATGCGCAGGGACAGCCCATCGAACACCGGAGCCCGAGCCGGCTGTTCGCTCCAGGCGAACCGGATGGCATCGAAGCGCACGGACATGTCAGCCGGCATCGGCGCCAGCCCTGGGGCCGGTGTGGTGCGCGCTTGCGCCGGAAGCGGGTGGTCGCCGATCTGCAGCACGCGCGACGCCGCGTGCGCCATGTGACCGGCCAGCACGCCTGCGCGCACCAAGCCGGATGCCGCCTCGAACGCCGCCAGCATTACGAACAGCACCAGCACGGCGGTAAGCGGCGGCAATCTGGCAAAGCCGATCCCGGCCGCCGCCGCGAGCACGCACAGGACCGCCGCCTGGCTGCACAGGAACGCGCCCGCACCGGCGGCGGCGGACTGCCGGGCCAACCCGGCTTGCGCCGACAGCAGGCGGCCCTCGCACGCCTCGACCCCGGCGAGCGTGCGGCGCTCGGCCCCAAACGCGCGGAATTCGCGCAAGCCCGTGATCGTGTCGAGTATCGCGATCCGCAGGCCGGCCATGGCCTCGGCGGTAGTGCCGCCAATCCTGGCAGAGCGTCGCGCGGCCAGCCAAGGCAGCAGCAACGCGCTTGCGGCGAACAGCAGGCAGACGACCAGTGCGAGGATCGGGGCGCTGCGTCCGATCAGCAGCGCGAGCACCGGCAGGCTGACCAGGGCGCCGCACAGCGGCAGCAACAGGCGCAGATACAGCCCGTCCAGGGCCTCCACGTCGCCGACCAGCCTTGAGAGCGCATCGCCGGTGCGCCGGAACCCCAGCCCCCCCGCAGCACTGGCGGCGAGCCTGCGGAAGAACCAGACGCGCAGATCGGCCAACGCCCGGAAGGTGGCGCCATGGGTGAGCAGCCGCTCGCCGTAGCGCAGCACCACGCGGCCGGTGCCGAAGCCACGCAGCAGCCATCCCGAGACAAGCAGCAAGCCGACCGTGGTGCCGGCGAGCCGCAGGCCCGACACCGCGAGCAAAGCCAGCCCGAACAGCAGCGCCAGCACCGACACCACGACCCCGAGGGCCAGGCCCGCGGTCTGGCCACGCCAGAGTGCCAGCACCGCCAGCAGCGGAGCGGCAAGCTTGCGTGGCCGGGTGCGGGCGCTCACGACGCCACGCCCAGCCGCGGCTCGGCGTGGGCTACCAGCCTGCCGTCGCGAAGTTCAATTCGGCGGCCGCCGAGCGTATGGGCGGCAGCCGAGTGGCTCGCCATCAGCACGCTGCGTCCACGCGCCAGGTGGCGCAGGCTGTCGAACACCGCGCGTTCGGTTTCGGGGTCGAGATGGGCTGTAGGTTCGTCGAGCAGCAGCAGCGGCGCGTCGCGCAGCACCGCCCGCGCGATGGCGACCCGCTGCGCCTGGCCGCCGGAGAGACCGTAGCCGCCCTCGCCGAGCCGCGTGTCGAGCCCGTTTGGCAGGTCGGCCACGACCGTCTCGAGGGCCGCGACATGGAGCGCTGCGTCGAGGGCCGCCGCATCGGCGTCGGGCCTGGCAAACAGGATGTTCTCGCGCAGCGAACCGGCGAACAACAACGGCTTTTGCCCAATCCATGAGACCAGCCCGGACAGTGCCGCGGGATCCAGGCTCGCCAGATCGTTGCCGTCGATCAGCACGCGGCCGCGATCCGGTGTGATGAAGCCGAGCAGCATCTCGATGACCGTGGACTTGCCGGAACCGGACTGGCCGACCAGCAATAGCGTCTCGCCCGGATCGAGGCGGAAGCTGAGCGCGTCCAGCGCCAGGCCGCGCGAAGACTCCCAGGCGAAGCTGACATTCTCGAACACCAGGCTGACGCCACCCGGCGGGGGTGGCGGGATGCGGTGCGGCGCCACCGCGGGCGTACTGGCCATGGGCAGTTCGGCGAGGCCCTCGGCGCAGGACGCCGCCTGTGCGCGGTCCTGATAGGCGAGCGCGAAATTGCGCAGGGGGGCGAAGAATTCGGGGACCACCAGCAGCGCGAACAAGGCATGCGGCACGGTCAGCAACACGGCAGAGCCCGGATGGAGGAACAGCGCGCCGTCATGTACGGCAATGACGATGATGGCGACAGCCATCGCGCAATCGAGCCCGGCGGAGGACAGGAACGCCACACGCAGCACCCGCATGGTGCGCACGCGCAGCTCGTCGGCGGCGAGGGCCAGCCGGCTCGCCTCGTCCTCGGTGCGTCCGGCCAGCACGATGGTGGCAATGCCGCGCATACGGTCGACGAAGCGGGTCTGCAGCCGTGACATCGCCTGGAACTGGCGGCGCGCGGCGACGGCGGCGCCGATGCCGAACAGCGCCTGCATCACCGGCACCGCGAGCCCGCAACAGAGCAACACAAGTGCCGCCAGCGGCTGCGCGAACCAGGCCGCGATCAGCACCAGAAGCGGCGCCCCCATAGCCAGTGTCGCGGCTGGAAGGTAGCGCGAGAAGAACCCGTCCACAGCCTCGATGCGATCGACGGCGAGGGCCGCCAAGGCGCCGCTATGGTTGGCGCGAAGCAGACGCGGGCCATCCGCCAGGATGCTGCCCAGGGTACTGCGACGCAGCCGTGTGCGCGCACGCATCCCGGCGCGCGCGGCCTGGACCTCGGAGAGCACCTGCAACAGCGCCCGCAGGACGGCAGCAATGATGAACGCGACCAGGGTGGTGGGCAGCGACGGTGACAAGGCGGCCGTGGCGTGTGACGCGGTCAGGCTGGCTGCGAGCACCCAGGCGATGCAGGCAACTTGCAACAGCGCGCAGGCGGTGCCCAGCAATCCGAGCAGCACGACGGGGAATGCGTTTCGTCGACCGAGACGCGATTGCGCTCGGGTCCACCCTTTGATCGCCGTCCGGTTCGCGCTCATGGCCCTGAGTAGTGGCGACAAAGCCGGCTGGCGACAACCGCGGGGCCGGGTTCTTGCCAAAGCTTCATGTCAATCGCCGGCATCTTCAGGGCCGCATTTTCAGGCTGGGGCATCGTCAGTATCGTCGTCACGCGGCACTTCGGGATGCAGCGGGAAAGTCAGGCTGTATCGTGTGCCAACAGCCGCACGCTCTTCGAGCCCGGCCCCTTCACGCACTTCGAGTTCCGCGCCGAGTTGCCTCGCGAAACCACGGATGAGCTGAATGCCGAGCCCGTCGCGCACACCGGTTTCGGTCTCGGCGCGTCCGGCCGGAATGCCGACACCGTCATCCTCGATCACCAGGCGGGCGCGTCCGGCCGGCAGCGCGATCAGGGTGACGCTCACCTGGCCGGGACGGTCGCCAGGAAAGGCATATTTGACCGCGTTGCTGACCGCCTCGGTCACCACCAGGGCCAAGGGGACGGCCTGATCCGTGGACATCGCGATTTCCGGCGCCTCGATGGCGAGCTGGATACGACGCCCCTGCCGCTCGCCGATCGCCTGGAACAATTGCGTGCAGAGTTCGTGCAGGAACTGACGCATGTTCAGGGTATGCAGCTCGCCTTCGGAGTACAGATAGCGGTGCAGCGTCGCCAGCGCTCGGACCCGGTCGCGTGCGGAGGCGAACTCGGCCCGCGCTTCCGGCTGGCGGATGCGGTTGGCCTGCAGGTTGAGCAGCGAGGCCACGATCTGGAGGTTGTTCTTGACCCGGTGATGGATCTCCTTGATCAGCAGCTCCTGCCGGGCTCCCGCATCGCGCAGATCCCTCTCGTGCGTCGCAAGCGAGCGCGTCGCCTGATGGAAGGCGCGGGAGAGTTCGCGCAGCTCGGCAGGCATCATGCTGCTCTCGCCGGGATCATACGCGCCGGCACGCCGCCATTGCGTGACGGCCCCCGTCAATGCCTGCAGCGGCGCCGTCACCAGCAGGTTGGCGCCGATGGCGACGCCGAGCAGCCCGACCCCGAGCAGCAGCACGATGCCGATGACCCGGATGATGAACACGCTCAGTGCGCGCACTTCCTTGTCGGTTGGCTGGGTGACCACCAGCAGCGAAATCGGCCCGGCGAGCACGCCCAGTGCCACCGAACCTCCGTCGCTCGTCATCGCGGCACCGTGGCCTTGCCTGGCCAGCCTGACCATTGCCGCTAGATCCTTCGGTATCGGCCAGGCGCAATCCAGGCAGGCCGAGGCTGCGATGCCACCCGGGCCGATCAGCCAGGCATGCATGGGCGTCTGCCCGCCCACCATCCCCGCATGCAGGTCGACGCCGAACAGGGCCTTGCGGCTCCAGCCGAGCAGCGCTTGCGCGACCAGCACGTGCGCCGGGCCGGCCGGGTTGAGCCATGACTGCTCGGCCACCATGCGCCCGACGGCGCCGTGCGCCCTGACCAAGGTGACGCCGTGGATGCCGGAGCCGGCCGCATTTTCCGCCGGCAGGTCGGCAGGCAGGGGCTCGCCCGGCACCAGCGAGGTCGAGCAGACGACACGCCCGCTGCCGTCGATGACGCTCAGCGCCTTATAGCGTTCACGCTGCGTGATCAAGGCGAGGTGCAGGACGCGCGGGCAGGCCAAGGGCGCGCGCAGCTCGGGGATCGAGGCGACGTTGCGCAGGAAATCATGGGCATAGTCCAGGTCCTGCTGGACGCGGTCGCGCAACGTCCGCACGATACCCTGCGCGCGCGCGCCACTGGCGTCGGAGGCGGCTTCATAGCTGTGCCAGGAGACCCCGCCGCTCAGGATCGCGAGCGGGATGGAGGTCAGCAGAATGATCAGGATCATCCGGGTGCTGACGGTATCGACCATGCGACGTATTCGGCGCACGCCGCCGCCGACGATCACGTCGCCGGCCGCGCGACCGCGCCTGAGCGGGGCGAACAGCAGGTTTATGACGCGAAGCCCAAACGGGCCGCGCGGAATCGTATGCGCGGACCGCACCAGACTAGCCTTGCTGCTCGTCGTTCTGGATCAGCCTGAGAAGCTCCTCCGGGATCGGCTCGTTGGCAATGTCGTCGAACATCTGGTGCAGGCCGCGTGCAAGCCACAGGTCGAACGCACCGTCCTGCTTGGGGCGCCTGCGACGCGCCGGTCCGGACGTCGACGACTCCCGGCCGTCCTTGTCCCGAGTCATCAGACGCCAATGCCCCAAGCTGTTCATGCCGGACCGTTCATGCCAAGCCGCCTAAGCCGCGCGGGTGATGGACGATCCGCACCGAACCTGTAGCGACCAAGGCGTGCCGCGGTTGCACCTGGACGCAGTTTGGCCGCAAAACATGAATCGAGCGTTACGGCATAGCCACGGCGTCAGGGCTGGGCTACGGCGACCGACTTCATTTCGCCATCGATGCGGGCAGCCGCGACCCGCGTGAGGCGTGCGGCGTTGGCTACGGGGCGTTGCTCGAACGGCTCCCTGGTGTCGCCCATCAGCCAGGCCTCGAGCTGGCGTCGGGCGCGAAACACGCGGCTCTTGGCGGTGCCGACGGCGCATCCGGTGGCCTCGGCCAATGCCTCGTAGCTCATTCCTTGTACCACCACCATGATCAGGGCCTCGCGCTGATCCGCCGGCAGACGGGTCATCGCCACGCCGAGATCCTTCAAAGCCAGGCGGTCCTCATGCGGCGCCTCGGTGGCGAAAGCGGACGACGGCACATCATCAATATCGGTAGTGTCCCGACGCTTGCGCAGGTTGGAGATGAAGCGGTTGCGCAGAATACGGTGCATCCAGGCGGCGAAATTGGTCCCCGGGATGAAGCTCGCCTGCGCGGAGAGGGCGTTGCAGACGGCGTCCTGGACCAAGTCCTCAGCGCTGGCACGATTGCGGGTCAGAGCCAATGCCTGCACCCGCAGCTTGGGCAGTATCGTTATGACTTGTGCATGAAACCCGTTTGGGTTGCGGGCTTTGAGATCACCGGCGGTGCGGTTCGACATGAGCGCTGCTCTCCCTATCCGCCGAAGCAATGAGCCGCCGAAAGCTGGGGTTGCATGCGCTTACCCCTAACTCGATCACAAGAACTTGTTGGCGGTATTTGCCCGATCAAAGCTGATTTGGCGAACGGCGGCCGGCAGGCTACGGTCACGCGTTAATTGACGGAGCCATGATGCAGTCAAGCCAAAGCTCAGGATCTGTTTGGCGTTTCTTCACGCAGCCGTGTGGCGATTTGGCTGCGTGCGCGCGAGACCCGCGCCTTGACGGTGCCAACCGGCACCCCGCAGATCGCGGCCGCCTGCTCGTAGCTGAGCTCCTGTGCGCCGACCAAAACCAGGGCCTCGCGCAGCAGCGGGGTCAAGGTGAACAGCAGGCGCTGCAGGTCGGAGACTTCGCCGCGCAGGGAAGCCGACGACATCGCGGGATCCGTGTCCGTCAGCTGCCCCGACAGCACTTGGCTCTCTCGCCCCAGCACCTGGCTCTCGCGCCGACGTCGCCGCGCCTGCTCGTAGAAGGCATTGCGTTGGATCGTGAACAGCCAGGCCTTGAGGTTGGTCCCCGGCTGGAATTGCGCAACGGCCGCCAATGCGCGTACCAACGTATCCTGCACGAGGTCGTCGGCAGCCGCCGCATCGCGGGTGAGGAAACGCGCAAAGCCGCGAAGCTCAGGCAGCAGGACCGACATCTCCCGATGCAGCGTGTCGCGGTCAGTACCAGCCTCGCTGCTCAGGTCGGCCTGTCTGCTCAAGACGTCCTGTTCGCTCAATCCGCCTCCCCAGTCATTCGAAAGAGAACAGCCTGATGGCCACGACGCGGCGCGACGACCTGATCCGCGCTCTCCCCTATGCGCGACGTTATGCCCGTGCCCTCACCGGAAGCCAACCGCGCGGCGACCTGCTTGTCGCCGAAAGCCTGCGCGAACTGGTCGCAGGACCCGCCGACGACCTGACCGCACGGCACGGGCTCTATAACTGGGTGACCCGGCGCTTCAATGTCGGGCTCGTCGATCCCGGCGAGGTCGATGGCGGCCTTACCGCGCAGCAACGCCAGCTACTCCTGCTGACCGCGCTCGAGGAGGTGCCGATCGAGGATGCCGCACCGATCGTCGCCCTGGAGCTGGCGGAAGCCAACGCCCAGCTCGCCGGCGCGCGTGACCGGCTGCGCCAGGCGGCCGCGACCGACGTACTGATCATCGAGGACGAGCCGATCATCGCGATGGATATCGAGGAGCTCGTGCTCGGCTGCGGCCACCGCGTCGTCGGTGTCGCCGCCACCGAGGCCGACGCGGTCCGCATCGCCCAGAAAACCCGACCCGGCCTGATCCTGGCCGACATCAATCTCGGCATCGGCGGCGACGGCACCTCGGCGGTCAGCCGCATCCTCAAGCATCATTACGCGCCCGTGATCTTCGTCACCGCCTATCCGGAGCGTCTGCTCACCGGCGAGACGGTCGAGCCGGCCTTCGTCATCACCAAGCCGTTCGAGCCGCTGACGCTGGCCATCGCGACCTACCAGGCGGTCACCGGCGGGGTCACCCTCGACTAGCAAATCGCCCACCGGGTGTGCAGGCAACCCCGGCCCGGCAGGTCGCGTTCGTTTCCAGGCCAGTTGCGCCCCCGCCGTGGGGCCGCCCGGCGCATTGCGATCCCATCATCCACGGAGCCAGTTCATGGACCTGATCGAGACCGGTCCCGCGTCCGTCCGGGCCACCGCCGTCGTAAAGGCAGGGTTTGCCGCAGCAGCCAGGATTGCCCGTCTGCCGGCAGCGGCGGCGCGCGACCCGCAAGCCTGGTCCGGCTTCGACCGGGTGCTGGTGCCTGATGTATTGCATAATGCCGGAGAAGCGGGTATTCTGGCCTCCGCGCAGGCAGCCTTAGAGTCAGTCACCTGGCTCGTCGCCGCAACCGGGCCGGAAATTGCCTTGCTCGACTTGGTCGTCGACTGCATCGCCGCGGCCGGCGACGCGGCGCACAGCAACCCCGAGCTGTTCGCAGCCCCCGACCGCGCCCAGGCGCTCGACCCACGTCAGGTGCCGACGCCCGGTCTGGCGCGCCCGATCCTGACCGATCCCGGGGCGGCGGCGCGGCTCGGCGCATTTTGGGGCGGGCTGGTGGCATCCTGGGTTGGGGTTGGCCTGGCCGGCGTGCGGCTGCGTGGCTTGGCCGGACTGCCGCAAGCGGCCCTTTCGCCGCTGCTCGCAGCCCTACGCGCCCAGGCGCCCACTGCGATACTCATCGCAGATACCGGCGGCGTCGCCTGGGAGGGGATCGCAACCCTCGCGGATGCCAGGCTGGATGGGGTGCAATGCTCGCTTGCCTGGTGGAACTGGCAGGATGGCTGGTTTGAAGATGAACTGGCGATGCTGCGTCCCATCGCCCCGGTCATGGCCGCCCTCGACGACCAAAGTGCTGCGCTCGGCCGCGCACTGGCCTTTTGTGCGGCGCGTGGCTTTGGCTGGATCGCACCGCCTGGCCCGGCCGCACGCGCCGCCTGCGGCCTCGCCGGCCGGCTTGCGGGTCGCCTCCCCAGCCGCAGGCTCAGCGCCCCGGGGGCCGCGGTCGAAGCCTATCTGTGCTGCGACCGGACTGACCCGCGCTGGAGCAGCCAGGCCGACGTGCTCCTGTTCAATGCGCGCCTTGACCGTGCCAGCGCGGTCGATCCGTCGCCGCTTCTGGCCGCCACCGGCGGCAGCTTTGATGCGTTCACCGAGAGGAACGCGGGTCATGCAAGCCTGGTCCCGGGGGAGCCGGTGTCGCTGGCGCCGGGCACCTGGCGGTTGTTCGGTGCTGGAGCGATTGCCGCTCCCGCCGTCACCAGGATCGATCCGCGTTCGGCACGCGATGCGGCAACTTGGCCGCGTCTGGCGATCGAGGCGCCCTCCCCCGCGGTCGATGGCGGCCGCTTCGCGGTCAAACGGATCGCCGGCGAGAGTGTCGCGGTGGAGGCCGACGTCATCGGCGACGGCCACGACCTGCTCGGCGTGGCCCTGCAATGGCATTCTCCGGGGCATGCTCCGGGACAGGCGCCCGGGCAGGCCTGGCAGGAGCGTCGCATGCGCCTGCTGGGCAACGATCGCTGGACGGCGTCCTTCCCGCTATTGACCCGCGGCCTGCATCGCTACCGTATCGAGGCCTGGCGCGATCGCTATGCAACCTTCCGACATGAACTCGGCGCGAAATCGGCGGCCGGCGTGCCGATCGCCCTCGAATTGACTGAAGGCCGCGCGCTGTTGCGCGACGCGGTCGCGCGCAACCGGGGGATTGCCACGATCCTGGAGACGATCGAGACCGCGTCGGCGGAGGCGCAATGCGCGTTGCTGCTCTCCGACGAGGTGGCGGCCCTGATGGAAAGCGCCGACGACCGGCCACATCGCATTGTCTCGGATCCGATCCGGGTCGACGCCGAGCGCACCGCCGCCGGCTTTGCCAGCTGGTACGAGGTGTTTCCGCGCTCGATGAGCGACGATCCGCAGCGGCACGGCACCTTCCGTGACGTCGAGCGGCATCTGCCGCGGATCCGCGACATGGGTTTCGACGTGCTGTATTTTCCGCCGATCCATCCCATCGGACGCACCAATCGCAAGGGCCCGAACAACACCCTCACCCCAGCCGCGGATGATCCAGGCAGCCCTTATGCGGTGGGCTCGGTCGAGGGCGGTCATGACGCCATCCATCCGCAGCTCGGCACGCTGGCGGACTTCCTGCATCTGCGCGGCCAGGCCGAGGCGCACGGGCTGGAGGTGGCACTCGATTTCGCCATCCAGTGCGCGCCCGACCACCCCTGGCTCGCCGAGCACAAGGACTGGTTCGCCTGGCGGCCGGACGGCACCGTGCGCTACGCCGAGAACCCGCCGAAAAAATACCAGGACATCGTCAACGTCGATTTCTACGCGAACGGCGCGGTGCCTGACCTTTGGGTGGCGCTGGCCAATGTGGTGATGTACTGGGCCGAGCAGGGCATACGGCTGTTCCGGGTGGACAACCCGCACACCAAGCCGTTTCCGTTCTGGGAATGGATGATCGCCGAGGTGCGCGCCCGCTATCCCGACGCGGTGTTCCTCGCGGAGGCCTTTACCCGGCCGAAGGTGATGAACCGGCTCGGCAAGGTCGGCTTCGGACAATCCTACACCTACTTCACCTGGCGCAACAGCAAGGCGGAGCTGACCGAGTATCTCACGCAGCTCACCGAGGAGGAGCCGCGCGACTTCTTCCGTCCGCATTTCTTCGTCAACACGCCGGACATCAATCCGGTGTTCCTGCAGACCTCCGGCCGTGGCGGATACCTGATACGCGCAGCCCTCGCCGCGACGCTGTCCGGCCTGTGGGGCGTCTATAACGGCTTCGAGCTGTGCGAGGGCACGCCGTTGCCGGGCCGCGAGGAATATGCCGACAGCGAGAAATACCAGACACGCACCTGGGACTGGAACCGGCCCGGTAATATCGTAGCCGAACTCACCCAGCTCAACCGCATCCGCGCCGAAAACCCGGCACTGCATTCGCATCTTGCCGTCGGCTTCCTGCCGGCCGGCAACGATGCCGTGCTGTTCTACGAAAAAACCACCAGTGGTCGCGACAACTGCATCTTTTGCATGGTCAGTCTGGATCCGCACAACGTGCAATCGAGCGGCATCGAGCTGCCGCTGTATCGCTGGGGCCTGCCGGACCAGGCCAGCCTGCAGATGCAGGACCTGGTCGGCGGCGGCCGGTTTACCCTGAGCGGCAAATACCACAGCGTGACACTGACGCCGCGGCAACCTTATCTGATCTGGCGGGCGTCGCCGCTTTCCTGATTGCCGGCAACCGTAAAGAGGCAACGATCCCCCGCCATGAGCAACGACACCATCGATCTCGCCCACCCCCAGGCCGATCCGGCCGCGCGCAGCCCCCAGGCCGACACGGCCGTACGCAGCATCGCACCCGCGCCGATGGAGGATCCGCTCTGGTACAAGGACGCGATCATCTACCAGATCCATATCAAGTCTTTCTTCGATGCCAGCAACGACGGTGTCGGCGACTTTGCCGGACTGCTCGCCAAGCTCGACTATATCGCCGAACTCGGCGTCACCGCGATCTGGATGCTGCCGTTCTATCCGTCGCCACGGCGCGATGACGGCTACGACATCGCCGACTATCGCGGCGTGCATCCCGAATATGGCACGCTTGCGGACCTGCGCCAGTTCATCACCGCGGCGCACGACCGCAACATCCGGATCATCACCGAGCTGGTCATCAACCACACTTCCGACCAGCATCCCTGGTTCCAGCGGGCCAGACGCGCCGCCCCTGGTTCGCCGGAGCGCGATTTCTATGTGTGGTCGGACACGGACGGCAAATACGACGGCACCCGGATCATCTTCATCGACACCGAAAAGTCCAATTGGGCCTGGGACGAGGAGGCGCGGGCCTATTACTGGCACCGCTTCTACAGCCACCAGCCGGATCTGAACTTCGACAACCCGAAGGTGCTGGAGGAGGTGCTCTCGGTGATGCGCTTTTGGCTCGATCTGGGCGTGGACGGGCTGCGTCTCGACGCGGTGCCGTACCTGGTCGAGCGCGAGGGCACCAACAACGAGAACCTCGCTGAAACCCACGAGGTGATCAAGAAGATACGCGCCGAGATCGACAGCTATGCGCCGGGGCGCATGCTGCTCGCCGAGGCCAATCAGTGGCCGGAGGACGCGCAGGTCTATTTCGGCGACGGCGACGAATGTCACATGTCGTTTCATTTCCCGCTGATGCCGCGCATGTACATGGCCATTGCGCGAGAGGATCGTTTCCCGATCACCGACATCATGCGCCAGACCCCCGAGATTCCCGCCACCTGCCAATGGGCGGTGTTCCTGCGCAACCATGACGAACTCACGCTGGAAATGGTGACCTCCTCGGAGCGCGACTATCTGTGGGAGACCTATGCGTCGGATAAGCGCGCCCGGATCAATCTAGGCATCCGCCGCCGCCTTGCACCACTCATGCAGCGCGACCGCAGGCGCATCGAGCTGATGAACGGTTTGTTGCTGTCGATGCCCGGTACGCCGGTGATCTATTACGGCGACGAGATCGGCATGGGCGACAACATCTATCTCGGCGACCGCGACGGTGTGCGCACGCCGATGCAATGGTCGGTCGATCGCAACGGGGGATTTTCGCGCGCCGATCCGGCGGGCTTGGTGCTGCCGCCGCTGATGGACCCGATCTACGGCTACCAGGCGGTCAACGTCGAGGCGCAGGCCGCCGATCCGCATTCGATGCTGAACTGGATGCGTCGCATGCTCAGCGTGCGCAAGTCGCATCGCGCCTTTGGCCGCGGCAGCCAGCGCTTCCTCTATCCGGGCAACCGCAAGGTGCTCGCCTATTTGCGCGAATCGGCTGCCGAGGACGGCACCGACGAGACCATCCTGTGTGTCAGCAACCTGTCGCGTGCCGCCCAGGCGGTCGAACTCGATCTGCACGATTATGCAGGAAGGGTGCCGGTCGACGTCGTCGGCGGCTCGGTGTTCCCGCCGGTGGGCCAGTTGACATACCTGCTGACCCTGCCTCCTTATGGGTTCTACTGGTTCCTGCTGGCCTCCGAGCGGGCGCTGCCATCGTGGCATACGCCGGCTCCCGAGCCGTTGCCGGAATTCTCAACGATCGTGGTGCGCAACGACCTGAGCGAGTTGGCGCAGGCTCCGGCGCGGCTGTTGCTCGAACGCGAGGTGCTGCCGGAATATTTGCCGAAGCGGCGCTGGTTCTCGTCGAAGTCGGAGACACTGGGAGCGGCGCGGTTCGCATACCTCGCCAAGCTGCGCCCCGGCCGCGACGCACGCAATATCCTGGCGGAAATCGAAGTTGTGCTTGGCGACCGCACCGAGCGTTACTGCCTGCCGATCGGCGGCGTCGACGAGGCGACTTGCATCCCGCTCGCCGGCCAGCTGGCGCTGAGCCGGATACGGCGCGGCCCTCTGGTCGGTTTCCTCACCGACGGCTTCGCCTCTGACGACTTCACCACCGATATCCTCTCTTTGCTTCGCGCCGAGTCGACCATCGCGCTCGAGCAGGGCCGCCTGCACTTCAGCAAGACCGATCGTCTCGACGAAGTGGAACTGCCCGAACAGCTGACCATACGCAGGCTGTCGGCGGAGCAGTCCAACAGCTCGCAGATCATCGACGACCTGCTGGTGCTCAAGGTGGTCCGCAAGGTGCTCTCTGGCATTCATCCCGAGGCGGAGATCAGCCGCTATCTGACCGAGCGCGGCTATGCCAATACGCCGCCGATGTATGGCGAGGTGACCCGGGTCGATCCCGACGGCACCCCCAACACGCTGATCGTGGTGCAGGGCTTCGTGCGCAACCAGGGCGACGGCTGGAGCTGGACCCTGGACTTCCTCGCCCGTGCCGCCGACGACAGTGTGGCCAACAACGGCGATGCGTCGCACGAGGACGCGTACGCCAATTATGCAAGCTTTGCCTCCGCGCTCGGACGGCGGCTGGCACAACTGCACGAGGTGTTTGCGACCGACACCGACAATGCGGCGTTCAAGCCACGCATGGCGTCGGACGCCGATCTGCAAGGCTGGAGCGAAGGCACGATCGAGCAACTCGACGGCGCCATAGCGGCCCTTGAAGCGGCGATGGGGCGCGGCGATCTCGACGCTGCCATCCTGGCCATGGCGGAGCGGGTGATCGCGCGCAAGCCGGCCCTCGGTGCGCTGGTGCGCCAGCTCGCCGCCAAGGCGGCCGGCGCGCTCAGCACCCGCGTGCATGGCGATTTCCATCTCGGCCAGGTGCTGGTGGTCGGCGGCGACGCCTTCCTGATCGACTTCGAGGGCGAGCCCGCCAAGACCATGGAGCAGCGCCGCGCGCACTCCTCGCCGTTGCGCGATGTCGCCGGCATGCTGCGCTCGTTCGACTATGCGGGGGCGACGGCAGCCTCGCGGCTCGATGGCGGCAGCAGCTCGGCCAGCATCCGCCGGGTGCATCTGCTGGACACGTTCCGGCGCAGCGCCGGGGAGGATTTTCTGCGCGCCTATTGCGAGGTGCTGGAAGCGAGTCCCGTGCCCTGGATCCCGCGCGACGCCGAAGCCGCCGTGCTGGACCTGTTCCTGATCGAAAAGGCCTCCTACGAAATCCGTTACGAGGCCAATAATCGTCCGCACTGGATCGCGATCCCGCTTTCTGGCCTCGATGGCATCGCAACCCGGCTGCTCGCCGACGGTTCTGATGAGCATGTCAGTGAAGACCGCAATGAAAACCAATGAACATTTGCCGCACCAGGGCGCGATCGACAGCTTCGTTCGCGCCCGTCACGGCGATCCCTTCTCCCTGCTCGGACCGCATACCGTGCCCGGTGGCGCCGTGGTCAGGGCGTTCATGCCCGAAGCGATCCGCCTCGAGGTGGTGGACCGGCTGACCGGCGCACCGCTGGGCGAGCTGAGCCGCATCCATCCCGACGGACTATGGTCCGGACCCGTGGCCAACAGCGCCGCCTACCGGCTGCGCGCGCATTTGCTGGACGACACCGGCGGCGAGAAGATCGTCGAGACCGAGGACCCGTACAGCTACGGGCTGCTGCTCGGCGAGCTGGACATCTATCTCATCTCCGAGGGCCGTCACCGCGAGCTTGGCCGCATCCTGGGCGCGCACGTCATCGACATCGACGGCGTGCGCGGCACCCGCTTCGCGGTCTGGGCGCCGAACGCACAGCGGGTGTCGGTGGTCGGCTCGTTCAACAACTGGGACGGTCGGCGTCATCCGATGCGGCTGCGCACCAGTGCCGGTGTGTGGGAGCTGTTCGTCCCGAGGGTCGCGGCCGGCGCGCTCTACAAATACGAGCTTGTGGCGCCCGACGGCACCCTGCTGCCCTGGCGCGCCGACCCCGTAGCCTGGGCCACCGAAAAGCCGCCGCAGACCGCATCGATGGTCGACGATCCGCACTTCGCCTGGACCGATTCCGCCTGGATGGACGGCCGCGCCGCACGACAGGCGCCGGACGCGCCGATCTCGGTCTACGAAATGCACGCCATGTCCTGGCTGCCGCATGACGGCACAGAGGCAAGCTGGGACTCACTCGGCGACCGACTGATCCCCTATCTGGTCGAGCTCGGTTTCACCCATGTCGAATTGATGCCGGTGATGGAGCATCCGTTCGGCGGCTCCTGGGGCTATCAGGTGGTCAGCCAGTTCGCGCCCACCGCGCGGCTCGGCTCGCCCACCCAGTTCGCCCGCTTCATTGATCGCTGCCATGCCGCCGGCATCGGCGTGCTGCTCGACTGGGTGCCGGCGCATTTTCCCACCGACAGCCACGGTCTGGCCCGCTTCGACGGCACGCCGCTCTACGAGCATGGCGACCCGTTCGAGGGCTATCATCAGGACTGGAACACCTACATCTACAATCTCGGCCGCAACGAGGTGCGCGGCTTCATGATCGCCAGCGGCCTGTTCTGGCTGCAGCATTTCCATGTCGACGGACTGCGCGTCGATGCGGTCGCCTCGATGCTGTACCGCGACTACAGCCGCAAGGCCGGCGAGTGGGTGCCGAACCAATATGGCGGCCGCGAGAACCTTGAATCCATCGCCTTCCTGCAGGATCTCAGCCGCGCGGTGCGCGATGCAGCACCAGGTGCGGTGCTGATCGCCGAGGAATCCACCTCATTCCCCAATGTCTCGCGCCCCGCCGACGCGGGCGGCCTGGGCTTCGACTACAAGTGGAACATGGGCTGGATGCACGACACCCTGCATTACATCGAGGAATCGCCGGTGCATCGTCGCTGGCACCACGGCGAGATCTCGTTCGGCCTGGTCTATGCTTTTTCCGAGCGGTTCGTGCTGCCGATCAGCCACGACGAGGTGGTCTACGGCAAGGGCTCGATGATTACCAAGATGCCTGGCGACGAATGGCAGAAATTCGCCAACCTGCGCGCTTACTACGGCTTCATGTGGGGCCATCCCGGCAAGAAGCTGTTGTTCATGGGCTCGGAGTTCGCCCAGGGCCGTGAGTGGAACCACGACACCGGGCTGGATTGGTGGCAGCTCGATCATCCGCTGCATAAGGGCATCCAACGTCTGATCGGCGACCTTAACCGGCTCTACGCGGCGCTGCCGGCGCTGCATGTCAAGGATTGCGACCATCTGGGTTTCCAGTGGGTGGTGCTGCATGACGCCGACCAGAGCGTCTATGCGTGGCTGCGCTTCGGCCATCATGGGCAGAAGCCGGTTCTGGTGGTTTGCAACTTCACCCCGGTGCCGCGCCATGAATACCGGCTCGGCGTCAGCGACGAAGGTCCCTGGCGCGAGGTGCTCAACAGCGATGCCGAGCGCTATGGCGGATCGAATGTCGGCAATGGCGGGACTGTGCAGGCGCATGCTATTCCTTCGCATGATCAGCCGGCCTCGCTCAGCCTCATCCTACCGCCGCTCGCCGTGCTGATCATGACACCCGCCTGACCCACTCTGCCTCTGGAGCCGGACCCACCCTATGAGCGATGACAGCGGCGCTCTGCTGCGCCGGCTATGCGACCTCGCGGGGCTGGCGACGCAGTGGTGCGATATCTTCGGCACGCAGCGCCAGATTGCGCCGGAGGATCTCGGCACCATCCTTGCGGCACTGGATCTGGCGGCGGAATCCCCGGACGGGCTACGCGATCGCATCGCGCAACTTGAGGCGGAGGACCGCGCGCCGCCGCCGTTGGTCACGGCCGAGCTGTCGGCGCCGGTCTTCGTGCCGGTGCCCCCGGGGGCATGGCGGATCGTATTTGAGAACGGCGGCGGCAGCGAGGGCGTCGCCGAGGCGCATGATCATGGCTGCCTGCTACAGGCGCCGGACCGCCCGGGCTATCACCGGCTGAGCATTGGCGGACACGAGATCATCCTCGCCGTGGCGCCACGCCGCTGCTTTACCGTGGCCGACGCGCTCGGCCGCGAGAATGCGGCAAGTTGGGGACTGGCGGTGCAGCTCTACGCCTTGCGCCGGCCGGGAGATGGCGGTGTCGGCGACTATCAGGCCCTGGCCGAATTTGCCCGCGAGGCGGCGTCGCACGGCGCCCAGGCGCTGGCGATCAGTCCGGTGCACGCGCAGTTCTCCGCCGATCCGGACCGCTTCAGCCCCTATGCGCCGTCCAGCCGTGTTATGCTCAATGCGCTGCATATCCCACTCGCGCAGCCCGGCCCGGACGCGGCGCGTCTGGAGGCGCTCGACCTGGTGGCATGGCCGGAAATGGCGCACCACCGGCTGGCGGCGCTGCGCCAGGAGTTCAACGGGGCCACGGATCCAGGCTTCGCCGCCTGGCGCGCCACGGCAGGCACGGCGCTCGAATCGCACGCCTTGTTCGAAGCGCTGCACGCCGCGATCTGGAACGCCGATGCGAGCCGCTGGCACTGGCGCGACTGGCCGGCGGAGTTCGCCTCTCCCAACGCGCCCGGGATTGCGTCGTTCCGGCAGACCCATGCGCAGGAGATCAATTTCCACGCGTGGCTACAATATCGCGCCGACTGCGCGCTCAACGCCGCGCAAAGCGCCGCGCGCGCGGCCGGCATGGCGATCGGCCTGGTGTCCGACCTCGCCGTGGGGGCGGATTCCGGCGGTGCGCATTGCTGGAGCCACCAGGGTGAAAGCCTGCTCGGCCTGACCATCGGCGCCCCGCCCGATCTGCTGCAGGCGCACGGCCAGAACTGGGGCATCACCGCCTTTTCCGCGCGCGGCCTCAAGCGGCACGGCTATCGTGGCTTCATCGAAATGCTGTCCTGCGCCATGCGCCACGCCGGCGGCGTGCGGATCGATCATGCGATGGGGATCGCTCGGCTCTGGGTCGTGCCCGAGGGACAGACCGCCGAGCATGGCAGCTACCTTGCCTTTCCCGAGGACGATCTGCGCCGCCTGATCAGGCTTGAATCCGTACGCAACCGCGCCATCGTTCTGGCCGAGGATCTCGGCACCGTGCCCGACGGCTTCCAGTCGCGATTGCAGCAGGACGGCATCGACGGCATGCGGGTGATGCAGTTCGAGCGACGCGATGAGGTCTTCACCGCGCCCGCGACATGGACACGCCAGGCAGCGGCGATGACCAGCACCCACGACCTGCCGCCGGTCGCCGGCTGGTGGTGCGGCCACGATATCGACGAACGCGCGCGTATCCACGCAACGCCGCAGCACAGCCAGGACGAGGAACAAGCGGTGCGCGCGCGTGAGCGTGACGCGCTGTGGCAGGCGATGCGCGAGAGCGGCGCCGGCGAGGGTGACGCACCTCCGAGCTGGGATTCTGAGCGGATCGCCGATGCCGCGGTCGCGCATAGTGCGCGCGCCGGCTGCGAGCTGGTGATGCTGCCGGTCGAGGATGCGCTGGCGTTACGCGACCAGCCCAACCTGCCGGGGACCACCTCGGAACATCCGAACTGGCGCCGTCGTCTCTCACGACCGGTCGGCAGCGTGCTGTCGGAACCGCGCACGGCCGCGCGGCTCGCCGTCATGCAGGAAATCCGAACGTCGCTTTGAGCGTTAGCCACAGGCCGGCCTTGATGAAGCCACGTTCGCCGTCCATTTAAGGAAGGCTGCGTTACGGCGAGAATGGCGGCACGGAGGGTCGGATGGGCAGGCTGGTCGTGGTCTCCAATCGTGTATCGATCCCACAAGGCGAGGACAAGGCGGGTGGCCTCGCAGTTGCATTGAATGCCCTTATGGAGCATCAGGGCGGCCTATGGTTTGGTTGGAGCGGCCATACCAGCGACGATGCGGCCGCGGTGAAAACTCCCAGAATCGTATCACACGGCAGCGTCGAATATGCCACCATGGATCTCTCCCCTGAAGAACTGAATTCCTATTACAACGATTTTTCCAACGCGACCCTGTGGCCGCTGCTGCATTCGCTGCCGGAACAGATGCATTTCGACCGGCACAGCCTGCATGTCTATCGCGCCGTCAATGACCGCTTCGCCGACATGCTGCTGGGGCTGCTGCGGCCGACCGACACCATCTGGATTCACGACTACCATCTCCTGGCGCTGGCCGCCTCGCTGCGGCTGCGCAACATCCGCGGGCCGATCGGCTTCTTCCTGCATACGCCGTTTCCGTCCCCGGACATGCTGGGCAGCATTCCGGAGGACTCCATTTTCATTCGTGATCTGCTCGCGGCCGACCTGCTCGGTTTTCAGACCAGCAACGACGCGGAGAACTTCGTCGCCTCCGCGCAACGTATCGCGGGTGCGGCGCGGCTGCCCGGGGGTGGCCTGCAGCTCGGCCGACGCAAGATCCGGGTTGGCGTCTTTCCGGTCGAAATCGAACCTGCCGAGTTCGCGTCCATGGCCGAGCAGGCCTGCGCCTCTCCGGAAACCGAACGCCTGCGACGCAGCCTGGACGGACAAAGCCTGATCCTTGGCGTCGACCGTATGGACCCGACCAAGGGGCTGCGCCATCGGCTCTCGGGTTTCCGCCGCCTGCTGGAGAGCCACCCGCAATGGCACCGGCAGACGACCTTCCTGCAGATCGCCGCCGAAAGCCGCCAGGATGTCGACGCGTACCAGGACCTGCGCGCGGACCTCGAGCATGCCGCCGGTGCCATCAACAGCAACTTCGGTGAGCCGGACTGGGTGCCGTTGCGCCTGCTGGCGCGGGCTGGTTCGCGCGAGGCGGTCTCCGGCTATATGCGCGAGGCGCGGGTCGGGCTGGTGACGCCGCTGCGCGACGGCATGAACCTTGTCGCCAAGGAGTATGTCGCCGCCCAGAACCCGGAGAACCCTGGCGTATTGGTGCTCTCCCGGTTTGCCGGGGCAGCGCGCCAGTTGGGTGCGGCCATCCTGGTCAACCCGGTCGATCCGGACGAGATCGCCGATGCGCTCGACACCGCGCTCAAAATGAGCCGGCCAGAGCGTCAGGACCGTTGGCACGCCTGTTGGGAGGCAATCCGCGGCAGCTCCGCCCTCGATTGGGGCCGCGCCTTCGTCGCAGCACTCGAGCGCACCGACGGCGAGCGTGACGTGCGCCGGCCCGGCGCGGAGATCCGGCTGGTTTCGCAAACGGCAACCCCCAAGGCGAGCTGACCCGCACGCATGCCGTCGCCGCCGCTGCTCCTGCTTGCCGACGTAGCCCTCACGCTTGGCGGCACGCCGTTGCTCGGCGGTGCCGGCTTCGCGGTTGCCGCCGGCGAGCGTCTCTGCCTCGTCGGACGTAACGGCTCCGGCAAATCGACCCTGCTCAGGATCGCGGCGGGCACGCTCCAACCGGACGCCGGCACCCGCTTCCTGCAGCCTGGCTGCACCATCGGCACCCTGCCGCAGGAGCCCGACCTCAGCGGTTTTGCCAACGTGCTCGACTATGCGCGTGCCGACCTCCCCGAAGCCGACCCCGGCCACCAGGCGATGGCGATGCTCGACGCGCTCGGACTGAGCGGCGCCGAGGATCCGCGCCATCTGTCCGGCGGCGAGACGCGCCGCGCCGCACTCGCGCGCACGCTGGCCCCCGCCCCCGATCTGCTGCTGCTCGACGAGCCGACCAACCATCTCGATATGCCGACGATCGCCTGGCTGGAGCGCGAACTCGCCACCCGCGCCTCGGCGATCGTCATGATCAGCCATGACCGACGCCTGCTCGAGACGCTGTCGCGCAGCGTGGTCTGGCTGGATCGCGGCACCACCCGCAGGCTCGATCAGGGTTTCGCCCGCTTCGAGGCTTGGCGCGAGGAGGTGCTGGAGCAGGAGGAGCGGGACGCGCACAAGCTCGACCGGCAGATCGTGCGCGAGGAGCACTGGCTGCGCTACGGCGTTACTGCCCGGCGCAAGCGCAACATGCGACGCGTCGGCGAACTCGCTGACCTGCGCAGGCAGCGGCGCGAGGCGATCCGCGCACCCGGCGGCCTGAAGCTGGAGGCCAAGACCGCCGATCTGTCCGGCAAGCTGGTTGCGGTGGCGGAACACGCGGGCAAATTCTACGGCGGCCATGCGATTGTGCGCGGTCTCGATGTACGCGTGCTGCGTGGCGACCGGCTTGCCATCGTCGGCGCCAATGGAGCCGGCAAGACCACCCTGCTGCGCCTGCTTACCGGCCAGGAGACGCCCGACGAAGGCCGGATCGTTGTCGGCACCGCGCTGTCCGTCGTGACACTCGATCAGCAGCGGCGCTCGCTCGATCCCGACACCACCCTGTCCGACACCCTGACCGGCGGCGGCGGCGACAGCGTGCAGGTCGGCGACGCACGCCAGCACGTGATCGGCACGATGAAGCAGTTCCTGTTCCGGCCCGAGCAGGCGCGCACCCCGGTCGGGCTGTTGTCGGGCGGCGAGCGGGCGCGGCTGATGCTGGCACGCGCGCTGCTCAGACCGTCGAACCTGCTGGTGCTCGACGAGCCCACCAACGATCTCGATCTGGAGACGCTCGAGCTGCTGCAGGAAATGCTGGACGCCTATGCCGGCACGGTTCTGCTGGTCAGCCACGACCGCGACTTCATCGACCGGGTCGCGACCTCGGTGCTGGCCGCCGAAGGCCGCGGCTTGTGGCGCGAATATGCCGGCGGCTATAGCGACATGCTGGCGCAAGGCGGCAGTCTCGGCGGTGGCGCCGACGCGCTTGTCAAGCAAAGCTCGCGCAAGCCCCGCCCCACGGCTGCCGCGAGCCGCAAGCTCTCGTTCAACGATCGTCACGCGCTCGAACGCCTGCCGTCTGAGATCGAGGGCCACACGCGCGAGATTGCCCGTCTGCGCGCCATCCTTTCCGATCCCGACCTCTATCGCCGCGACAGTGCCGCCTTTGAGACCGCGAGCCGCACCCTTGTCGAGCGCGAAGCCGCACTCGGTGCCGCCGAAGAACGTTGGTTGGACCTCGAACTGCTCAAGGAGAGCTTGGCATCATGAGCAACGACCTCGCCGCCCGCGCCTGCACCGCCTGCCGCAAGGACACCCCGAAACTCGATGCGGCCGCGATCCAGGATTTATCATCGCAGCTCGCCGATTGGTCGCTGCGCGATAATGACACGCGCATTGAGCGCGCCTACGCCTTCGACGATTTCGCGAGCGCCTTCGCCTTCGTCAGCCGCGTCGCCGCAATCGCCGAGGACGCCGACCACCACCCTGACATCGCCTTCGGCTGGGGCTATGCGCGTCTCTCCTTTTCGACCCACAGCATCGGCGGCCTGCACGAAAACGACTTCATCCTCGCCGCCCGCTGCGATCGCATGGTTTCGGAGCGTTGACACAAAGAGCCATGATCTTATCCGGCAGCTGGAAGCCGCGGTATGGGTTCTGGATCGCGTTCGTGGCTCGCATCACGTCTTCAAGCACCCGGATCGGCCCGGCTCCGTCGTCATACCCCATCCCAGGAAGGATCTTGGCAAGGGGCTGGTTGCTGCGATCCTGAAGGCCGGCCTATAGGAGGGCAGATCACGCGTTATCCCGTCGCGATTGAACCCGGCACCGAGACCACCGCGTTTGGTGTCGCCTTTCCCGATCTTCCCGGCTGCTTTTCGGCTGGGGACACGTTGGACGAAGCGCTTGCTGGTGCTGAAGAAGCCGCGGCTGCCTGGATTGATGCTGCCCTGGATGCGGGTGAACCCATTCCCGCGCCGTCGAGCCTGGAAGTTGTTCGGCACAATCCCGATTATGCTGGATGGATATTCGGCGTTATTGCCGTGGACCCGGCCTTGCTTGATGACACGATTGAACGCGTAAATATCACAGTGCCGCGCCGGGTCCTCAGACGCCTCGACGCTTCGGCCCGGGCTGCCGGCGAGACCCGCTCCGGATACATCGTCCATCTGACGCTCGGGGAGCCGCGCCATATCGCTTGAGGCCCCCGCTGCGATCGAGCACATCCGGAGACCCTGACCAGCTACCGCAGCAGCACCTTCGGCGCGCCCTCGGTGTTAAGGCAGGCGAAGACAAGAGCCATCGTCCAGCACGCCAGCGAAACCCCGCCCGCGATTCGCGCGGCGGCGGGGATTTGGCGTTCGGCGGCGAGCGCCATGACGTAGCCGGTCCGGTGAAACCGCAGCGCGTTGGCCAGGCCGAGCCCGATTGCGATCAGTTTCGGCGTCCAGTAGGCGTGCGTTCCGACTTGCACGGGGTCGTAGAGGAACAGGGCCGCGCCGGTTACCACGGCGACCGCGAAGGTGGCCCAGAGCCAGGGCAGCACGTGCTCAGCGAAGGACCGTAGCGGCACGCTCCCGCGCCAACCCATGAGCCGGAAGTCGAGCAGCCCGATGCCGCCGAAGAAGGCGCTCATCGACACGATGTGGGCAATCCGGATCAGATAATGATACGGCTGCAGCATGAAGTGGTAGGGCCGCCAATCGAGCCACACGAGCGCCGCGACGGGGATGCGAAGCGGGTCGAAGATGCTGGGGTCGGCCATGATCGTGAGCCCTCGATAGAAAGCGCCTTGCTATTGCGAATAACTCTTATTATCAAGTCCGGAAACCGAACGGGGTCCATTCCATGGGCAGTGCCGCGCGCCTCTTCCCCGCCATGCCGGCGTTGCTCATCGTGACGCTCTGGCTCGCGGCACCGGCGCGGGCGGCCGCTCCGGTGCGCATTGTCCTGAAGAACCACGGCTTCACTCCGGACACGGTCCACGTGCCGGCGAACAAGCGGCTGCTGTTCGACATCACCAACCAGGATGCAACGCCCGCCGAATTCGAGAGCAGCGATCTGCGAGTCGAAAAGATCGTGGTGCCCGGCGGCAGGATCCTGGTCAGGGCGGGACCGTTGCGACCGGGGACCTACCGCTTTTTCGACGACTACCATCCGGACCAGGCCCGGGGCACCGTCATCGCCAGCCAATCGCAAACCGGACAGTAACGAATGCTCGCAAGTCTGGTCATCGTCTTTCGCGAAGTCATTGAGGCGGGCCTGATTGTCGGCGTCGTGCTGGCGGCCACCCAGGGCGTCGTTGGGTGCTACGTCTGGATCGCGGGCGGCATCGGTGTCGGCCTCCTCGGCGCGGCGCTGCTGGCGGTGTTCGCGGGGACCCTGGAGACTGCCTTCGCCGGCTCCGGGCAGGAGCTGTTCAACGCCACGATCCTGATCATCGCCGTCGCGATGCTGAGCTGGCATCAGCTCTGGATGGCATCGCACGGCCGGCGGATGGCGCACGAGATGCGGGCGATGGGTCGTGACGTGGCGCTTGGCCGACGCTCGATGTCGGCGATGGCCGTCGTGGTCGGGGTTGCGGTGCTGCGGGAGGGGGCGGAGGTCGTGCTGTTCCTGTATGGCATTGCCGTCTCCGGCCATGAAGGCTGGGCCGCCCTGATGCTGGGCGGGGCGGCCGGTGTCGGCCTGGGCGCCCTGGTGTCGTGGCTGCTCTATCGTGGGCTCCTGGCGATCAGGGTGGCGCGGCTGTTTGCCGTCACGGGATGGCTGATCGCGCTGCTCGCGGCCGGGATGGCAGGGCAGGCGGCCGCGATCCTTGCCGGTGTCGATCTCATTCCCGCCTGGGGCTACCAGCTCTGGGACACGTCCTGGCTGCTGCCCCAGGACAGCATCCCGGGTCGCGCGCTGCATGCGCTGGTCGGCTATGCGGACCGACCGATGGGTGTGCAGCTCGCCGCATGGCTCGCCGTTCTCGGCGCGCTGGTGGTGGGTGCTCGCCTGATTCGCGGCACGCCTCACCCGGCCGCGTCCGGCGGCGACCGCCGCATTGTCTGACCTCGCAATCGTCGAAAGCCTTGACCATGATCAACAAAGCCGTTCTGGCCGTCGCGGCACTCAGTCTGCTCGGGACCCATGTCGCGGCCGCGCGCGAATATTTCGTCGGCGGCCCGGTGCAGCGCCATGACATGGAGGTTGTCGCCAACTACCTCGTCGGGGTCGAGATGGCGCCGCGGCTGCCGGGCATGCCGATGGGGTCCGACGTGATCCATCTGGAGGCGGACGTGCATGCGACGGCCGATAACGCCTACGGCTATCCCGATGGCGCCTGGATCGGATACCTCACAATCCACTACGTGATTGAGGAGCCTGCCGCGCACTGGACGGCACGCGGCACGCTGCATCCGATGGAGGCGAAGGACGGCCCGCACTACGCCGACAATGTCAGGATGAACGGTCCCGGCACCTACACGGTGACCTACGACTTCGCCCCACCCGACTGGGACGGATTTCTGCGCCACGTCGACAAGCGAACCGGCGTCCCGGCCTGGTGGATGCCGTTCAGCCAGGCGTTCACCTTCAGCTATCCACAGAAATGACGGCAGCCGCCACTTACGCAGGGGCTTTCTGCACCTCGATGGTGACATGGGATAGCGAGCGAAAGCGCGCGGCCAGTCGCTGGCGATAGAAATCGGGTTCTCGCGGATAAGGTGAGACAATCGCGACGATCGCTCCCAGGTGCCCAGGCCCGAGGCGCCACATGTGAAGGTCGGCGAGCGTGTCGCCCTCCGCCTCGATCGACCGGCGCACAGCTTCGGCCACGCTCCGGTCAGGCACCATGTCGAGCAGGATGGCGCCGGTGTCGCGGATCAGGCCGAATGACCAGCTCGCGATGACGCAGGCGCCGACGATCCCGGCGAGCGGATCCATCCACAGCCAGCCAAAGGCGCGGGCCAGCAGCAGTCCGATGATGACCATGACCGACACGGCCGCGTCCGCGACGACGTGGATGATGGCTGCCCGCATATTGTTGTCCCGATGCGCAATGCTGCTGCCATGGCCGTCCTCGTGATCATGCTCCTCGAAAGCAAGCCGATGTGCTTCACCATTGACCGTGACCTGCGCGGCAAAGGCGTGAGGCTCAGGGATCGCGTCGGCGCTTTGCAGGAAGCCGTTGCGCTCGATCATGGCAAACCGCTGCCGCCCGCCTCCCGGCCTGACGGTCTCCACGCTGACCGCTGACGCCGCCAGCGAGACGCCGCTCTCGGCGCGGATACGAAACACCGGCGGCTGGTTCTCCTCAAAGATGCCGACCACGACGACGCCGAGCCGCGTCGATAGACGGTATTCCTCCGCGTGCTCGTCATGCCCGTTTTCGTGATGCCCGTGGCCGTGGTCGTGATGGTGACCGCCCCCGCTCAGCAGCCACGCACTGGCCACGTTGACGGCCAGGCCAAGGGTCGCGATCGGAATCGCCTCGGCGAAGCGGATCGGCACCGGCGCGAACAGCCGGCCTACCGCCTCGTAGCCGATCAGAACCGCGATCATCGCCAGCATGATGGCGCTGGTGAAGCCGGCGAGGTCACCCAGCTTGCCGGTGCCGAAGCTGAAGCGGGGGTCTTCGGCGTAGCGGCGGGCGTAGCGATAGGCCAAGGCTGCCAGCAGCAGCGCGCCGGCGTGCGTGCTCATGTGGAGCCCGTCGGCCACCAGGGCGATCGAGCCGAACGCCAGGCCACCGATGATTTCGATGATCATCATCGCGCCGCAGAGCGCGATGACCGATCGGGTCCGCTGCTCTGCCTGCGCATGGCCCTGGCCAAGGAAGACATGGCCGTGTGGTGTCGGGGGGGAACTCGCGGGTCCCATAGGGGCGTCCATGGCAGCCTCTCACTTCAGGTAGGTGCGGACGACATCGATCAACTGTTCGACCGCCTCGGCGTTGAGCGCGTCGGGGTGCGTGTTCGGATCGACGAGATGGCTACGGACATGGTCCTCGACCACTTCGGCCATCAGCCCGGCCATCGCCGCCCGCGTGCTGGCCAGCACATGCATAACGACCTCGCAGCCGGCTTCGTTCTCCAAAGCGCGCTCGACGGCTTCCACTTGCCCTCGGATGCGGCGTATGCGGGCCAGCAGCTTCTGCTTTTCACGAACCGTGTGCGCCATCGGTAGGGGGCTACCCTATACCGGGGCGTGCCCGCAAGGATGTCTGCCACGGCTCCCGGCGTCCGCAGGATCACCGGATCAGACCGGAGCGCTCCATCCGGCGCCGGGAGTCCGCCATGCCTTCGGTGACCGCGATTGCGGCCTCGAGCGCGCGTATACCGGCGGCGGCGTCAACGATCACCGGCGCGCCGTCGAGGCATGCGGCGATGAAGGCGTCGTGCTCGGCGGCCAACGCGTCCTGCTCGTCCCAGGAGACCACCTCGCGTCCGAACCCGCCGGTGCCCGGCAACTTCATGCCGCGGTCGCGGCCGAGCATGGTGAGCGAACGCGCCACGAAATCCGCCGACAGGTAGCCTTCTTCGGAAAACAGCCGCATCCGCCGCTCGGTCTTGAGCGAGATCCGGCTTGCGGTGATGGTGGCGACGCAGCCGTTGGCGAAGCGCACCCGCGCGTTGGCGATGTCCTCGTGCGCGCTGCTGACCGCGGCGCCGAGCGCGTCGACGCTCTCGATCGGGCTGTCGACGATGGCCAGCACCAGATCGAGGTCGTGGATCATCAAATCGAGGATCACCGAGACGTCGGTGCCGCGTGGCTTGAAGGGTGCCAGCCGGGTCGCCTCGATATAGAGCGGCCGAGTAATCCGCGCGGTGATCGCGGCGTGCTCGGCTGAGAAGCGCAGCAGATGCCCGACCTGCAGCACGCGCCCGGTCGAGGCGGCGAGCGAGGCGAGTGCGCGGGCCTGCGCCACGCCTGCGGCGATCGGCTTTTCCACCAGCACGTGCCGGCCAGCCTGTAGCGCCGCCTCGGCGAGGGCGAAATGCGCGTCCGCTGGGGCGGCGATGATCACCGCGTCGCAGGCCTCGAGCAGTGCGTCCAGGGTGGGCAGTGCGTTGCCACGCGCCTCCGCCGCCACCCGCTCGGCACGCTGCTGGTCGGGATCGTGGATGCCGGCCAGCACCGCCCGCGCGGCGCCCGCAACCTTGAGTGCATGGAAGCGGCCGAAATGTCCGGCGCCGGCGATCCCGATCCGCAGTCGCGCTGAGTCGTCAGTTCGCTTGCCGCCGAGCCAGCCGATTGCCATGCGGACAAGGCTAGCAGGAGAAGTTGCATCGCGAGAAGCACATCGGCATAACCCGCGCGATGATGTATTACAGCCGCGCGAGGATGGCCTCGGTCCTGGGCGTGTGCGCGCTTGGCCTGCTGCTCTGCCTGCCGAATTTCCTTGGCCCCCCGTCACGTGTGCTGCCCTGGCGGCAGATCCATCTCGGCCTCGATCTGCGCGGTGGCTCCTATCTGCTGATGCAGGTCGACGTGCCGGCGATCACCCGCGAGCGGCTGGCGGCACTTACCGACGAAGTACGGCAGGACCTGATCAAGGCCGGGCTGGGCTATCGTGACCTCGCCGCAGATCCCGCCGCGCGCAGCGTCCGCTTCACGCCGCGCGATCCCTCGGAGCGGGCGCGCGACGTGGCCGCACTGCGCGCCCTGCCGAAGGCCAGCCCGGGCGAGTTCAGCGTCGCAAGCCAGCCGGACGGCAGCGTCGCCCTGACCCTGTCGCAGGCGGCGATGCAGCGCCGTGCGCATGACGCGGTGGTGCAGTCGATCGAGATCGTGCGGCGGCGGATCGATGCGACCGGCGTTGTCGACCCGGAGATCAGCCGTCAGGGCGACGACCGAATCGTCGTGCAACTCCCTGGCATCACCGACCCGAACCGGGTCAAGAAACTGCTCGGCACCACGGCCAAGATGACCTTCCATCTGGTCGACGAGAACGCGACTCCGGGTGCGCCGGCGCCTCCCGGCGCTGAGCTGCTGCCGATGCAGGACAACCCCAAGCAGACGCTTGCGGTGTTCCGCCATGTCGATGTCGACGGTGCCGATCTCACCAATGCCGCCGCCGGACAGGACAACCAGAGCGGCGGCTGGGACGTCAATTTCACCTTCAATTCCGCCGGTGCGCGCAAGTTCGGCGACGTCACCCGCAACAATATCGGTCGCCGCCTGGCGATCGTGCTCGACAACAAGGTGCTCAGCGCGCCGGTGATCCAGAGCGTGATCGCCGGCGGCCAGGGTGTCATCACAGGCAGCGACTTTACCGCCCAAAGTGCCACCGACCTCGCCTTGCTGCTCCGCGCCGGTGCCCTGCCCGCCCCGCTCGCGGTGATCGAGGAGCGCTCGATCGGACCATCCCTGGGCGCCGCCTCGATCCGCGCCGGTGCGATCAGCCTCGCCGTCGGCTTCCTGCTGGTGATCGGCTTCATGGGGCTGTTCTATGGCCTGTTCGGCTGGTTCGCGAACCTCGCCTTGGTCGCCAACCTGATCCTGCTGCTGGCGGTGCTGTCGTTGTTCCAGGCGACGCTGACCTTGCCGGGCATGGCTGGGATGCTGCTCACCCTGGGCATGGCGGTCGACGCCAACATCCTGATCAACGAGCGCATACGTGAGGAGGTCCGTCGTGGTCGCAAACCGCTGGCGGCGATGCAGGCCGGCTTCGAACGCGCCACCGGCACCATCCTCGACAGCAACGCCACCGCCCTGCTCGCCCATGTGATGCTGTTCGTGTTCGGCACCGGACCGGTGCGCGGCTTTGCGCTGACCATCACCGTCGGCATCCTGACCACATTGTTCACCACCTTGCTGCTCTCGCGCATGCTGATGGTGCGCTGGTATGCGGTCCGCCGCCCCTCGCTATTGCCGGTCTGATGCAAACCGTGTTCATGCGTCCCGCCTTCCGCTTCGTGCGCGACGGCACGAAGATCCGCTTCATGCGCGGCCGCTTCATCGGCCTCGCCACCTCCGCCTTCCTGTCGATCGCCTCGATCGGACTGTTCTTCTATCCGGGGCTTTCGCTCGGCATCGATTTCAAGGGCGGCATCGTCGTCGAGGCGCGTACTCCGGGGGCCGCCGATTTCGCCGCCCTGAAAGCGGCGCTGGCGGCCCAGCATGTCCCGAGTGCCGGCCTGCAGCGATTCGGCGCCAACAACGACGTGCTGATCCGTCTCGACGCCCCTACCGGGCACGGTGCGGCCAGCGAGGCGGCGACGCAGTCGCTGGTCGACCGCACCCGGGTGGCGATCCGGGCGGCGCAGCCTGGGGCCAAGATGCTGCGCGCGGACGCCGTCGGCGCCTCGGTCTCGGCCGAGCTGTTCCGCAACGGCCTGCTCGCACTGGGTCTCAGCCTGGCGATGATCCTGGCCTATATCTGGATACGGTTTGAGTGGGAGTTCGCGGTCAGCGCCGTGGTTACGCTGATCCTGGACCTGACCAAGACGATCGGATTCCTCGCCATAAGCCGCTTCCAGTTTGACCTGGTAATGGTCGCCGCCCTGCTGACCATTCTGGGCTATTCCACCAACGACAAGGTGGTGGTCTATGACCGGGTGCGCGAGAATTTGCGCAAGTATCGTTCGATGGATCTGCGCTCGCTGATCGATCTGTCGATCAACGAAACCCTGAACCGCACGCTCGGCACCTCATCGACGGTGTTCCTGGCGGCGTTGCCGCTGGCGATCTTTGCCGGCAGCACGTTGTCGGGCTTCGCCTGGGTGATGCTGTTCGGAATCGTCGTCGGCACCTCGTCCTCGATCTTCATCGCCGCCCCGCTGCTGCTGCTGCTCGGCGAGAAGCGTCTGCGACGCGACACCCAGGCGACGGTCAAGCGGTAGCGGCGGCGCCGTCCAGGGCAGCTTTTCGCTGTCCCGCTGGCGGCGTCTTGGTGTCGAGCCGGGTCGCGTTGTCGATCAGGGCACGCACGGCGCCGTCGGCGTGGGTGAGTGCGGTGCCGCTTGGGTTGCTGGCCTGGGCCTGGATCGCGACCAATGCCGCATGGTCTGAGCGGATCAGTTGAACCAGCCCGGCGCGGTTCAGGTGGCCGGACATGACGGCGCTCTCCGCCATGCCGTGCGCGATCAGGTAGGTCATGACGACCCGGCGCGTGCCACGGGCGATGCCGGCGTCGCCTTGCATGGACTGACAGCCTGACAAGCCGATCAAGGCAGCGGCGAGCCCGGTGCATCGCCACCCGGGCGCGTTCATGCGGCCGGCGGACGCGCCGCCAGCAGATCGCGGATTTCGGCGAGCAGCGTCTCGCTCGCGGTTGGCACCGCCACCGCATCCTGGCGCACATGCAGCCGGGTAAGCAGCTTGACCACCCAGAAGATCACCAGGCCGACGATCAGGAACTGGATCACCGCATTGAGGAACAGGCCGACATTGATGGTCGCCGCCCCCGCATGCTGCGCCTCAGTCAGGGTGGCGAGGTGCGGACCCTTGAGCGTGATGAAGATGTTGGCGAAATCGATGCCGCCGACGAGCAGCCCGATGATCGGGGTAAAGACATCCTTGACCAGGCTGTTGACGATGCCGGTGAAGGCGGCCCCGATAATGATACCGACCGCCAGATCGACGACATTTCCGCGCATGATGAAGGCGCGGAACTCGCCGATCCAGCCGGGGGTGTGGAGCGGGATGGAACGCGTAGTCAGAGCCATGACAACCTCTCGGGATGAATGCGTGTGGCGATACCATCACCCCGTTCGGTCGCGTGTCAAAATGGCCGGGCGGTCATGCGGGGGTTTACCCGAACAGGCCTGCTTGCGGGACCGTCGCGACTCCGGCGAGCTCGATATGCGTCCCATTGGTGAGCATCAACGCGGTCGAGCCACCGGCGGACGTCGCACTGGCGATGCCGAGGCCGCCTGACAGACGCAGGTGGTCGATGCCGACCCTGAAACCGCCGACATAGTCGCGGGCCGCGCCGCCGTTGGAGGCCCCACCGCTAACTGCACCACCGCTTACCGCCATCATGCTTGTATCGAACTGCAGCAGCATGGCGCCGGTGCCGGCGAACACCGCGGCACTGCCGGACCCCATGGCGATGCTGGCGATGCCGGCGCCACCGACAAAGGTGTCGGCGCCATGGCCGAGCATCACGGTGTCCGCGCCGCTGCCGCCGAACAGCACGTTCTCGTAGAGCGAGCCGGCGCCGTTGAGCGTCTCGTTGCCGGCGCCAGCGACCAGGCCGTCGCCGCCATAGCCCGACGCGGTCAGCACGTCGCCGCTCACATCGCCGATCAGAAAGCTGCCGGGCCCAGTTGCAAACATCTGGCTGCCGCCGCTACCGCCGAAATAGTCGCCGCCGCTGGCGGCGGCATGGATGGTCTCCGCACCAATGCCGCCGACGACGGTTTCGTGCTCGTTACGGCCTCCGACGAAGTCGAGGCGACCGGCGCCGCCAAACACCGTGAGGTTGCCGCCGGTGCCGCCATTGACGGTCATGGCGCCCTTGCCGCCGATCAGCTCGTCGTCGCCCATGCCGCCGATATAGACGGTCGGCTGGTCCTGCAGGAAGGCGACCAGGGTGCTGCCTGCGGCACCTCCGCTGATCGTGCCGGGGGCGTCGTTGGCGACCACGGTCGCGGCCCCCGCCTTGTTGCTGTAGTCGTAGCTGCCGCCATTCTGCACGAAGGTGACAACGCTGCCGGTGCTGCCGCCGGTGACCGAAGTCGCGGTGCTGGTGGCGAACACGGCATCGATCTTGTCGTCGGCGACATAGATCTGGTTGTTGCCGGAGAGCGTGGCGTTCTGGCCGTGCGCGGTCGGCTGGACATAGGGTGCGCTGGTCGGCGTTCCGGGATCATTGGGCGACGGCAAGACGCTGACCGCCAAGCTCGCAGCCTTGGTGTTGCCGCCGCTATCGGTGAAGGTGAGTTTGATGCTGTCATTGCCGGCGGCGGCGCTGACATAGGAGAGCAGCTTGAGGTCGGCCCCGATCTGATCGACTGTGCCGGAGAAAATGACGGTCTTGCCGCCGTTGGACGTCGTCTCCGACCCTTGCACGCCGGCGGCGACCACCAGCGGGTTCATCTGCGTCGTCAAGGTCGCGGTTGCCTTTGTGGCGCCGGTGGCGCCGGTGTCGAGCACCAGCAGGTTCGCGATGGGTACTGCCACATTGACCGTCGTCGACAGGGCGCTGGGGCCTTCGATAACGATTTCACCGGTCAGCGTGGTCAGGCCGAGGCCCGCGATGATTTGTGCGACGGTGGGCGACGTGCTGCTGCTCATGGCGGGTCCATGTTCTTGACGTTGGGGCGGTATCGTAGGGCGTCCCAACAGTAGGGCCCAGAACAGGTTAAAAACGTGTTAAGTCATGTGCAGGGGTTCTGCCACAAAGCGACGGGTGGGCGTCACCAACTGCTGTTGCGCCGCCACCAGGCAGAGCTCGCGGGCGCCAGCGCGCAACGTGTGTTCGAGCACGCCCCAGGTGGCGCTGGCGGCTGCCTCGAGGGCTGCGCGCAGGTCGCGTGATGTCAGAACATGAAACAGAAACAGGGCCGCGATCAGGTCTCCGGCGCCGTCCGGAGCAAATGCGAGGGTCGGGGTGCGCAACAGATAGGTCTCTGCCGGGGAGGCCGCGATCATCTCACTGCTGGCTGCGGGTGTGGTGTCGTTGCGCACGCTGGTGACCAGCACCAGGCGCGGACCGGTGCTGCGCATCCGATCTTGCAGGTGGCGCACGGCGACCAGAAGATCTGCCTGGCGTTCGCAGGATAGGCCGGTGAGCCGTTCCAGCTCGAACTGGTTCGGGGTCAGGATATCGGACGCCGGCACGGCGTCGTCGTGCAGAAGGGCGGGAATGCCGGCCCGCACGAACAGGCCCCGACCGGCGTCACCCATCACCGGGTCGCAGCAATAGAGGAGTTCGGGCCGGCCGCGAGCACGGGTCTCGGCAACCGTATCGAGGATGGCGCGGCCGACGTCCGGATCGCCGAGATAGCCGGAGAGCACGGCGTCAAGGTCGATGAGGGCGCCGCGTTCGCCGATGCCGTGCAGCAGCGCGCGCACCGAGGTGCTGGTGAATGTCTCTCCGGTCCAGGTGCCGTATCCGGTGTGGTTGGAGAATTGCACGGTATGCACCGCCCGGACCTCGGCGCCGAGACGTTGCAGCGCGAACAGCGCCGCGGCATTGCCGACATGGCCGAAGCTGACCCAGGATTGCACTGAGAGAATGTTCAGGCGGCCTCCGGGCTCATTCTGAGCTTCTATCACGGGGTCGTGATAAATTGTGCTACGCTGTGCGTCACTGGACTCGACGGACCGAGCAAAAGCCTACATTGGGCGTGGACGGTATGTCGCGGGCTTCGTGCGCATGACAGGCGGCGGCACGTATGAGTGCTGCAACAGAGAGGGACGCCGATGGCCGCGAGGCATCATGGTCTGATCCGGAGTGGAATCCTGCTTGTTGCGGCTTGCGTCGTCACGGCAGCACTCGCGGCTCCTCCGGGGGCGGAGCTTGCGGCTTCGAATGACGCCAGGACGGCGATGAGCCGTAGCGAGGCCAGCGCCACTGCACGGCATATCGCGACCCTGCATGCTAAGCTGCACATCACGCCGGCCCAGGAGGCGCTCTGGCGTCCTCTCGCGGCGGCGATGTGGAACAGTGTCGCAGCGCTCGACCACGTTTATGCCGAGCGCGGTCGTCACTATGATCAGATGTCGGCGGTCGACGATCTGAGATCCTACGGCCTGGTGCAACAGACCAACGCGGACAACGTCAAAAGTCTGATCGCGCCCTTTGAGCGGCTCTATGCCAGTTTCAGCCCGGCGCAGAAGCGGCGGGCGGACATGGCCGTCCGCCAGTTCACCGACAGCGCGGTCAAGGCGTCGCGCTAGAGAGGTTGCCCGGGCGTGGTCGAGCGTCTATAGGCGGCGGCAGCGCCCGTCCGGTCGGTATCGGTCGCGGCACGCAAAGCAGAAAGCGACGCAGCATGAAGTCCGGCATCCATCCCGCCTATCACGAAATCAACGTCGTGATGACCGACGGCACCCAGTTCACAACCCGGTCCTGCATGGGCAAGCCGGGCGACACGCTTCGCCTGGACGTCGATCCAAAGTCCCATCCAGCTTGGACCGGCGTCCAGCGCATGCTCGATACCGGTGGCCAGGTCGCCAAGTTCAACAAGAAGTTTGCCGGCATCGGGATGCGCAAGGGCGACTAACCCAGCTTGCTATCGTAGCTTTAAAAGAGCCTGTTTTTTGTGCGCCGCTCCTTGATTCAGGGAGCGGCGCTTTCCATTTCTGGGTAGCGAAGGCAGCCGCATCGGGGCTTTTGCAGAGACCATTACGACGACCATCCAGGGGTCCGGCCGCAACGGCGGGCTTTTACCACAGACCTTGCTTTTCAGGAGGTTTTTCCATGACTTACGATTTCGCGCCACTGTTTCGCAGCACAATCGGCTTTGACCGGCTCGTGCGCCTCGTTGACACCGCTGCCCAGGCGGCTGGTACAACGTCCTATCCCCCTTACAACATCGAGAAGACCGGCGAGTCAAACTACGTGCTGACCATGGCCGTAGCGGGCTTTGGGCCGGACGATATCGAGCTGACCGCGCAGGAGAACACGCTCGTCATCAGTGGGCGTGTCAATGCCGAAGCACAGGGTGAGGTGCTGCATCGCGGGATCGCGGCGCGCGCCTTCGAGCGTCGCTTTGCGCTCGCCGACCACATTGTGGTCGATAGCGCCGAACTGGTGCATGGGTTGCTCCACGTAGCTCTCAGGCGCGTCGTGCCAGAAGCGCTCAAGCCGCGTCGGATCAGCATTGGCACGGCACCGGCGCCCCAGGCGAACGATAAGGCAATCGAAGGCGCCAAGGCGGCCTGAACTTGCTGTAACGATCCCAGCCCTTTGATTTTGCTGTGGCTTGGGTTTCAAGGCGAAGAAGGGGTGGGGCGACCCACCCCTTTTGCTTTGGCACTTGACCGGCACAACGCTGGGGTCCCATATCGCACTTGATCACGTAGCGCCGGCAGGCAATCAGGACCCAGGTCAGAGACGCCGCCGCCCGGGCGCTTCTCGACTTTGATGGGACCTAGACATGACCTTGCCCCTGATGCCAAAGGCCACCGCAGTGTGGCTGATTGAAAAGACCGCGCTGACTTTTACCCAAATTGCCGAGTTCTGTGGCATGCACCCGCTCGAGGTTCAGGCTATCGCAGATGGAGAGGTTGCGCAGGGGATTGTCGGCTATGACCCGGTCGCCAATCATCAGGTGACCCAGGGTGAAATCACCCGTTGTGAGGGCGACACCTCGCTCCGCCTGCACATCCTCTCGGCCAATAATCCGGTGACCAGGCGCTCCAAGGGCGCCCGCTACACGCCCGTTGCCAAGCGCAACGACCGGCCTGACGCGATCGCCTTCGTCCTGCGCAACTATCCGCAGTTGTCGGAGTCGCAGATCATCAAGCTGCTCGGAACCACCAAGGATACCATTGCCAAGGTCCGCGACCGGCAGCATTGGAACAGCGCCAATATCAAGCCGCGCGATCCGGTCATCCTCGGTCTGTGCAGCCAGACCGATCTGAACGCGGTGGTCACGGCCGCCAACGACCGGCTGATCCGCGAGGGCCACAATGTGCCCGCGCCGCCGCCGGTCGAGGCGGAGGAGGCGGCCTAAAGGCCGTCGCGCAGGCGTTCCATTTCCTGCTTGACCCTGAGCTTCTCGAGCTTGAGCCTGTTCAGGGCATCCTGGTCCGGCTGCGGCCGGTGATCCTCCTCGACGATACGGCTGTCGAGGTTGGCATGGCGGATTTTCAGGCTGTCGATCCGGGCTTGCTGGCTCATGGTGGCTCCGCAACAGGGTGAGGCGACATGCCACGATAACGCTGTGTGACAGGATTATGTCACGCCAAATCGGCTTGTGTGGCGCCGGTCTTGCGCATGCGACGTGCCCGACTGATTTTATCGGACCGCCTGTGCTATGCAGCGCCTCATGCTAACGGACCGCGACACGCTTTTACGTCAACTGCACGAGCTGCGTAGCGAGCACCGCGACCTGGATACGGTGATCGGCCGACTGGCGTCGCATCCCATGGACCAATTACAGATGCAGCGGCTGAAGAAGCGCAAGTTGATGCTCAAGGACGAAATCGCCTGGCTGGAAAGCCGGCTGATCCCTGACAGCATAGCCTGACGCAGAGAGGGTCCCATGGTACAGCCGTCGAACGAAACCAGGCAGCCGCCGGAGCTTGATCCCGAGCAGCAGGTCGACAGACCGCGGCGACAGCGCCAGGACAGCGCCGCACAGGTCGGGCTGATCATGGGCAGCCAGTCTGACTGGAAGACGCTGTCGCACGCGGCCGACATGCTCGACACGCTGGAAATCAGCTTCGAGACCCGGATCATCTCCGCCCATCGCACTCCCGACCGTCTGGTCGATTATGCGACGTCGGCGCGTGAGCGCGGGCTGCAGGTGATCATTGCCGGTGCCGGCGGGGCCGCCCACCTGCCGGGTATGTGCGCTGCCTGGACCACACTCCCGGTGCTCGGCGTTCCGGTCAAGAGCCGCAGCCTGGGCGGGATCGACAGCCTGCTCTCGATCGTGCAGATGCCTGCTGGGGTGGCCGTTGCGACCTTGGCGATCGGCCGCGCCGGCGCGGTGAATGCCGCCATTATGGCCGGCTCGATCCTGTCGCTCGCCGATGCCGACCTCGCCACCCGGATCGAGACCTGGCGGGCGCTGCAGACCGCCTCGGTGCCAGATCTGCCTTCACAGTGAGCTCTGCTTTCGCAGTAACATCTGCCGCCCCACTCAAACCGAACAGCGTCATCGGCATCATCGGCGGCGGCCAGCTCGGTCGCATGTCGGCCCTTGCCGCGGCCAGGCTCGGCTATCGCTGCCACATTCTGACCGATAACGCCGAGAGCCCGGCGGCCCAGGTCGCGGCCTCGATCACGCTTGGCGCGCATGACGACCCGGCCGCTTTGCGGGCTTTCGCCGACCGGGTCGATGTCGTGACCTTCGAGTTCGAGAACATCAGCGCCAGCGGCCTCGACCTGCTGGCGTCGCTTCGTCCGGTGCGGCCGTCGGGCGCGATCCTGCGGATCAGCCAGGACCGGCTTGCCGAAAAACATATGCTGACAGAGGCCAGCGTCGCCGTCGCCCCGTTCCATCCGGTCGCGGACCACGCCGCCCTGGAGACGGCCGCGCAGACGCTTGGCCTGCCGCTGGTGCTCAAGACAACCCGGCTCGGCTATGACGGCCATGGTCAGGCGGTCATACGCGAGGAGGCGGCCCTCGAGCCGGCGTTCGCGCGCCTGCAGCCACATCCGCTGATCGCCGAGCGCTTGGTGGACTTCGCCTGCGAGCTCAGCGTCATGGTTGCGCGTGGGATGGACGGCGCGGTGGTCGCCTACGACGCGGTGCAAAACCACCATCGCGATCACATCCTCGATTTGACCCTGGCGCCGGCGCCGGTTACGCCTGTGGTCGCGCTCGCGGCAAGGGCGCTGGCGGTACGGATTGCGAACCACCTGGAGCTGGTCGGCCTGCTGGGCGTCGAGCTGTTCCTCGACGCTGATGCGGCGCTGCTGGTCAACGAGATCGCACCCAGGCCGCATAATTCAGGCCACTGGACCCTGGATGCGTGCCCGGTCAGCCAGTTCGAGATGCATATCCGGGCTGTCGCCGGACTGCCGTTGCCCGCGGCCGTGCGTCACTCGGATGCGGTCATGAAAAACCTGCTCGGGCTGCAGGCGCTGGAGCTGTGGCCGGAGATCCTGCGCAGCGAATGGCTGCTCGGGCATCTCTATGGCAAGACGCAGGCGCGTCCGGGCCGCAAGATGGGGCACGTGACAAGGCTGTTCGCGCGCGGCGCCCTGCCCGGCCCTCTTGGCATCCGCGACGCCATGGCGCCGCTGCCGATCGCCTTGCCCGGGTGTGAATTCGAAGCGGGTCAAGACAGCTTCAGCTGAGCACGTCACCACCGGCCATTGCTGCGCAGCTATTTTCTTTGCAGCCGGCCGAAGGCCTTATGTGTCAGCCAGGTCGGCAGGCTCATGGTCGGCTTCGGCCAGTGGGATAGCTTCGCCACAACGAGCTGGTTGACCCGATCCACGAAGAGGTTCTGCCCGTGGATCCCCATGGCGAACAGCGTCTCGGGATGATCATCAATCACATACCAGTTGCTCCGATAGCGCATATTCTGGCTGATTGGTGCAAAGACCTTGCCCCATTCGCCCGTCCGCCATGCCTGCGGATCACCGTTCTGCCAGATATCTTCGACCCAGGGTCCTGGGACGACCTGCGTACTGCCCACCGCGCCGCCATTGATCATGAGCTGGCCGATACGCGCCAGGTCGCGCACTGTTGCGCATAGGCCGCCCGCGCAACGCGCCAGGCCTTCCCGATCGACCGTGATTGCGGCATCCGCCTCGGCGCCCATCGGCTGCCAGAGATGCGCACTCACAAGGGCTGCGATCGTCTCGCCCGTCGCGCGCTCCAGCACCCAACCGAGCAGGTCGGTGTTCGCCGAAACATAGCTGAAGGGGCTCGCTTGCGGCACTTCGATGCCCGCCAGACCGGAGAAGAAGGCGCGCAGGCTGGGATCGGGACGCCCCGGATCTGCGGGCACCCAGTTCGTTGCCTCTTCGTAGGCCGCCAGCGACGTGCCGGTAAGCTTCACGCCCAGACGCATGTCGATCAGATCGCGTATGGTGGCAATGCCATACGGGCTTTCAGCAATCTCTGGCACATAGCGGGAGATCGGGGCGGCAACGTCCAGCTCGCCTCGCGCCTCGATGATCCCGACCAAGAGGCCCGCCCGCATCACCACCATGGCGTCTGTCGACGTGTATCTGAGGAACGGCGCCGACGTGAGGATGCTCCGCAGCTTGCCGCTTGCACGCGGCAAGGGGCGCACGTGCGTCCGATCGTGTGCGATCGTAGCACAGGACACCACGCGGTCGACGTTGCGAAAAGCCCATCGGTTGTGCGGAGCGGTGCGCCAGTTGGTGATGTTGGCGCGCAGGTCAGGCAAGGCGCAAGCTCCTTCTATAGCCGTCTCTGACGGCGCTGATCGGGCGGAGGGCGACATGTTAGGGACGGCTGCCTGGATGATCTATCCGCGGGCATCCTGATTTGATGATAGAGCGTCCAGCCGACCCGCTCGGAAGCGCGCGTGACCATGGCCGATGCCGGTTCCGTTCGAGATGCCCAGGCTTGCCGCGGCAGGCCACGCGCGCTGGCCAAGCGCGCCTTGCGCTAACCCCGTGCGAAACTCGCCGAGATTGCGGTCGCAAGCGGCTACGCCTCGACCGGCGCTTTCAGCACAGCGTTCTCGCGCAGCGTGAGCATCTCGCCTTATGCTTATTCAAGTTAGGGAGATCGTCTCCCAATCCGAAGCGATGGACACGCCTAATGGCGGCCGTCCAGCAGCCCCTGCTCGCTGAAGCTGGTCCAGCGTCCGTTGCCGACAATCACATGGTCGCGCACGGTGACGCCGAGCACGCGCGCGGCCTCGACCACCTGGGCGGTCATCGACAGATCCTCGGGCGAGGGCGTCGGATCACCGCTCGGATGGTTGTGCACCAGGATGATCGCCGCCGCCTCGAGTTCGATGGCGCGTCGCACCACCTCGCGCGGATAGACCGGCGTGTGGTTGACGGTGCCGCGCGCCTGCGCCTCGTCGGCGATCAGGCGGTCCTCGGCGTCGAGGAACAGCACGCGAAACTGCTCGATCTTCTCGCGCGCCAGCACCGCGGTGAGGTAGCCGATCAGGCGCGCGGAATCGGTCAGCACGGTCTCGTTCTGCATGCGCGCGCGCGACAGCCGCAAGGCCGCCTCGTGCAGCAGCTTGATCGCGGCCAGGCTGTGCGCGCCGAAGCCGGCAAATCCCTGCAGCTCGCGCAAGGGGGCCGCAAGCAGGCCTGCGAAACTGCCGAAGCGCGCGATCGCCTCGCCGGCGAGCACATCCGGGTCGTGGCGCGCGGGCATCGCAGCACCCAGCAGCACGGTCAGCAGATCGGCGTCGCCCAGGAGCGCGCCTTCACCGCCGAGCAGCCGCGCCTGGATCGCCTGCATCGAGTTCCCTCCGCTTAACGATACGAGTATGCAACATTTTCGCCTTGGCCTCAATGCGCCATGCGTCTAGAAGCGCGCGGATGACACAGATCACATCGGCTATGTCGAGCCAGGCCGTGCTGCTCGACCTCGACGGCACCCTGATTGCCTCGCGCGACGGCATCATCGTCTGCCTGCGCGCGGCACTGCGCGAACTCGGTCGCGAGCCGGACCCAGGCGAGGACCTCGACTGGGTGATCGGCCCGCCGCTGCCTGACGTCATGGCGCGGCTGCTCGGCGATGTCGGCGCGGAGGCCATCGAGACCGGCATGCGCGCCTACCGTGCCCAGTACGATCGCGTCGGGTTGCATGAGAGCCCGCTGTTTCCTGGTATCGCGGATTTCATGGACGACCTCGCCAACTCCGGCAGGCGGGTGTTCCTGGCCACCTCCAAGCCGCTTCACCTGGCGCGCCGCATTCTCGAATTGCGCGGCCTGACCGGCTATTTCGATGGCTTCTATGGCGCCCGTCCAGACGATACCGGCGCCGAAAAGCCGGAGCTGATCGCGGATCTGGTGGCGCGCGAAGGTGTTGATCCTGAGCGCGCGGTGATGGTCGGCGACCGGCGCTACGACATTACCGGCGCGCACGCCAACGGACTGCGCGCGATTGGCGTGCTTTGGGGCTATGGCGGCCGCGCGGAACTGGAGGCCGCGGGTGCGGACGCCCTGGCCGAAAGCCCCCAGGCGCTGTTCGCTCTCCTCGAGGCACAGCTCGCGCTCAGACCAGTCCCTTCTGTTTCAGGCTGATCCAGTTCTCGCCGCCGACCAGCAGATGGTCGTGCAGGACGATGGCGAGCGGGCTCGCGGCCCGGGTAATCCGCGCGGCCAGCCCCGCCTCGCGGGCAAGCGTCGGCTTGGCGAGTGGTCCCGGCTGCAGGATGCGCACCAGGATCAGCGCCGTGGCGTGCAGATCGAGCGCCCGGCGCATCGCCTGGCGCGACGGGTCCGGCGCCTCGGCTTCCAGGCCCGCGATCATCGCGCTGGCGTCCTCGAGCACCTCGTCGGCGAGCAGGCGATTACGGTTGTCGAGGAACAGCGCGCGCAACTGTCCCGCGATCGCCCCGGTCAGCGCGGTATCGAAATATAAATGCAGGCGTTCCCAGTTGTTCAGCACCGGCCGGTCGCGCACCTCCGCACCCGATAGGCGCACCGCCGCCAACTCCGGCAGGCGCAGCACGGCGATGCAGTCCGGGGCGAGGCCGCCCTCCTGTGCGAGCGCGTCGGCAGGTGCGGACAGCACCGACGCGAGACTGCCGAAGCAGTTGATCAGCGCCTTGGCCAAGGGCTTGGTGTCGCGACGCGGAATGCCCAGGAACAGCAGCATCTCCAGGATCTCGTAGTCGGCGAGGCTGCCTGGACCGACGCCAAGCAGACGCTCGCGCATACGCCGACGATGGCCATGCGGTCCGGTGCTGGCGAACACCGGCGCTGGCTGGTTGCTGCCTGCGTCCTCCGTCAGCCGCTCGACACCGCCGCGCGTCAGCCCGGCGAGCCAGGCGCCGCCTGCCTCGGCAAATCCCCGCATGAAGGTGCCTCCGACTCGATTACAACCTATGGCTGCACCATACTCCATAACTACACGCAACGAACAGGGATTTGGCGAGGTCTTTCGTTCCTCCTAATATGACTGATGTGACAGACCTCCTCGCCGACTCCGCACCCGTTCCCGCCCTCGCTCCCCCTCCAGCCATGGACTATCTCGTCTCGCTCAATGCCGAGCAGCGCGAGGCGGTGGAGACCATCGACGGACCGCTGCTGGTGCTGGCTGGCGCCGGCACCGGCAAGACCCGGGTGCTGACCACGCGGTTTGCCCATATCCTATTGAGCGGCCGCGCCTTTCCAGGTCAGGTGCTGGCGGTGACATTCACCAACAAGGCGGCACGCGAGATGCGCGAGCGCGTCGGCCATCTGCTCGGACGGCCGGCTGAAGGGCTGTGGCTCGGCACCTTCCACGCGCTGTGCGCGCGCATGCTTCGACGCCACGCCGAGTATGTCGGCCTGACGTCGAGCTTCTCCATCCTCGATACCGACGATCAGATACGACTGCTGAAGCAGGTGATGGAGGCACGCCGGATCGATGCCAAGCGTTGGCCGCCGCAGGGTCTGATGGGCGTCATCCAGCGCTGGAAGGATCGTGGCCTGACACCGGCGGCGATCACCGCGGCCGAGGACAGCGAGTTCGGCGGCGGGGCGGCGCGCGGTGCCTACGCCGATTACCAGGCGCGGCTCGTCCAGCTCAACGCCACCGATTTCGGCGATCTGATGCTGCACATGACCGAGATCCTGCGCACTCGCCCGGACGTGCTGGCGCAGTACCACCGCGCCTTTCGCTACATCCTGGTCGACGAGTACCAGGACACCAACACCGTGCAGTATCTCTGGCTGCGGTTGCTGGCGAAGCGTGAAGGTGGTGGTGCCAACATCTGCTGCGTCGGCGATGACGACCAATCGATCTATTCCTGGCGCGGTGCCGAGGTGGAAAACATCCTGCGCTTCGAGAAGGACTTCCCCGGGGCGCGGATTGTCCGCTTGGAGCGCAACTACCGCTCGACGGCACCGATCCTGGCCGCCGCCTCCGGGCTGATCGCGCATAATGGCGGCCGTCTCGGCAAGACCCTGCGACCCGGCCGCGCGGACACCACGGGCGAACGGGTGGTAGTCGCCTCCGTGTGGGACTCCGACGAGGAGGCGCGCATGGTCGGCGGTCGTATGGAGAGCCTGCATCGCGACAATCACCCCCTGTCTGAAATGGCGGTGCTGGTGCGCGCGGGCTTCCAGACGCGCGCCTTCGAGGAGCGGCTGATCACACTGGGCCTGCCCTACCGGGTCATCGGGGGTTTGCGCTTCTACGAACGCGCCGAAATCCGCGACGCGATCGCCTATATGCGCGTCGTGAGCCAGCCGGCGGACGACCTCGCCTTCGAGCGCATCATCAACCTGCCGCGACGCGGTGTCGGCGATGCCACCTTGCAGGCGCTGCATCATGAGGCGCGCGCGGCACAGGTGCCGTTGACGGTGGCGGTGCAGCGGCTGCTGGATTCTGGCGCCTTGAAGGGCCGCGTGCGCGAGCAGCTCAATGCTCTAATGGGCTGCTTCATGCGAGCGCGCGACGCACTCGGCCGCGACGGCCATGTCAGCGCTGTGGGCACCCTGCTCGACGAGACCGGCTATACCGGCATGTGGCAAAGCTCCAAGTCGCCAGAGGCACCGGGACGCCTCGACAACCTCAAGGAGCTGGTCCGCGCCTTGGCAGATTTCGAGAGCCTGGGCGGCTTCCTGGAACATGTCTCGCTGGTCATGGAGAACGAGGAGAGTGCGAACGCCGACCGGGTCAACCTGATGACCATCCACGGCGCCAAGGGCCTCGAGTTCGACACCGTATTCCTGCCCGGCTGGGAGGAAGGCATCTTTCCCAGCCAGCGCACCCTCGACGAGGGCGGCAACAAGGGGTTGGAGGAGGAGCGGCGCCTCGCCTATGTCGCCATCACCCGGGCTCGCCTCCGTGCAATCATCAGCCACGCCGCCAACCGGCGCATCTATGCCAACTGGCAGAGCGCGATCCCCAGCCGCTTCATCGAGGAGCTGCCCGACGCGCATATCGAGATCACCGGCAGCGCTTCCCTGGCACGCGAGCAGCGCATGTCAGCACCCCCGGTGTTCGGCGGCCAGTTCCCGCTGACCGCCAAGCGGCCGCGCGTCATGGAGGCGACCGTCATCGCCGCCTGGGAGCAACCGCCGCGGCCGAAGCGCGAAACCGCGATCGCCGTCGGTGCCCGCGTGTTCCACCAGAAGTTCGGCCCTGGCACGGTGCGCGCGACCGACGAGGACCGGCTTGAGATCGAGTTCGATCATGCCGGCACCAAGCGGCTGATGGACAGCTATGTCGAGCAGGTAGGGTGAGCCCGCGGCGTGCGACCGCGCTGGAGACCATCCATGTCACCGTCCCGGAAGCCGCGGTCGAAGATTACGAGCGTGCCATCGCCAGCGTCTGTGCGGCCATCGGCCTGTTCGAAGCAGACGACACCCAGACGTGCTGGCGCATTGAGGGCGTAAAGACCGAGGGCGCCGACGAGGCCGCCCTCGCCGACGCTTTGTCGATAGCGGCCCATCTCAGCGGCCATTCCGCCGCCTTGCTGCGCCAGCGCACCGAGACTGAGGGCTGGCTCGCCCGCACCGCCGAAGCCTTCCCCGAGCAGCGGATCGGCCGCCGCTTCACCATACGCGGCACCCACCTGGCACCCGCGCCGGGTCCCGGTCTGACCCTGACGCTCGATGCCGGGATCGCGTTTGGCTCCGGCGAGCACGGCTCCACCCGAGGCTGCCTGCGCGCATTGGAATTCATGGCTCACCGCGCGCCGCGCCGCATTCTCGATCTCGGCACCGGCTCCGGCATCCTGGCGATGGCCGCCGCCGCCCTGCTGAAGCGGCCGGTGCTCGCGATCGACATCGAGCCCTGGTCGGTGCGGGTGGCGGCGCAAAACGCCCGGCTCAACGAACTGCACACCCGCGTCCTGTGCCGCCTTGGCAACGGCTGGTCCTCTCCCGCCATTCGCGCGGCAGCGCCGTTCGACCTGGTGTTCGCCAATATCCTGGCGCGCCCGCTTTGCCGGATGGCGGCCCCCCTCGCCGCCAATCTGGCATCAGGCGGCACCGCGATCCTCGCAGGCTTACTCTCAAGCCAGGTGCGCCAGGTACTGGCCGCGCATCGCCGGCAGGGGCTGGTGCTGGAACGGCAGCTGCGTGAAGGCGATTGGGCCACCCTGGTGCTGCGCCGCCGATGATCCGCGCGGCCGACCAGCGCGATCTGCCGGCGATCCTGGAGATCACCAACGACGCCATCCTGAGCGGCACCGCCTTATGGACGATCACGCCGCAGACGCTGGCGGACCGCCACGCCTGGATGATGGGCCGGCGCGAAGCCGGTTTTCCCGTCCTGGTCGCCGAACAGGACGGCGCGGTACGCGGCTTCGGCTCCTATGGCGCCTTCAGGCCGCATGACGGCTACGCCCGCACGGTGGAGCACTCGCTTTATGTGCATGCCCAGGCGCGACGCGCGGGGATCGGCTCGGCCTTGCTCGCGGCTCTGGTTGCGCGCGCCCAGGAAGCCGGCAAACACGTCATGATCGGCGGCATCGAGGCGGAAAACCACGCCTCCATCGCGCTGCACGAGCGCGCCGGATTTGTGCGGGCAGCGGTGCTGCCGCAGGTCGGACGCAAGTTCGAGCGCTGGCTCGATCTGCTGTTCATGTATCGGATGCTGTGAGTCGCCGTGTTCAGAGCATGGAGCCGATGTCCGAGGCGCCGGTCGGGTAGGCGAACATGGCCGCCTTCAGGTCTGCCGCCGTCAGGCCGTGTCGTAAGGCGAGAGCGAACACGTTGATCACCTCGTCCACGCCCGGTCCGACGAGGTGGGTGCCCAGGATACGGCCGCTGCCCTCCTCGACGAGGGTTTTATACCCGTATACCGGTTCCGCCAGACGCCGAGCCGTGAACCAGTTCGGCACCTTCTCCGACTTCACCCGCACCCGCAGCCCCTCTGCGCGCGCCTCCTCCTCGTGCAGTCCCACACTTGCGATCGGCGGGAGGGTAAACGCCACGCTCGGCACGCCGCGGTAGTCCGGCCGGTGTCGGTTGCCGTTGAGCAGATTACCCGCGACGACCCTCGCGTCGTGGCCGGAGACCGGGGTCAGAGGCGGCCCGCGGCCCGCGGCGTCGCCCGCCGCGTAAATGCGCGGGTTGGATGCGCTCTGGAGGAACGCGTTGAGCGCGAGCTTTCCCTGAGTGACGCCGACGCCGGCCGCTGCCAGGTCGAGCGCGTCCAGCGCTGGGATCCGGCCCGCCGCATGCACGACCAGATCGGCCGCGACGCGCAGCGGCTGAGCGTCCGCGGTGGCGTGCACCAGGAAACCGTCGGCCGCTTGCTCAACCTGTGTGACGGTCGTGCCGGTGCGGACCTCGATGCCGAGCGCCGCGAAGCTCTCCATCAACCAGCCTACGAGGTCTGCGTCGAAGCGGGGCAACATGCGCGTGCCTCTCTGCAGCACCGTCACCTCGGCCCCGACCCGCGCGGCCAGGTGGGAGAACTCAGCCGCGATGTAACCGCCTCCGATAAAAACGATGCGCCTGGGGAGTGCGTCGCGTTCCAGGAACGCATCGCTGGTCACGACATGCTCTTCGCCTGGTACGCCGAGCGGCGCGGGCCGGCCCCCGGTCGCGATCAGGACGTGACCGGCCCGCAGGTCCCGGCCGCCGACCGCGACGGTGTCCGGACCCGTGAACCGAGCGACGCCGTGCAGGGTGGCGACGCCGCGCCCGGCATGACGCCGCTCCTGCTTGCCGGGCAACGGATCCGTGAAGCCGCGCTTGAACGCCATGAGCTCGGGCCAGGCGATCCGGGCGTCGCCCTCAACGCCGTGGCCGCGCATGCGCCGGATGGCGTCCAAGGCCTCTTCGCCGCTGACCAGCATCTTTTTGGGATCACAACCACGCAGCGCGCAGGTTCCTCCGAACGGAAGCTGGTCGATGACAGCCACCGTCCAGCCCGCCTCGCGCACCCGGGCGCTTGCCACCTGGGCGGCAGTGCCGGAGCCGATCACGACGAGATCATAGGCCTCAGGCATGGTGGCGGCCTGGCGCTGGAACCACGGCGCAGCAGTCAGCCGTGCCGTTCTTCTGGATCGGCGGGCACGCCACGTCGCCATAGGAGCAGAATACGCAGCAGTCGCCAGATTTCGGCCGGAGCAGCGCACCGCAACCGGTGCAGTCGTAGAAGAACTGGCAGGCGTCGGTCGGCATCGTCTCCGTCGCGGCCGTGCCGCAATGCGGGCAGGTGATGGTGGAGCGCAGGATCATCTTGGTCCTCATACGAAGGCATAACCGAGGGTGAGCAGCGCCAGGCCGAGCAGCAGACCCACCGCGGTCGCGGCGCGCGCCGCCGGGCGTGCGCAGATCGCCCCCGGCGAGCAGGCCGCCGCCTTGCGCTGCCGCCAAAGCAGTACAGCAGCAATCGTAAAGCAGAGCACAGCCGCGGCAAGCAGGAGCGGCCTGTGCGGTGCCGCGAACAGGGCGATGCCACCGAGCCAGGCCGTGCTCAGCCCGGCTGTCGCGAGCAGGAACGGCAGGGCGCAGCAGGAGGCCACGCCGAAGGCAGCGGCGATCCCGCCGAGGGTCAGCAGCGCGGGCGCGGCGCCGCTCCCGCCGTGTTTGGTCATCGTGCTGCTGCCGGAGTGGTTGAACATTGCAGGGCTCCCTGGCCGAGGCATCGGAGTCAGCCTACGATCTGTAGCGGCTACAGACTCAAGCCCGATTTCCAGGAGCCGGCGCCATGCAGCATCACGACATCGCCATCGGTGCGCTCTCGCGCCGGACTGGCTGCAACATCGAGACGATCCGCTACTACGAGCGCATCGGCCTGCTGCCGGTGCCCGCCCGCCGCGGCCGCTATCGGCTCTACTGTGAGGAGGACGTGGGACGCCTGTCGTTCGTGCGCCGGGCGCGCGAACTCGGCTTCAGGCTCGACGAGGTGCGCGCCCTGCTCGGCCTGGCCACGGCGAGCCAGGATGCCTGCGTGCAGGTGCGCGACATCGCCGCCACCCATCTTGCCGAGGTGCGCGCGAAAGTTGCGGATCTGCGTGCGATCGAGCGGGTGCTCAGCGACGCCGTACGCCGATGCGATGCAGGCGAGACATCCGGGTGTCCCCTCATCGGCGTGCTTGCCGCGGCGCCTGCCTGATGAATGGTGCCTCGGGCCCTACACGAGGCGGAGAACCACGCCTCCTTCGCGCTGCACGAACGCGCCGGCTTCGTGCGCGCGGCGGTGCTGCCGTAGGTCGGACGCAAGTTCGATCGCTGGGTCGATCGACCATTTGACGGCCGCGGGCTTCAGCCTTGCTGGCTACAAGCAGGCATCTTCATCAGGTTCATCAGGCATGAACGAGTGCAAGATTGCTTCGCAGCGCCGCTGCGACCGGCAAACGGTCTGCCAGGGGCAGATACCCGATCCGCTCGGCATCCGAAGCCTCGATCGTCGCGATTTTCGCTGAACGCACGACAGAGCGCGCAGGCAGCCCCGCTTCGGCCAGCTTGGAGACGACTACGTCACCGGGCCAGCCGTGATTGGCCGCACTGGTTACCATCAGCACCCAGAGGAGAGCAGGAGCGCCGAGCGTGTCTGGGACGGCCACGACAAGAGCCGGCCGACGCTGCTGCACCGGCCGGTTGGTGTAGGGAAACGGGATCTTAACCAAGTCCCATACCTCACAGTTCGGCATAGGAGAGGGTGTCCGCGGCACTGTCCCATTCCGAGAAGCACCGGAACGGGTCGTCTGCTATCGTGACTGGTTGAGCACGCGTCAGCACAACCCGATCCGCTTCAATGGCATAGGCCAATTCATCGCCCTCACTGAGGTGGAGCGCTGCCCGCACCGGCTGCAGGATCGTGGTTTGTGCCTTGCTGGTCAGCCTGCTCGTAATCATACCTCTAGGAAAGGAACTTCCTTACGACAGTCCAGGAGTATTCTGCACCGAGGCCACCGCCTTCCCGCCGAATGATTGCGGAAGGTCGTTATCGGCTGAGTATCCTTCGTGATGTCCATAACGCGCTCGCCCTTGGCACTCTACACGTCCAGATTGGCGACTTTCAGGGCGTTGCCGACGATGAAGTCGCGGCGGGGTTCGACGACGTCGCCCATCAGGGTTGAGAACACCTGGGCGGCGCTTTCGATGTCGCCGACCTTGACCTGCAGGAGGGTGCGGGCGGTGGGATCGAGCGTGGTGCGCCAGAGCTGTTCGGCGTTCATCTCGCCGAGGCCTTTGAAGCGCTGGATCGCGAGACCTTTGCGCCCCTGGGCGAGTATCCGGTCATAGGCGGCGGCGGGGCCGGTGACCGCGGCGTCATGATTGTCGAGCGACAGCATCGCGGGCTGGGTGCCGAAATCGCGCGCCAGCAGATCCGCGCGCTCGGCCAGCCATAGGACGTCGGCGCTGCGCAGGGCGGTCGTGTCGAGATGGTATCGCTCGCCGACGCCGCGCACGTTGCGGCCGAGATGCAGGCCGCCGGCATCGACGGAGACCACCCAGCCGCGCTCGGCCGGCAGCGATGCAGCGTCGAGGCGCGCGGCCAGGGCCTGGGCATGCGACTGGCCGCGGGCCACATCGGGGGTGAGCGTGCCGGCGATGGCCGCCTGCTCCAGGATCCAGACCGGCGCTGTGACCGACAGCCGGCGCAGCGCGCGTGTTGCGTCGTGCAGCCAGGCGGTTTCGGCGGCGAGGTCGCCACCCTGCAATACACGACCATCGGCGTAGGTCAGGCGAGAGTGCGATAGCGCCTTGTCGAGGAGGTATTGCTCCATTTGGGCGTCGTTCTTGAGGTAGCGTTCCTCGTTGCCGCGCTTGGCGCGGTAGAGCGGGGGTTGGGCAATATACAGATGGCCGTGCTCGATCAGTTCGGGCATTTGCCGAAAGAAGAAGGTCAGCAGCAGCGTGCGGATATGCGAGCCGTCGACATCGGCGTCCGTCATGATGACGATGCGGTGGTAGCGCAGCTTGGCCAGCGAGAAGCCGCCCTGCTCCGGTTCGCCGTGGCCGATGCCGGTGCCGAGTGCGGTGATCAGCGTGCCGATCTCGGCGGAGCCGAGCATGCGGTCGAAGCGGGCGCGCTCGACATTGAGGATCTTGCCTTTCAGCGGCAGGATCGCCTGGAAGCGGCGGTCGCGCCCCTGCTTGGCGGTGCCGCCGGCGGAATCGCCCTCGACCAGGAATACTTCCGCCTTGGAGGCGTCGCGCTCCTGGCAGTCGGCGAGTTTGCCGGGCAGCGTGGAGATATCCAGCACGCCCTTGCGGCGGGTGAGTTCGCGCGCCTTGCGCGCTGCCTCGCGCGCGGCCGCTGCATCCATCACCTTTCCGATGATCGAGCGGGCTTCCTTGGGGTGGGTTTCGAACCAGTGCGCGATGGCATCCGCCGTCGCCGCCTGCACCACCGGCTGCACCTCGGAGCTGACCAGCTTTTCCTTGGTCTGTGACGAGAATTTAGGATCCGGAACTTTCACCGACAGCACCGCGGTCATGCCTTCGCGCATGTCCTCGCCGGACAGCGTGAGCGCGTCCTTCTTGCCGAGCCCATCTGCATATTTCGCGACCACGCGGGTCAGCGCCTGGCGGAATCCAGCGAGGTGCGAGCCGCCGTCGCGCTGCGGGATGTTGTTGGTGAAGCACAGCATGGTCTCATGGAAGCTGTCGTTCCAGGAGAGCGCGAACTCCACCTTGATGCCTTGGGCGTTGTCCACGCCCAATGCCGTGATCGGCGGGCTGGCGACGGCGGCCTTGCCGCGATCGAGCCATTCGACGAACGCGACCAGGCCGCCCCGGTAGCAGAAACGTTGTTCGGCCGCCGGCGCATGACGCTCGTCGCGCAGCAGGATTTCCAGTCCAGAATTAAGAAAGGCCAGTTCCCGCAAGCGACGTTCGAGAATTGTGAAGTCAAACTCGGTGAGCGCAAAGGTGGCGGCACTCGGCTTGAAGCTGACCTCGGTGCCGCGAGTCTCGTCGCTGGGGCCGACGATGTGCAACGGCTCGGTGGTCTCGCCATGGTGAAAGCCGATGCGGTGCTCGACGCCTTCACGCCAGATCCGTACCTGCATCCATTCGGAGAGGGCGTTGACCACGGCGGCACCGACGCCGTGCAGGCCGCCGGAGACCTTGTAGGAGTTCTGGTTGAACTTGCCGCCGGCATGCAGCCTGGTCAGCACCAGTTCGGCGGCACTGATGCCCTCCTCGACATGCATGTCGGTCGGAATGCCGCGGCCGTTGTCGCGCACCGTCACCGAGCCATCGCCGTTGAGGATCAGCGCACACGACGTGGCGAACCCGGCCTGCGCCTCGTCGACCGCGTTGTCGATGATCTCGAACGCCATGTGGTGCAGGCCGGAGCCGTCGTCGGTGTCGCCGATATACATGCCCGGGCGCTTGCGCACCGCGTCGAGGCCTTTCAGGACGGAGATCGAGGCGGCATCGTAGCTGTCGTGTCCGTCGGTCTGCATCGAATCGGGCAGCGGGTTGCCAGGTGCTGTGCCGTTGCGGGCAGGCGTGTTGGCAGGTGCTGCGTTATCGGACATGCCGGTAATCTACTCCAAAAAACTGGATCGTGTGCAATGGTCGAATATACAGGACAGCCCGGCTCGCAGCCAGCTTAGAGCACCGGAAATCCCTCGGCCGGGACGAGTTTTCCACAGCCCGCGCGCAACATTTCGGCATGCCCAGAGAGGGCCGCGAACGGCTCCGCGTCGGTGCCGGTCAGCAAAGCCGGGGCGCCCAGAAGCGGCAGTGCCGCCAGCAAGGCGGCGCGGTGTGTCGCATCGAGATGCACGAGGGGTTCGTCGAGCAGCAGCAACGGTGCCTGGCCGCGATCCCCGGCGATCAGCGCCGCGTGCGCGAGCACGACGCCGAGCAACAGCGCCTTCTGCTGCCCGGTGCTGGCGATTGCCGCCGGGCGACCGGTGGCCAGGTCGGCGAGACGCAGATCGGCGCGATGCGCCCCGAGTGCTGCGCGCGCGCCAGGGGCCGCCGCGTCCGCGACCCGGCTCGCGCGCAAGCTGCCGCGCAGCCAATCCTCCACCGCCAGCGCCGGCTCGTGCGCAAGCCTGTCCGCGACCGGGCAGTCGAGAGCCAGCGTCGCCGGCGGGAACGCGCCCGATGAGGCTTCGGCACGCGCGTTCATACGGGCGACCAGCAGCCGGCGTGCCGCCGCGACCGCGACGGCGTGGCGCGCCAGCGCGTCCTCGACGGCGTCCAGCCAGCCGGCGTCAGGTGCGCGTGCCCCCTGCAACAGCCGGCCGCGCCCGGCGAGGGCCTCGTCATGGGCCGCAACCTCGCGGGCGTGGCCGGGCTCCAGCGCCAGCACCAGCCGGTCGAGGAAGCGTCGCCGGCCTGCCGGCCCTTCGACGAACAGCCGGTCCATCTGCGGCGTCAGCCAGACCGCCGCCAGCGCATCCGCGACAGCGCCGCGGCGTGGCGGGTGTCCGTCCAGCAGGAACACGCGTCGTCCCGCCGGGGTCGCGGGCGACGTGCCGGTGCCGAGATCGAAGGGCTCCCCGGCATGCGCAAGACGCGCCGCCACAGCCCAGTGCGCGGCACCCTCACGGGGCAACTCGCCGAGCCGTGCTCCGCGCAACCCGCGCCCAGGGACGAGCAGCGACAGCGCCTCGAGCAGATTGGTCTTGCCGCTGCCGTTGGGGCCGCTGAGCACGACGATCTGTGCGCGCGGCTGCCAGACGAGATGGGCGTAGGTGCGAAAATCTGTAAGCCTCAGCCGCTCAAGACGCAGCATGCGGCGGCGGGTCAGACCCGCATCGGCATCAGCACATAGAGCGCGGACGGGCTATCGGCATCGCGCACGAGCGTGGGCGCGGCGCTGTCGGAAAACGCAAACTCGACATCCTTCTCGATCTGGTCGGTGATGTCGTTGAGGTAGCGGGCCTGAAAGCCGATTTCGAGCGGTGTGGAATGATAGGCGACGCGGCCCTCGTCGAGTTCTTCTTTGGCGGTGCCCTGGTCCGGACTTGCCGCCGACAGGGTCAGCAGATTGTGCTCGATGGAGAGCTTCACCGGACGCGAGCGTTCCTGGCTGATCGCGGCGACACGGGCGACAGCGTCGGAAAAATCCTTTTTGCCGACCCTCAGGATTTTGTCGTTGTCGCGCGGTATGACGCGCTCGTAATCGGGAAAGGTGCCGTCGATCAGCTTGCTGGTGAGCGTGACGCTGCCGACGGTGAATTGAATACGGGTGTCCGAGAGCGAGAGTTCGACGTCCCCTGCTTCCTCGTCGAGCAGCTTGCGCAGTTCCGCGATTGTCTTGCGTGGCACGATCACGCCGGGCATCCCAACCGCGCCCTCGGGAACTTCGGTCTGCACCCGGGCCAGACGGTGACCGTCGGTCGCGGCCGCGCGCAGCATCGGGCCCGTCTCGCCTTCGGCCACGTGCAGATAGATGCCGTTGAGATAGTAGCGTGTCTCCTCGGTGGAGATCGCAAACCGGGTGCGGTCGATCAGGCCGCGCAACACGCCGGCGGCAAGCCGGAATTGGTGCGGCAGCACGCCGGCTGTCATCGACGGGAAGTCCTCCACCGGCAGCACGTTCAGGCTGGTGGCGTAGCGCCCGGCACGTAAGGCGAGCGGCGCGTCGCCGCCGGGATGGTCCAGTTCGATCTCGGCGCCGTCAGGAAGCTTGCGGACGATTTCGTAGAGCACCGCGGCCGGCGCGGTGGTCGCACCATTGCGCGTAACCCCGGAGGCGATCTCCTCCACGACCGCGATTTCCATGTCGGTCGCGGTCAGGCTCAGCGTGCCCGCTTTGGCCGAGACCAGGACGTTGGCCAGAATGGGGATTGTGTTGCGCTTCTCGGCCACGCTCTGGATGTGGGCGAGCGCCTTGAGCAGCGTCGCGCGGTCGGCCTTAAGCTTCATTGAGCAGTCCTCTGCGCCGGATGCGACCGTCCGGGGGGCCCAGACTTCCGGGGGCCAAAACTCTAGCAGCCCTCGTGTGCCTCGCAAATGGGCCTCAGCTTTCCAGCATGCGGCGCAGCAGCTCGACATCTTCGGCAAAGGCGGTGTCGAGCCCCATCAACTCGGTGACGCGGCTGACCGCGTGCATCACCGTGGTGTGGTCGCGATTGCCGAACTTGCGGCCGATTTCCGGCAGCGAGCGGCTGGTGAGCTGCTTGGCCAGGAACATCGCCACCTGCCTGGGCCGCGCCACCGCGCGCGCGCGACGCGCCGAGGACATGTCGGTGAGCCGGATGTTCCAGTGTTCGGCCACCTTGCGCTGGATTTCCTCGATGGTGACGCGACGATCGTGCGCCTTGAGGATATCGTGCAGCACCTCGGTGGTCGCCTCCAGGGTCACCGGCCGGCCGAACAGGTTGGCATGCGCAATCATCCGGTTCAGCGCGCCTTCGAGTTCGCGTACGTTCGAGGTGATCTTGTGGGCGAGGAACTCCAGCACCTTCGGCGGCACCGCGACCCCGGAGGCGGCTGCCTTGGCCTCCAGGATGGAGATGCGCAACTCGAACGTGGTGGCGTGCAGGTCGGCAACCATGCCGCAGCCGAGGCGCGTGCGCAGACGGTCCTCGAGACCGGAAAGATCCGAGGGCGATTTGTCGGCGGATACCACGATCTGCTTGCCGGCATCGACCAGCGCATTGAAGGTGTGGAAGAATTCCTCTTGCGTGTTGTCCTTGCCGATGAGGAATTGCAGGTCGTCGATCATCAGCACGTCGACCGAGCGAAGCTGCTCCTTGAATTCCATCGTGGATTGGCTGCGGATCGCCGCGATGAAGCGATACATGAACTTTTCGGCCGACATATAGGCGACCGAGACCCTTTCGCCGCGGACCAGTTCAAGGCCCATGGCGTGCATCAGATGCGTCTTGCCGAGGCCGACGCCGCCATACAGGAACAGCGGATTAAAGCCCGGGCTGGACGGGCGATCGGCGACACGACGCGCGCAGGCATGGGCGAACTCGTTGGGTTTGCCGACGACGAAGGCGTCGAAGGTGAAGCGCGGATCCAGCGGTGCGGCGAGTTCCGCGCGTGCATTCGACCCGGTCGCACCGGCATTGGTATTGGCGGTCGGCGCTTTGGTGCTGACCGGCGTTTCGATTTCGCTCAACGTCGGCGTCGGTATGGCACAATCGGCGCCGAGTTGTAGCTCGACCCTCCTGATGGCCGGCAGCTCGGCGTGCCAGAGTGCACTGAGCCGGTCACCATACTGGTTGCGCACCCAATCGCGCAGAAACCGTGTCGGCAACAGCAACACGATCTCGTCACCGTCTGCATCGCCGAGCCGGATCTGGCGCAGCCAGGTGCGATATTCGACGTCGCCGACTTCGCTTTGCAGTCGCGATCGTATGCGTTCCCAATGCGCGTCCAGCGGATGTTGGACCAAGGCAATCCCCGCCTCGATCGGACGATCATGCTCCATTATAATGGAACCAGGTTCGACGGCACGGCACGACTCCACTCTCACCCACCCCGTTCCTGACCACGCCCCGCTTCCTGGCCACAGATGGGCCGAATTCACCGTCGGCGCGACGATCACCTCCCGCTTAGGGCACAACATTACCGGTCCCGCGCAAGCGGGCCATGTGTTCGCACACAAGGTGGGAAAGGCCGTCTGTTACAGCTTGCGGTCATCATCGTGACCGTGGCGGACAGTAAAACACGGGCCGGGGGGTCGCAACGGGAATCTAGCCGTTCATGCGCCGCCGCAAAAATGAGGCGTTGTCAAGTATCAGCTAGAAAGTATTCGCAAGACAAAGAGCGAACACCAGGTAATTATCGCGAGATTACACGCAAAAACGAGACGACACCGACGACATGAAAAAGGCCGGGCGTGTGTGCCCGGCCTTCTCGCAATTCGTCCCAAATGGCGCTCAGGTGATCGCGATCGCCTTGATCCGAGCGGACAAGCGGGAGATCTTTCGCGACACCGTGTTGGCGTGCACCACACCCTTGGTGGAGGCGCGCTGCATCTCCGGCTGGGCCGCGCGCAGGGCCAGGGCAGCCTGCTCCCTGTCGCCGCTCGCGATCGCGACCTCAACCTTCTTGATGAAGGTACGCATCCGTGACTTGCGCGCCGCATTGCGGGCGGTGCGGACCTCGGTCTGTCGGATGCGCTTGCGCGCGGATGCGGTGTTCGCCATCGCTCTCAGTTCTATCTCACGTCAGGGCGCGGGTTCTAGGCCAAGCAGCGTCCCCAAGTCAAGCGAGGCTCACCGCTGCTGCCGTGGACAGAAGAACGTGCTTCGTCCGGATTGCACGATACGCATGATCCCCGGGCAGGCGGCGCGCCCGGGACAGACCTCGCAGGGTTCGCTCTCACGGCCATACACTTTCCAGGCACGCTGGAAGGTGCCGAGTTCGCCATCCGGTTGCACATAGTCGCGCAGGCTCGAACCGCCGGCGGCGATCGCCTCACCCAGCACCGCCTTGATCGACGCGACCAATCGTGTGGCCCGTAACGGGCCCAGGCTGCCGGCCCGACGCCGCGGCGACAGCCCGGCGCGAAACAGTGCCTCGCACACATAGATATTGCCGAGGCCCGCGACGATTCGTTGATCGAGGAGTGCTGCCTTGAGGCTGCTGTCGCGGCCGCGGCAGGCTTCTGCCAGCAGCGCAGGGGTAAAGGACGCTTCCAGTGGTTCGACCCCCATGCCGGCGAGCAGACGGTGCGAGGCCTCATCGTGGGTTGCGACCAGGTCCACCGACCCGAAGCGGCGGGGATCGACCAGCCCGAGGCGGCAGCCCTCCTCGCTTTCGATTACCAGGTGCTCGTGCCGCGTCACCGCGACCGGCAGGCGCGGATCCAGCTGCGTGAGATTGATCCGGCCCGACATGCCCAAATGCAGCAACATGCTGTCGCCGCCCGAGAGACGCATCAGGATGTACTTGCCGCGCCGGCGAAACCCCTCGACGCGGGCGCCGCGCAGCCGCTCCGCCAGGTGCTGCGGCATTGGCCAGCGCAGGTCGGGGCGGCGCATCTCGGCACGAATGATGGTGTGACCCTGCAGATGCGCGCGCATGCCGCACATGACGGTCTCGACTTCAGGCAGTTCCGGCATGGGATGGATGCAGGCTATACCTGCCCGCCATGAGCGACAATCCATCCAACGAGACCGATTTCGGCTATCGCACGGTCCCCCGCGCGGCCAAGCAGCCGATGGTGCGCGCGGTGTTCGACAGCGTGGCGCCGAAATACGACCTGATGAACGATCTGATGTCGCTGGGCATTCATCGTGTCTGGAAACGCATCTTCGTCACCATGCTGACGCCGCGTCCGGGTGCTGCCTTGCTCGATCTTGCGGGCGGCACCGGCGATATCAGCTTCGGCTGGCTGCGTGGCGGCGGCGGCCCCGCGATCCTGTCGGACATTAACGCCAGCATGCTCGCCGTCGGCCGCGACCGCGCCATCGGCAACGGCCGGATCGCCGAGCTCAGCCTGCTGGTCGCCGATGCCGAGCGGCTGCCGCTGCCGGACCGCTGCGTCGAACGGGTTGCGATTGCGTTTGGCCTGCGCAACTGCACCGACAAGGATGCCGTGCTCGCCGAGGCGCGTCGCGTGCTGCGTCCGGGCGGGCGGTTCCTCTGCCTGGAGTTCTCGCGGCCGCAGGTGGCGGTGCTGAACCCGATCTATGACGCCTGGTCGTTCCAGGTATTGCCGCGGCTCGGCTCGGCGATCGCCGGCGATGCCGCCAGCTACCGCTATCTCGCCGAGAGCATACGTACCTTCCCCGACCAGGAGGCGCTGGCGGCGATGCTGCGCGCGGCAGGGCTCGGGCGCGTCACCGTGCGCAACCTGTCCGGCGGCATTGCCGCGATCCATTCCGGCTGGCGGCTTTGATCTCCCAGCGGGTGCTCCTGATCGTCAGCGGCGGAATCGCGGCCTACAAGTCGCTCGAACTGATCCGGCTGCTGCGGGCGCGTGACATCGCGGTCGACTGCGTGCTGACCCGCTCCGGCGCGCAGTTCGTCACCCCCCTGAGCCTGCAGGCGCTGAGCGGCACGCCGGTGCATGGCGAGCTGTTTTCGCTGACCGAGGAGAGCGAGATGGGCCATATCGCGCTGTCACGCTCGGCCGACCTGATCGTGGTCTGCCCGGCCTCGGCCGACCTGCTGGCGCGCATGGCGGCCGGCCTCGCCGACGATCTCGCGACCACCCTGCTGCTCGCCACCGACACCGCGGTGCTGGTGGCACCTGCGATGAACGTGCGCATGTGGGAGCACCCGGCGACCCGGGCCAACCTCGCGGTCCTACGCGCGCGCGGCATCCATATGGTCGGACCCGAAGAGGGTGCGATGGCCTGCAACGAGTTCGGCCGCGGCCGCCTCGCCGAGCCCGCCGCCATCCTGGAGGCCATCCTGTCGATGCTGGCCAGCGGCCGCCCGCTCGCGGGTAGGCGCGCCCTGGTCACCGCCGGCCCAACGCACGAGCCGATCGACGCGGTGCGCTATCTCGCCAATCGCTCCAGCGGCAAGCAGGGCTACGCGATAGCCTCATGCCTGGCCGAGCAGGGTGCTGACGTCACGCTGGTCAGCGGTCCCGTCGCCCTCGATGCGCCCGCCGGCGTGCGACGCATCATGGTCGAGACGGCGGTCGACATGCAGCTTGCCTGCGAGGCGGCGCTACCGGCGGATGTCGCGGTGCTCGCGGCCGCGGTCGGCGACTGGCGGACGCGCGAGGTGCTGTCGGGCAAGCTCAAGAAGCAGGCCGGATCACCGCCGCCGGAGCTGGCGCTGGTGGCCAATCCCGACATCCTTGCCGGCCTCTCCGCCCCGGGGCCGCGTCGTCCGCGCCTGGTCATCGGCTTTGCCGCGGAGACCGACGACATCGTCGCCCGCGCCACCGCCAAACGCCTGCGCAAGGGCTGCGACTGGATCGTGGGCAACGATGTCAGTGCCGGGACCGGGATTATGGGCGGCGACGAGAACCGCATCCATCTGATCGACGAAGCGGGTGTCGAGGACTGGCCGCGCATGACCAAGCACGAGGTGGCCCGCCGCCTGGTCGAGCGGATTGCGCGCCTCCTGGGCGGAGAGACGCGGCCATGACCGCGCCGATCCGAACCATCCTGGTGCGCCGCCTGCCGCACGGTGTCGGCCTGGAGCTGCCGGCCTATGCGACGCCTGGGGCCGCCGGAATGGACCTGCTCGCCGCCGTGACCGAGCCGGTGGTGATTGCCCCCGGCGGCCGGGCCCTGGTCCCCACCGGTATCGCGGTGGCGCTGCCGCCGGGTCACGAGCTGCAAATCCGGCCGCGCTCCGGCCTTGCCCTCAAGCACGGCATCACCCTGCCGAACAGTCCCGGCACGATCGACGAGGATTATCGCGGCGAGATCGGGGTCATTGTGCTGAACACCGGCGCCGAAGCGTTCTCGGTGGAACGCGGCATGCGCATCGCCCAGGCGGTGCTCGCCCCGGTGCTGCGCGCCGCCTGGCAGGAGGTCGACCGCCTTGAGGCGACCGCCCGCGAGTCCGGCGGCTTTGGCAGCACCGGCCCGTAGGCCCGGCTGAATGCTGCGCGACCGGCTGCCGGCCAACATCTCCGCGCGTAGCGCGCCCAACCTGTTCGATCTTGCGGTGCTGCTCTGCCTGCTCGGCCTGGCCATTGCCGTGGGTGCTTCGGCACGCCACACTTTGGGTCCGCTGACCGCGCCCGGCGGCGTTGCCATTCATCTGGATCCACGGTGGCTGCCCGGTTACGCGCTGCGCACCACCCTGCGGATGTTCGCGGCCCTGTTCGCGTCGCTGCTGTTCACCTTCACCTATGCGGTCTGGGCGGCCAAGAGCCGGCGCGCCGGCGTCATCCTGGTGCCGATCCTCGATATCCTGCAATCGATCCCGATCCTCGGCTTCCTCACCTTCACCGTCGTGTTCTTCATGAACCTGTTCCCGGGCCGCGTGCTCGGCGTCGAGTTGGCCGCGATCTTTACCATCTTCACCAGCCAGGCCTGGAACATGGCGTTCAGCATGTACCAGTCGCTGAAGACCATCCCCGGCGACCTGGAGGAGGCAACCCGCGCCTTCGGGCTGTCGTCATGGCAGAAATTCTGGCGCCTGGAAGTGCCCTACGCCATGCCCGGCCTGGTCTGGAACACAATGATGTCGATGTCCGGCGGCTGGTTCATGGTGGTGGCATCCGAATCCATCACGGTCGGTGACACCCATGTGGTGCTGCCAGGGATCGGCTCCTACGTGGGTGCAGCAATCGCGCATCGCGACCTGCGCGCCGTGCTGTACGCCATCCTCACCATGCTGGTGGTGATCCTGCTCTACGACCAGTTGCTGTTCCGGCCGCTGGTTGCCTGGTCGGCGCGGTTCCGCTTCGAGACGACGCAGGGTGCGACCGCCGCCGACCCCTGGGTGCTGGCGCTGCTGCGACGCACCGACCTGCTCAATCGTGGCAGCCGGGCCGCCGGCGATTTCCTGACCCGGCTCGGCGGCCTGCCGCTCGGCCGCAAGCCGACCGCGCCGCGGCCGCCGCTGGTGCCGCCGCGGGTCGCGGACGGTCTGTGGATCGCGATCCTCGTGGTCGCGGTGGCCCTCGCGGTCTGGCAGCTCGCCCTCTACATTACGGCCAGCCTGTCGCTGCACGAGGTCGGGCGGGTGCTGCTGCTCGGCTGCTTCACCCTGACGCGGGTGGTCGCGATGATCGTGCTTGCCTCGGTGGTGTGGGTGCCGATCGGGGTGTGGCTCGGTCTGCGTCCGATCTGGGCGCGACGCGCGCAGCCGGTGGCGCAATTCATGGCGGCCTTCCCGGCCAACCTGTTCTTCCCGATCTTCGTGCTCGGCATCGTGCATCTCTCGCTCAACAGCAACATCTGGCTGACGCCGCTGATGATCCTCGGCACCCAATGGTACATCCTGTTCAACGTCATCGCAGGGGCCGCGGCAATGCCCGCCGACCTGCTGGAGGTGGCGGATAATTTCGGCCTCGGCGGTTGGCGCTGGTGGGCGCGGGTGATGCTCCCCGGCATCTTCCCCTATTATATCACTGGCGCACTGACCGCTTCGGGTGGTGCCTGGAACGCCGCCATCGTCGCCGAGGTCGCCTCCTGGGGTCACACCACCCTGGTCGCACAGGGGCTCGGCAGCTACATCGCCGAGGCCACCGCGGCCGGCTCGACCGCCAAGGTGGCGCTCGGGATGGTGGCCATGGCGATCTTCGTCATCGCCTTCAACCGGCTCGTGTGGCATCCGCTCTACAGCTTCGCCCAGCGCCGGCTGAGCTTCGCCTGAGGGGTTTGCCATGGACAGCGTCCGCGACTCGACGAAGAGCAGCGTAAGCGAGGCGGCCCCCGAGGAGCTGGTGCGTATCCGCGACTGCCGGCAAGCCTACCACAAGGGCGGCAATGCCGATCTGGTGGTGCTCGACAACGTCGATCTCACACTGCATTCCGGCGAGATCGTGGGTCTGCTCGGCCGCTCCGGTTCCGGCAAGTCGACGCTGTTGCGGATCGTCTCCGGCCTGCTCGCGCCGACCTCTGGCGAGGTGTTCTGGCGCGGCGCGAGACTGCGCGGCCCGGCCAAGGGGGTCGCGATGGTGTTCCAATCCTTCGCACTATTCCCGTGGCTCACGGTGCAGGCCAATGTGGAGCTCGGCCTCGAGGCCAAGGGCGTCGCGAGGGCCGAGCGGGAGCGACTGGCCGAGGATGCCATCGAGCTGATCGGACTCGGCGGCTACGAGAACGCCTATCCCAAGGAACTGTCGGGCGGCATGCGCCAGCGGGTCGGGCTGGCGCGCGGATTGGTGGTGCATCCCGACCTGTTGCTGATGGACGAGCCATTCTCCGCACTCGACGTGCTGACCGCGGAGAATTTGCGCACCGATCTGATCGAGCTGTGGTCGGAGAAGCGCCTGCCGGTCAAGTCGGTGTTGATCGTGACGCACAATATCGAGGAGGCGGTGCTGATGTGCGACCGTATCCTGGTTTTCTCGTCCAACCCGGGCCGCGTCGCGCACGAACTCAAGGTGCCGTTCGCGCATCCCCGTCGCCGCCACGATTTTGCCTTCCGGCAGTTCGTTGACCGCATCTACGGGCTTATGACGCAGCGGCTACGTGCCACCACCGCGCCGGTCCCGACAGCAGCAGTCACGGACAAATTCCGCGCGTTGCCGATGCTGCCGCTGAACCTGATGGCCGGCCTGATGGAGACCCTGCTGGCCGAGCCATACAACGGACGCGCCGACCTGCCGCTGCTGGCGGCATCGCTGCAACTCGAACTGGACGAGCTGCTGCCGCTCGGCGAGACCATGCAGATGCTTCGCCTGGCCGAACTCGAGGAGGGCGATATCCGGCTGACCGAGAGCGGCGCCGGCTTCGTGCAGGCCGAACTCGACCAGCGCAAGCTGATCCTGCGCGAGAGCCTGCTCGCGAACATCCCGCTGGTCGCCGACATCCGATCTGTGCTCGACGAGCGCTGGAACCATCGCGCCCGCGCCGAACGGTTCCGCGACGAACTCGAGGACCACATGTCCCCGGACTATGCCCGCGAGACACTGCAGACGATCATCGGCTGGGGCCGCTATGCGGAGCTGTTCGATTTTGACGAGGAGGCGGACCAGTTCTTCCTGGAAGACGAGGACTAGCGGACGATGTTTTTCAGGCCTGCCGCACGGAGAGGAAAGCCAATTCGCCCGTCGTGTCCGAACGAATCGCGGTGTTCCGTCAGCGCCATCCAGGATGATGCGGTCTCCACAGCCCCTGCCTGGTTGACGTTAACGGAAGATCGCGTGTATGTGAGGGCTGGGATAACGAAGGCCTCCAGCCTCGATGCGTAACGGTGACTTCGATGCCGCTTCGGCAGAGCCTGCCGTTGATCATGCGGTATCTCGAATGCGGCGCGGTTTCACGCAAGATCACGGCACACCGAACAAACCGGTTACGTTTCTTCTCTACTCGGGCTTTACTCGAAATATTGAAGACGCGCTTGGCGAGCCGGAATACAGCTATCACTTCGTCCTGAACGGTTTTCGCGCCGCGCTGGCCGAGATCGGGTCGACGATCGTCATCACCAGCCTTTCCGAGGTGGATGCAACGCTCGACATGCAGGAAGAGGCGGGTGCGCAATGCGTGCTCCTCTGTTTCATGCCCCCGCACCAGGCGCCGATCAGTGCGCGCTGTCCGGTATTCTGTGTCTTTGCCTGGGAATTCAGCAACATCCCGGATGAGATCTTCGAGCAGGATCCGCGTAGCGATTGGCGCCGCGTGTTCGCCTGCCATGGCCGAGCCATCAGTTTGTCCGAACACGCAGCACGTCTCGTGCGAGAGGCGATGGGCGCCGGTTTTCCCGTTTTTGCAATCGCGGTCCCGCTACCCGAACGGCTGCTTCGTCTCGGACAACGTGACAATGAGGCATTGTCCGGCACAATCGCGATACGCGGCAGCCTGTATGACACCCGTGCTCATGGCCCCTATCCCGAACAGCCGGTCTGGACACCACCGAGCATTCCATCGCCTGCGCCGGAACCGATCGAGGCCTCCGTTGCCGACGGGCCGACCGAGGCGAGCTCCGCGGCCCAACCGCCTGCGGCCCCTTCACGCCTACGGGTAAGTTTTGGAGTATCCCGCTACTACGCCCTGATGTGGTATCGCGACGCGGTGCGGACGTTGCTACCTTCTGTCGTCACGCGGATGATCTCGACGGTAGGCCGCTTCTATACCCGGGTTCGGCTGGTCCTGAAGCCCCCAGTGTCCGGTCCGCCTAAGGACACAACGGCGCCCGAGCCGGCATTGCCGATCATGCCGCCGGAGGATGCGCCCGTCGCGGGAATCAAGTCGGTCGAGCCCCTGCAACGGGTGGCACTCTTCGGCGTCGTCTATACCGCCGTGTTCAACCCAAAGGATGGACGCAAGAACTGGCACGACATGCTGACCGCATTCTGCTGGGCATTCCGGGACAATCCGGATGTCACGCTGGTGATGAAGATGGCTCATCACGACCGTTCCACGTTCGAGGGGATGCTGGCACTGCTGCTCGAACGGCTGCAGCCGTTTCGTTGCCGCATCATCACCTTGCATGGCTGGCTCGATGACGATGAGTACGACGCCCTGATACGCGCCACCGACTATTACGTGAACACCTCTTCCTGCGAGGGTCTGTGCCTGCCGCTGATGGAATTCATGAGTGCTGCGCGACCAGCGATTGCACCGGACCATACGGCGATGGCGGACTACATCAACGAAGACAATGCCTTCGTGCTGAGCTACGGCACGGAATACAATGTCTGGCCACACGATCCGCGAGACCTGTTCCGCACCATGCGGCATCGGCTGGAATGGGACTCGCTGGTGGACGCCTATCGCGCGAGCCATCGTATCCGCCTCGATGATCCGGCGCGCTATGCCGCAATGGGCCGGGCGGCACGACAGGTCATGCGGGAAACCTGCTCGGTGCCGGTCGTCAGGGCAAAGCTCGATCAGGCAATCAGGCAGGCATGATCTTTATCATTTACAGCGAGACGGACCTCGGCTCGCTCACCGGCAGGCTTGGCGCTCCCGAATACAGCTATTGGTTTGTGCTGCGCGAGTTCCGCATCGTGCTGGAGCGCATGGGGCTTGTCATTTTCACGCGGGATCCGGAACAGGAGGTGGATCGCCTTTACCGCCAGTTTCGCGAACGCGGCGAGGCTTGCGTGTTCCTGTGCTTCGAACCGCCGCACAAGGTCCCGCTCGGGCTTGCCTGTCCGACCATCCCGGTGTTCGCATGGGAGTTCGAGAGCCTGCCCGACGAGGATTGGACCGGCGACCCACGCTCCGATTGGCGCCACGTGCTGAGGACCGTCGGCCGCGCCATCACCCACAGTGAACATTGTGTGCGCGTGACCCGCGCTGCCATGGGTCAGGATTTCCCCATTGCCTCGATCCCCGCACCGGTCTGGGACGGCTTCGCCCATCAGACCGAACACCTGAACGGCCAGGATGGGCCACCCCAGGGGCAGCGACGACTGCACGTGCAGGGCACCGTGATCGACAGCCGACAGGTCGATCTCGCAGCCTACGCCTCGCCGCTGCGACGGCAATTCGGATACGCGGCACTGCCACCGGCCACAATCGAGCCGATCGAACTGGTGCTGGACGGGACTGTCTACGTCAGCGTCTTCAATCCCCAGGACATGCGCAAGAACTGGTTCGACATGATCGCAGGCTTCATCTGGGCCCTGCGCGAGCAGCCGGGAGCGACGCTGGTGCTGAAGCTGACGCATCGCGACAACGCGCACAGCCTGAGTGCGATGTTGGAGGAGCTGTCGAAGCATGCGCCGTTCCGGTGCCGCGTGGTGCTGATCGCGGGCTTCCTCGGTGAGGCCTCGTATGATGCGCTCGTCAACGGCGCGACCTTTGTCGTCAATGCCTCGCACGGCGAAGGTCAATGCCTGCCCTTGATGGAGTTCATGTCCGCCGGAAAACCGGCGATCGCGCCCAGCAATACCGCAATGGCGGACTATGTCGATGAGCGATGTGCGTTCCTGCTACGCTCTTCGAAGGAACCCTGCTGCTGGCCGCATGATGATCGTGCACTCTACCGGACGCTGCGTTGGCGCATCGACTTCGGCACCTTGGTTGCGGCTTACGCCGACAGCTACCGCGTCGCCTCGCGCGAGGCGGCACGTTACCAAAGCATGTCCGCGGCGGCGCGCGAGTCGCTGCGACGTCACTGTTCGCGCGCCGTGACGGAACGGCGTCTGCGGATGGTTCTTGGCATGGAGCTTGGCGTCCAGGACGCCGCGGAGTGAACCATCTGACCGGATCGCCTGCACGCGGCGCGTCCGCGCCGGAGGTCCCGGCGCGTGATCCGCACCATCGCATCGCGGACATCGAGCTTTTGCGAGGGGCTGCCATCACGATGGTCGTCATCGAGCATCTGCATCTGAACCTGGTCGTCTGGCGAAGCGGTTTTCTTGAGGCGCTGAGCCGCTGCTGGCAAGGCTGGACAGGGGTTGATCTGTTCCTGGCAATCTCCGGCTTCGTCATTGGCCGCAGCCTGCTGCCGACGCTGATAATGGAACAGGGGATCGGCTTCCTGAACCGCACCCTTGCGTTCTGGACCCGGCGTGCCTGGCGGCTGCTGCCGCTGGCCTGGCTGTGGCTGCTCATACCATTGCTGGCAAGCATCGTCTTCAACAAGAGCGGTGCGTTCGGCACGGTCATGGCGAACTACCGCAACCTGATCGCGGCGGTGCTCGACGTCGCCAATTTCCGTATTGCCGAAGTCTTCGGCAAATCGCCCTCCGGTCCCACCTTCCCCTACTGGAGCCTGTCGTTGGAGGAGCAGTTCTACCTCGTGCTGCCCCTGCTCATCCTCGTGTTCCGTCGTCGTCTGCCCTGGGTCCTCGGCCTGCTTGTGGTGCTTCAGTTCGTCGAGCCGCACGTGCCGCTTGCGATGCTGACACGGACCGGGGCGCTGGCGGTCGGTGTGTTGCTGGCCTTCTGGAGCGGCACGGACGCCTGGCGCCTGTGCGAGCCGTCGTCGCTCCGCACCAAGGCGGCCGCCCGCTTCGTGACCCTGGTTCTGCCACTGCTGCTGCTGGGCGCGATCGGCTCGGAGCAGGTGGTGAGCCCGACCCTGGCGGTAGGCCTGGTCGCGCTGGTGGCCGGCATCCTGGTATGGCTGGCGAGCTACGACAGGGACTACCTGTTGCACGGGGTCCTGCCACGACGCGTGATCCTGTGGCTCGGCAGCCGCTCGTACGCCATCTACCTCATCCACATCCCGGCCTTCGCGGCAACGCGAGAGATATGGTTTCGCCTCTCGCCAGCCGGCACACTATTCGATGGTCGCTTCGCCTGGCGCTTCGCCGTGACGGCGCTGGTGCTGGTGCTGGGTTGCAGCGAGGTGAGTCACCGCTTGGTCGAGTATCCATTGCGTCGGCGCGGGGTGCGGATCGCCCGGCAGATGCTGGGTCGGATACCGTCCGGATGCTGAAATGGCGACGGCGCGGCTCGGCACCGACACCAGATGCACAGCCGCAGCAGGCGCCGGCCGTGGACACGCCGGATCTGGGCCTGCGCGATGCGGCGCTGCGCGGCTGGTTTTGCCACGATACCGGCGCGTTGTTTCGCGGCTTTACGGTCGGACCTCGGGACGTGGTGCTGGATGCCGGTTGTGGGACTGGTGGCAATGCGGCCTTCTGCGCCGGCCTGGGTGCACGCGTCATTCTGGCCGATATCGATCCTGAGTGCCTTCTGATGTCTCGAACGCGCCTCGCGGGCTGTGCCACGCAGCCCGTCGAGGCGATGGTAACCAATTGCGATCCAATTCCGCTGTCCGAAGCGATCGCGACCCGCATCATCTGCACCGAGGTCCTGGAGCATGTCGCCGACCCAACGCGGGTCATGGCTGAACTCGTTCGGATAGGCCGGCCCGGCGCTCTCTACCTGCTGACCGTGCCGGATCCGGGCAGCGAGCAGTTGCAGCGACGCCTCGCCCCAGACATCTACTGGCAACGGCCCAATCATCTCCGCGTGTTTGAGCGGGATGCATTTACGTCACTCGTTGAGGGGGCCGGACTCAGGATCGAGGATCGCAGCTGCTACGGCTTCTACCAGACGATCTGGTGGACGATGTTCTGGAGCTGCAAGGTTTCGCTCGATGCGCCGACGCATCCTGCGCTGCAACATTGGGCGCAAAGCTGGGAGGCCTTGCTCGGCACGCCCGAGGGCATCGCCGCGAAGCAGGCGCTGGATGATGTGCTCCCAAAAAGTCAGCTCATCCTTGCCCGTAAAGGCATTTCTGCTTCGGCATGAAACGCTGCCTTCATGAGAATTCAGTACGGCACTGGCGCCGTTCGCCGCCTAACCGACTTGGCGCTGATCGCACAGGCTTTGGCGATGGCATCCGCATGATCTCGCTCACGCCGACAGCCTGGCTTCACAACAGCACGATCTGAGCGCGCCAGCTGTGCCTTTGCGCACCGTTCCAACCTGCCGAGATCTTGCGCCTGACCGGCTGGGCTCAGGGGCGGACCAGCTCGTCCTGCAGGCTCAGGATGAGCCGACTACATTTTTTCGTGCCCGCAGCACTTCCCGACATTCCACCCGTTGGCGGCCGGGTGGCGCACTGTCACCAACCTGATGTGTGAGGGAACAGAAATGTATTATTTTGATGCCAGACTTCAATATCCTGTGACCGTCGAAAAGCCGAACCCGATCTTTGCGCGCATGCTTCAGCAAGCCATCGGTGGCATCGAAGGCGAGATCCGCGTCTGCATGCAGTATTTTTTTCAGGCATGGGGAAATCGCGCGCCGACACCGAAATACCGCGACATGCTGCTGCATACGGCGACCGAGGAGATCGGGCATATCGAGATGATCGCCACGGCGGTGGCACTCAATCTTGCCGACGCGCCCGCATCATTACAAGAAAACGGCGCGGCCGATTCGATCGTCGGCGCGGTTATGGGCGGCGGCAATCCCAAACATGCCATTGAGGGTATGCTTCATCGCCATATCCTGTCGACCGGCATGGCTGCCTACCCTGCCGATGCCGACGGCGTACCGTTCAACATGAGCCACATCTATGCCAGCGGCAATATTGCTGCTGACATGTATTGCAATGTTGCCGCGGAAGCAACCGGGCGGGTGCTCGCGGTCCGGCTGTTCAACGCCACGGACGACGCGGGCATGAAGAAGATGCTCCACTACAACATCGCGCGCGATACGATGCATCAGCAGCAATGGCTCGCGGTGCTCGAAGAGCTCGGCGGCTTCAAGGGCACCCTGCCGATTCCGAACTCCTTTCCGCAGGCACAGGAAGATCAGGAGAACAACTACAATTTCTACGCCAGCGCCGTCGACAAGTCGGTGCCCGAGGGCCGCTGGACGTCGGGCCCGTCGTTGGACGGCAATGGCACATATTCCGTGTTTCAGAACAAGCCGATGGGAGAGGAGCCGAAGCTTGGTCCGGCACGTCCCGACAGCGGTGCGGAGCAACAGCAGATTGGCTGAACGGGCATCCGGGTGGGCTACTCCGCCCGGACCTCCCTTGCATACTGCGTCAGAACGCGCGCGCCAGCAGCACGATGAGGAGGCATAGCACCACCACGGCACTCAGCACCCAGCGCAGCGCCATATAGCCGACGGGCATGACTCCCGCCTGACGGGCCTGGGCCTCGATCAGCGTAGTACCTAGAAAGCCCATGATCAGGAGCACGATGGCGATCAGCGGTGAGGCCACCAGCGGCACCAGCAGCGCCGCCCAGCCGATCAGTGACGGCACCACGCCCAAGGTGAGGCGTCGGCGATTGGTCGCGGCCAGGCTTGGGACCGTAATCGCGGGATCGGCCTCCAGCGCAAATCCCCAATGCACGCCGCCAAGGAAGGCGAGGATCACCGCGCCATAGGCGATGATCGCCTGCACCAGGTTCGGCACGGGAATATGGCGCGGAAACGCGATAATGCCGATTGTGCAGCCCAGAAATGGCAGCAACCCCAATATGCCCAGGATTGCCGCAAGGATCGGAAGCCCGCGCATTGTCATACCCTCGTCGCTACTTCGTCCCGTTAACGCCGGCGCGCCACCAGGGATGCGCGGCGGTGGCCCAAGGCAGGGCCTTGCGGAAAGCGGGATGAGGTGCTGCAACCAGCCGACATCGTAGCAGCCCAACCTCGCAGCAACAGGAAGCGCAGCCATGAGCGCCATCACCAACATCATCGCCCGGGAAATCCTCGACAGCCGCGGCAACCCCACCGTCGAGGTCGACGTGGAGCTGTCCTCGGGGGCCACCGGCCGCAGTGCCGTACCCTCGGGCGCTTCGACCGGCGCGCACGAGGCGGCCGAGTTGCGCGACGCCGACCCCGCCCGCTATGGCGGCAAGGGCGTGCTACGCGCCGTGGAGTTCGTCGAGAGCGAAATCCTGGAAGCGCTGCAGGGAGCGGAATCGTCCGACCAGATCGCCATCGACGACGCCATGATCGAGCTCGACGGCACCCCGAACAAGTCGCGCCTCGGCGCCAACGCGATCCTGGCGGTCTCTCTGGCAGTCGCGAAGGCCAGTGCAAACGAGCTGCATGTGCCGCTCTATCGCTATGTCGGCGGCGTCTTCGCCCGCACCCTGCCGGTGCCGATGATGAACATCATCAATGGCGGCCAGCATGCCGACAACCCGATCGACATCCAGGAATTCATGATCCAGCCGGTGGGTGCACCTACCCTTGCCGACGCCGTACGCATCGGCTCGGAGATCTTCGCCCAGCTCAGGAAGGGCCTCAAGCAGGCTGGCCACAACACCAATGTCGGCGACGAGGGCGGCTTCGCCCCGGGTCTGAAGTCCGCCGATGAGGCGCTGGACTTCATCACCCAGGCGGTCGAGCGCGCCGGCTATACGCCGGGAGAGGATGTGACCTTCGCGCTGGATTGCGCTGCCACCGAGTTCTATCGCGATGGCCGCTACCAGCTTGAGGGCGAAGGCAAGTCGCTCGACGCCGGCGGCATGGTCGCCTACCTGGCCGACCTCGCCTCCCGCTACCCGATCGTCTCCATTGAGGACGGTCTCGCCGAGGACGACTGGGAAGGCTGGTCGCTGCTGACCGCCACCCTCGGCGATAGATTGCAGCTTGTCGGCGACGATCTGTTCGTCACCAATCCCGAGCGCCTGCGACGCGGCATCGAAGCCGGCACCGCCAATTCGATCCTGGTCAAGGTCAACCAGATCGGCACCCTGTCGGAGACGCTCGAGGCGGTGGAGCTTGCCCATCGCGCCGGCTACAGCGCGGTGATGAGCCACCGCTCGGGCGAGACCGAGGACGCCACCATCGCCGATCTCGCGGTCGCCACCAATTGCGGCCAGATCAAGACCGGCTCGCTGTCGCGCTCGGACCGCACCGCCAAATACAACCAGCTCATCCGCATCGAGCAGGAACTCGGCGCTGCCGCGCGCTATGCCGGCCGCACGATCCTACGCGGCAGTTAGGTGGGCGGCGGCGGCTGAGACACAATGATCTTTACAATCCGTTAATCTCCTGGAAAGGATAAGGCAAAGAAATAATCGAGGACGCGTCTGATGCGGCACCGTGACCAACTGCCTTTCCGGCAACCATGGGTGGTGGCTGCTTGCGTAGCAGCGACGTTGGCAGCAGCTCCGATCGCCGCTCGCGCGCAGACGGTCGGGCCGGATTATCCAACGCCGCCCTCCATCGAATACGGGCCGCTCTACAGCGCCGTCGAGCTGGCACCGGTCTTCACCGACAGCAAGACTTTCCCCGATCTGCTGCCCTTGAGCACTCCTCAGGCCATCGTCGCAGCCTTCCAGTCAATGCAGACGCAGCCTGGCTTCAATCTCGCCATGTTCGTGGCGGCCAACTTCACCGGTCCTATCCCTGCCGGGCCAAACGTGCAGCCGGCGGCGCCTGGAACGACGCTGCTTGCCTATGTCTCAAGTCTCTGGCCTGTGCTGACCCAGACGACCAGGACAGTCCCTGCCTACTCGACCTTGTTGCCATTGCCTTATCCATACGTAGTACCCGGCGGCCGATTCAGGGAAGTGTATTACTGGGACTCCTATTTTACGATGCTTGGACTTGAGGGCGACGGGCAGCAGGTTCTGGCGCGCGACATGCTCAAGGATTTCGCGTTCGAGATCGACAAGTATGGCCATATTCCGAACGGCGACCGAAGCTATTATCTCAGCCGCTCGCAGCCGCCGTTCTTCTCCCTGATGGTCGAACTGGTGGCGCGGACCGACGGGATTGCCACCTATACGCGCTACCTGCCGGAAATGCTGGCGGAATACGACTATTGGATGCAGGGAGCAAACACGCTCACCCCGAATACGGCGAGGCGCAACGTAGTCAAGCTGGCTGACGGCACGGTGCTCAACCGCTACTGGGACGCGCGGGACGTTCCTCGTGACGAGAGCTACCGTGAGGATGTCATCACCGCCTCGACGGCCACGCGGCCGGCACCCGTGGTGTATCGGAACCTGAGGGCAACCGCGGAGTCCGGCTGGGATTTCAGCTCGCGCTGGCTGGCCGACGGCAAGACTCTGCAGAGTGACCGGACGCTCGACATCCTGCCCCCGGATCTCAACAGCCTGATGGCCCATCTGGAGCTCTCGATCGGGTACGCCTATGCGGTCAAAGGCGACCTGGCGCAGGCAGCCTCCTTCCTGAAACGCGCGATCACCCGTACCGGCGCGATCGACAGATTGATGTTCGACACCAAAGCCGGCGCATATACCGACTATCTATGGCGCCAGGGCAGGACAACGGGTGAGCTGACCGCGGCCTCGCTCTATCCGCTGTTCATCGGCATTGCCTCGCCCGACAAGGCGCTGATCGTGGGGCGGGCGATCCAGGATAAGCTGCTTGATGTGGGAGGCCTTGAGACCACTCTGGTCCAGAGCGGCCAGCAGTGGGACCGGCCGAACGGATGGGCGCCGCTGCAATGGATCGCGGTGCAAGGCTTGCGCCATTATGGAATGGCCGCCTTGGCGAAAACCATCGCACAGCGTTGGGTCGCCAAGAACATCGCCGGCTATCAGCAGTCAGCCAAGCTCGTCGAGAAATACAACGTGACCACGACGGGAGGCGACGCAGGCGGCGGCGGCGAATATGCAACGCAGATCGGGTTCGGCTGGACCAATGGTGTCCTGATTGCGCTGACCAACATCTATCCGGATCTGAAGACGAAGGCGGCGGCCGCGGTTGCGAACTAGGTTGACAAGAATGCTGATAGAATAAGCAAACTTCTGAACCGGCACATTATAGATTGATCGGACTCGCCAGTTTTCCGAAAAGATCGATGAAGTCTGACGGACGCAAAGCCAGCGCACCTTCGAACGGGTAATCGAGAAGTCTACCGACAACCAGAATGCTGACGATGCTGATAGCGAAGCAGACGGAGATCACAGCCGGCGTGCCCTTGTATTCAAGTCCCGAAAACGCCACGAACAGCATCAGGATGATGGTGAAGCCGATCAGCACGCACTATAACGCCACCGGGATACCGTTGCTGGCCTGGAAGATGCGTGTCTCGCGCTGCTGGTGCGCCTGCGCCAGAAGCGACAGGATCTCCCCTTTCCTCAGGGGAGTAGGGCTTAGCTGCTTGAGGTTGGCGACGGCGGCAATCAGAATGTCCAGCTTGCGATCGGTCTCGGCGTTCTCGCCACGCCGCCGCGCCATGACCGGCCACTCCTGGTAGATCACGGATTTGAGGTAATCCCGCTCTTTTTGCAGGAGCGCCTTGGCTGGCGCGGGCGGCAGTGTGGCCATCAGGATGGCTGCACCATGCAGGGCGCCGACCTCCAGATCGATCGCTTCTCCCGCTGTCTTATACTCGTCCAGGACCTCGCTGAAGACGAAGGCCAGGAGAACGGCAAAGACAACGCCGATCTGAAGAAAGACGGTTGAGCCTACCTCGTGGTGATGACGGCGAAACTCGACACCGAAAGCCCGGTGAATGATGCGGGTCAACAAGGCCGCAACCACGCCGACACTCAGGAGGATCAGGCCGGCCGTTCCGTAAGTCATCGGAGCACGTCCCTGTGACATACCAAGCGCCAAATTGTGATACCCGAATCAGCGGGTTGATGTCACGGCGCCGGGCGCTTCACAGGACATGTCGTCATGGATGGTCCGACCAGCACACAGCAAGGCGTGTGATCCTGTTGCATCCTACGCAGGTCGCCTCCGGGGGTCGTAGCCGGGAATGTCTCTGATTCATGTCGCCCGCGCAGAAAAATCACTTGCGCTGCAACGCTTGCTCACGGAGAAGAGAGCGGGTGCCGGGAGGTGGCGATGGACTTCGGTCGTGCCGTGAAGCGTCGGGTCAAGGCCGCCTTGCCGCCGGCGTTCTTTCTCTCCCTGGTTGCCTATTTCGCCTGGAACACCGATCAGGGGCCGCATGGTCGCCGGACTTACACGGAACAGTTGTCCCTGCTCAAACAGGCCCAGACCGATCAGCAGGCAGCACTTACAGAGCAGGGATCCTGGTCGCAGCGGGTATCAGGACTGCGCGACCGCGGCCTTGATCTCGATACGCTGAATGCGCGCGCGCGCGCGATGCTCAATCTCGCCGATCCGCGGGACATCGTCGTGCCCTATGGCCCGCGCGACAAGCTTTACTAACCAGCCGGACTATTTGATCTTGGCTTCCTTGAAGGCGACGTGCTTGCGCGCCACGGGATCGTATTTGCGTAGCTCCATCTTGCCGGTCTGCGCGCGGGCATTCTTCTTCGTGACGTAAAAATAGCCGGTGTCCGCGGTGGACACGAGCTTGATCTGGATGGTGTTCGACTTGGCCATGACAATCCTCGGGCACACTGCGGGGCGCGGCAAAATGCGCATCGCGCCCCCTGGCGTCAAGCGAATCCCGCGATGGGCTGCCCTGACATGCTGAGCGTGGAGGATGCGCGGGCGCGCATTCTCGAGCCGCTGACGCCGCTCTCGGCCGAATTCGTCGCCCTCGACTTTGCCTGGGGCCGGGTCACCGCGCGGCCGGTCGCAGCCCGGCTGTCCAATCCGCCCGCCGACATCTCGGCGATGGACGGCTACGCGGTGCGCGCCTGCGACACCGGCCCAGGCGCTCGGCTTGCGATCATCGGCGCCGCACCGGCCGGGCATCCGTTCACAGGCGCGATGAGCACCGGCGAAAGCGTGCGCGTCTTTACCGGCAGCGTCATGCCGGCAGGCAGCGACGCTGTGCTGATCCAGGAGAATGCCAGCCGCGACGGCGATCGCCTGACAGTACACGAGGCGGTCGCCGCGGGTCGCCACATCCGTCGTGCCGGCCAGGATTTTGCCCGCGCCGATATCGTACTGCCGGCCGGACGACGTCTCGGGGCGCGCGATATCGGCGTCGTCGCCGCGGCCAACCATGCCTGGGTCGCCTGTCACCGGCGCCCGATCGTCGCCCTGCTCGCCACCGGCGACGAGGTGGCCTTCCCCGGTGAGCCAATCCCGCCGGGCGGCATCGCCAACTCCAACACACCGATGCTCGCGGCCGTGATCCGTGCCGCCGGCGGCGAGGCGCTGGTGCTGCCGCCCGTCGCCGACAACATCGCCGCCATCGCCGGCAGCATCGACGGGCTGCGCTGCGATATGCTGGTGACCATCGGCGGCGCCAGCGTCGGCGACCATGACCTCGTCCAAGCCGCACTCGCCGAACACGGCCTTGCCGTGGATTTCTGGAAGATTGCCATGCGTCCGGGTAAGCCGCTGATGCACGGGCGGCTGCAACGCGACACCCCGGTGCTCGGTCTCCCCGGCAATCCTGTCTCGGCCCTGGTCTGCGCGTTGCAGTTCCTGCTGCCGGCGATCGCCCGCATGACCGGCGACCGGGCGGAGATCCTGGAGCGTGACAGCGCGGTGCTCGCCGCACCGGTTGGCGGCAACGATCAGCGCGCTGACCATCTTCGCGCCTCGCTCACCCGCGATACAGCGGGCGGCTATGTGGTCCGCGCCTTCGACCGCCAGGATTCCGGCATGCTGCGACGGCTCGCCGACTCCGAGGCGTTGATCCTCAGGCCGCCGCATGCACCGGCATTGCCGGAGGGGGCGCGGGTCGAGATCATCCGCCTTGATCGTTTCGGACTGTAATTTAAAGGACCGGGACATAAACGTCCAGGATCGTTGCCTGGGGCGCTTGACGTCGGCGCGTGAACTACTATAGCACATCCTTTGTGTTTACCGTTTGTTCCGAGCGATCCGAACAGGCTGTGGTCTGCTTTCCAGGGGGTTGCCATGCTCACGCGCAAGCAGCATGAGTTGCTGAGCTTCATCGACCGGCACCTGAAGGAGACCGGCTTCTCGCCCAGCTTTGACGAGATGAAGGACGCCCTCAGCCTGCGCTCGAAGTCCGGCATCCACCGGCTGATCTCGGCACTCGAGGAGCGCGGCTTCCTCAGCCGTCGGCACCATCGTGCCCGCGCGCTCGAAGTGCTGAAGCTGCCCGAGCATGGCCTGCCCCCGCATGGCCTGCTCGGGCAAAATGCCGGCGAGATCACCGTGCCCACCGTAGAGGGTGCGTCGCTGTTCGCCCCCAACGTCATCAAGGGCGATTTCAGCCAACGGCTGCAGGGCGTGCGGGCAGCGGCCGACGCTGCGGCGGTGCAGTTGCCGCTCTACGGACGTATCGCTGCGGGACTGCCGATCGAGGCGCTGCGTGACACCGGCAATCACATCCAGGTGCCACTGGCGATGCTGGGCACTGGCGAGCACTACGCACTCGAGGTGGCCGGCGACTCGATGATCGAGGCCGGCATCCTCGATGGCGATACGGTCATTATCCGCAGGGAGGAAACCGCCGAGAACGGCCAGATCATCGTCGCCCTAATCGACGATACTGAGGTGACGCTCAAGCGTCTGCGTCGACGCGGCAATGCAATTGCGCTGGAGCCGGCCAACGCACGCTACGAAACGCGGATCGTCCCGCTCGACCGGGTGCGTGTCCAGGGGCGCCTGGTGGGGCTGCTGCGAACCTACTGAACCCGGTCCGCGCCGATGATGTCGGCGAGCGGCGGGATCAGCCGCGCGAGACGCATCACGCTTGCGGCGTCGAGGCGTTCGGCCCAGGGCAGCTCGGCGAGGATCCTGACATCGCCGTGATGCACGATGGTCTCTCTGTTGCCGGTCAGAACCGGCCCGCTGATCACCACGCCCGCGACCGCCAGACCCCTGTTGCGCAGCGCCTCCAGGCTGAGCAGTGTGTGGTTGATGGTGCCCAGCGTGCCGCGCGCGACCAGCACCACCGGCAGGCCGAGTTGGCCGATCAGATCGATCATCATCGCCGTCTCGTTGACCGGCACCAGCAGACCGCCGGCGCCTTCGACGACCAGCGGGCGGGCGTTGACGGACGGCAGACGCAAGCACGCGAGGTCGATGACGGCATTTTCAAGAGCGGCCGCGGCGTACGGTGAGAGCGGCGCCTGCAGGGCGGTGTGCGGCGGCACGACACGCTCGGCGCCGATCCCGGCCAGACGCATGACCGTCTCGCTATCGCCCGCCTGCTCGGCGAGACCGGTCTGCAGCGGCTTCCAATAGACAGCCTGCCAGGCGCGGACGAGACAGGCCGCAACCAGGGTCTTGCCGACATTGGTATCGGTGCCGGTCACGAACACGCCACGCCGAAGTGCGGCGCGGTCGGCGGTCAGGCCAGACATTCCGGCAGCAGCGCGATCAGCCGATCGATCGCGGCTTCCTGATGCACGCTGCTCAGCGCAAAGCGGATCCGGCTGGCGCCCGTGGGCACCGTAGGCGGGCGGATTGCGACACCAAGCACGCCGTGCCGGGCCAGCGCCGCACTGGCCGCGAGCGTCCGCTCGGCTGTGCCGAGCAGCGCCGGCACGATCTGGGTCGAGGAGTTCGCGGTATCGATGCCGAGCTGTTGCAGGGCCGCGCGCAGGCGCGCCGCTTGGGTTGCGAGATGCGCGCGCTCCGCGTCCATCACCGGCACCAGGTCCAGGGCCGCGTCGATCGCGCCGAGCACCGGCGGCGGCAGCGCAGTCGTATGCACGAAGCCGGAGCAGGCGTTGAGCAGGTAGTCGCAAAGCAGCCGCGAGCCGGCCACATAGGCGCCAAAGCTGCCCAGCGCCTTGCTGAAGGTGCCCATCACCAAGTCAACGCCCTCGACACCGTAGGCAAGTCCCCGCCCCTGAGGCCCGAGCACGCCGGTTGCATGCGCCTCGTCGACGTAGAGAAAGGCGTCAGACGCGCGTGCGATCGCAACCAGGGCGGCGAGATCGGCGCGGTCCCCATCCATGCTGAACACGCTCTCGGTGACGATGCAGCGCGCGCCGGGCTCGCCTGCACGTTCGTCGAGCAGTGCTTGCAGGTGCCCGAGATCGTTATGCTGAAACCGTATCTGTCGTATTGATGCGGCATTGCAGCCGTGATGCAGGCTGGCATGGTTGAGCCGGTCGGTGAACACCAACGGCGGTGCCGGACCGCTAAGCGCCTTGATCAAGGCCGGCAACACCGAGGCGTTGGCTTGCCAGCCGGAGGCGAACAGCAAGGCCGCCTCGCTGCCCTTGAAGCGCGCAACCCGCGCCTCGACCGCCAGATGCAGCTCAGAGGTGCCGCTGACCAGGCGGGACGCCCCGGCGCCGGTTCCATGAAGCGCCCCCCATTCGGCACTGCGGACACTCAGCGCGGGATGCCGGCTGAGCCCGAGATAGTCGTTGGCCGACACGTTCAGCAGACACGCGCCGTCGCGCATCACCCAGCCGGGTTCGGCCGGTATCGCGGCGTGCAGACGACGACGTCCGGCACGCGCCGCCATTGTCTGCAACGCCTCCGCGAACACGGCGTCATGGCGGCTCACGACCAGCGGGCGACCGCCGCCTCGTCGTCGGCGCGTGCCTCGACCCAGGCCTTGGTGCCGTCCTCGAACATCTCGCATTTCCAGAACGGCGCCTGCGTCTTCAGCCAATCGATCAAAAATTCAGTCCCATCCAGCGCCGCCTGGCGGTGGGCGGCCGCACTCAGCACCAGCACGATCGGCGCACCCACAACAAGGGTGCCGGTACGGTGGATGACCGTGCAGCCGAGCAGGCCGAAGCGTGCCACCGCGGAGTGTGCGATCCGCTCGATCGCGCGCTCGGTCATCGCCGGGTAGTGCTCCAGCCGCAAGGCAAGCAGACCAGAACCGCCATGCGCCACGCGACCGCGCACCACGCCGACGAAGCAGCCGATGCCGCCGACACCAGGCTGCTGGATTGCCGCCATCTCCGCGCCGACATCGAACGGCGCCTCGCCGACGGCAATCCGGATCGTCATCCGCCGGTCACCGGCGGGAAGAAGGCGATCTCGTCGCCCGGCGCGATACGCGTCGCATCGGTCGCGAACTCCTGGTTGACCGCGGCACGGATCCGACTGCCCTCGGCGAACGCCTCCTGGTGCCGCGGACTACGGGCGCGCATCCAGTCCAGCAGGGCACCGACATTCCCGACTGCCGCCGGCAGTGCCACGGTCTCCTCGGCGCAGCCGAGGCGGTCCTTCAGCCAGGCGAAGTAGAGGACACGCAAAGTCGCCGTCACCTCTCTATTTAGGCGGGGTCTTGACGGTCTTTACCGTGCCGTTCGGCTCGATCACGGTCGAGGTGCCGTCGCCATTGGGGATGATGATCGGCTTGGTCTCGCCGGGCGCATTCTTCAAACGCAACCCAGCCGCGGCGTCCGGCACCGAAGTGTCCAGCGGGCCGCCGCTGCCGGAGAAGCCGTCGGCGTCGCCGCCCGTGCTGCTGCCCGTGTTACCGCCCGTGTTACCGCCCGCGTTACCGCCCACGTTACCGCCAGGAGGCGCACCATGCGCGATCATGTCGCTCTCGCCCATGCTCATGCTGCCGCCGTCATGCAGGGACGACCCGCCATAGCCGGGCATCGACCCGAGCCCGTTGCCCTGCGTGCGGGAGACATCGCTCAGGGTCGGCAAGGGCTGCGGCGGCCCAGGCCAGATGTTGCCCGGTTCTGGCAGGATCGCCGATTCCGCGGGCGCCCGGCCTTCCGCCCGTTCGGAGGTTTCGCTCACGCCATAAGGCAAATTGGGGTTCATCCCGGGCAAGGTAATCGTATCGCCGAAGAACTTACCGAGACCTGAGCAACCGCTGAGAAGCAACGCCGCCGACATTATGAGTGTTCCACGCCATCCGTAGCGCCGCATATCCACATCCCCTCGCGGTTTGATAACCGCTCCCAGCGCGGGAATGTGCCTGCCTGGCACGGAATGCTCAAGCGAAGTGATAGTATGCCGTCAAAATGACTAACGCGCGCCTTTCGGGCGCACTGGAGCGTCCTTGCCGACATGGGCGAATCCGGTCGCGAGGTAGTCCCAGCCGGTGAGCAGCGTCAGCAGTGCCGCCACCCAGAGCATAATGCTGCCGATCACGGCGACCGGCAGGAAGCCCAGATGCAGGAGGCGGGCGGTGCTCGCACCCGCGAGCAGCACGCCGATCGCGCCCATCTGAAAGCCGGTCTTCCATTTTGCCAGCCGGGTCACCGGCAGGCTGACCCGCAGGCTCGCCAGATATTCGCGCAGGCCGCTGACCAGGATCTCGCGCAGCAGGATGACGATGGCCGGATACAGGCCCCAGAACGGCAGCCGCTGCAGCCCGGCGAGCACCATCAGCGAGGCGCCGACCAGCAGCTTGTCGGCGATCGGGTCGAGCATCCGCCCGAGATCGGAGAACTGCTTGCGGCTGCGCGCGAAATGCCCGTCCAGATAGTCGGTCACACCGGCGGCGATGAACACCAGGCAGGCAAGGCCATCGGTGATCGGCCGGTCCGCCACCACCAACGCCAGCAGCACCGGGATCGCGGCGATCCGGGACAAGGTCAGCACGTTGGGGAGGTCGGTCAGCATCGAGATGTATCCTCGCATGCGACACGCACCCGAGGCGACTCACATCGGATGGAAATGTCCGTAGACCGCACGCGCGGTCTCGCGGCTGATCCCGGGGGCGGCCTCGAGATCGGTGAGGCCGGCCTGGGACACCCCGCGGGCCGAGCCGAAATGGTTGAGCAGGGCACGTTTACGAGCTGGGCCGATGCCGGGAACCTCGTCGAGTTCGGAGCGTGAGATCGCCTTCGAGCGCCCCGCGCGATGGGTGGCGATGGCAAAGCGGTGCGCCTCGTCGCGCAGCCGCTGCAGGAAATACAGCACCGCGTCGCGCGGCGGCAGTTGGAACGGCGGCCGCTCACCGGTGTGGAACCATTCGCGGCCGGCGTCGCGGTCCAGGCCCTTGGCGATCGCCACCAGCTTGACGTCGGTGACGCCGAGATCGTCGAGCACCGTGCGCACCGCGGAATACTGCCCCGCGCCGCCATCGATGAGCAGCATGTCCGGCCAATCGGCCCGACCCATGTCAGGGCGACCTTCCTTGAGGGCGCGGCCGAAGCGACGCTGCAGCACCTCGCGCATCATCGCGAAATCATCTCCCGGCGCCACCGGCCCGCGGATCGCATACTTTCGATAGGCGTTGCGCGTGAAGCCCTCCGGTCCGGCGACGACCATGACGCCATAGGCATTGGTGCCCATGATATGGCTGTTGTCGTAGGTCTCGATCCGCTCCGGCGACGCCGGCAGTCCGAACAGCTCCGCCACCCCGGCCAGCAGCTTGGCTTGGCCCGCCCCCTCTGCCAGTCGCCGTTCGAGCGCCTCGCGGGCGTTGGTAATCGCATGCTCGATGACGCCACGCTTCTCGCCGCGCTGTGGCACCGCGAGCTCGACCCGGCGGTTCGCCTTGAGTGCCAGCGCCTCGGCGATCAGCGCCGCCTCCGGCACCTCGTGGCTCAGCAACAGCAAAGGTGGCGGCGGCTTGTCGTCGTAGAACTGGGCGATGAAGGCGGTGAGCACGTCGGCGGCGTCGGCGTCGCGGGCGTTCGCGGGGAAGAAGGCGCGATTGCCGTTGTTGCGGCCGCCACGGATGAAGAACACCTGCACGCAGGCCTGGGCCGCCGCCTGCCAGAGCGCGATCACGTCCGCATCCTCGATCGAGGCCGGATTGATGACGCCGCTGCCCTGGACATGGGTGAGCCCACGGATGCGGTCGCGCAAGGCGGCGGCGCGTTCGAAGGCGAGCGACACCGAGGCCTGCTCCATCTCGGCGGCGAGCTCCTGCTGCACGTGGCCGGCCTTGCCCGAGAGAAAGGCGCGCGCCTGATCGACCAGCCGCGCGTAGGACACAGCGTCGATGCGGCCGACGCAGGGCGCCGAGCAGCGCTTGATCTGGTGCAGCAGGCACGGCCGGGTGCGCGACGCGAACACCGTGTCGGCGCAGGAGCGCAGCAGGAACACACGCTGCATCGCGGTAACCGTCTGATTGACCGCCCAGGCAGAGGCAAACGGCCCCCAAAAGGTTGCCCCCTTGACCGGCTTGCCGCGATGCTTGGCGATCTGCGGGAAGGCATGGTGCTCGGAGAGCATCAGCCAGGGATAGCTCTTGTCGTCGCGCAGGGTGATATTGTAGCGCGGCTTGAGGCGCTTGATCAGGTTGGCTTCGAGCAGCAGCGCCTCCGCCTCGGTATGGGTGGTGACGATCTCCATCGAGACCGTCTCCGAGACCATCCGACGCAGCCGCTCCGGCAGCCGCGCTGGCTGTGTGTAGGACGCCACCCGTTTGCGCAACGCCCGCGCCTTGCCGACATAGAGCGCCTCGCCCTTGGCATCGAGCATCCGATACACGCCTGGCGAGAGCGGCATGGTCTGCAACGCCTGCTCGATGGCGTGAACACCAGGCGGGCTCGGGTCTAAAACAAGGCCGGCGTCTTCGGACATGGCTGCCTAACGTGCTGCAATGATCCACCGTTTCTGTGGATAAGTCTGTGGGCGGGGTGCAGACAGATCTCTGCCGGCGGCGGGAAAGCACGACTCCAACACATTGCCGCAAATTAAGGCAAACGGTGTAAGTCCTTGATCTCGCTGGTTTTGGCTGCGCCACCCTGTCACGGATCGGACACAGAACCGCATTGCGTTGGAAACAAAGGGAGTCAATCCCCGCAGGTGGACAAAAGTGGAGCGGTTGCTCACTCTATCGTTCGCGCAGGGTCGCGTTTCGTTCGCGCGCCGACGGCGTCTCGAAGCGTTGTCAGGTGGCCGGGACCTGTCGCGACTGCTCCGCCTGGCGCAGCAGCCGCAGGAAATTGCCTGCCCAGAAGGCGCTTATCTCCGTGTGCCCGTAGCCACGTCGCGTCAGCTCCACGGTGATCGCCGGGCTTTCGGCGGCATTGCGCCAACCGCTGATGGCGCCGCCGCCGTCGAAGTCCGAACTGATCCCGACATGCGCCACGCCGATCCGCCGGACGACATAATCCAGATGATCCACGAAGTCCGTGACGCTGGCCTGGTCGACGCCAGCCTTTGGCTTGAGGAAAGAGGGCATCGCGGTGATCTGGATCAACCCCTCGGTATCGCGCAGCGCGTCGAGCTGGGTGTCGTCGAGATTGCGCGGGTGCTCGCAGAGGGCGCGGACGCAGGAATGGGTCGCCACCACGGGCGTGCGCGAGTGCATTGCGGCCTGCAGCATCGCCTGGCGCGACAGATGCGAGACGTCGACCAGCATGCCAAGCCGGTTCATCTCCGCCACCGCCTCGCGCCCGAGCCCACTCAGGCCGCCATGCAGGGTCTCCCCGTCGCCGAGGTCGCGACGCGGGATGGCGGCGTCCGCGAGCACGTTATGGCCATTATGAGTCAGGGTCAGGTAGGCGGCGCCCTTATCGCGGAACGCCGCCAGCAGGCCGAGATCCTCGCCGATGGCGTGGCCGTTCTCCACCGCCGGGATGATCGCGATGACGCCTTCGGCATGCGCCTGCTCGATTGCGTCGGCGTTGACGCACAGCCTTGCCTCGATGCCATGGCGGGTTTGGCCCATCTCACCGATCGCATCGAGCATTGCCAACGCCCGCATGCCCGCGTCCTTGAAGCCCGCCGCGTCGCGCCGCCCCTGCGGCACGTAGGCGGCGAAGCAGCCCGCCGCGAGGCCACCGCGGCGCATCTTCGGCAGATCGACACGGCGCCTGGCGGTATCGGCGAACGGATCGTCATCCGGCCCACCCGGCCAGGGGATGTCGATATGGCTGTCGAGCGTCAGAATCGAGCGGTGGAGAGCGTCTGGGTCAATCATGCTACATCCAGGACACGCCACCGCGCCTCGTTGCGCAAGCTCTTGCCGACAGGCCACGCATGCGCATCCTCACCTGGAACATCAATTCGCTGCGCCTGCGGCTGGCCTCCCTTGAGCGGTTGGTTGCGGAACTCGCCCCGGATATCGTTTGCCTGCAGGAGACCAAGGTCCCCGACGCGCTGTTCCCCGCGCAGGCCGCGGCAGCACTCAGCCTGCCGCATGTCGCGTATTGCGGAATGAAATCCTATAACGGTGTTGCGATCTTCTCGCGCCTGCCGTTGCGGACCTGCCCCGGCATGCCCGACTGGTGTGGCCGAGACGACCGCCGGCATCTCGCCGTTGTTTTCGCGGCGCCCTCCGGGCCGGTGACGCTGCATGATTTCTATGTGCCGGCGGGGGGCGACATCCCCGATCCCGATGTGAACGCGAAATACGCGCACAAGCTCGCCTTCGTCGAGGAGGCGACCCGGCACTTCGTGGACAACCCGCCGAGCCGCAGCATCCTGGTCGGGGATCTCAATATCGCGCCGCTCGAGCACGACGTCTGGAGCCACAAGCAACTGCTCGGGGTGGTCAGCCACACACCCCCCGAAGTCGAGCGGATGCAGGCCTGGCTGCACACCGGCTTCACCGACGCCATGCGGCACTTCGTGCCGGATCATGAGAAGCTCTACACATGGTGGTCTTATCGGAACCGCGACTGGCATGTCGCCAACCGCGGTCGGCGCCTTGATCACGTGTGGGTGACGCCCGATTTGGTGCCCCGACTGCGCCGGCTGACCATCCACAAGGCGGCGCGCGACTGGCCAGCGCCGTCGGATCATGTTCCGGTGATGATCGAGCTGGACATCTGAGGCATCGATGCATCTGAGCGGCCTGTTCATCTACCCGGTCAAAGGCCTGCGCGGGATCATGCTCGACGAAGCGGCGATGGAGTTTTGCGGCCTGCAGGACGACCGTCGCTGGATGCTGGTCGACGAGGATGGCCGCTTTCTCAGCCAGCGTCGGCTGCCGGCAATGGCCCGGCTCGATGCCCGGATCGACGCAGACGGCCTAACGCTCCGCCACGGCGAGGCGACCCTGCACGTTGCGCGTCCCAGCGCGGGCGGCCCGCGGTCGGATGTCTCGATCTGGCGCAGCCGACTGTCCGCCGCGCGCGCGGGCGCTGCCGCTGACGCTTGGCTGACGGCGCAACTCGGCAGGCCGTGCCGCCTGGTGGCACTGGACGACGCGCATGCCCGGTTGATCGAGCCGCCCTACGGGCATTCGGGCGAGCATGTCTCGTTTGCCGACGGCTTTCCCGTGCTGCTGACCAGCGAGGTCTCGCTGGCTGCTTTGAACGACGCACTGACGAAGGCGGTCGGCATGGACCGCTTTCGCCCCAACCTGGTGGTGAGCGGTGCCGCCGCCTGGGCGGAGAACGACTGGCGGGCCTTGCGCATCGGCGGCGTCGCGTTTCGCGGGCCGAAGCCCTGCACCCGCTGCGTGGTCCCCAGCATTGACCAGCTCTCGGGCGAAATCCCGGTCCCCGGCGAGCCGCTCGAAACCCTGGCGCGGCTCAACCCGCGTCCGGAGGGCGTCGTCTTCGGACGCAACCTGATCCCGCTCATGAGCGGTATGCTGCGCCGCGGCGACGTCGTCGAGATCCTTGGCTAGACATGGACCGGAGCGGCATCCTCCCTGCCCTGCTCGCCGCCCTGCTGTTTGGTGCCGCGACCCCGGCGGCCAAGCTGCTGCTCGACCGCACGGATCCCTGGACCCTGGCTGGGCTGCTCTATCTCGGCGCCGGGATCGGGCTGTGGTTGCTGCGGTTGTTTCGCCGGAACGGCACCGAGGCGCCGCTGCGCCGCGCCGAACTGCCCTGGCTCGGCCTGGTGATCGGCTTCGGCGGCGTGCTCGGCCCGGTGCTGCTGATGGCGGGCCTGGCACGCACCGATGCGGCCTCGGCGTCGCTGCTGCTCAATCTCGAAGGTTTGGCGACGATGGCGATCGCCTGGCTGGTTTTCCACGAGAACGTTGATCGACGGTTGCTGCTGGGTGCGTTCGCGATTCTCGCAGGCGCCGCGGTGCTCTCCTGGTCCGGGACCGGGGTCGCCCTGCTCCGGCCCGGCACGCTGCTGATCGCCGCTACCTGTCTCGCCTGGGGCATCGACAACAACCTGACGCAAAAGCTGTCCGGGTCCGACCCGATGCAGATCGCCATGCTCAAGGGGCTGGTCGCCGGCCTGGTCAATCTTGTACTGGCGTTCGGGCTACGTGGCGCCGTCCTGCCCCACGCCACCCTGGTGCTGGCGGCGGCGGCGATCGGCTTTGTCGGCTACGGGCTGAGTCTCGCGCTGTTCGTCGTGGCCCTGCGCCATCTCGGCACCGCACGCACAAGTGCGTATTTCTGCCTCGCTCCGTTCGCCGGCGGGGTGCTCGCGCTGGCCGCTGGTCAGGCGAGCCTCTCCACACCCCTGCTTGTCGCAGGCGTTCTGATGGCGCTCGGCGTATGGCTGCATGTCGCTGAACGCCACGAGCACGACCACACGCATGACGCTCTCACCCACGCCCATCGCCACCGCCACGACAGCCATCACCAGCATGAGCACCCGCCGGGCCTCTCACCCGATGAGCCGCATAGCCATGTCCACCGCCATGCCGCGATCCGGCACCGTCATGCGCACTATCCCGATCAGCATCATCGCCACAGCCACCCGGGCCAGCCATGACCGACCACCGAAGGAACGCCTTCGTCGAGGCGCATATGCGTTCAGCGCATCATGTTCCGTCCCGCGAGGGCGTACCCGCGTGACCGTGGGCACGCCGGAGGTCCGCTTCCGCACGCGACTGGGATGAGCCCAGCCCTTTTGCTTGGGCGACGCCGCCCCATGTTGACCGGCGAAGAGGAGTTCCTGATGGCCGGACACGACGAAAACGGAATGACGCCGCGCGGGGCGGAGGGTGCGCAGATCAAGCGCCGCATCACCGACGCCAAGAGTGATCGCAAGACCGAGCCGTTCGACCCCGGCGCCTCGATGCTCGGCACCGACAACGAAGCCGGCACGACCCCCGATCACGAGGGCATGGCCGAGGCCCGCAAGGCACCGAAACCCTGAGTTTCGGTCCAAGGCCGGTTTGAGCCCTGAAGAGGGCTGGCGAGCGGACCGAGTTGATCTTACCGGATCGAGAACGCCATTCCGACAGAGGCGGGCGCAGTCAGCGCGAAGCCGAACTGCGTATAGAGGTGGTCGACTGCGCCGTCAGCAAATAGGCTGACGTGCGCGCCGACAGGTGCTTCCGCCTTCAGATAGTCGACAATCCAACCGACGATCGCCTTGCCGAGGCTCCTACCCTGATGCGTCGGCATCGAGACCGCTCTTTTGGCGCCCAGCTCCGCCGATCACCCGGCGCATTGCCATCCACCAGCCGCGAGGTCAGCCCGCGGCGATCAGTTGCGCGATCCGTCCCTGCGTATCGGTGACGAGTGTCTCGATCTCCATGGTGGATCCGGACGACCGCTCGGCGAGCGCCTTGACCTCGGAGGCGACGACCGCGAAGCCGCGGCCGGCTTCTCCGGCGCGAGCCGCCTCGATCGTGGCGTTGAGGGCCAGCAGATTGGTCTGACCCGAGACGCCGGAGATCGTCTTGGCAATGCCGCTGATGCGTTCCAGTACGGTTTTCATCACATGCTCGCTCTCGCGCGTCGCCTGCCGACGTGCGGTCTCGTCGACGGCATAGACGACGGTGCGTCGCAGTTTGCCGTCTACGCTGGGCAGTGGCTGAATTGAGGCTGACAGATAGACGGCTTGCCCATCCGCGCGGGACATCTCGAGCATCCGGGTCCATGACTCGCCGGCCAGCAGCTTCTGCCGGTCTGCCTCGGTGAACAGACGATCGTAGCTGGTCGCGGGAAGCCGTGCCGCCTCGGCAAGATCACCGACTCCCAGGAGCCGCGTGGCGACGTCGTTTAGGCGCGTCAAGTGTCGCTCCTCGTTCCATTCCATTACCGCATTCGAGCGCTCAATCGCGGCCATGCGCGAGACTGATCCGAGGGCCATCAACTTGGTTCGGGTGATGTTCGTCTGCACCGAAATGAAGCGTTGCAGCACGCCATTCCCGTCGTGGACCGGATTGATCACCAGCGAGATCCAGTAAGGCTTGCCGGATTTGCTGTAATTGAGGATCTCGGCGTCGAGTGGCTCCTGCCGCGCAATATGGTCGCGAATTGTGGCGATTGTCGTCTGATCGGTATGCGCGCCCTGTAGCAGCTTGCCGGGCCGCTGGCCGATCGCCTCGGCCGCAGTGTATTCGGCGAGACGGCAGAAGCCGTCATTGACATATTCGATCACACCGTCCGGTCCGGTGATCACCACGCTGCTGTCGGTGCCGTCCGCGACCAGGGACAGCAGCGCGAACTTGGCGCGCTGCTCGACCTCGTCGGTGATGTCGGTGGCGAACTTGACGATCTTGAACGGCCTGCCGTCCATGTCAAGGATCGGATTATAGCTCGCCTGCAACCAGATCGGCTTCCCGTCCTTGCGAACGCGCCGGTATTCGGCCTGATGGAAGGTGCCGTGGCCCAGCTCGTCCCAGAAGCGCGCATAGGCTGGGCTTGCGCGTGTGACGGCATCGACCAGCATGCGGTGATGCTGGCCCTGCAGTTCCGAAAGCGAGTAACCGCTGGCGGCGAGGAAATTGTCGTTGGCGGTGATGATGGTAGCATCGAGGTGAAATTCGATGATGGCGAGCGACTTCCCGATCGCTGCGATCTGGCCTGCGTGATCCGCATGATGCAGTTTCGTTGCGGTCACGTCGCTGGCGAATTTCACGATCTTGAAAGGCCTGCCGCTCATGTCGAGGATCGGGTTGTAGCTTGCCCGGAGCCAGACCTCGCGACCGTTCTTGCCGAACCGCTTGAACTCGGCGGTCTTGAATGTGCCGGCGCGCAGATCGTCCCAGAACCGGGAGTACTCGATGCTGTTCTGGTCGGCTGGTGCGACGAACATGCGATGGTGGCGGCCGACGACCTCGTCGAGCGAATAGCCCATGGTCGTCAGGAAATTGCCGTTGGCGTTCAGGATCGTGCCGTCCAGCGCGAACTCGATGACGGCCTGCGACCTGCCGATTGCCGCGACCTGACCCGCGCGGTCGGCGCTCTGCAGCTTGGCCTGGCTGACGTCGGTTGCAAACTTGACGATCTTGTATGGCTTGCCGGTGGGTCCGAGGATTGGCGTATAGGTCGCCTGCAGCCAGATCTCGCGACCGCCCTTGCCGAACCGTTTGAACTCCGCTGTCCGTGCCTCGCCGGACTTCAGATCCTGCCAGAACTGCCGATAGGCCGGGCTGTCGCGGTCCTCGGGCGGCACGAACATGCTATGGTGGCGACCGCGTATTTCGGCCAGATCATAGCCGATGACGGACAGGAACCTCGGGTTGGCCCAGAGGATCGTGCCGTCCGGCTTGAACTCGATGACGGCCTGCGAATGTCGGATCGCCCGCAATGTCGCCGACGCGCCGCCCATGAGCATCGAGAAAAGACCGCTGCGCATTGCCGACCCGACTCTGACGTTTCACTCAATAAGGTTGTAAGACCCACAGGAGAAGAAACAGTTAACGGCCAACCGTCTCGAGCGCCGGCTCCGCAACATGATGCGTGGCGGCGATCAGCATGTAGACGGCCGGCAGCACGAACAGGGTGAACAGGGTGCCGATCGACAGGCCCGAGGCGATCACCAGCCCCATGATATAGCGCGAGGCAGCACCGGCGCCGGTGGCCAGCACCAGCGGCATCACGCCCAGCACCATCGCCGCGGTGGTCATCAGGATCGGCCGCAGACGCAGCGCGCAGGCGCGCTCGATCGCCTCCTGCTTGGAGAGGCCCAGCTTCTGCTGCTCGTTGGCGACTTCGACGATCAGGATGCCGTGCTTGCTGATCAGGCCCATCAGGGTCACCAGGCCGACCTCGGTGAACAGGTTGATGCTGGCCCCGCCGACGCCCAGCCAGACGAACAGCAGGGCGCCGGCGATCGACATCGGCACCGAGACCAGGATGATCAGCGGGTCGCGGAAGCTCTCGAACAAGGCGGCGAGTGCGAGGTAGGTGATCACCACCGCGAGCGCGAAGGTCGCCATGAAGCCGCCGCTCTCCTGTGCGTACTGGCGTAGCGGCCCGACCGTGTCGGTGCCGTAGCCGGATGGGAGCGTCTCGGCTGCCAGCTTTTGCAGAAAGGCGTAGGCCTGCGCCTGGCTGACACCGGGCGCGGGCACCGCGCTGATGGTGGTAGCGTCGAGCTGCTGGAAATGTGCAATTGACTCCTCGACGACATTGTGGCGGATGCGCGCCACCGCGGAGAGCGGCACCGAGACGCCGCCGATGGTGGTGATCGGATAGTTCAGCACCTGTGCTGCGTTAAGCCGGAAGCGGCGTTCGACCAGCGGCTCGACCTTGTAGGAGCGCGCACCACTCGAAAAGAAGCCAACATAGCCGCCGCCGAGCAGCGCGTTCAGCGCCGTGCCGACCTCGCTCATGTTGACGCCGAGGGTTGCGAGCTTGTCGCGGTCGACGACGATGGTGGCTTGCGGCTGGTCGATCTTGAGGTCCTTGTCGGCATAGACGAACAGACCGCTGGATCGGACGCGGGCGAGAAAATTGTCAGAGACGGTGTTGAGGTCGCGAACATTGCCGGTGCCCTCCAGCACGAAGCCGATCGGCAGGCCCCAGGAGGATCCCGGCAGATAGGGCGGCGTGTAGACCGCCATCTCGACGCCGGCGACGTGCGACAGCGCGTCTGCGACCTCGGTTTCGATGGTGAACACGCTGCGGTGGCGCTGGTCCCAGGGTTTCAGCGCGAGGCCGCCCTGCACCGAGGGGGGTCCGACGATGTGCCAGTAGTCCTTCTCCTCCGGCACCGAAGTGTAGATGCCGGTGATCTGGCGGTCATAGCGGGAGAGCTCGTCGAGCGTCGCGTTCGGAGCGCCCTGTCCGTTGGTCACCAGCAGCCCCTGATCCTCCGGCGGCGACAGCTCCGCCTTGGAGCCGTTGAACAGGAACCAGATGCTGACCAGCACCGCCAGACCGAAGACGAGCACCAGCGGCCGGGCGCGCAGCGAGAGCCGCAGCAGCGCCGAATAGCCGCGCTGCACCTGGCTGAGTGCTGCTTCGCTTACCTCCTGCAGCCGCTGCGACCGGCTTCGCGCGGCGCCGTGACGCCGCAATCGCAACAGCCGCGAGCACATCATCGGCGAGAGCGTCAGCGCCAGCAACGCCGAGACCGCGACCGCGCTGGCGAGCGTGAAGGCGAACTGGGTGAACAGCGCGCCGGTGATGCCGCCCTGCAGGCCGACCGGCACATAGGCCGAGATCAGCACCACGGTCATCGCCAGGATCGGCAGCGCCAGCTCGCGCGCCGCCTGTGTGGCCGCGGCGAGCGGAGACGCGCCGGCGGCGATCAGGCGGTTGACGTTCTCGACGACGATGATGGCGTCGTCGACCACCAGCCCGGTGGCCAGCACCAGGGCCAGTAGGGTGAGCAGGTTGATCGAGAAGCCGAGCACCGCCATGATCGCGAAGGTACCGATCAGCGACAGCGGGATCGTCACTAAGGGGATCAGCACCGAGCGCGGCGAGCCGAGAAAGGCGAACACCACCAAGGCCACGATCGCCAGCGCCTCGACGAGCGTCGATGCGACCTCGTGGATCGAGGTCTGGATGAAGCGTCCCGCATCGTAGACCACGACGATCCGCAGGGCTGGGGGCATCTGCGCCCGGATCTCCACGAGCTTGCGCTTCAGCGCTTGGGCCACGGTCAGCGCGTTTGCCGAGGGTGTTGGGTTGATCTGAATGAAAACACCTTCCCGACCGTTGCTCAGGACCTTGAAATTGTCGGGGTCGGCGCCGTAACCGACCCGCGCCACGTCGCCCAGTCGGATGATCCGGCCGGCGTTCTGGCGCACCACCAGCCGGCGGAACTGCGCCACCGTATGCAGACCGGAATTGAGGTTCAGGCTGACTGTGGTCGCCGCCCCCAGTGTCTGCCCGGCGCCGGAGACGAAGTTGTTGGCGGCGAGCGCGGTCTGCACATCGGTTGCGGTCAGCCCGAAGGCCGCGAGCCGGTCCGGGTCGAGCCAGGCGCGCAGCACCAGGTTGGGGCTGCCGTTTATTTGCACCCGCTGCACGCCGGGCACCGATTGCAGGCGCGGCGCGATCAGCCTCTGCGCGTAGTCCGCGACCTGCGCCGGCGCCATGCTGTCGCTGACCAGGTTGAGGTCGAGCACGTCGCCGGCAGCCGCCGACAGGCTGATCGCCGAGGGCTGCACGCCCTGCGGGAACTGCGCGGTTGCCGAAGTGACGTAGGACTGGATTTCGGCCAAAGCGCGTGCCGGATCGACGTTCAGCCGCAGATGCACGGTGATGTCGCTGTCGCTGGTCGAGCTGGTCGAGGACATGTAGTCGATGCCCTGCGCCTGCGCGATCGCACCCTCCAGTGGCGTGGTGATGAAGCCGGCAACGGTGGCCGGGTCGGCGCCGTAATCGTAGGTCTGGATCTCGACGGTGCCGCTGACCGTCTCGGGGAACTGCGAGACCGGCAGCGCCTGCTCGGCGCGTAGCCCGAACACCAGCACCAGGACGGAGACGACGCAGGACAGGATCGGCCGGCGGATGAACAGGTCGGTCAGACGCATGGCCGTCTCCTACTCGTTGGCGACGTTGGGGGCGGCGTTATCGGGCGGCTGGATGCTGTTGTTGACCTCCACCGGCATACCGCTACGCAGCTTGAGCTGGCCGGCGCTGACCACCTGCTCGCCGGCCTTGATACCGGAGAGGATCGCGACCTGGTCGCCGCGTACGGCGCCGGTCGCAACCACACGCGAATTGGCGATCAACTGGCCGCCCGCGCCGCGTTCCAGCACATAGACGAAATCGCCATAAGGATTGAAGCTGATCGCGGCCTGCGGCAGGGTCAGGCGCGGGATCGCGGCACCGGTATCGACGTCGACGACCGCGAACATGCCGGGCAGCAGCGCGTGGTCATGGTTGTCGAGCTCGGCCCGCACCGTGGCCATTCGGCTGGCGGCATCAAGGCGGCTGTTGATTGCACTCAGCCGTGCCTTGAACACGCGGTCCGGCCAGCCGTCGAGATGCGCCGAGATGGTTTGGCCGACATGCAGCCGGCCGAGCGCCTGCTGGGCGACGTTGAAGTCGACATAGATCGGATCGAGCGCCTGCAAGGTGACGATGGCGGTGCCGGCGGTGAGATACTGACCGAGATCGACCAGCCGGATGCCGAGCCGGCCGGCGAAGGGGGCGCGCACCGCCTTCTCCGCCATTACCGCACGCTGGGCCGCGACCTGGGCCTGCTCGGCGGCGAGATTGCTCTGGTCGGCGTCCAGGGTGGCGCGGCTGACCGCCTCGGCCGTGAACTGCTTGCGGTCGCGCGCGAGGTTGGCCGCCCCGAGCGAGGCCAGCGCCTGCAACTGAGCGAGCCGCGCATCGTCGTCGTTGGGGCGCAGCCGCAGCAACACCGTGCCGGCGGCGACGTCCTGGCCGGAGGCAAAGCTGATGGCCCCGACGATGCCGCTGACCTCGGCGGAGAGATCCGCACCTTGCACCGCGACCACCTGGCCGGTGGCACGCACCTGCGCCTGCCAGAGCTCGCGCTTGGCGATCACGGTGGAGACGCTGGGTGCCGGGGGTGCCGCGGCGAGCAGGACCACGCCCATCATCGGAAAGAGCAACAGTTTTATTTTCAAGACATTGGCTCCCATTATTCAGGGAAGTGGCGAGCTGAGCAGGCCGGGCGGCGGCGATGGCAGGTCGGCTCGGTGCCACCAGCCGCCGCCGAGTGCCTGGTAGAGGGCGACGGTGTCGGTATAGCGCGCCGCCCTTGCGCGCAGCAGCGACAGGATTGCGTTCTGTGTGCTCTGCTGGGCGATCAGCACGGTGAGATACGACACACCGCCGAGCTTGTATTGCAGGCTCGCCAGCGACAGGCTGCGCCGGGCCGCGTGCGCCTCGTCGCGGCTGGCGGCGAGGGCTGCCTCGTCGTTGCGGAGTGCGACAAGCACGTCGGCGACGTTCTGGAAGGCGCGCACCACGGTGTTGCGCCAGAGGGCGGCGGCATTGTCCATGGCCGCGCGCTGCGCCCGCTGAGCGTGCAGCAACTGGCCGGCGTCAAAGACCGGCTGCACCGCCTGGTTGATCAGCGACCACATGCCGTTTCCCGGCGAGAACAGCTGGTGAATGTCGGCGGCGTCGGAGCCCACGCTGGCGGTGAGCGTCACCTGCGGCAGTCGCGCTGCGATGTCGACGCCGAGGAGTGCGGTCTGCTGGTGCAGGACCGCCTCGGCGGCGCGAATGTCAGGCCGCTGGTCGAGCAGTGCTGCGGGCAGGCTCAGCGGCAGCGTGGCCGGCAGCCGCAAATCGTCGAGGCTCAGCGGGGGGATCACCACCTCGGACGGGGCACGTCCGAGATCGGCGGCGAGCGCGTCGCGGCTCTGCGCCAGCGCCGTGAGCAGCGGCACCAGCACGGTGCGCGCCGCCGCCACCTGCGCCTCTTGGGTCGCGACATCCGTGCCGGTGGCGCCGCCGAGCTGGAACTGCTGGCGCACGGTGTAGAGCTGTCTTTGCTCGAAGCCGATCAGCTCACGCTGCACGCGTATCTGATCGGCGAGCGAGGCAGCCTGGATGGTGTTGGTGGCGACCTCGGCGGTCAGAGCGAGGTCGGTCGCCTCCAGCTCGAACCCCTCGAATTCGGCCCGTGCCGACGCCTGCTCCACGGCGCGACGCAGGCCGCCCCAGATGTCGAAACTGTAGGAAAGGTTGAGCTGTGCGCCATATTCGCTGAACAGCAACGGCGGCGAGGCAAATCCCTCATAGGACAGCGGCAGCTGTTCGCGGGTGCGCGCGACGGCGCCGCTGACGGAGGGGAATAGCACGCCGCGCTGCTCCAGGCTCAGCTCGCGTGCCTGGCGCAACGTGGCCTGTGCCGCGGCAATGCTCGGGTTGTCGGCCAGCGCCACGATGACCAGGCGGGTGAGCACCGGCGAGCGGAACAGGCGCCACCAAGCCCCCGGGATGTCGCGGCCGATTGCGATTTGGCGTTTGCCGAGGGGTTCCGAGTCGTGCGCCACATAGCCGGGCGCCCCATAGCCGGGTACCGGTGCGATGCGTGGGCGGTGGAAGTCCGGGCCCACGGCACAGCCGGCCAGCAGCGAAACTCCGGACACCAGCCAGAGGATCCGCGGCCAGAGAAACCGAGGGCAGAGGCGATTGGGCAGCAAATTCATCTCGGGTCCGGCAGCGTTGTCAGGTGCTTGAGAGCAGCTTTCGTGCCAGCCCCGGTAAATCCCCATTCAGGTCAGGAAACGGACGACTGGCGTGGTGCTTGACGCCATACCCTGGCGTATCCCGCCAGAGCGTAAGGCCCGGAGCATGCAGCCCGGGTCAGGCGGCGCGTTCGACCCGGAACTGCGACAGCAGCCGGCTACGCGCGGCACTGACATAGGCGGAATCCAGCTCGATGCCGATGCCGCGCGCGCCCTCCTCCTCGGCCGCGACCAGGCTGGTGCCGCTGCCCATGAACGGGTCGAGCACCACCGGATTGCGCTTGCCATGCAACCGGATGCACATGCGCGGCAGCATGACCGGAAATGCCGCCGGGTGATCGAACTTCTGCGCCCGCGCTTGCACCGTGGAATAGGGGATGAACCAGGTGTCGCCGCGGCAGCGTAGATCCTGCTGATGGCCGCGGCGGGTGATGTTGGTCTTGTCCTTGTACGGCACGCCGACCGCCAGCCGCTTTAGTGGCACGCTGCCTGATTGCGTCAGGTGGAAAATATGCTCGTGGTTGCGGTGCAGATAGCGCTCCGAGCGGATTGGCTTGAAATGGCCGAGGCTGTCATCGCCCACCGAGATCGATTTCACCCAGGTGATATGGTTTTGCAGATGAAACAGCGAGCGCAGCCGCACCATCAATTCGAAAGGCAGCCATGGCCTGGAGCTCGAGCCGGTCATGTTGAGGAAGAACGAGGCATCCGGCCGCATCACCCGCTTGATCGCGCCTGCGCAATCGATCAGCCAGTCAAGATATTCGGTCTCGTCACGACGATCGTGATAGGTGCCATACTTCAACCCGAGATTGTAAGGGGGCGAGGTCACGACGACGTCGACGCTGGCTTCGGAGAGGGTCCCGAGGACGCGCATGCAATCGCCGCGATAGAGCAGATGCCGACCGACCATATGGCGCAGCGTACGCGGCGCAAGCCGCCTCGGCGGCTTGGTCAGCCGTACGAACGTGGGCAATGCGGGGGACGGGGCTTCGCGCGAATCGGGATGCGGCAGAAGGCTCGGTATCATCCAAACAGTATCGCCAACTCTGCGTTGTTCCGACCAGTGCCACACGGGGTCCGTCGAAAAAATGGTGCGAGTCGGCGTTACTGGTCGCTGGACTGGGCGCTGGCGGGGGTGGGCTTGTAGGGCGGCCTCGGCAGCAGAACCGCCAGGCTGCCGCCGGCGTGCATCGCTCCGGCCAGGCTTGCGGCCTCATCGCCCCAGCCGAAGAAGATGTCCGCGCGCGTCGGTCCGGTGATGTCCGTGCCAAGGTCTTGCGCCAGCATCAGCCGCTGCAGCCTACGCCCGTCCGGGATCGTGGTGTCGACCCAGACCGGGGCCGCGAGCGGCAGGAATTTCCGGTCGATCGCCAGCGATCGTAGCGGGTGCAGGGCAACACCCAGGGCGCCGATCGGTCCCTGATCGGGGAGCAGGTCGTTCTCGAGCCGGAAGAACACGTAGTCCGGGTTTTGTTCCATCATCGTCTGGGCCTGCGACGGATGGGCGGTGAGCCAAGCGCGGATGGACTGCATGCTGACCGCGTCCGCCGCGAGGTCGCCTTGCTGCACCAGCACGCGGCCGAGCGGCACGTAGGGCTGGTCGTTGCGGCCGGCATAGCTCAGCCGGATGATCTGTCCGCTACGCAATCGTACCCTACCCGAGCCCTGCAATTGCAGAAAGAAGAGGTCGACCGGGCTGGTCAGCCAGGCAATCGCGAGGCCGCGCCCGTGCAGGGCGCCTTGATCGATCTGCGCGCGTGTCTCTTGGCGGGCTCGCGGGTCCTTCGGAAGCCGGTAGACCGGCACTGTATGGGTCGCGTCGGGGAACAGGGAGCCCGGCACCTCGGGCTCGAAATAGCCGGTGAACCGGGCCGCCGGATTGCCACGGTCGCTGACCGAATAGGCTTGCAACCAGGCGGCGATGACCTTGCGGGCGGCCGCGTCATCTCCAGGTGGCACCCACTTTACCGCCGCGCAGAACGGCGCCCAATTGCCCACCTTGCCGCCGGCCGCTTGCGCGCTGCCGGCGCCGCCAAGCGCGGTGTCAGGCGTGAGCAGCGCCAGCCTGTGGCACTGGTGCAAAAATGCGGGAAGTAACTCTGCGACGCGATCGTCACGCCAGCCAGGGAGGTCGTCATAGGCAACCGGACGCAGCTGCGAGGCGGGACCTGAAGGAGGCTCGATGCTCGCGGCACAACCGGCCAGGGCCACGCACGCGGCGAGTGCGACGACCGCTGTGCGACGCATTCCTCTAGGTGCTGCTTACGCGCTGCGTGCGTTGGCGAGCCGCCAATTTGGCCCGGAGGCACTGCCGGACGCATTGAGCAGGCGCTCGAACGTCCACAGATCGGACAGCTCGGTGGTGGCATCCGCGCCTGACACCGGCAGGCCATCCCGCCCGAGCAATACGCTGATCTGATCGGAAACGAACCGCACGTCGATCGCGGCCAACCAGAGACCGCCTTGCTCGGAGAGATTGGCGTCGGTGATGGTCGCCTGGAGGATATTACGGATTTCCGCGCGCTGGGTCTCGCCCTGCGCTTCACGCGCGACGATCGCGGCGTCGAACGCATTATAGGCCGCATCCGTCAGATTGGCCTTCAGCGTCGTGCGGTCCCCCTCCGCGAAGGCCTGCACGATCTTGCGAAAGGCCGCCTCGGCACCGCGCAGGAAGGTCGCCCCATCAAAACCGCGATCACGTTCGCCGATCCGGGCCAGCTTGACGCCGGTGGGACCGGTCGGATCCGGCAACGGCCGATCATTCGGCGCCGGCCGCGGCTCCGCCCGACCCTCAATGACCGGACCCCTGCCCGCCCGCGCGGCCGGTGGCGATGGCGGCACCCCGCGCCGCTCGAGTCCGGTCTGCTTGCCCAGGATGCTGCGCAAGCGGAGGACGAGAAAGGCAGCGATCATCCCGAACAGGATGAGATCGACCGGAAGGTGGCCGGCGGTGAAATCCATTGCGGGGTCCAATCTCCTGAGTTGCTAGTCTGAACTTCAGATAGGGGCTGCCCGCCATCGAGACAACCGAGCGACGACCTGCCCCAGCACCCTTGTCCCGGCTTTACTCTTGCCGAGGCTTTACTCTTGCCCAGGCTTTGGCGCGGGTCTATCGGGCGGCGATGATCGTGCTGCGGCATTGCCAGAGCGAATTCAACCTGCAGTTCACCCGCACCAGGCGCGATCCGGGGATCGTCGATCCGGTGCTGACCGGGTTGGGCGAACGCCAGGCCGAGCAGGCGGCGGCAGCGCTCGAGGGCACGCCAATCACCCGCATCCTGGTCTCACCCTACACCCGCGCGTTGCAGACGGCCGTCCCGATCGCCCGCGCGCGCAGCCTGGTGCCGGTGGTGACGCCGCTGCTGCGCGAGCGGTATGCCTTCATCTGCGACATCGGCTCGCCGCGCAGCGTGCTGCAATCGCGCTGGCCGGAGCTCGGCTTTGCCGATCTCGACGAGGTCTGGTGGCCGGATGCGGCAAAGAACGGGGCGGAGACGGAAGGGGCGGTGATCGATCGGGCGGCCTTTTTCCGCGAAGCGATGGCGGCGATGGCCGACTGGCGGACCACCCTGGTGGTTTCGCACTGGGGCTTCCTGCTCGCCCTCTCCGGGATCAGTCTGGAGAACGGCACGTTCCGGCATGTCGACCCGACGGTGATCCCCGGGCCGATCGTCTGGCGGCATTGACCGGCGCGTGCTACCGGCGCGCCACCTGATACTTCACGGGAGAGCCCACGATGTCCGCAACCGCTCCAGCCGATGCCGCGACCGCGCCTCCGGCGCTGCCGCTGACGATGAACCTGCAATATACCAAGGATCTCTCCTTCGAGGTGCCCGCGGGTGCCGAGATCTTCGCGACCCTGCGGGCCAACCCGCAAATCTCCGTGAACATCGACGTGCAGGCAAACCGGCTGCAGAAAGACCAGATGGTGTTCGAGATCGTGCTGGCGATCAAGGCCGAGGCCACCGAGCCGACCACCGAGACCGGTGCCGTCGGCCGCGTGGTGTTCATTGCCGAACTCGCCTATGCCGCGGTGGTGACGCTGACCGATGCGCCGGAGACCATGGTCGAGCCGATCCTGCTGGTCGAGGTGCCGCGGCTGATCTTCCCGTATGCGCGCAACATCATCAGCGAAGTCACCCGAGACGGCGGCTTTCCTCCGGTAGTGCTGCAGCCGATCGACTTTGTCGGGCTTTGGCAGTCCAAGCGGGCGGCGGCGGTGAACAATGCCGCCCAGGTCTCCACCCAGACCGGCCACGCCTGATCACGGGGCTCCTTGAATTAGAGCGCGATCGAGGCCGCCGAGGCGTCGCTCTGCGCCGCATAAAGTGCGAACGGGTCGAGGACGGCGCAGCCCAGCGCGTCCTCGAAATCCGCCTGGCGTGACGACGGCGCCGGCAATGCGCTCTGCGCGTCGGCCAGGTTGGAGCGGAAGATGCCGGCGGCGCTGACCGGCAGGAAATCCTCGTAGAGGATCGGCTCGGCGCGGACCGAACCGGCGACGATGGCCTCCTCAAGGCTCTGCGCGCCAAGCGGGACGTCGGCCATGGCGCTGTAGCGGTAGTAGGCAAGCCGCTCCTGCCGCAAAACCTCATGGTCATCGGGGAAGGCAGCAAAGGCGTTTGGATCGGCCTGTGCCAGCAGCGCGTCGTAGCAAGCGCGGCCGGCTGGGGTCAGCGCCACGCCGCGCTGCTCGATCTCGCCGAAGCGCGCGACATGGCGGCCCTCGACATCGCCGAAGCGGACCGGCTCGGACAGCGCCTTGAAGCTGGTCTGGCGCAGCAGGATCGCGCAAGCCCGCGCCGGCGGTCCCTCGATCACCGCCTTCGGCGCGAGGCCGCGCTGCGCCATCGCCGCCTGTGCGGCGTCGATGTCGAGCACGCGCGGGGTCAGGTGATTGATATGCGGTCCCTTGAAGCAGACGATGTCGGCAACCAGCGGGTGCGCCGCGCGCAGCGCCTGGTAGGTCGCACGGTCGACCGTCGCCTCGGCATGCCAGCGGAAGCTGTCCAGCGCCGCGGCGACGAACGCCTCCGTCCGCGCATCGTCGAGGACGCCGTCCGTCTCGAAGCGCTCGATCAGCGCCAGCGCCTCCGGAGTGACGATCCGACGCTGGTTGAGCAGGCCTGTCGCGGTCTCGCGCAGGTCCCGATCCGCGATCAGGTCGAGCCGCAGCAGCGAGGTGAACAGCCGGAACGGGCTGCGGCGCAGCGAGCCGGGATCGGTCGCGCGGAATGCGGTGGAATGCACCGGCACCCCAGCCACCGAGAGATCGTAATAGCCCACCGGGACCATGCCGAGCACGGCGAACAGGCGCCGCATCAGACGCAACTCCGCGGCTGTGCCGAGCCTGATCGCGCCATGCCGTTCCTGGTCGAGCCGCTCGCGTTCGACCGCGGTATCGAGGGCATAGGCGTCCGCTTCGTGGCGGCGCAGCACGTCGCGGTTGATGTCGCGGACCAGGTCCAGCAGGGCGCCATATTGCGGCACCTCGCTGCGATACATCGCCGACATCGCGGCCGAGAACATCGCCCGCCCTTTATCCGCACGCATATGATCCGCCTGCATGACACCCTTTCAGCTTGCAGCCCTACGCCGCGCGCAACAGCCGCGCCAGACGCACCAGGATCGCCGCCGTGGCCCCCCAGATATCATGATCCGGGTGCGGCCAGGACCAGCTACCGCGTCGCATTCCGGCCTCGATCCGGCGCGGTGCCTGCGGGTCGAGCAGGACCTCCAGACCGAGCCCGAAGATCGCATCGACCTCGTTTGCGGCCGCGACCCAGCGCGCCTCGGCGTCCAGCAGCCCGACAAACGGCGTGATCAGGAAATTGCTGCTGTAGGTGCTCTGCTCCGGCAGCGATCCAAGCAAGCTGACATGGCGCGGCGCGACGCCGATCTCCTCGTGCGCCTCGCGCAGCGCGGTCGCGGCGAGGTCGCGGTCGGCGGGTTCGGGACGGCCGCCAGGGAAGCTGACCTGACCGGAGTGCGTCCGCAGCAGCGCCGAACGTCGCGTCAGCAGGACCATTGGCGCCGGCGCCAGGACCAGCGGGACCAGCACCGCCGCGGCCCGGCAGACACCGTCAGCGGTCGGCATGGATGGCGCCGACACCGGCCGCAGCCCGGCGAGGCAGCGTCGAAGCCAGGATTCGTCGAGTGCGCGTGGCGTTTGCGGCATTGCACCGAGTATTCCCGCAACCCGCGGGCACCGGAAGAGGCCTGGCTTGCGCGATTTCCGTCGCAATCGGCTCGCTCCTGTCCTATTCAAACGACCCATCGTCGAGACCCAATTTCGAGACAGAGTGATGAAACCATTGGCGGTCCACAGATTCTCGTTGTGCCTGCGTCCAAAACCCGCCGGCTGGCTCGTGCTGTCGCTGGCCCTGGCACCCTGTCTGGCACCCTTGCAAGCCGCGCACGCGCAGCTCAGCATGGGCGGTGGTCAAGGCGGCGGCGGCGGCGGGGATGACGCCGCGTCCGCCGAGGCAAGCGCCACCGCTAAGGCAAACGCGCCGCCGCCCGCGCTACCCGGGGCCGTATCGAGCGATCCCGACGCGCCGACGTCGCATGCGCCGCTGGATGTGAACCCCACCACCGCCTTATTCGATGCGATCGACCGCGGCGACCTGACCGCGGCCAAGGATGCGCTGTCGCGCGGCGCCGAGTTGCAGGCCACCAATGTGCTGGGACAAACCCCGATCGACATGTCGATCGACCTCAGCCGCAACGACATCACCTTCCTGCTGCTGTCGATGCGCAACGCCGACCAGGGCGGCGGCGCGCAGCTCGCCCAGGTCAACGTTCAGGCGGGTGGTGTTGACCGGGTGGGACATCTCGCCATCAGCGCGCATGGCACGCACCCGGTCGAACGCGCCTCGTATGCGGTGTCGCCGGAGGCCGCGGCCGGTGGGGTCGCCAAACCGGAGATCGGCTTCCTCGGCTTTGGCGGAACCTGACGCCGCTCGCGCGGACACGTGAACCGCGCGCCGAACCCGATTCCGATCCTGCTGGCAGCGTTGCTGCTGGCGGCAGCCGCCGGCTGCTTCCTCGTACTGCATCAGCTGGCACTGACCGCGGTCCTGGTCCTGGCCGCGATCCTGCTGCCGCTGGCACTACGCATAACCCGTGAGTGGGAGCGCGCGGTGGTGCTGCGCGCCGGCAAGCTGCAGGGTATGCGCGGGCCGGGACTGTTCTGGATTATTCCGGTGGTCGACAGCGTCGCCGGCGTCGTCGACCTGCGCATCCAGACCATCTCGATCACCACCGAGAAGACGCTGACCCGCGATACCAGCCCGGTCGATGTCGACGCCATCGTGTTCTGGAAGGTGCATGACGCGCTGCTGGCGATCACCGCGCTGCGCGACTACGCCACCGCGGTGTCGCTGGTGGCGCAGACCAGCCTGCGCGAGGTGATCGGCGCCAGCGATCTCGGCGTGCTGCTGGAGGACCGCAGGCGGATCGACGAATGGCTGCGTGAGGCGATCGCCGCCAAGACCGTCGCCTGGGGAGTCACTGTCCAGGCCGTCGAAATCCGCGACGTGACGTTGCCGGCGAGCCTGCAGGATGCGATGAGCCGCCAAGCCCAGGCCGAGCGCGAGAAGTCCGCCCGGGTGACCCTGGCCTCGGCCGAGCGGCTGATGGCGATCGAACTGGAGCAGGCGGCGGCGACCTACGATCGCTGTCCGACGGCGCTGCAGATCCTGCAGATCAATCGGGTGTTCGAGATGAACAAGGATCGCGGTGCGACGATCCTGATGCCGACCACGATGGCCGACGCGATGGGCCGGGTGCTGAAGTCAGCGCCCCCAACTCAGGACGGCTGAACCCGGCGCGTCAGGGCGGCGACCGCCTGATCGACAAGCTCGGCGATGATCTCCGCCACCGGCCGTATTGCGCTCACCATGCCGACCGACTGTCCGGCCATTACCGAGCCGGTCTCGACATCGCCGTCGATGACCGCGCGACGCAGGGCCCCGGCCCAGAAATGCTCGATCTCGAGTTGTGCCGCCTCGCGGGTCAGCGCGCCTTCCTGGAAGCGGCGCAGCGTCTCGGCCTGGTGGGCGAGGAAACGCCGGCCGCCCTCGTTGGCCAGCCCACGCACGGGAATGACCGGGAAGCGTGCATCGAGCTGCACCGAGGGCAACGCATCGCGGGCGGAAGCGCGCACGAACGCCGCCTTGAAGTTCGCATGCGCGATGCTCTCGGAGGCGGCGGCAAAGCGGGTGCCGAGCTGCGCCCCCGAGGCGCCCATCTCCAGCATGCCCAGGATCGCATCGCCGCGCCCAAGGCCGCCGGCGACAAACACCGGCAGGTCGCGGACATGCGGCAGAATCTCCTGGGCCAGCACGGTCAGCGACACCGGGCCGATATGGCCGCCGGCCTCGGAGCCCTCGATCACCAGCGCATCCGCGCCGGACCGCGCCAGGCGCTTGGCGAGCACCAGCGCCGGGGCAAAGGCAATCAATTTGGCGCCGCCATCCTTGACCGCTCGCACCGCACTGCCGGGGGGAATGCCGCCGGCGAGCACGATATGACCGACACCGGCTTGCAGACACACCCCGATCAACGCGTCGAGCTGGGGATGCATGGTGATTAGGTTGACGCCGAACGGCCGGGTGGTCAGCGCCTGGGTGGCGGCGATCTCGGCTTCGAGCAGCGCCGGGCTCATCGCCCCACAGGCGATCACGCCGAAGCCGCCGGCGTTTGAGATCGCCGAGACCAGATGGCGCTCGCTGACCCAGCTCATCGCGCCACCCATGATCGCGACCTCGCTGCCGAGGAAGTCGCGGCCACGCGCCCACAGCCGGTCAAGCGTCGCGCGCGCTGCCTCATCATCGCGGTTTGAAGCGGCGGGAATCGCCTGGAGCCGGTCAGCCAACGTCGAGGCCATAGGCACCATGCAGGGCGCGAACCGCCAGCTCGGTATATTCGAGGCCGATCAGCACGCTCACCTTGATCTCGCTGGTCGAAATCACCTGGATGTTGATCGAACGCTCCGACAGCGTGCGGAACATGGTGTTGGCGACCCCGGCATGGCTGCGCATGCCGACGCCGACGACGCTGATCTTGGCGACCTCGGAATCGGTCAGCAATTCGCCGTACTGGATCACGCCGCGAGCCCCCTCCAGCACCTTGATGGTGCGGGCGAGGTCGCTCTTGGATGTGGTGAAGGTCATATCGGTGCTGCCATCCGCGCCGGTGCTCTGGACGATCATGTCGACATTGACATGGGCGTCCGCAAGCGGTCCGAACACCGCGGCGGCCACGCCAGGGCGGTCCGGCACCCGACGCACCGTGACTTTCGCCTCGTCGCGCGAATAGGCGATGCCGGCCACTATTTCCTGTTCCAAGATCTCGTCCTCGTCGACCACCAGCGTTCCGGGCAGCCGGCCCTCCTCGGGCGCTGCCAGTTCGGCGAAGCTGGACAGCACCTGTACTCGAACCCGCTGCTTCATGGCCAGTTCGACGCTGCGGGTCTGCAGCACCTTCGCCCCCACCGAGGCGAGCTCCAGCATCTCCTCATAGGTGATCCGGTCGCGCTTGCGGGCGCGCGGAACAATTCTTGGGTCGGTGGTGTAGATGCCGTCGACGTCGGTGTAGATGTCGCAGCGGTCCGCATCCAACGCCGCAGCGAGGGCGACCGCCGAGGTATCCGACCCGCCGCGTCCAAGGGTGGTGACACGGCCGTTTGGCCCGACACCCTGAAAACCGGCGACCACCGGCACCTGTCCCGCCTGCATGCGTGCGATCAGGGTGCTCGCCTCGACGCTCTCGATGCGGGCCCTGCCGTGCGCATCGTCGGTGCGCAGCGGGATCTGCCAGCCCTGCCAGGAGCGCGCCTCGACGCCGAGCATCTGCAGGGCGATGGCGAGCAGGCCGGCGGTCACCTGCTCGCCGGTGGCCACCACCGCGTCGTATTCGCGCGCGTCATGCAGCGGCGAGAGCGCCTGGCAGTGGCCGACCAGCTGGTTGGTGACGCCGGCCATCGCCGAGACCACGACCGCCACCTCGTCGCCGGTCGCAACCTGGCACTTGATTCGGGCGGCGACGCTGCGGATCCGGTCGAGATCGGCTACCGAAGTGCCGCCGAACTTCATCACGATTCGAGCCATGCGGTTTCCGCCAGGCCTTCCAGGAAGGGACAGGGTGTGCCAGAGGGACGGCGACGTCGATGCCGCAGGTCAGTTGGCGGCTCACATAGCTTCGTCTCAACCAGGCGGCAACATGCAAGCGATGCAACCCGCACTCCTCTCGCCGGCAGGGTCCGTCTCGCCCGCCGAGATCGCGCGCTTCGGCGCCCTGGCCGCGCAATGGTGGGACCCGAACGGCCCGATGCGTCCGCTGCACCAGATGAACCCGCTGCGGGTGCGCTGGATCGATCAGGCATTGGGACAGCGCCGGCTTGGAGGCAGCGCCGCCCCACTCCTGCTCGATCTCGGCTGCGGTGCCGGCCTCGCCAGCGAGGCGCTGGCTCGTCGCGGCTACGACGTGCTCGGCGTCGATGCGTCGCCCGAGGCGATCGCCGCCGCCCAGGCCCACGGCGCCGGCGTGGCCCGATTGCACTACCGCTGCGCCACCGCCGAGGCACTGGTCGCGGAAGGCCGGCACTTCGATGCGGTTGTGGCGCTCGAGATCATCGAGCATGTCACCGATCCGGCGGCGTTCGTGGCCCTGCTGGCGCGCCTGCTCACACCAAGCGGGGGCGCGATCGTGATCTCAACCCTGAACCGGACCTGGCGCTCGCTCGCCGCGGCCAAGATCGGTGCCGAGTACGTGCTGCGGCTGCTGCCGGCGGGCACGCATGACTGGCGCAAATTCGTGACCCCGGCGGAACTTGGCCGTTATGGCAGCCAGAGCGGACTGCGGATCGCGCGGGCGAGCGGGATGGTGCCATTGCCGGGAGGCTGGCGGGAAAGCCGTGACATGGCGGTGAACTATATCGCGCTGCTGTCGCGCCAATGATCTCAGCGCGGCGAGCTCAGCGTGGCAGGTGGCAGTCCGGGCCGATCGCGCCGCCATAGCGTGTCCAGCGCTGCGTCTCGCCGAACAGCGGTAGCAGCAGGTAGCCGCGCAACTTGAGGACGCCGGGCCGCGGCGACCAGATTGCCGCATGGTAGCGTCGGCCAGTATGCGGATCGAGGATCCTGCCGGTCCAATGGCTGGGCTCATCCGAATTATTCCTGAAGCCTGTCAACATCAGAAGTCCGCATTGCGGCGCACCGTGATCGTCGGTGGGCATGGCGCCTTCATAGCGCATGCCCACCAGACGCCCGCACAAGGCGTCGCCGCATGGCTCGATGTCGAATACGCCGTCATGATCCTGGCTCAGCCAGCGCCCAAGCGGCGCCGGCGCATCGCCGCGTGCGGCCGCCGCACCGCTGATCGCGACCAGGACAAACAGCGCGAGCAGCCAGACGTGGCTAGCCGTCCGCACGTGGCAACCAGGGGACTTGCATCGTCTCGATGCCTTCCTCGGCCAGCGTCTCGCGCTGCGCCGGGCTCGCCTGTCCGTAGATGCCGCGTTGCATGGTCTCGCCTTGGCGCTGCGCACGGTGCAAGCGTCGCGCCGCTTCGGCGAACCCCTCTCCGACATCGTCGCACTGCCGTTCAATTTCGGCGCGCATCCGTTGCAGGGCCGCCCGGAGCTGATCCGGCACCATGACCTCGGCGGACGGCGAATCGTTTGTCCCCGAGGCTACCGGCGGTCGCCCGGAGCGGACCGCAGGGGCCATCACGGCACGCTGTACCGACCCGCTGCCGCATTGCGGACAGCTCAGCAGCCCACGGTCGGACTGCTCATCAAAGGCAGCACTATCGCGAAACCAACCCTCGAACCCGTGATCCCGGTTGCACCGGAGCAGATAGTGGATCATCGAGGTCTAATCAGGCCGCCTTGAGCATGCTGTCGAGTTCGCCGCGTCCGTCCAGCGCCACTAGGTCGTCGCAGCCTCCGATGTGTCGCCCGTCGATGAAGATCTGTGGCGCACTGGTGCGTCCGCCGGAGCGCTGCCTGGCCTGCTCGCGCTCCGGCGACCCTCCAGGCGCGTTGATCTCCTGGAAATCGACCTTCTTGGCGCGCAACAGCGCCACCGCCCGCGCGCAGAACGGGCAGCCCGCCTGGGTATAGATCTCGATCTTCGGCATTGGGCTCTCCTTGTCAGTCAAGATGGCTCTTAGCATGCTTTAGGGTCGTACCGGTCCGCCGCCGCGACAAGTCCCCCGCCGCGTCGCCGTCTTGAGCCGCGGGTCCGCATGCACTAACCACGTTGGTGGCCCAGGTCGGGGGCCTCGCCAGCATCCGGGACGCGTATGGCAGAAAGCAGGACGCTCGCCGTCTTCACGATCTGTTCCAACAACTACGTGCCCGCCGCGCGTGTCCTGCTGCAGTCGGTGCGGCAGTTCCACGCCGAAGCGGACCTGTATCTCTGCCTCGCCGACGAGATGATCCGCATGCCCGGCCTGTATGACGCGGCCTGGACGATCGTCGAGGCCCGCAGCCTGCCGATCCGCGACTTCGCGGCGTTTGCCTTCCGCTACGACATCCTGGAGTTCAACACCGCTCTCAAGCCATTCATGTTCCAGCATCTTCTCGAACAATGCGGCTACGACGCCGTGCTCTATTTCGACCCTGACATCGAGCTGTTCCGCCCCCTGGACGAGGTCACCCAGCCTTTGGCAGAGGGAGCCTCCCTGATCCTGACGCCGCACATGTGCGCGCCATGCGAGAGTCCGGCCGAGCCGAACGACCTCACCATCATGCGTGCGGGCATCTATAATCTTGGCTTCCTCGGTGCCGCGCGCTGCCAGGAATCGAGCGACGTGATCGCCTGGTGGGCGCGCCGCCTGCGCTACGAATGCGTCAACGCGCAAAGCGAGGGGCTCTTCGTCGACCAGAAATTCATGGATCTGGCGCCGGCCTTCGCGGCCGCGGCGCATATCTGCCGCGACACGACGATGAACGTGGCCTACTGGAACCTGCGGCAGCGGGCGCTCGGCGGGACGGAGGGTGCCTGGACCGTCGACGGAGCGCCGCTCGGCTTCTTCCATTATAGCGGGTTCGACCCGGAGCAACCGGCGCGGCTCTCCAAATACGACACCAGGCTCGACGGCGCGATGACCGAGCCGCTGCAACGACTGACCGAATCCTATGCCACAAAGCGGCTCGCCTGCGGCCATGGCAGCGTCTCGGCCGCAACCTATGCCTATGGCCGCTTCGCGTCAGGGACTGCCATCCATCCCCTGGTGCGGCGGATGTTCCGACAACACCAGCTCTGGCCGCAGGACCCGTTCGACACCTACGAAGCCTACCTGCACGAGCGCTGCCCCGGAACCTCACGTGCCGACCCGGGGCGGATCGTGACCAACTTCATGCAATTCCTGCACGGTCACTTCCCGCATCTGCATACGCGGCTCGACCTGGCCGAGCCGGCGCCCGTGCGCGAGCTGGTCGACTGGTTCGTGATCCATTCGGCCAATGACCTCGGCTTCGACCTGCCGTTGATCGAACCCGCGGCCGAGCGCCTCGCGACAAGGCGCGATCGCCGGTATCCGGCGCGTCACGATGGCGGCACGCGAAGCGCCGCCGCGGACGCTGCACTCGACGAGCAAATCCGCCTGGCGCTGGCCGCCGGGCGTGGCCGCGAGCAAATCCATCTGTTCGAGGCGCCGGCGGAGCCAGAAGGCCAACCCGGGTTTCTGAGGGTGGGCATCCCGCTATGGCATCTCGCTTGCTTTCCCGAGGATTGGCTGGTTCGACTGAATGAATTGGACGAGGTCTGGGCACCCAGCCGCTTCCTCCAGACGGCGCTGGCGGGCCGCCTTGAATGTCCGGTCGTCACGGTGCCGCTCGCCTTCGAGAGCACCGCCCGCGTCCCGCGCCCGCGCCACGCACTCGGGCTGCCGGAGCACCGCTTTCTGTTCTTCGCCAGCTTTGATTGTGGCAGCTGTCCAGACCTTGAGAAGACCCTGAGCCGTGAGAACCCGCACGGCGCCATCGCGGCCTTTCGCCGGGCCTTTCCGCGCGACGGCATGGCCGGACTGGTGTTGCACGGCGCGGGTCCCGAGCTCGCACCCGACCGCATCGAGGCGCTGCGCGCGCTCGGCGACGGTCATCCTGATATCTTCCTGCTGGAAGGCAGCCCTGGCGGACACGGGAGAGCGTCTTTGATCGGCGCGACCGACGCGTTGCTCTCGTTGCATCGCAGCGAGGGGGTGGCATCGCTGTGCGCCGAGGCGCTGCGCGCGGGCAGGCCGGCCATCGCCACCGGCTACGCCGCAACGCGCGAGCTCCTGACCGAGCGCACCGGCTACCCTGTCGGCTTTCAACTCATCCCGGTGGCAAAGGCGGTCTATCAACCCGCGACACAGCAGAGCTGGGCCGAGCCGGACATTGCGCACGCAGCCTGGCTCATGCAGAGACTGTTTGAGGAGCCGGGGCGGGCAATGAAGCTGGTCAGCAACGGTCGTGCCCTGTTGCAGCGCGATTACAGCCACAACCAGGTTGCCGCCGTGCGGCGGCGTCGGCTGCAGTGCCAGGAGGCCCCGCGTGAGAGACGGCGCGCTTGAGCGTCAGGCCTATGCGGACTGCGACAGGGCGCTCCGTCTGGCGAGCCATGCCAATCAGGCGCTGCAGGTCGATCTTGATCGATCGATTGCCGAGATGGTGGCGCTCCGGCAGACCGCCATCCGCCTGAACGGCGAACTGGACGACAGTCTGCGGCAGGCGCGTGCAGACCGCGAGCAGTTGCACGAAGCGACCGAGCAACTGCATGCGGCGACGGCGCAAATTGCCCAGCTCACCGCGATGATCGGCCTGCTGACCGAGCGCGCGGCGACGGCGGCCGGCGAGACGGCAACGCTGCTCCAGCATCGTGACGAGGCAGAGCGGCTCCGCCAGTCGAGCTCATGGCGGATCACGCGTCCGCTACGCGCGGTCGTGCGGCCGACGCGTACGCTGCGCACCCTGTTTCGCCGAGGGCTGGATTGATGCAAATGCGACTGGCATGGTCCGGGCCAGCGTTGTTGACGACTGTGGCGCCGACTTCAGGAGACGCTTGTATTGCCTCAGGACCTCAAGACCGCCCTGATCGTCGGCGCTGGAGTGGGCCTCAGCGGGTCGCTTGCGCGCAAGCTTTCCGCACTTGGCTGGCAGGTCGCACTCGCCGCGCGCAACACGGGCAAGCTTGACCCTCTCGTCAGCGAAACCGGCTCGCGGAGTTTCGCCTGTGACGCCGCCAATGCAGAGGACACCGCTCGCCTGTTCAGCGCGGTGCAGAGCGCGTTCGGCGTGCCGGACTTGGTCGTCTATAATGCGAGCGGACGCGTACGCGGCCCGCTGATCGACCTCACCCCCGCCGAGGTTGAGCGCGCGCTTGCGGTCACCGCATTCGGAGGCTTTCTTGTCGGTCAGCAGGCGGCGCGTCTGATGCTGGGGCGTGGCTCGGGCGTTATCCTGTTCACCGGCGCCTCGGCGAGCGTAAAAGGCTATGCGCAGTCCGCTCCGTTCGCGATGGGCAAGTTTGCCCTGCGCGGCCTGGCGCAGAGCATGGCACGCGAACTCGGACCGCAAGGCATCCATGTCGCACACATCGTCATAGACGGGGGTATTCGCAGTGCTGTCCGATCCGTCCCCGGGGACCGGCTCGATAGCCTGCTCGACCCTGACGCGATCGCGGACTCATACCTGCATCTGGTCGCCCAGCCACGCAGCGCCTGGACGCATGAGATTGAACTCCGACCCTGGACCGAGCGCTTCTGATCCGGTCCGATCGTCATCGCGCGACGGGCCGTCACCCATGTCGCCATCCAGGGCGCCAAACACGGGAGCCGATCAATGACAGCCGATGCAGCCTATACGCCACCGAAGGTCTGGCAATGGCAGAAGGAGAACGGCGGAAAATTCGCGAGCATCAACCGGCCGGTCTCCGGCGCCACGCACGACAAGGCGCTGTCGGTCGGCCGCCATCCGCTGCAACTCTACTCGCTGGCGACCCCGAACGGCGTCAAGGCGACCGTGATGCTCGAGGAGTTGCTGGAACTCGGACACACCGACGCGGAATACGATGCGTGGCTGATCCGCATCGGCGACGGCGACCAGTTCGGCAGCGGCTTTGTCGGCGTGAACCCGAACTCAAAAATCCCTGCGCTAATGGATCGCAGTGGCCCGGAGCCGATCCGGATCTTTGAATCAGGCGCGATCCTCCTCTACCTAGCCGAGAAATTCGGCGCCTTCCTGCCGACCGAGCCCGCAATTCGGGCAGAATGCCTCTCATGGTTGTTCTGGCAGGTTGGCAGCGGCCCCTATCTCGGCGGCGGCTTCGGGCATTTCTATGCTTATGCGCCCACCAAGATCGAGTACGCCATCGATCGCTTCGCCATGGAGGTGAAGCGGCAGCTGGATGTGCTCGAAAAGCATCTTGCCGACCATGCCTACCTTGCCGGGGATGACTACACGATCGCCGATATGGCCGTTTGGCCCTGGTATGGCGGCGTGGTGAAAGGCTTCCTCTACGAGGCCGGGGAATTCCTGCAGGTCCAGGATTACGTCAATGTCCTGCGCTGGTCCGATAAGATCGGCGCGCGGCCCGCGGTGCAGCGCGGACGCATGGTCAATCGTGTGACCGGCGAACTCTCGTCTCAGTTGCACGAGCGCCACGACGCATCCGATTTCCAGACCAGGACCCAGGACAAGCTTCAGACCACCGAGACGGATGAGGGCGGCGCATAGCAGGAGCAGGGACGTACCAGTGTCCCTGGCCAGTGTCCCTGGACTAGGCCGTTGCGCGCGCAGCGCGGGCCGCGACCAGCAAATCCACCGATGTCGCACCCGCAGCGAGCAGTGCCTCGGTGCAGACCGCTGCGGTGGCACCGGTGGTCAGCACGTCGTCAACCAGAACGATCCGGCGCCCCCGCAGCAGTGCTGCGCGGGAGTCTCTGATGGCGATGGCGTCAGCAACGAGTGCTGCGCGTTCCTCGCGCGCGGAGGCCGCGAGACTCCGTGTCGAGCGGGTCCGCTCAAGCCCGTCCACCAGCACCGTGCGCTGCGACAGACGCCCGACATGCAAGGCGAGCAACGCCGCCTGGTTGTAGCGTCGCGAGAACAGCCGCTTGCGGTGTAGCGGCACCGGCAGCAGCAGATCCGCCTGGCTCAGCAGTGCCGCCCCGGCGCGTGCCATATGAAGTGCCAGGAACCGGGCATTCTCGGTTCGATCCGCGTATTTGAGCGGCAGGATCAGGTTTTTGGAGAAATCATTGTAAGCCAGGGCCGCGCGTGCCCGGCTCCAGACAGGGGGCGCTTCAAGGCACCCCGGACACACCCGCGACAGGCCGGCCTCGCCGGTACTGGAGAAGCCGACGCCGCAGCGTACGCAGCTCGGCTCGACGATGAACGCGGCACGTTTGAAGCAGTCCGCACAGAACCGGCCGACATCGCCGACGACGACGTCGCAGGTCGGACATTGCGGCGGTAGGACGAGGTCGAGCATGACCCGACCACTCGCCAAGGTCAGCGCCGCCAGAGCATTGATCGATCGCACATACAACCATAACGTGTATGTCAGCCATGTGCAAGCCAAACACCCCTTGCAAGCGCGCCTACGCCGCGCACATGCAGCACTATGCAAGACAGCGTCATCTTCGACCGCGCCGCGGTCCGGCTGCATCGCGACCGTGCGGCAGGTAGCGTGCAGACGGTGAACGAGGTCCTGCACGCCGCAAGCGCCCGGCTGCTCGACCGTCTCGATGACGTCACCCGCCGGTTCAGCCGCGCCCTCGATGTCGGCGGACGCGGCGTGGTGGCGCCGGCGTTGCGGGCGCGCGGCATTGAGACCGTGTCCTGCGACCTCTCCAGCCCGATGCTGTCGCTCTCCGGCGGTCCCGGTGTCGTCGCCGACGAGGAATGGTTGCCGTTCGGACCAGGCAGCTTCGACCTGATCGTGGCCAGCCTGTCGCTGCACTGGGTCAACGACCTGCCCGGGGCGCTGGTGCAGCTTCGCCACGCGCTCAAGCCGGACGGCCTGTTCCTCGCCAGTATCCCGGTCCTGCCGACATTGTCGGCGCTGCGTCAGGCGATGCTGGACGCGGAGCTTGCGACCACCGGCGGCGCCTCGCCGCGGGTCTCGCCGTTTCCGGAGCTGCGCGACTGCGCCAACCTGCTGCAGCGTGCCGGCTTCGCCCTGCCGGTTGCCGATGCGGACACGCTGGAACTCGCCTATCGCTCGCCGCTGGCGCTGCTGCGCGACCTGCGCGCCGCGGGCGAGGGCAATGCGGTCATGCTGCGCGACCGCCGCACGCCGCCACGAGACCTGTTCGCCAGGGCGGCCCATGCCCTGTCCGAGCCCTTGCCGCTCCAGGTCGAGCTGCGCCTCGCCATGCTGACCGGCTGGTCGCCCTCACCCGATCAGCCCAAACCCCTGCGTCCCGGGCAGTTCACCATTCCGCTCGCTGAGGCGCTCGAAGACCGCACGGATGCCCTGCTCGGACAATCCGGGCCGGCCTGACTATCCTCCCGTGGCACTCATGTGACGGGCAACGCCACGCGCCTCTCCGCGCCGGCCGATGATGAAATCATGGCCCTTTGGCTTGCGCGCGATGGCTGCGCGGATCGCTTCCAACAGACCCGCCTCGTCGGCACCGGCCCTGAGCGGCGCACGCAGGTCCGCGGCATCGTCCTGGCCAAGACACATATAGAGCATGCCGGTGCAGCTCAGGCGCACCCGATTGCAGCTTTCGCAGAAATTATGGGTCATCGGGGTGATGAAGCCGAGGCGCCGGCCGGTCTCGGCAATATGGACGTAGCGCGCCGGGCCGCCGGTTCGATACGGGATTTCCTCGAAGCTCCAACGCTGCGCCAGACGCGCGCGCACCAGCGACAGCGGCAGATAGCGGTCGGTACGGTCCTCGCCGGTATCGCCCATCGGCATCGTCTCGATCAGACAGAGATCCGCCCCGATTTGGCCGCACCAGGCGATCAGGTCATCGAACTCGTCCTCGTTGACGCCGCGCATGGCAACCGTGTTGATCCGCACCGCAATACCCGCCTGCCGTGCTGCGGCAATGCCGTCGAGCGTGCGCGAAAGGTGGCCGACCCGGGTGATGGCGGCAAAGCGCGCCGCATCGAGCGAGTCGAGACTGACATTGATCCGACGCACGCCGGCTGCTTGCAGAGCGGCGGCATGCGCCGCGAGACGGCTGCCGTTGGTGGTCAGCGTGAGCTCGTCCAGCCTTGGCTGGCCCGCCGCACGGCCCAGCCAGCCGCCGAGTGCGGTCATGAAGCCGTCAACACCGCGCCGCACCAGCGGCTCGCCGCCAGTGATGCGCAGCCGCCGTACGCCCGAGCGGATGAAGGCGGCGCACAGCCGTTCGAGTTCCTCGAAGGTGAGCACCTCCGCCCGCGGCAGAAAGGTCATCTCCTCGGCCATGCAATAGACGCAGCGCATGTCGCAGCGGTCGGTCACCGAGACGCGCAGGTAGCTGATATGTCGCCCGAACGGATCGATGACGGGCGGGAAGTCATCACGCGTGATCATGGCTGCTGGTTCTAGGGCTGGATGTCGAGCGCGACCAGGGCCGCGTTGATCAGCACCTTGCCGCGATGCTCGAAATTGACCGTAACCCGGTGGCCGACCACCGATTGCACCTGACCTGCCCCCCATTCGGGGTGCTGCGGGTGTGAAACCCACTGACCCGGCGCAAACTCCGTTTGAAGCGGCGCGTGCGGCATATGCAACCTCCTGCCTGCTACGTTTACGAAATGTTCAGGCCGCTGCCTCAGTCTCTGCTCATCCGCACCACCCGTAACGCATGGAGCACCGGCTTGGACGATCTGCTCGCCGATTTCGTGACCGAGTCTCTGGAGAGCCTCTCCGAGCTTGATCTCGCACTGGTTCGGCTTGAACGCTCCCCGGAAGACCAGCCGACGCTCTCCTTGATCTTCCGGCTGGTCCATACGATCAAGGGCACCTGCGGCTTTCTCGGCCTACCGCGCCTGGAGAAGGCGGCACATGCCGCGGAAACCGTCCTCGACAAACTCCGCAATCGCGCGCTCCAGGTCGATTCCGATGGGATCGGCCTGATCCTGAGCGCCATCGACCGCATTCGCATGATCGTCGACACGCTCAGCCGCGGCCAGGGCGAACCGGATGGGAACGACGCGGATCTGATCGCAGCACTGGAGGATTTCGCCGCGGGCCGCGGTGTCAAGCCGGCCCTCGTCGCCGAACCTGCCGCCGCCATTGCCCCGTCCCCCGCCTCTCCTGCCCCGCCGCCGCCTCACCCTCCCTCGTCAGCCAACGCCGTCGAACCCGTGTCACAGCCCGAGTCGCCAAACCGCAGCCAGACCATCCGGGTCGGCGTCGACATGCTCGAAAACCTGATGACGCTGGTGAGTGAGCTCGTACTCACGCGCAACCAGTTGCTGCAGATCCTGCGCAGCGGCCGGGGCACCCAGACCGGGGCGGGAGCAAACGCCGAAAGCAGCCTTGCCACGCCCATGCAGCGCCTATCGCAGCTCACCTCCGATCTGCAGGAGGGCGTGATGAAGACGCGCATGCAGCCGATCGGCACGGCCTGGAACACACTGCCGCGCCTGGTCCGAGATCTGTCGCATGACCTCGGCAAAAAGATTGTCCTGGTGACACGCGGCGCGGATACCGAGCTCGACCGGCAGGTGCTCGAGCTGATCAAGGATCCGCTCACCCACATGATCCGTAACAGCGCTGATCACGGGCTCGAACCAGCCGCCGAGCGCAAGCGTGCCGGCAAGCCGGAAGCAGGGACCATCACGCTGGACGCTCGCCACGAGGGCGGCCACGTCGTGATTGAGATCAGCGACGACGGCCGTGGCCTCGATCCCGCCAGGATCGGCGCGCGTGCGCTCAGCCAAGGTCTGGTCGGCGAAGACAAGCTGCGGCGCATGAGCGAGGAGGAAATCCGCCGCTTCATCTTCCATGCTGGCTTCTCCACCGCCGCCGCGGTCACCTCGGTCTCCGGGCGCGGCGTCGGCATGGATGTGGTCAAGACCAACATCGAACGCATCAACGGCACCATCGACCTGAATAGCCGGGTCGGTCGCGGCTCGCAGTTCCTGATCAAGATCCCGCTGACGCTGGCCATCGTCTCCGCCCTGATCGTCGGCACCGCCGGCGAGCGCTTCGCCATCCCGCAGATCTGCGTCGTGGAGATCGTGCTACCCGGCGCGCAGCCGGACATGGTGCTGGAGACCATCGACGGCGCCCAGGTGCTGCGCCTGCGCGACCGGCTGCTGCCGCTGGTCTCGATGTCGCGCATTCTCAAGCTCGAGATGGACCGGCCGGAGGCCGAACGGATCGTCGTGGTGGTCTCGGTCGGCAAGCAGCGGCTCGGGCTGATCGTCGAGCACGTCTTCGACACCGAAGAGATCGTGGTCAAGCCGGTGGCTCCGGTGATCCGTCAGATCCCGTTGTTCAGCGGCAACACCATCCTGGGCGACGGCTCCGTCATCATGATCCTGGACCCGCTCGGGATCGCGCGCGAGAGCAGGATCTCGGACGGTTCGGACAGCGAGAGCGTGCGTGCGCACGCGGCCTCAAACGAGGCGGCCGAGTGCTGCGACCTGCTGCTGGTGCATGCCGGTCCCGGCGCGCAGAAGGCATTGCCGCTGGCCCTGATCGCACGCCTGGAGATGATCCCCCGCGCGCGGCTGGAAGTCACCGGGGCTCGCCTTGTCACCCAGTATCGTGGCGGCCTGATGCCACTGGTGGCGCTCGATCCCGCCATCGCCGGCGATAGCGAAATCCAGGCGGTCCTGGTGATCAGCGACAACGGCCAGCATATCGGCCTGATGGTCGACAGGATTCTCGATGTCGTCAGCGCTACCCTCAACATCGTCGTCGCCAGCGATCGCCTGGGCCTGCTCGGCACCGCCATCATCGACGGCAAGGCAACCGAGGTCGTCGATGCCGCACATTGGCTGACACAGGCGTCCGAAGGCTGGTTCAAGCCGACCGTCGCCGCCAAGGGCCGTCCGCGCGTCCTTGTCGTCGAGGACAGCGACTTCTTCCGCAACCTGTTGGTGCCGAGCCTCTCCGCCGCCGGCTACGACGTCACCAGTGCTGCGACTGCCGAAAACGCCCTGGCCATGCGCGACGCTGGTCGTCGCTTCGATGCCATCGTCTCCGACATCGAGATGCCGGGAATGAACGGTCACAGCTTCGCGCGCAAAGTGCGCGAGGGCGGCAGCTGGGCCGACCTGCCGATGCTGGCGCTGAGCAGCAGCGACGATGTGCAGGCCGGCCGCGACGCCGGCTTTACCGACTACATCCGCAAGTTTGAACGCGAGACCCTGCTCGCCAGCCTCGAGCAATGCCTGGCGCATCCCGTGACCGCCTGAGGGAAGACACGCACCATGACAGCCGAAACCAGACGCGCAGCCGACGACGAGACCCGCGAGCGGCGCGAGCAGGGCTTCCTCACATTGACCGTCGCGGGACAGCTCTGCGGCGTGCCGGTGCTGGCGGTTCGCGACGTGATTGCCGACAGCGTCGTGACACGCATCCCCCTGGCTCCCCCGGAGATTGCCGGCAACATCAACCTGCGCGGCCGCATCGTCACCGCGGTCGACCTGCGGCGACGGCTTTCGTTGGCGGCGGCGCCGAGCGGCTCGAAGCTGGTCGCCGTCGTCGCCGAGGAGGCAGGCGGCGGCTATGCGTTGCTCGTCGATCAGGCGCTGGAGGTTCTGAGCCTCGACCTCAACGACATCGAGACACCGCCGCCGACGCTCGGCGCGGGATGGCTAGAGTTCTCCACCGGCATCTTCCGCCTGCCTTCGCGGCTGATGGTGGTCCTCGATATCGGGCGCCTGCTCTATCTCGAAAGCAAGGCTGCCGCATGATGGACAATCCCAGCATGGCCGCCGCCCGGCGCGTCCTGGTGGTCGACGACAGCCGCGTCGTACGCAAGATCGCACGAGGCATGCTCGAGACGGCCGGCTTTGCCGTCGATGAGGCGGGTGACGGCGCCGAGGCCCTGAACCGTTTGCGCGCGTGCCCCGTCGATGCGGTTTTGCTCGACTGGAACATGCCAGTCATGAACGGCATCGAGTGTCTGCGTGGCCTGCGCGCCGAATTCGGCGACAACAACCCTGTCGTGATCCTGTGCACGACCGAAAACGATCCCGGCTTCATCGTCTCGGCGATCGAGGCTGGCGCCCAGGAATACATCATGAAGCCGTTCGACGAGGCGATCCTGCTCGGCAAGTTCGCGCAGCTCGGGCTGCTGGGTGCTTGTGCATGAGCGGCACGCGCATTCGCGTGCTGGTGTGCGACGACAGCTTCACCATTCGCTCGATCATCGCCCGCATCCTGGGAAGCGATCCGGAGATCGAGGTCGCAGGCTTGGCCGCGGACGGCGCAAAGGCCGCCGAGGCATTGCGTGCGGGCAACATCGACGTCGTTGTGCTCGATGTCGAAATGCCGGTGATGGACGGGCTCACCGCACTGCCGCTGCTCCTGCGGATCGATCCCGGTGTGCGGATCATCATGGCCTCCGCACTCACCACGCAGGGCGGTGCGATCACCATGCGGGCGCTGGCCGCAGGTGCGGCAGACTACGTCCCCAAGCCCGCGGCGGCGCAGGCGGACGAGTTCGCCCGTGAAATCCTGACCAAGGTCAAGGGCCAGGCGCGGCTGCGTCGGCTCGGCGCCGCCATCGGGCGGCTGCCTGCCGCACCCCCACCGACGTTGACCTTGCAGCCGCAGCCGGCGCGGACGCCATTGCTGCTCGCCATCGGCAGCTCGACCGGTGGCCCACAGGCTCTGTTCGCCTTCTTCCGGGCCCTCGCCGCGCCGCTGCCGGTGCCGATCGTCGTCACCCAGCACATGCCGCCGCTGTTCACCCGCAGTCTCGCCGAGCATATCGAGCGGCAAGGGCCGCGCTCCTGCCGCGAGGCGGGCGACCGACAGCCCCTATTGCCTGACCACATCCTGATCGCGCCCGGGGACAGGCACATGACCATCATGGCCACCGAAGCAGGCCTGCGCATCCGGCTCACCGACGATCCGCCGGAGAACTCCTGTCGTCCAGCGGTCGATCCGATGTTGCGCAGTGCTGCCGTCGCCTGCCAAGGCCGTGTGCTTGCGGTCATCCTGACCGGCATGGGCCAGGATGGTCTGCGCGGCGGCAAGGCGGTGCTCGATGCCGGCGGCAGCATCCTCGCACAGGATGAGGCGAGCAGCGTGGTCTGGGGCATGCCGGGCGCTGTCGCTCGCGCTGGTCTCTGCCATGCCGTCCTGCCGATCGACGAACTGGCCCGCAAGGTCTCCAGCATGATGCGGGCCCGATGAGCGCTTTCGACGAAATCGCGGCTCTGGTGAAAGCGCGCTCCGGCCTCGCCCTCGGGCCGGAGAAGAGCTACCTGCTCGACACCCGCCTCGCCGCCATAACGCGCCGGCTCGGCTTGACCGGCTATGTGGCCCTGGCGCCGCGATTGCGCGTCGATCGCGCGCTCCAGGACGAGGTGGTCGAGGCGCTCACCACCAACGAGACCCTGTTCTTTCGTGACAACAAGCCGTTCGATCATCTTCGTCGCGAGGCTTTGCCAAAGCTGCATGCAGAACGGCCGGCGGGCATGGGCCTGCGGGTCTGGTCCGCCGCCGCATCGACCGGTCAGGAGGCCTATTCCCTCGCCATGCTGGTCAGCGAAATGGGCGGCGCCTTCGGCGGTCGGTCCGTGCAAATCCTCGGCACGGACATTGCGCGTGCGCCCCTGGCCCGCGCCCGCGAGGGCCTGTACAGCCAGTTCGAGGTGCAGCGCGGTCTGCCGGCGCGCCTGCTCGTCAAATATTTCACCAAGGAGGACGATTCCTGGCGGATCATCAAGCCGATCCGCGACATGGCCAGTTTCCGCGAGTGGAACCTGCTCGCCGACCCGTCAGTGCTCGGCCGTTTCGACATCATTTTCTGCCGCAATGTGTTGATCTATTTCGATCCGCCGACGAAGACGCGGGTGCTGGCCATGATCGCCTCCCGACTTCTGCCGGGCGGCCTGCTCTATCTGGGCGGCGCCGAGACGATCAACGGGCTCGGTGACAGCTTCCGCGCCGTGCCCGGGGAGCATTTTGTCTTCGAAGCCAATCCGCGTCCGACCCCGCAGCTGGTGCGCGGCGCACTCGTTCAGGTCGGCGCCTGAGCCAAGGCTCAGAGTGCTGCCGCCTCCTGGTCAAGCACCCGGCGAAAGGTGCGAAAGCCGATGTCGAGCGGGCGCTCCCAGCCGTCGCCGGGACCAGCCTGTACGCAGCGGATTTCGCGGTAATGCAGGCCACGCAGATTGGCGATGAACCAGAAAAACGTGTCAGGCATCGTCGCCGGCGCGAACAGCGCCGCGCGCGCGCCCGCGGTGGCGTAGATCAGGTTGGTCATCGCCGCACCCATGACGCCTGCGATCAATCGCGCATCGCGTAGCAGGCCGATCTGGCCGTCCAGGCCGAGGCTCCTGGTGTCGACGACGGTGAAGCCGCGCTCCTCGGCGAGGCGGCCCATATGGCTCTCGTCCTGGAAGCGCCGTCTGGCTCCGGCGCCGCGGCTGAGAAAGACGCGCTGGACGCCACTTCCTGCAACTCCATGCGCCAGGCGATCATGGCAGTCGCGCACCAGTGGCGACATGTAGCTGCCGTGCTCGGTCAATCCCTCGACCATGATCAGTTCGCGCACATGCACCGGCGCCGAACCGCTGACCCGCACCCGGGTGTCGGCAATACCAAGCCGACGCAGCGTCTCCATCACGATGCCGCCGAGATCCGGATCGTCGATGTCATGCACCAGGACGCCAATCCGTGTATCAGCGAGCCGGGTCAGCGTCAGATGCAGCGTCGGCAGCAGTTCAATCATCCAATGGCCGTAGTTGCTTGCACCGCGCTTCTTGCCGAGCACCAGGGGCAGGTCATGCCGTGCAATGGTCTCGCCGCCGATGGCCCGCCGGACGGCCCGTGTCGCGCGGTCGATCTGCTCGGACTCGTGCTCGCGCACACTATGCCGCAACAGGTCGCCGTCATGGGTGAAGACCAATCCCTCCTCGGCGACGTAGACGTCGCGCACGGTTCGCACCACGATGTCTCGCGGGGCGAATGCGCGCCGGTCCCAGGCTGCGCAGGCGAGCCTGACGTCGGGTGGGATCAGCTCGCCATCCACGAAGTCCGGCGGCTGCGTGGTAAAGCCAGGAGAGCGGCCCCGGATCAACACCGAGGCCGCGTCGGGCTCGACGAGCCGCGGGGCCTCAGTGGCCGGCATTGTCTCCGGAAAAATCAGGAGCGGCCAACCCGGACTGCTCGAGCTGGGAGGCGAGCACCGCGCGGAGCCGGTCGAGGCCGGCGGTGTCCGCGGCTTCCGCGCGGGCGACCAGAACCGCCTGGGTGTTGGAGGCGCGCAGCAGCCACCAGCCATCCGCCGTGCGCACCCGCACCCCGTCGATCGAGGAGACCTCCGCGCCCTCTGCCTTTAGCCTGGCCGCCACCTCCTCGACCACACCGAACTTGCGTGTATCAAGGCAGTCAAAGCGCAGTTCCGGGGTGCTGACGGTCCGCGGCAATGCCTCCTTGACCGCCGAGAGCGGCTGATCCAGGCGGGCGGCGATGCCGAGCAGACGCACCGCAGCATAGAGCGCGTCGTCAAAGCCGTACCATTTGTCGGCGAAGAACACATGCCCCGACATCTCGCCCGCCAGAGGTGAACCGGTTTCGGCCATCTTCGCCTTGATCAAAGAGTGGCCGGTGCGCCACATCAGCGGCTTGCCGCCGGCGCGGCTGACCTCGTCGAACAGGACCTGGCTGGCCTTGACGTCAGCGATGATGGTGGCACCCGGGTGCTCGCGCAGCACGTCGCGGGCCAGCACGATCAGCAATTCATCGCCCCAGAGGATCTGGCCCTTGTCGTCGACGACGCCGATCCGGTCGGCGTCGCCATCAAAGGCGATGCCGAGATCGGCGCCTTGTGCCGCGACCTCGGCGATCAGCTGTTCGAGGTTGCGCGGCACCGTCGGATCAGGGTGATGGGCCGGGAAGTTGCCGTCGATCTCGCCGTTGAGCACGGTATGCTCGCCGGGCAGCGAGCGCACCAGCCTGGCGAGTACCTCGCCGGCGGCGCCGTTGCCATTGTCCCAGACCACCTTGAGGATCCGGTCGCCACCGTCCCAATCGGCGATCAGGCGAGCGATATAGTCGTGCGCGATGTCGACGTGACGCTCGCCGCCTGTCGCTTGCTCCACCACGTCGGCACTGGCCGCGATCCGGCCGAGTTCGGCGATCTGCGCGCCAAAGAACGGCTTGCGGCCGAGCATCATCTTGAAGCCGTTGTAGTTGGCCGGGTTATGGCTGCCGGTGACCATCACGGCGCCGTCCGTCTGCAAGGTCGTTGCGGCGTAATACAGCATCGGCGTTGGGCCGCGTCCGACACGCAGCACCTCCATGCCGGACGCGCGGAGCCCGGCAACGAGGCTCTGCTCGAGCTCTGGCGAGGAGAGCCGGCCGTCGAAGCCGACCGCCACTGTACTGCCGCTGGCGCGCGCAACGATGGTGCCGAAGGCGCGGCCGACGGCAAACGCGTCCGCCTCACCGAGCGTCTCGCCCACGATGCCGCGAATGTCGTATTCGCGCAGGCTGGTCTGATCGAAATCATGCCGGAACGACATTACAGGCACTCGCAGTAGGGTTTGAGGAACGCGCGCACCGCCGGTCCGAGATCCTCGCGCTCCAGGGCGAAGGCGATCTGCGCCTCTAGGAAACCGACCTTGTCGCCGCAATCGAACCTCTTGCCCTCATAGCGGATGCCGTGAAATGGCACACGGCCGATCATCTTGGCCATCGCGTCGGTCAGCTGCACCTCGTTGCCGGCGCCGCGTTCGAGCTTGGCGAGGAACGGCATCACGTCTGCGGTCAGAACATAGCGACCGATGATCGACAGGTTCGATGGCGCGTCCTCGGGAGCCGGCTTTTCGACCAGGCCGGTCACCTCGACCATATGGCCGTCATCGGAACCGACGCGCAGGATGCCGTAACGATTGGTCTGCTCTGGAGGCACTTCCGAGACCGCAACGACATTGCCGCCGGTCAGGTGATAGGCGTCGGCGAGTTGCTTGAGACACGGTGTCTTGCTGAGGATGATGTCATCGGGCAGGAGGATGGCGAACGGATCCTCGCCGATAAAGGAGCGCGCGCACCAGATCGCGTGTCCCAGGCCCATCGGCTCCTGCTGGCGGACACTGACGATCGATCCGGGCTGCATGCTGGTGTCGCGCAGCGCATCGAGCCCCTCCTGCTTGCCGCGCTCGCGCAGCGTCGCCTCCAGTTCGTAGGCGATGTCGAAATACTCGACCAGCTCGGTCTTGCCGCGGCCGGTGATCATGCAGAACTGCTCGATACCCGCGGCGCGAGCCTCGTCTACCGCATACTGGATCAGTGGCCGGTCGACCACCGGCAGCATCTCCTTGGACATCGCCTTGGTGGCAGGCAGGAAGCGCGTCCCCAGGCCGGCAACCGGAAGAACCGCCTTTCGCAAAGGTTTTATCACGATCGCCTGCCTTCCGTTAGTCATTAAAAGGTTGTAAATCGTGCCACGTGATGGGCTTTACCGCAATGCGGATCGGGCCCTGTCAGAGCGCATACTGTCAGCCGGGGCTGTGGTCGGCCTGCAAAGCTGCGAGCGCGGTCAGGTTGACGATCGCCCGGGCTGTGGCACTACCGGCCAGCGTATGGATCGGCTTGCTGACGCCAAGCGTGATCGGACCGATCTGCAAGCCCTCACCGGCCGCCTTGAGCAGGTTGAAACTGATATTGGCCGCGTCCAGGCATGGTGAGATCAGCAGGTTTGCGGTGCCGGCGAGCCGGCTCGAGCTCATGACACGGTCCCGTAACGTCTCGCTCAGGGCCGCGTCGCCCTGCATCTCGCCATCGACCTCGAGATCGCCGGCCTGCTCGCGCAACAGCGCCAGGGCCCGGCGCATCTTGCGGGCCGACTGCGAATTGCTGGCGCCGAACGAGGAATGTGAAAGCAATGCCGCCCTTGGTGTCACGCCGAACATCCGCACCGCATCCGCAGCCAGCATGGTCATCTCGGCAATCTGTTCGGCGGTCGGATCGAGATTAAAATGGGTGTCGCAAAAGAACAGCACGCCGTTCGACTGGATCAGGCCCGACAGAGCGTACAGCCGCGTAACATCGGGGCGACGCGCGATCAACGGCCCCCAGTAATGCATGTGCCGCCACCAGTCGCCGTGTCCGCCGACCAGGGCGGCGTCGATCAGGCCGGCATGCAGCAGCATCGCACAGGCGACAGTCGGACGCATCATATGACGGTCGGCCATTGAGGGTGGCACGCCGCGACGTTCGACCAGCTTGCGGTAGGGGTCAAGCAAGGGGCCAAAGGTTGCCGTGTCGTGCTCTGGGTCGAGGATTTCGATATCCCGGCCGGCCACCAGGCGCAGCCCGAGGCTCTCGATGCGTCGGGCGATCACCGCGTGCCGGCCGATCAGCACCGGGCGCCCCAGCCCGTCATCGACGACCGTCTGCACCGCGCGCAGCACGCGCTCATCCTCGCCCTCGGCATAGCCGATCCGCTTGTGCGCCTTGCGCGCGACCTCGAAGATCGGCCGCATCACCTGGCCGGAGCGGAACACGAAGATTTCGAGATCCGCCTTGTATCGCTCGAAATCCGCGATCGGGCGGGTGGCGACACCGGTCTGCATCGCCGCCTTTGCCACGGCGGGGGCGACATGCAGGATCAGTCGCGGGTCGAACGGCTTGGGGATGATGTAGTCCGGCCCAAAGCTTGGCGCCTCGCCACCATAGGCCGCGACCACCACCTCGCTCGCCTCTGCCCGCGCCAGCGCCGCGATCGCCTCGACCGCGGCGACCTTCATCTCCTCGTTGATCGCAGTGGCCCCGACATCCAGGGCGCCGCGGAAGATGAAGGGGAAACACAGCACATTGTTGACCTGGTTCGGATAATCCGAACGGCCTGTTGCGATGATCGCATCCGGACGCGCGGTCCGCGCCAGGTCGGGCAGGATCTCCGGCTCGGGATTGGCCAAAGCAAGGATGAACGGCCGCGGCGCCATGGCGGCCAGCCAGGCCGGCTTGAGCACTCCGGGCGCCGACAGCCCGAGGAAAACATCCGCGCCGACCAGCACCTCGGACAACGTGCGTGCGTCGGTCGCGCGGGCATAGCGCGCCATGTTGGGCGGCATATCGGCCTCGCGGCCGGGGTAGACGACGCCCTTGATGTCGGTCAACGTCACGTTCTCGGCGCGCAACCCCATCTTGACCAGCAGATCAACGCAGGCGAGGGCCGCGGCACCAGCGCCGGAGGTGACCAGCTTGACGTCGGAGAGCAACTTTCCCTGCACTTCCAGGCCATTGCGCACGGCTGCGGCGGCGACGATCGCGGTGCCGTGCTGGTCGTCGTGGAACACCGGAATGCCCATGCGAGCACGCAGCTCGGCCTCGATGCGAAAGCACTCCGGCGCCTTGATGTCCTCGAGGTTGATGGCCCCAAAGGTCGGCTCGAGTGCTGCCACCACCTCGATGAAGCGGTCCGGATCGTCGGCGTCGACCTCGATGTCAAAGACGTCGATGCCGGCGAACTTCTTGAACAGGACCGCCTTGCCCTCCATCACCGGCTTGCCGGCGAGCGGGCCGATATTGCCCAGGCCAAGCACCGCCGTGCCGTTGGAGATCACGCCGACGAGGTTGCCGCGGGCGGTATAGTCGCGCGCCGTCGTCGGATCGCGCCTGATTTCCTCGCAGGCGGCGGCGACGCCGGGCGAGTAGGCCAGCGCCAAGTCGCGCTGCGAGGCCATGCGCTTGGTGGGGGTGACGGAGAGCTTGCCCGGGGTCGGCAACCGATGATAATCGAGCGCCGCTTTCCTGAAATCCTCGTCCAAAGCCACCCTCCTGCTTGTCCAGGGCTTACCTCCCCCCGAATTGGAGCGGCAAGGACGCTCAGGAGGCGCTTATGGTGCGGTCGAGAAGACTCGAACTTCCACGAGGTTTCCCCCACAAGCACCTCAAGCTTGCGCGTCTACCATTCCGCCACGACCGCCCGTCCCGGGGGCGTATAACCGATGCATGATCAGGCGGCAATGACGGACCGGGGGTTATGCTGGCAGGTGGCGCCGGCGCGCGTTCCCTACCCGGACGCAATCGCGGCGATGTCCGAGCATGTCCGGGCGATCCGCGATGGCGGCGCGCCGGAGCGGGTCTGGCTGCTCGAGCACCCGCCGCTGTTCACCTCCGGCACCTCGGCGGACCCGTGCGACCTGTTCAATCCAAACGGTTTTCCGACCTTCGCCGCCGGACGCGGCGGGCAGTGGACCTATCACGGACCCGGCCAGCGCGTGGCCTATGTGATGCTCGACCTGCAACGGCGGCACGGGCGGGTGCCAGCACGCGACGTGCGCGCCTTTGTCTGCGGCCTGGAGGACTGGCTGATCGGCACCCTCGCGGCGTTCGGCGTGCGCGGCGAACGACGGCGCGGCCGCGTCGGCGTCTGGGTGGTGGACCCGTCCAGCGGCCGCGAGAGCAAGATCGCAGCACTCGGCGTGCGGCTGACCCAATGGGTGAGCTGGCATGGCGTGGCCCTGAACATCGACCCCGACCTCGCACATTACGACGGTATCGTGCCGTGCGGCATACGCGGGCACGGCGTGACCAGCCTGCGCGCACTCGGCATCACGGTGGACACCGCAGCCGTCGACGCAGCGTTGCAACGGTGCTGGACGGAGGTCTTCTAAGACGGCTCACGTAACGCACCGTCTCACGGGCTGCCGTGAAGTCGTTTAATGAAGTTCACCTCTCAAACGGCGGAATTTGACGGCGCCCGCATGAACGAGCGCGCGCACACGTTCGAGCAATGTCCCAACCACGGCTTCGCGTAACGCGCTTACCGTCAGCGATTGACGAAGGTTTTCCGTTGCATGCCGACGCCGCTCCAGTGCGGTCTGCTCTGCCAGGCCCGGCGCCGCCCCTGCGGCGAGCAGTCCCCCCACAATGACGAAGACCGCATCCGTCGCCATCACGATCAGGGCGGCCCAGACTGGCCCGAGAGTGCGATACTGGCGCAGCCACTCAAATGCGGCGACATGCAGGAATGCCAACGAGAACAAGCCGAACAACAGAGCAATGCCGGCATAGACCGCACGTCGCAACGAGCGAAACAGCTGGGCACGCAAGAGAGCAATTTCTGCCTGCGCCGCGGTCCTGGCCAGCTCGGCGGGCCGAATCAATGCAGTCTCCGATCCGGCATCGGTTGGATCATGCCTCGATCTGCTGCAAATGGCCGTCCGGATCCGACAACAGCTCGGCCTGTTCGCCGCTCCAGACGATGCGTGTCGCCGCAACGTCGTTTGCCCGCAGCTTTTCTCCCGGCGTCCCACGCGGCACCTGATAGCCCAGGAGCTCCAGATGCGGCGCCCCGTCTTCAGGCTGCAACGCGACCACCGTGACCTCTACATCGCGCAAATCGTCGAGGTACTCCTGCGCCGGTCCGCGGTTCAGCGTACGCTTGCCTGAAGCCAAGCCAAGATCATTGTAGAACGCGACGCTGACCTGGGTCTCCGCGACGCTGATCGCGGAGTGATCGATGCCAATCGCGATCTGGCCTGGCTCCGGCGTCCGCTGTCCCCAGGAAGCAGGGGCTCCACCCCGCGGGAACTGCAGCAGCTCGAGCGGGTGTCCGTCCGGATCGCGGAACTTATAGGCGCTGGCGCCCCCGGACGCGGGCGGCAGATGCTGCGGACCGCCCTCGGAGATCGGCGCTATGTCGCGCAACCGCGCATAGGCCGCCTCGATGTCGGGAACAACCAAGGCGAGGTGCTGAAACCACAGGGACGCCGCGTCACTGTCGGTTGGATACGCCCGCCCCGGCGCCTCGAATTGGTCGATTGCCACCCTCTGCTCGCCCATACGCAGTGTCACGCGCCGTCCGCCTCCCTGAAGGCCAAGCAGCGCCATCTCGTCCGCGGCAATCGCCTGTTCGCCCTGCGCCGTGAAGCCAAGGACATCCTGGTAGAAGCGGCTGAGTCGAGGCAGGTCCTGGGTCGTCAGCCGAAAGCCGAGGATGCGCGCAAGATGCCGGGCTGCCATGACGTCACCTATTGAACGTGACAAGGTTGATGCATCGGATCCTTATGCAGCTGCACCGTCATCAGCACGGCCGGCTCCGAGCCGATCGTGCCGGATTTATGGCCCTTGCGACCGTCTCGCTCTATGCAGCCCTGGTCCTCGCCAAACGAGAATTCACCCGGACCCTGCTCAACCCGCGTACCATCCATGCTCTCGATGAACCAGCGGCCGGACAGCACGATGATCCATTGTGGTGCTGGATTTTCATGCCAGTCGCCGACCCAGCCCACAGGCTGCACCGTGAACACCACGGTTGCGGGCGTTTTCTCTTGCTTGTCGTTCCATTGTGGTGCCGCACCCCCGACGCCCTTGAGTTCAAAGCTGCTCAGGCTGCATTGCTTCTGATGGCTGACGCCTTCGTCGTCGGACCACAAGTGCCAGTAGGACACGGTCGGCTTGTCGCCAGGTTTGCCGTCTCCCGCGGCGGCCCCCGTGCTTGCGGCTCCTGGGCTCGCGGCCCCTTCGGCCTGCAGGGATGGAGTTGGATACCTCATGGTGTTTCTCCAGGTGGCTGTCTTGCGAGGCCTGCGTAGGGATGCGACGAGGCAAACGGATCGTCGATGAAGTTCTTGTAAGCCTGGCCGCCGATGCCGACTGTTATCAGTAGAAAACCCGAGGCCAGGGAGAAGTTTTTCAGGAAGTCCCAAAACGTGTCACGTGCCTGGCTCTTGCCCGCCTTCCAGAAATCGCCAGGCTCCCAAAAGCGCTTGAACAACAATGCAGTTACCGCGCAGTAGCCGGCCATGATGAAGGCCGCGAGCCGGTCGCCGAACCCGGTGAGAATCGCAAGCGGCATGACGATCTCAATGAACAGGCCGACCAGGATCATCAGGGCGGCGATCCAGTGCGCCTTGAAAACTTCCTCGGCCTGACCGACGGCGCCCTTGAAATTGATGATCTTGTCCAATGCGCTGGCTGGGAAGAAAAGAATCACGAGGCCGTAGCGGACGACAAGAATAACGAGGTTGGCAAAGGTCACTTCAATGTCCTCCGAGGCAAAGCCAGATGACGGATGTCGGTCGAGAGCAAGCGCTCAGCCATCTGCAATGGGCCTAGGCGGCACCGAGGGAGCGGCTCTCGGAAATGAAGTGAAAGAACCGCCCCTCGAAAGGTTTCAGAACTTCCAGCGTCGTTTCATGCGCCCTGGTTTTTATCTCGGAATTGAGCGACGCATGAACCGCGTCCAGGTCGGGAAAATCCATCTCCAGAACCATGACGATCGGGATGGCGCCGGGATCGGCTTGCTTTGTACGCAGCACACGCACGGCCTCGACATGTGGAAACTGACGCCAGATCGGCTCCAGGCGTTCGCGTACGTGGGCAAAGAACGCGTCCTCATCGCCGGAGGCAATCACCCCTTCAAAAACCGCGACACGGGTCAGCATGACGCTTGCTCCTGGCTCAGGCCGCGAGGCGGCTCTTGAGATGATCCGCGACGCGCAACGCGTTCGCAATGATGGTCAGCGTCGGATTGACCGCCCCGATCGACGGAAAGAAGCTGGCATCCGTGATGTAGAGGTTGTCGACCTCATGGGCGCGGCAATCCAGATTGAGCACCGATGAGTGCGGATCGGTGCCGAAACGGCAGGTTCCGGCCTGATGCGCGGTGCCGTTGATCGGGATGTTCTTGCCCAGATAAAGGCTGCGCTCCATCAGCTTCGGCCGCGCCCCGATCGGCTCCATCAGGCTTTCCAGCTTGTGCTTGAGGTGGTGTGCCGCGTCCTCGTTGCCCTCGGTGATGGAGAGCACGACCTTGTCGCCGTCATAGAAGATGCGGTTGTCCGGCCGTGGCAGGTCTTCGCTCTGCAGCCAGAAATCCATGGAATACTGCGCCATCTTGTCGAACGGCATTTCCGGCAGGAAAGAGAGGAACCCAGGCAGCGACTCGCCCCTGATCTGCTCGCCGTGGGATGTCGCGCACATCTGGATCAGTCCCATTGGATACGCGAAATCGGAGGAGCCGAAATAGAAGTCGCTGACCGCCAGCGTCTTCTGGAACACCGTATGGTTCGGCTCCTTCAGCAGCGCCATCAGCACGCTCATGTTGTGCCGCATGTAGTTCCGGCCGACCTGATTGGAGCCGTTGGCGAGACCGGTCGGATGCGCGTCGTTCCCCGAGCGCAGCAGCAGCAGAGCCGAGCTGAGCGCACCGCAGGCAACGACGACGATGTCCGCCGAATAGACCTCACGCTGGCCGCCACGCTGCACATGCACGCCCGTGACCGCACGGCCGGAGGCATCGGTCTCGAGCCGCTCCACATAGGCATTGGTCAGCAAGGTGAAGTTCGCGTGCGCCGCCAGGGTCGGGTCGACGCAGATCACCTGGCTGTCCGCCTTGGCGTTGATCGCGCATGGAAACCCGTCGAAGGTGTCGCATCGTATGCACGGGCTCGTCGGCGTCGGCTTGCCGTCTTTTTCGTCGAGCAGGATGCCGAGCGGCAGATGAAATGGGCTTAGCCCTTCCCCCTTCAGGCTGTCGCTCAGCTCCTGGATACGCGGCTCGTGCGATACCGGCGGATAGGCGTAGGGCTTGCTCGACCAGGGCTCGTTCGGGTCCTCGCCACGCTGGCCATGCACGTGGAACAGCTCCTCGGCCTGGCAATAATAGGGCTCGAACACATCGTAGCCGAGCGGCCAGGCGGGAGATATCCCGTCCTTGTGCCGCAGTTCACCGAAGTCGCGCTCGCGCAGGCGGAACAAGGCCGAGCCGTAGACCTTGGAGTTCCCGCCGACATAGTAATGCAGCCCTGGGTGGAAGGTCTCGCCACCCTTGCCATACCAGGTATCGGGCGCCTGATAGGTGCCGTCCACGAACACGGTTTTCGCGTCCCAGTTGGCGCGAGACCTCGGTAGGTAGTCGCCCCGCTCGATCATCAGGATGCGCTTGCCGGTCGGCGCCAGACTATGTGCCAGCGAACCGCCGCCAGGACCGCTGCCGACGATGATGATGTCGTAATGGTCTTCCGATGCCATGGGCACCCTCGCTTGTTTGGGGGGATCAGCCGCCGCCACGATGCAGCACCGGTCCGGACAGTTCGAGTGCGGTATTGATGACAGCAAGATGCGTCAGCGCCTGCGGAAAGTTTCCGGCCATGTGCTTCCCGGGAACATTATATTCCTCGGAGAAAAGATCGACGTCGTTGCGTATGGCGAGCACGCGCTCGAATTGCGCACGCGCTTCCTCCTTGCGTCCCATCATATTGAGACAGTCGGCCATCCAGCAGGAGCAGGCGAGAAATACCCCCTCATGCGGGCCGCTGGAGCTCTCCTTGGTGCGTCGGATCAGGCCACCTTGCGACAAGTCGCGCTGGATCGCCTCTATTGTGGAGATGATCCGTGGATCGTCCGCCGGCAGGAAACCGACCAAAGGCAGCAGCAGCAAGCTGGCATCGAGCGCCTGGCCGCCATAATGCTGGGTGAAGCTACCGAGCCCGCTATGCCAGCCTTCCCGGCAGACCTCGTCGTGGATGGTCTTGCGCGCAGCACTCAGGCGCTCGATCAGCTTCGCATCGCCGCCATCGTTCTGTTCGCCTTGCAAAAGCTTGAGGACGCGATCAACGCCAACCCAGGCCATCGCCTTGGAGTAGGTGTATTGCCGCAACTCGCCGCGCGACTCCCAGACGCCGGAGCCCTCGCTGTTCCAAACCTTCAGAAGATGCTCGGCAATGGCGATCGTGACGTCGCGTTCCTGCTTGCTGCCCGGGATGCCGCCGACGCGGGCGAGATGCAGGCAGTCGAGGACCTCGCCGAATACGTCGATCTGATGCTGCGTCGAGGCCGCGTTGCCGATATGCACCGGTGTCGAAAACCGATAGCCGGGAAGTGTGTCTGCGGTCCACTCATTGAGATGGCGCGCGCCATCAACCCGATACATGATCCGCATCTGTTCCGGGGACCCCGCGATGGCGCGCAACAGCCAGTCGCGCCATCGTGTCGCCTCGTGCGTAAACCCGGCATTAAGCATCGCGCCGATGGTGAAGGTGGCGTCACGCAGCCACGAATAGCGATAGTCCCAGTTCATCTTGCCGCCGGGCGCCTCCGGCAGCGACGTCGTGGGTGCGGCAATCAGGCCGCCACTCGGCTGGTGGATCAAAGCACGCAGGGTAATCAATGAGCGCTTGACGACGTCCGGCCACTGCGTCTTGGAGGTGTCGAACTGAGCGATCCACTCGCGGCAGCGCGCCTGGCTATCCGCCAGCGCCTTGTCAGCGTCGATTGGCCCGGGCGCGGGTGCGTGCGATGAGCCATAGCGCAGAACGAACACCTGACGGTCACCCTCGCCGACTTCGAATACCGCGGAGGCGCAGTGGGCATGCGTAGACACCTGCACCGGCGTGTGCAGCACCACCAGATCGGGTCCGACCTTGGCGACAAAGCCCTTGCCGCTTGTCTCGGACCAGGGCGGCAGCGCCCCGTAATTGAAGCGCAGCCGCATGTCGAGGCGCATCTCGACCGTGCCGCTGACGCCTTGCACGATCCTCACCAGCGACGAGGCCGTTCCGTCATGCATTGGCATGAAATCGATCAGCCGCACGGTGCCGCCGGGTGTTTCGATGTCGGTCTCGATGACCAGCGTGCCGTCCTGATAGCGCCGCCGGTTGGCAGTCACCTCGGCGGTGGGCGCAATAGACCAGTGCCCATTTTCGATGGTGCCGAGCAGGGCCGCAAAACACGAATCGTCATCGAAGCGCGGCCAGCAGAGCCAGTCGACCGATCCATGGCGGCTGACCAGGGCAGCCGTCTCGCCGTCGCCGATCAGAGCATAATCCTCGATGGGGTTGCTCACGTCTTGAACTCCAAGGCGGTTCTTACGAAGATCGCGACACCTTGCCGCGGAAGATGTAATAGACCGCGCCCGTGTAAGCGAGGGTGAGCGGCAGGATGACGACGCCCGCGCCCCAGAACAGGAACTCCAGGCTGCGCTCGGGTGCGGCGGCGTCCGCGATCGTCACCGAGAACGGGATCATGTATGGCAGCACGGACAGCACCATGGTCAGAAATGCGGCAATGAACATGATGACGCCTGCCGGATACAGCACCCGATCGAATTTGCGAACAATCCCAAGCAGCATCGCAAGCAAAGCCAGCGCGCCGATTGCCGGAAAGACAAACAACCCGGGCCGCTGCGCCCAGCGATGGGTAATGCGCAGGTCCATCGCAAACGCGCTGGTGCCAGCAATGATAAGGAACAACATGACACCGCCCACAAGCCACGGCAAAACGGCGTAGCCGTAGGTACGGGCTTCGGCTCTGGTCTTGTGGATCAGCCAGGACGCGCCGAGCATGGCGTAGCCGAGACACAGCCCAACGCCGCAGAGCACCGCAAACGGCGACAGCCAGGTGAGCATTGAGCCCGCGAAGCGACCGTCATGCACGGGAAGCTCCTCGACGAAGGCGCCGATCGTGCAGCCCTGCGCGAACGCTGCGATTACCGAGCCGACAAAGAAGCTGAGCGTCCATATCCATCGGAAGCGCCCACCCTTGTCGCGGAATTCGAAGGAGACACCGCGTAGAATGAGGCCGCCCAACATAACGATGACCGGGAGATAAAAGGCGCTGACCGCAATCGCATACACCGAGGGAAAAGCCGCATACAGGCTGGCTGCGGCCATCACGAGCCACGTCTCGTTGCCGTCCCAGACCGGTGAGATCGCGTCCATCATGTGCCCGCGGCTCTCCGACGGCGCCAGGCCGAACAGGATGCCGACGCCGAGATCAAAACCGTCAAGCACAATATAGAGTGCCAAGGACAAAGCCAGCGCAAAGGCCCAGAACATGGCCATGACCTACTCCGCCGCTTCGGGGCTTGCTTGCGGACCTCCGCCACCGGCGGCGAGCGGCCGCTTGGCGTTGGTTCCACCGAGCGGCCTGATCGCATCCGGCCCATCGTGCAGTGTCTTGTAGATGTAGTAGGTTCCGGCAGCGAAGATCATCGCATAGACAGTTGCGAACATGATCAGCGTGAACGCGACGGCGCCCGCGGTCAGATGCGGAGACAGCGCATCGGTAGTACGCAACTGGCCGTATACGACCCACGGTTGGCGCCCAACCTCAGCCGTGAACCAGCCGCACAACGTGGCGATGAAGCCCGCCGGGAAACTCAGGAAGATCGGCCAAAGCAGCCAATTCGCGCGCTCAAGCCGGCCCATCAAGCCCAGAGCTGTGCCAACCCAGGCGAGGGCCAGCATCAGCAGACCAAGCCCCACCATGATCCGGAAGGTGAAGAACACCACCAGCACAGGTGGCCGGTTGGCCTTGGGAATGTCGGTAATGCCCACTTCCCGCGCCGTGAAACTCTCGGAGTCGATCAGGCTGCCGACAGGGGCAGGCAGGGCAATCTGAAAAAGGTTGCGTTGCAGAGCCGGATCGGGCCAGCCGATCAGCACTTCGGAGGCCGGCTTTTGCGAGTGCCAGCGCCCTTCGAGCGCGGAAATCTTGCTTGGCTGATATTTCGAGACATAGCCGCCCACGAGATGGCCCATGATGAGTTGGCAAGGAACCAGGATCGCCGCGAGGCGGAGCGACATGGCCAGCATGACGCGGGCTTCGATCAGGTTCACCTTGCGCAATAGGTACCAGGCGCCGGTGGCGGCAATACAGAACGACGTGGTCACATAGGCGGCGAACACCATGTGAAGGAACCGGGTCACCGCGACTCGGTTGAAGAGAATTGCCGTCCATTCGGTCGGCACGAAAACCCCATGAGCCGCCATTCTGAAGCCGACCGGATGCTGCATCCAGCTGTTATTCGCCAGGATCCAGAACGACGACAAATTCGTGCCGATCGCGACCATCAGTGCGGACATGAGGTATAAGGCCGGCGGCACGCGCTTGCGCCCGAACATCAGCACGCCAAAGAAAGAGGCCTCCAGTGCAAACGCGCTGAAGCTCTCATAGGCCAGAAGGTCGCCCTGGACCGAGCCGCCACGTCGCGCGAGTTCACTCCAGTTGGTGCCGAACTGGAATTCCATGACGATGCCGGAGACGACACCCATGCCAAAGGCGATGGCAAAGACACGCAGCCAGAAATCGAACAGCTTTCGATAGACCGGCTTGCCGGTGAAAAAACTGAAAACTTCGAGAAAGGCGAGCCACGCTGCCAGCCCGATCGTAAACGCCGGGAAGATGATGTGGAACGCCATGGTGAAGCCGAACTGGACGCGCGACAGCACGAACGCCGTTATGTCCATGATCGTAGCTCCCCGTACCGCAGGGACATCTAAACGCCGATGCGCTTGGCAATCTGGTGAACGACAGCGACGAAGCCGACCCCGGCTGCCGCCCAGAAGGCGGTGCGGTGGCGATCGGTGAACATCTCCCAACTGCCGGTACGCGAGCGCATGTCAAAGCGGCCGTGGGCTGCATAATTGCCGGGCACCGGCTCATACAGGTTGGCGGGCGCGTTCGGACTCAGATCCTCGTCGCTGAGCTGCCCCGAATAGCCGGCGCTCGCCAGATATTTGTCGATCAGTCCAGGTGCTATGCGGTTGGCGAGGATTGCCTGTACAGTCGGATAGCCCACCCAGATTTGCCTGCGCCGGTGGGTAGCCGCGAAGAAGATTGCGCGCGCCGGCACCTCAGGCTGGTAGATCGGGGCCACCGGCTTGGCCTTCTTGCCCATCTTGTTCATCGCCCAGTCGAATTGCGGCGTGTTGACCGCCGGCAGGTCGACCATCGTCAGATGTACGTCGAGCTTGTCGTGGATGATTTCCGAACGTAGCGAGTCGGTGAAGCCACGGATGGCGAACTTGGCGCCGCAATAAATCGATTGCAGCGGCACCGAGCGATAGCCGAGCGCCGAACCAACATTGACGATGGTGCCGCGGTTGCGCTCACGCATGCGCTTGAGTGCCGCCATGGTGCCGTGCACTTGGCCGAGATAAGTCACGCGGGTACCGCGCTCGAACTCCTCGGCGCTGAGTTTACTGACGGGGGCAAAGACGGTCGCCATGGCGACGTTCACCCAGACATCGATGGGTCCGAGTTCCGCCTCGACCTTGTCGGCGGCCGCCTCGACCGCGCCCATGTCGGCGACGTCGGTCGGGATCGGCAACGCGCGGACACCATGGCCACGCAGCATTTCCGCAGCCTGCTCCAGCCGATTGGCGTCACGCGAGAGCAGCGCCACATCATAGCCCTGCCGTGCAAACTCCTCGACTGTCGCGCGACCGACGCCTGCGCCGGCTCCCGTGATCACCGCAATTGCCATATGTCCCCGCTTTCCCGGCTCAGAACACGGGAGTGTTGAATCGTGAGCGCCCGATTGCGCGTGGAAGTGCTTTGCTTCTTTCAAGCGCTCTGCAATCTGCGCTTCAGAGAGTGAAGGAAAGGCTCCGTGGGACGAACGGAGCGAGACTCAATGGGTTTCTTGTAAAAGCACTCTTTTTTGAGCGGCGCTCTCGTCGATGCAGGGCCACTGAGGCGGCCTCCGAGTGGTCACGGCGATATCCGCAGAATCAAGCGGGTGGCGTGAACGAACCGGGAGGGAAAGTAAGCCCGGACTGCTCATTATACAGATGAAAGCGAGTGCGGACGTTGCGACGGTCGATCGCCTCAAGCCCGGTCAGGTCAAGGCGGCGGCCCCGGTCGGCAAAGATCAGCGTCAGCAGGCCCTGGGCCGGATCATCCGCGCGTGCCAGCGATACCTGCAGAATGCCCGGGGTGCGCTGGATGTTGGTGATCCTGATTGCGCCTCCGGTCAGGCGCAAAGGTTGCGCCAGCAACAGACCCAGCGGGTTGGCGGCGAGCGCGATCCGGGTGGTGGCGCCGTCAGAGGCGCGTCGGGCGACAAGCTGCCGTCCCGAGGCGACCACGGCCATGCTTTGGGGCAGAACATAGTCGAGGCGCAACGCGCCGGGATCGTACCAGACGGTGCCAACGCTGTCGGCTTGGCCGGGGCCGGTCTGGAGGAACTGGGCGCGAAAGCCGTGCAGGGCGGCGAGTGTGGCCTGCACACGCGCGACGGCGGCGCGGTCTGCCGGTGACAGCGGCGGTGGCTCCGTCGCACAGCCGGCGAGCAGCGCCAGGACGCCCACGGCAAATGCGCGTCGGCCAGAGACACTGCTCAAAGGGGCGGCCGATGCGCTGGATCAGCGAGTTGGTGGAACAGCCGGCCGGACTTGGCGAAATTTGGATTGTAGTAGGGATCCTCGCGAAAGAACGGCTTGTCGCCCCAGCGCTCCAGCATGACCTGCTGCTCTCGGAACAGCCGCGCCTCCTGATCGGGGCGCATGTCGCTGCCGCGCGACAGGCTCTCATGGTGTTCGGCGACCATCTCCGCGCACCAGATGATGCGCCAGCCGCGCGCGTGGGCCTTCAGGCAGAGATCGACGTCGTTGTAGGCGATGCGCAGATGCGTCTCATCGAAGCCGCCGATGTCGTGGAACAGTGCGGCCCGGATCAGCAGGCAGGCGGCGGTGACGGCGGTGTATTCCTGGCTGAGGACGGCACGCCCGACATAGCCGTAATCGTCGTCGGGCACACCCAGATGCGCATGGGCCGCAACCCCGTGTGTGCCGACCAGGACACCAGCGTGCTGCACCGTCCTGTTGGGGTAGAGCAGCTTGGCGCCGACGATGCCGATATCGTCGCGCACCGTCGCCTCGCCCACCAGCCGGTGCAGCCAGTCGGCATCGGAGACGAAAACGTCGTTATTGAGGAACACGTAAAACGCCGCGTCATTGCCGCTGGCGGCGAGGTTGTTCAGGCGTGCGTAATTGAATTCATCGACGACGCGGAGCACGCGCACGCGGGGGTTGGCCGCGATCTCGTCGAGGAAGGACGCCGCCTCGCGCGCCGTCGACCAGTTATCGACCAGAACGATCTCGTAGTTGCCATAGCGGGTCCTGTCGAGCAGTGCCTCGACGCAGCGACGGGTCGTTTCTGTCTCGTTACGGAACGGGATGATGATCGAGACCGCCGGCTCTTCGGTGGCGAGGAAGGTGACGCTGTAGATGGTCAGGCCATTTATCGAGCGGACGGTGGCCATGTGTCCGAGACGCGCGAGATGGTCGGAGACGCATTTGACCCCGGCCTCGATCGCATACTGCTTGTTCGACACGTCAGCGGCGGTGGAATTGGGCGTGATCCGCCAGTGATAGAGCAGTTCGGGGACATGATGGATCAGCCTGTGGTCGAGCAGCTCGGCGCAGCGCAGGATGAAGTCATGGTCCTGCGCGCCATCATAATCGCGGCGCAATGGGCCGACCGCGCGCATGGTCGCCGTCTCCACCATGGTCAGGTGACAGACATAGTTGCAGCCGAGGACGTAGCGCCAGCTCCAGTCCGGCTTGAGATTGGGTTCGCGGAAATAGCCCGCCTGGTCGAGCTTGTCCTCGTCGGAATAGAGCAGCTTGGCGCCGGTACGCGCAGCCGCCCGGACCATTACCTCGAGGGCCACATCGACGAGCACATCGTCATGGTCGAAGAACGCAACCCAGGCGCCGCGGGCGGCCTCCATGCCGAGACTGGTCGCGCGTGCGATGCCGACATTCTTTGCCCGCCGGATGCAGCGGATGCGCGGATCGGACTGGCAGAACCGGTCGATCTGCGCGGTCAGCGGCTCGGACCGGCTGCCGTCGTCGACGATGATCAGCTCCCAGTTGGCATAGGTCTGGGCGATGACGGAATCCACCGCGGCCACGAAGTCCGCGAGCAGCGGGCGGTAGGCTGGCATCAACACGCTGACCAGCGGGTCCTCCGCCGGCGTGCCGTGCGCGCGCGCCTGCTGGCGTCCGGCGGCGACGCGCGCGCGCAGCCGTTCGTAGTAGCGCCGCGCCCAGCGGTCGTAGTCGTCGAGATGATAGCCCTCGGTGGGCAGCAGGCGGTCGATCTCCCGACGCATCCGCTCGAGATCGCCGTGCACGCGGCTCATATCGGAGGCAAGTGCCAGCAATCGGCCTTCGAGATAGTCCGAAACGGTGCGGGTGGTCAGCGGACTGCCGCTCAATTCCAGCATCTCAGGCAGCACAAACACCCGGAATCGTTGCGGGTAGTCCTTTCGGAAGGCCGCCGGGATAATGAACTCGAAGCCGCAGTTCGGGTCGCATTGCATGACGCTCGAGACGTCGCGCCGGAGCTGGTCGGCCCTGACCTGCCCCACCCGGACGTTGTCGCAGGTGACCAGCAGGTCGCAGCGCGCGCTCAGCGGGCCGTCATGGCCGTCGCGGCGTAGCACCCAGCCGCGCAGCGCGTGATGGACGAGCCCGTCGAGCTGGCCTTCGAGAGCCACGTGCGGGCCGGAGGTGAAGGCGAGCGACGGGCTCAAGCCGCGCAACCCGTCGGCTCCCATATGCGCGAGCGCGCTGCCGTCAGGCAGCAGAAAGCTCAGCACATGCGGACGCTGGTCGAGATACGCGGGCGGGATGTCATAGGTGAAGCCCACCCGCGCAGAGCCCAGGCCGAGCGCCTGGCGGACGTCCGGGCGCAGTCCGTCGCACAGCACATGATCGATTTCCACACCGTCGATCAGGGCAACGAGCGAGACAATGCTCTGCGGCGAGAGAAGGTTGGCGACCCATCCCGAGGCGCGACCGGACTCGTAGCGATCGAAATAGCCGCTGAAGCGTGCGGAGACGCCTGTATCCGATGTCCCGTCGATGTCCGCCATTCCTCTTCCTCGCACCGTACGCGACGGCACATTAACGCGTTTATAGCACGGCGGCGCGACAGGTTGAACGTGCTTGCCGGCCCGCGAGTGGCGCTTCTAAGGTCCGGCGAGAACCTTTATTGCGGGATCAGACGATGATGCGCGAGACGCCGGCCGATCTGATGCGTGCCGCCAAGGTGATTCCGGTGCTGACGATCAGACGGCTCGCGGACGCGGTGCCGCTGGCGCGGGCCTTGGTTGCGGGCGGCGTGCGGATGCTTGAGGTGACGCTGCGCACCGCGGTGGGGGCGGACGCCGCGCGAGCGATCCGCGAGGCCGTGCCGGAGGCGATCGTCGGACTCGGCACGGTCACCACGGACGCCGATCTGGCGCTGGCGCAGTCACTCGACGTACCGTTCGCGTTCAGCCCAGGCGCGCCTGATGCCCTGCTTGCCGCGGCGGCAGCGCGCGGGATCGCCTTCGTGCCCGGTATTCAGACCGCGTCGGAGTTGATGGCGGCGATCGCGGCCGGATTCTCCACGGTCAAATTCTTCCCGGCCGGCAGTGCCGGTGGCATCCCAGCACTTAACGCGTTGGCGGGACCGTTCCCGGAAGCGCTGTTCTGCCCGACGGGGGGGATCGGCGAGGCGGCAATCCAGAGCTGGCTGGCGCTGCCCAATGTGGTCGCGGTCGGCGGCTCCTGGCTGGCGCCGACGGCGGAGGTCGAAGCGGGGCAATGGCAGACAATCACCGGCCGCGCGGCACGGATCGTGCGTGCGCTTACCTGAAAGCTCCCTTACCTGAGAGACTGCACCTCCCCTGCCCGTCTCGCCGCCTGCTCTGCTACGCGTGGCCAATGCCGCACCACCCAGTCCCAGGCTTCCTGCGCTGAGGCGGGAACCATGGCGTCGAGCTCATCGAGCACTGTGTCGGGCAGCCGGGCAAGCAGGGTGGCCAGCGAATACAGCGCACCGTCATGCTCGACCACCAGCAGCGGACGCGTGGGCTGCGGCAGCGGCACGATATGCAGGCGCACCACAGGTGCGGGAAACGGAATCACACTGCCCACGGAGACACCCTCATGAAAAGAACATACCATGAACGGTGAAAACCGCAATCCCTATGAGATGCCGGTCCGGTAGAACAGCCGTACCAGCCGCTCCATGGTCAGGCCCTGCACCACGATGGTGAAGATGACGGTCACATAGCAGACGGCAAGCAGCGCCGGCCGTGGCTGTCCGTGCGGCAGCGACAGCGCCAGCGCCACCGAGATGCCGCCGCGCAGGCCGCCCCAGGTCAGCAGCATCAGCGTGCCTATCCGGTTCTCGCCGCGGACATGCATGCCGAGCGCGGAGAGCAACACGCTGGCAAAGCGGACGGCGATGGCCAGCGGCACCGCGCACAGGGCCGCCATCAGGCTGGCGGCGTGGAATGGCACGGTGAGCACCTCGAAGCCGATCAGCAGGAACAGGATCGCGTTCAGCACCTCGTCGACCATCGACCAGAAGCTCATCACCATCTCCTGGGTCTTGCTGCTCATCGCCCGACGCGCCGGCCGTGCCCCCATGCTCAGGCCGGCCATCACCACCGCGATCGGTCCGGACATGTGCAGGGCGTTGGCGATGCTGAAGGTGCCGGTCGCAAGGGCCAGGGAAATCATCAGCTCCAGGTTGAACTCATCGACACGCCGCATCATGACGACGGCGAGAACGCCGGTAATCAACCCGACCGCGGCACCGCCGACCGCCTCGAACAGGAAGCGGCCGACGATCTCCCAGCCGCCGACCATGCTGCCGTCCCCGGTCGCAACCCCAAGGGCCACGCCGAACAGCACGACGCCGACCCCGTCATTGAACAGGCTCTCACCGGCGAACAGCGCCTTGAGCCGCGGCGGCAAGCCGATTCGCTCCAGCATGCCGACAACGGCCACCGGGTCGGTCGGGGCCAGGATCGCCCCCAGCACGATGCACCAGACCAGCGGCACAGACTCGCCGAACAGCGGGAACAGGAACCACATGGCACCCGCGAGCAGCCCGACCGCGAGCACCGTGCCGAGGATGGCCAGGGCCAGGACGTTGAGCTTGCCGCGCCACAGATGGCCGAGATCGACATGCAGGCTGCCCGCGAACAGCAGGAACGACAGCATGGAGTTGAGCAGCGTCTTGGGCAGGTCGACGGTGCCGAGCAGCCGCTGCACCAGGCCGCGCAGGTCGTAGCCGGGAATCAGTGGGTCCGCCGCCAGCAGCAGCAGCGATATCGCCAGCGCGAACAAAAGGGCGGCGATGGTATTGGGCAGCCGAAGGGTCAGGTGGTTGAGGACGCCGCCCAGGGCTGAAAGGGTGAGCAGGAGCGCGAATAGCCCAAGCGCGGTCAAGCGGTCAGCCTCATGGCGGGTCCGACATCAGCCGCCTTACCTCCTGGGCAAGCGCCTCGCGTTGCTCAGGCACCGCTCGATCAAGTGCCTCGCGTACGCAGCGCATGCGCCACCGCGCCTCGTAGAGCTGGTCGAGCAGGGACAGCACCACCGGCAGTGCCTCGTCGTTGATCTGCAGCCGCTCGCGCAGGTCGACGATCAATTCGACACGTGCGATGTCGATATCATGGAACAGATAGCGGCCAGGCTCGCCGTCCGGGCGCACCCAGGCCTGCTCGATCCAGTGTTGCAGGTCGTCCTGCCGCAGGTTGCGGACGCGGATGCAGAGTGTCTCGACGGTGATCATGCGGCCCCCATCATGGCACGACGCGGATCGTTGCCGGGCTCGGGCTTCCATTCCCTGAGGAAGGCTTCCAGTGCTGGGTCCGGCTTGCCGATGACGACACGCAGCGTCACGTAAAGATCGCCTGCCTCGTGCCCCGCATGCGCCGGCACGCCGCGGCCGCGCAGCCGCAGTTGCCGGCCGCTGTCCGAGCCGGGCGGGATGGTCATCGACACCGCACCGGACGGGGTCGGCACCGAGACGCGGCCGCCGAGCACCGCCTCCTGGATGGTGACTGGTAGATCGAGCGTGATGGTGCTGCCCTGACGACGAAAGAAGGCATGCTCGGCGACCTTGATCTGGATCAGCGCATCGCCGGGAGTGCCGCCGTTCAGACCTGGCGCGCCTTGGCCGCGTAGCCGCAAGGTCTGCCCGTCCTCAAGACCGACGGGGACTTTAACGTCCAGGGTGCGTCCATCCGGCAGGGTCAGGCGCTGGGTGCCGCCGCGCACGGCTTCGATCAGGTCGACGGTCAGGCCATAGCGCTCGTCGCGTCCGGCGATCGGGCCGATGCCGGAAGCAAAACCGCTGCGTCCGTGCTCGCCGAAGATTGTCCCGAAAATATCGCCGAGTTCCTCCTCGCTGGCACCCCAGCCACCGGCGGGATGGCCGGAGGCGGTGCCGGCCGGTCGGTAGCGGCGGCCGGACATGCCCTCGGCAAAATCCCGGTAGGTCGCGCGTTCCGGCCTTGGCTGCCCCTCGGCATCGATCTCGCCACGGTCGAAGGCAGCCCGCTTGTCGGGATCGGACAGCAGGTCGTTGGCCGCTGACATCGCCTTGAACGCGCTCTCTGCGGCCTTGTCGCCCGGATTGAGGTCCGGATGATGCTTCTTTGCCAGGTTGCGGTAGGCCTTGCGGATGGCCGCCTGGTCCGCGTCATGCGGGACGCCCAGCACATCATAGGGGTTGTCTGCCATGGACGCTCTTTAGCCTGCTCTGCCCGCAAGGCTAACAGCCGACGCCGCGTTGGGCTCTCAAATCGCCATGGCTTAGAGGCCGTCTCTGAACGACAGCGGAATGGGGGTGGGTGGTTACGCGAGAATGTGCTTCCAACAGGTTGTCGAGACCGAGTTGGATGAACGCCTCATGTGGAACGCAACCACCCGCGCGCAGCATATGCGCGACAGGCTCCGCTTTACCAGTGACATGACGGACGCCGAATGGGCTGTCCTGGAGCCGCTTCTGCCCCCACCTTCGCCGGTTGGAAGACCGCCCGAATGGCCGATGCGCGAGATCGTCAACGCCATCTTCTACGTCCTGCGCGGCGGTATCTCGTGGCGGATGCTGCCGCCCTGTTTTCCGCCTCGACAGACGGTCTATGGCTGGTTTGCGGTGTGGCGGCGCGCCCGCGTATGGGAGGCGGTCACGCATCAGTTGGTCATGTTTGACCGCGAACGGGCCGGGCGTGAGGCCAGTCCCAGCGCCGCCGTCATCGACAGCCAGAGTGTCAAGACCACAGAGGCCGGTGGTCCGCGCGGCTACGACGCCGGGAAGAAGGTGCTCGGCCGAAAGCGGCACGCGATGGTGGACACCGATGGCAGGCCGTTGATGCTGCAAGTTCATCCCGCGTCGGTCCAGGATCGCGACGGAGCGGTCCCGTTGCTGAAGGCCTCCCGTCGCCGCTTCCCCTTCGTAGAGCGCGCCTTTGCTGATTCCGCCTACGCCGCCGAACGGGTGGCCGATGCCACCTCCATTGCCATTGAGATCGTCCGCAAGCCCGCAGGCCAGATCGGCTTCGCCGTCCATCCACGCCGTTGGGTCGTCGAGCGGTGCTTCGCTTGGCTCAACCGAAATCGGCGCTTGGCAAAGGACTTTGAGGCTACCATTGCTTCGGCGACCAGCTTCCTCTACGCCGCGTCAGCCATGCTACTTATCCGGAGAACGGCTCGTTGCACATGAGTTCAGAGTCGGACTCTTAGGCGGAATGTTTGTTCAAAGTACCTGGGCAACCATGGCGTCGAGCCATTCCCTCGCTTCGGCTTCGGCGGCCGGCCCATAGACGAGCAGCCAGCGCGAGCCGCAACGCCAATGGACAAACCAGTTCACATCGTCGCTCAGCAGCCGGTACTGGATCATCCATCCTCCTCCAGACCCCATAAAAGACACGATGTCGTAACATCTAGGGGTTGGCGGATGCAAGGATTGCACGCGCGGCGCCGATTATATGGCCGTCATCGGCCTGCAGAAGGACGGCAAACTGCCCTCCCGCGGGCGGGGGCTGCCGCAGCGTCAGGGCGCTGCCGGTGTAGCGGGCCGCAACCGTGATGGAGCGGACGATGTCCGACTCGTCGAGGTCCAGCCCGCCATTTTCGCCGCGGCCGATATGGGTCCGGTGATGAGCATCAAAGCCGACCAGCAGCACGTCCCCGCTGGGGGCGCCGGAGCCGAGCGTCACAACCAGATCGCCGGCGCTGCGATCGATCCGGATCGCGGCAGCGGGCGGCGTCCTGCGCTTGGCCTGCGCGATCGCAGCCAGCCCGACGCTTCGCCTGGAGCCGACGAAACCAGTTGCGCCGTCCACCACCATTTCAGGTGTGTAGACCTCGTCGTCGCGGAAATGCCGCGCGTAGGCGCGCTGCCGGTTGGTTGCAGCTTGCAGCGCGTAGGGATCGGTCCAGCCGAGGCCGTTCCAATAGGTGACATGGAAGGAGAGCGCCAGCACGTCGGGCCGGCGCGCCAGATCGGCCAGGAACGCATCGGCGGGCGGGCAGGACGAGCATCCCTGCGAGGTGAACAACTCGACCACCACGGGATCGGCCAACGTCGGCGAGGTGACCGTCAACGTCCCCAATGTCACCGCTATTGCCAGGATGCGCATGCGTCAGTCCTACCAACGTGTGAGGATCGGCAGCAGCAGCCGGGCTGCGAGCGTCACCAGCCCGCAACCGGCAACGTACCAGACGGCGATATAGAGTGGATCGTCATGCGGGCAGGCGAACACGAAGATCAACGCCCCGCAGGCCGCCGCGGTGATGCCGACGGCGAGCGCGGTCCCAACCGGCTGCGTCGGCGCCCCCCGGCGCATCAGCAGACCGAGTCCGAACAGGGGCGGCAGCGACAGCACCACCATTTTTGCAAGACAGACGATCCCCTCGGACCAGTCGAGGCGCGCGAGCAGTGTCGTGAGGGCGGCTCGCGGGGCACCGACGAACCAGCCGCCGACCAGGCATAATATGAGCAGCGCCAGCAGCCTGCTCAGGCCGAGGCGCGGCGACCGCGACGGATCGAAGGACAGGATGGAGGTGACGCCGCCGCCGATCGCAAGCAGTCCAAGGCTCCCCAGTTTCCACCAGAACGATGCCAGCGCCATCGCCTGAATCATGTCCGGCCGGACGAAGCCGGTGCCGAGCAGCAGCGCGAGTTCGAGCGCGCAGATCGACAGGATGGCCAGCGCCTCGATGCCGGGACGTCGCCTACGGCGCGGTCTGAGATCGTCGACCAGGCGTTCGAGGAGTTGGTCGTCCACCATCAGGCCCTCCTGGCGACGAGCGCCAATCGGTTCAGCCCGCGATGGATGTTGACCTTGACCAGGGAGACGGATTGTCCGGTTTGCGCCGCCGCCTCCTCGATGGACAAGCCCTGCAGCTTGACCAGGCGGATGACATCCGCCTGGGCAGGCTTGATCCCGCCCAGCAGCCGTTCCAGTGCGGCCGCCGTGGCGACCGCCTCACCGTGATCCGGAACGGCAAGATCGTCGGTCAGAGCTTCGGTAGGCGCCGATTTCAGGCGGCGTAACCGATCGATCCATTTATAGCGCGCGATGGCGGCCAGCCAGGGCCCGAACGGCCGCGCGGGATCATAGGTGTGCCGCTTTTCATGCACCGCGAGCAGGGCATCCTGAGCAGCGTCGTCGACCATCCAGGATGGTAGGCGCGTGGCATAGTAGCGCCGCAGCCAGGCCCCGATGGCGGTGAGCAACTGGTGATAGGCAACGCGATCCCCGGTCTGCGCCGCCTGCATCAGCCGCCCCCATTCACCGTCAGCCATCAACCGCTCCCGCGCCGAAACGCCGCACGGACGTGCCAGGCCGACGCAGCACCCTATTCGTCGGATCGGAGTGTGCGGTTACGCGACGTTTTGGCGTTGCAATGGCAGCAGGTTCCTACCAAGCTCCGTGTAGTCGACAGTCCGGCTCCAAGCAGATGGTTTTGTCCGCGAGAGGCTGGCTCGATGGGTCACCAGTTCAACGCATCCAGCCGTTGAGGAGTATTCCATGGCGAAGGGACAGAAACGCAACAGCCGGGAGGCGAAGAAGCCGAAGGCGACCAAGGTCGCGCCGGCCGCCGCATCATCCCCGGTGGCGCCGAAGCAGACCAGGCCGCTCCCGAGCAAAGGACACGGTAAGTCCGCTTCCTAGTGCAACGATCCGAACGGACCATACAGGTCTGTCCGGGGCAAAGCTGTACTATTTCAACGTTCAAGGGCACCTAAGCACTAGCGGACGATCGAAGCGAGGCTTACGGCGGTGCGATCAGGCCATCGCCGGCATCCATGTCACCCCGCTCGACGCACCGGCCGCGGCGGGTGCCGCCAAGCCATCCGCGACCTGCTCATTAATATCGATGAGTGGTTGCAGCGGCAGATCCTTGAGCAGGGCCCGCGTGCTGTAATCCAGCGACCAGCGCGCCAATGTCAGGCAATCCTGCTTGAGGATCGGCGGCAGCCGGTTCTCGGCGGCGTTGAGGTCGCGGAACATATGCGACCAGATTTCGTGGTTGATCCCCAATGCCGCGTTGCGGGCCTTGCGGTCGGCGGCGTCGCGCAGCCGGCGCGCGGCCAGCCGGAAGACCAGCGATTCCTCCTCGCGTGCCGCCTGCGGCGTCGGCAACGGGGTGTAGGCAGCGGCGTAGGCCATGTTTGCTCCTTGCAAGGGACGCGTGTGTCACCCGACCGCCTGCAAGGCGGCCGGGTGACGTTCGCTTAGCGGAACAGCGACAGCAGCGACTGCGGCTGCGAGTTCGCGATCGACAGCGACTGGATCGCGAGCTGCTGCTTGGTCTGCAGCGAGGTCAGCTTCGCACTTTCCTGCGACAGGTCGGCGTCGGTCAGCGCGCCAATGCCGCTTGTCAGGGCGCTGCTGAGCGTGCTGACGGTGCTCTGCAGACCGGTCAGCTCGTCCGACGAGGAACCCAGCGCCGAGCTGATCTTGTTGAGCGAGGTGATCGCAGCATTCACTGCTGACAGCGCGTAGGCGGAGCCGGACTGCACGGTCGCGGTGCCGACGCTGCTGGTCGCGGCCCCGGTGCCAGTAATCGCGGCATTGAGGTTGCCGCCGGCAATGTCGAGATTGCCGCTGGCATCCTTGATGACACCGAAACCCTGGTTCTGGATCGCGCTGGACAGGCTGTCCGTGTAGTTCTGGACACTGTCGCCGGCCTTGCTGGTGACGCTGACGAAGGTGCTCTGCTTGGTGGTGTTGCCGTTGGCGTCGGTGCCGGTCTGCACCGAATAGACGAAGTTGCCGCTCGAATCCTTGCTCGCGGTCAGCGTTGTCGAGGAGTCGCCGGTCGCGCCGAAGGTGTAGACGGTGTCGCCGTTGGCGTTGGTCGACTTGGTCAGTGTCGCACCAGTGCCGGTTCCCTTTGCCAAGCCGGACAAGGACAGTGAGCCGTCGGCGTTCAGCGCGACCGTGGCGCCGGTCGCCGCGGCGTTGCTGGTAAGCGCAGTCTGAATCGCGGCGGAGAGAGTGCCGCTCGTTGCGGTAGCGCCGGTGGTGCCGTCATTGATCGCAAAGGTCAAGGTGTTGGCAACGTTCTGGGCGGTCCCGTCCGCGCCGGCCACGGCAGTTGTGGACAGGCTGACGGTGGCGCCGACGCCAGCGGCGGAGTCAAAGTTGGCACTGGTCGCCGTGCTCAGGCCGACCTGGATACCGGCCTGGTCAACGTTGAGTCCCGCCAGGCCGAGGCCGGTCGAGGTGGCGTTGAAGCCAGCCTGCTGGAACAGGGTGCCGTTGAGGTCCTGGGCCGCGGTGGCGGTGGTCGAGGTGACGCCGTTGCCGACCGAGCCGGACAACAGGTTGACACCTTTGAAGGTGGCACCGTTGGCGTTCGCGTCGATCTGGGTAAGTGTCTTGTTGATGGTCTGGTTCAGTGTGGTGGCATCGAGGCCCTTGGTCTGACCTTCGGTGAGGTCCTGAGCCAGGGTCGAGAGCAGGCTTGCCGAGCTGGTTGCCTGCGACTGCGCGGTGCTGACGATCTGGGCGGTCACCTGCAATCCGGTGGTGATGCCGGAGAGGGCCGAGACCTGCGAGCTCATGGTCTGCGAGATGGCATAGATCGCCGGGTCGTCGGCGGCGGTATTAACCTTCTTGCCGGTCGAGACCTGGTTCTCGGTGGTGGTCAGGTCGGCGTTGGTCTGGCGGAGGCTGCTGAGAGCCTCCAGGGCGGCGTTGTTGGTATTGATCGAAAAAGCCACAGGTTTTCTCCGTTTGCTTGAGGGATGCGTAGTAGGCGCGCTCTTATGTGAATGTTTCGTAAACGGCGGACACGGAATCTTTCGCCGAGGCCGCGAAAGCGTGCACGGCGTCTTCGTGCCGGACGATGCGGGCGGCGACCTTCAGGGCCTGGTAGTAATGACCGGCCTCCAGCAGGGAGAGCAGCCGGTCGAGCATCTGCCGCGCCGTCGCAGACAAGGTCGCCTCGCGGAACATGCCGATCAGCAGGCGGGCCTCGACGGTCGCGTCTGTGCGCTCGTTCGGCTCGCCGACATAGGCGTTCTGCACCGCGAAGTAGATCCGGCGCGCCGTGGTCGTGACTTCGGCGGGCGACATTAATTGCCGCCCGTAGATGAAGCGGACCTTGTTGGCGATGCGCAGGTCGGCGTCGCTGAGGAAATGCAGGGCGGCGCCGTTGACGATCATTTTGTCGCCGTGGACCATCCGAACATGCAAACCGGCCATCGCTCACCCCTCCTCCGCTCCGAAGGCGCAAGCTAAGGGGCAAACATTCACCGCGGGTTAATGCGGGCCAGAAGGAATTTTTTCAGGCGCCAACCGATCGACCGCCGCCTCCACGCGTTTTACGACCATCGGCACGGTGGGTGCCGGGGAGTATTGAGCATGGCCAATGGTCCGATCGGCATAGTGTCCGCTGCCGTCTATCCGAGCCCGCGTCCCGACCTGCCGCATTTGGCGGTGGTCTTCGAGCCTAGCGGCGCCGTGCTGGCCGCCGTCCCGATGGCGACCGAGGAGGAAGCTCTCGCGCATGTCGAGCGCGCCATGCACAAGGCATCGGACGTCCTGGCGGCACCTCTGCACGAGGTCTAGGACGGATCGATTGGGGCACCGAGCCGGGAGCATGCGAGAGTAACACTCTGACAGGCAATTGCCTTCAAATCGCCATTCGAGCCGAGCCTACTGCTGTCGGAGGTCCTGCAATGAAGGCTTATATGAGGATGGCGCTTTCGCTGGCGCTTGCGATCGGGCTGTCAGGTTGCATCGTCTACACGCACCCGTATCACCGCCGTTGGCACCCGCCCTACCGCGGTTATCCTGGATACTGGCGTTGAGAGCGGTCAGGGTGGTGGCGGACGGGGTGGGATTCGAACCCACGGTAGGCTTGCACCTACGGCGGTTTTCAAGACCGCTGCCTTAAACCGCTCGGCCACCCGTCCCGGGGTCTGTTCTTAGGAGTTTGGCGGACTGCCTGCAACGCGGCCATGCAGTTCGCGCTTGGCGCGGGGGCCAGATCTTGCTTGGGTAGCCGCAACCCTGAATTCGGACACTGGCCATGATTTCTGCGCGGTTGAACGGTATGTCTGGACTTCGCGCATGCCTGGGCTGCAAGGCGGCATGAGCCCGTCGGCGGGCGAGTTCGAAGCTGCCAGAGGTGGGCTGCTCGAAACCTACAAGACGTCCGGGTTTTTCTGCGAGCTGATGAACGCGATGGCGCCATCCAATGTGGACATCGCGACGATCTGTAGCCGGCTCGACCGCTTCGACCTGCCGGAGCTGCGCCGCAGGGCGGCCAGTGCGGAGGCGGAACTCTATAATCTTGGTATTACCTTCACGGTCTATTCAGACCGCGACGCGATCGACCGTATCCTGCCCTTCGACCTTATCCCCCGTGTCATTACCGCGCCTGAGTGGGACGTGATCGAACGCGGCGTGACGCAGCGGGTGACCGCGATCAACCGGTTCCTGTGGGATATCTACCACGACCAGGCGATCCTGCGGGACGGGGTGATCCCGCGCGAGCGCGTGCTCGGGAACAGCAATTTCCGTCCCGGGATGATGGGGTTCGACGTGCCTCTCGGCGTGTATGTCCACGTCAACGGCACCGATATCGTTCGCGATCATGAGGGCCGCTTCCTGGTGCTGGAGGATAATGCCCGCACCCCGTCGGGCGTCTCCTACGTCATTGAGAACCGGCACATGATGCTGCGCGTGCTGCCCGACCTCGCGGCCGGCATACGCCTGCGCGCCGTCGACGAGTACGGAACCCGTCTGCAACAGGCGCTCGTCGACGTAGCACCAGCCGACATCGCCAACCCGCAGGTCGTGCTGCTGTCGCCCGGGATCTATAATTCAGCCTATTTCGAGCATGTGTTCCTGGCGCGCGAGATGGGCGTGCCGCTGGTCGAAGGCCGCGACCTGATCGTCGAGAACCGGCGCGTGTTCATGCGCACCATCGCCGGCCTGCGCCCGGTGCATTCCATCTATCGTCGCCTGAATGACGACTTCCTCGATCCGGACGCCTTTCGCCCGGACAGCCAGCTCGGCGTGCGCGGCCTGATCGACGCCTGGCGCGCGGGCAACGTCACCATCGCCAATGCGGTGGGCACCGGGGTGGCCGACGACAAGGCGATCTACGCCTACATGCCGCGGATCATTCGATATTACCTGTCGGAGGAGCCGATCCTGCACAATGTCGAGACGCATATCTGCGCCGAGCCGGAGGGCCTGCGCTACACGCTCGACCATCTGGCCGAACTGGTGGTCAAGCCGGTCGGTGAGTCCGGCGGCTACGGGCTGATCATCGGGCCGCATGCCTCCGCCGGCGAGATCGAGGAGTTCCGCGCCAAGCTGCTCGCCGACCCGGCCAACTACATCAGCCAGCCGGTGATCCGGCTGTCCACGGCGCCGACTTTGTGCGACTCCGGGCTCGAGGCCAGGCATGTCGACCTGCGGCCGTTCGCGGTGACCGGGCGCGCGACCTGGGTGCTTCCGGGCGGGCTCTCGCGCGTCGCGCTGCGTCGTGGCTCGTTGGTGGTCAACTCCTCGCAGGGCGGCGGCTCGAAGGATACCTGGGTGTTGGCATGACCGAAGACGACCGCCTTTGCCGCGGTTCGGACCTGCTTTCGCGCTACGCCGAGAGCACGATGTGGCTCGCGCGCTACCTCGAACGGATCGAGAATCTCGCGCGCGTGCTCGACGTCACCGAGACCTTCGTGCGCACTGGCCAGGGCCATGACGGCTGGTCGGCGGTGGTGCAGATCAATGCCGACGAGGCGCAGTTCCATGCGATGCATGACAAGGCCACCGCCGCCAGCGTGGTCTCCTTCTACCTGATCGAGCCACGCAACCAGAACTCGATCGCCAACATCGTCCACATGGCGCGCGAGAACGCGCGCACCCTGCGGCCGCTGATCTCGACCGAGATGTGGAGCCATATCAATGTCTTCTACAATTGGGTCAGGCTCCTTGGCGAGAACGACATCCGCGCGCCGCTGCTCTCGGCCCTTTGCGCACGCCTCAAGCAGGAGTGCCAGACGCATTACGGCATCACCGAGGGCACCTTCTATCGCGACCAGGGGTGGTACTTCTACCGGATCGGCAAGTATCTTGAGCGCGCCGACCAGATCACCCGGCTCGTCGACATCAAGTATCACACGCTGCTGCCGGAGGCGGCCGGGATCGGCTCGGAAGTGGATGTCAGCCAGTGGAGCGCCGTGTTGCGCGCGGCCGCCGCCTACCATGCCTACCGCCGCAACATGCCACGACGCCTGCAGGCGCATTCGGTCGCGGGTTTTCTGCTGCTCAATGATGCCTTTCCACGCTCGCTCTCGCTCACTTTGCGCCAGGTCTATTGGTCGCTCGGGCAGTTACGCACCGATTACGGGCTGCGCAGCAGCGGCCCCATCCTGGAGCGTCTCGACGAGCTGCGCGCAGCCCTCGCCGACCAGACCATTGAGCAGATCATCGTGCGCGGGCTGCACGAATTCCTTGATTGGGTGCAGATCGAGTTGCGCGCGATCCAGGAGGGTATCGGCGCCGCCTTTTGGCCACCACCCTCACAGACGCAAGCGCAGATCGTCGACGGCGGCGACAGCATCATGGTCCAGGAGAATGGCAGCCAAGGCATGACCCAGACCCTAGGAGGGATGAGCCAGACCTTGAACTAGCCCTACCGATTAGGACGTGTTCCGGGACGATCAGCCCGGATGGTTGGTCTTTTCCTTGGCCTTCTTGTGGGCCATGTGGTGGCCGACGGCACAGCCTGCGGCGGCCCCCGCCATGCCGTGATGGCCGGCCATGTGGCCGCCGGCGCCCCCCACCACGGCGCCCTTGACGCAGCCCTTGGCATCGGCGGCACCGCCCGCGGCGGCACTGCCAAGCAGAACGGCGGCGGCGAAGGCAGCGTGTAGAATCGTTCTGGTCATGTCAGGCTCCGGTTGTCGTGATGGTGACGGAACGCGTCAGAAGCAGAGTTGTTCCCTTGGTCAACGGCCTGACCTTACCTCCCGGATCGGGCCGCCCAGATCCGCGGCGCCCGGAGATCCGCCTCGGCCGGGGTGTCGCATTGCCGCATCGCCAGCAGGGCCATGGCGATGGTGCCGGTCACGGTGCGGACCGCGACCTCGTCCTCCGCCTCGCCGCGCCAGATCGCGGCCAGCCGCGCCGGCGTGTCCGGTGCCGCACCTGGCCGCGCGAAGGGGCCGAGGGCGGGGAGCAGCAGCTGGTGGATGTCGCCAGCGGCGCGCCGCAGATGTGCCGCGACCGGCTTGCCCGGTGCGCGTTCGGCCTCGCCACCGCCGCCCTTGAGCACCAGTAGCGCAGGCCGATGCAGCCGCTCGGCGACCGCCAGATGCAGCGCGATGTAGGGCGGATGGAACACCCCGTCGACGGAGGCGCGCGCGTCGGCCGGGTCGAGCAGCCGCGCCACCGTGTTCACCGGCGAGCGCAGGCCGAACAGACGGCGCAGCTCCAGCAGCCGGTCCACCGCCGGAGCCATCGCCGAGACCGGCCAGTAGGCGAACCCGACGTCGCGTAACGCGGCATGCACGGCTGGCGCCTCCGTCTGCACCGGGCGTCCGAGCGCTGCCAGGGCATCGGCGACGGCGATGCCGCCGGAGAAGCTGTTGCTGCCGTGCATCAGCACGCGCCAGCCGGAGTCCGCGAGAGCCAGTGCCGATAGCAGGAACCACGGCGCTGCGCGGGTCCGGCCGGCGCCGTAGCTCGGCCAGTCAAGATCGACCGGTGGGAACGATGCGGTCACACCAGGGCTGCCGCCTGGCACCGCGCGGCCAAGCCACGCGGCTTCGCGTGCCGCCTCGACGAGGCCGGTGATCTCGTCGGGGTCCTCGCCGCGATAGCGCAGCAGCATCAGGAAGGCGCCGACCTGCACCGGATCGGCCTCGCCGCGCAGCACCATCCCGAAGGCCTCGCGAGCCTCCTCGCGGGTCAGCGCGCGCGCCCGCCCCGGACCCCGGCCAAGGGTCGCGACATGGACGGCAAAGCGAGCGTGCCCGCTCTGGTCATGCCCATCTTGAGCATGCAGCACCGTCTGATCCACCGTCGATCCTTTCATGCAACCTGAACGGGTAGTTCCTGCGCGCGTTCCGTGTATTGTTCGGGAGCGCGCGATTTTAGTCGAATCTAAAAAAATCCGGAATAAAGTGACGGCCGTGAACGCCCTGACACCCCAGCCGAGCCGCCTTCCGGTCGAGATCGTCTACGATTTCGTCTGCCCCTGGTGCTATCTTGGCGTGCGACGCCTGCTGCGCTCGCTTGGCGAACGGGCACCTCGCGGCCTCGGTGCGGATCGAAGCTTCGAGATCGCCTGGCGCCCATTCCTGCTCAATCCTGACATGCCCAAGCTGGGCATGTCGCGCTACGACTACGTCGTGCGCAAGTTCGGTGGCGAGGACCGTGCCCGCCGGCTCTATGCCGCGGTCACCCAGCTCGGCCGCAGCGAGGGAATGGATTTCCATTTCGAGCGCGTCGTCCATATCCCGTCGAGCGTCGATGCGCATCGTCTGGTCGGCTGGGCCAACCGGTTCGGCCGCGGCACCGAGATCGTCGAGGCCCTGTTCGCGGCGCACTTCACCGACGGCCGCGATATCGGCGACCCGGCCACCCTGATCGCGATTGCGGCGAGCGCCGGGCTCGACGGCGCGCAGGCGGCGGCGCACCTGCGCTCGCGCGACGGTGCCGACATCGTCCATGGCGAGAACCTGCGGGCCCATCGCCTGGGCATCAGCGGCGTGCCGTGCTTCGTCATCGGCGATCAGATGGCGGTCTCCGGCGCCCAGGAGCCAGAGGTGTTTCACCGCCTGCTCGACATCGCCACCGTGGACGTGCCGGATTACCTGCCCGCCTGAACGGTGTTGGACTCGGCCGCCGCGGCACCCGCGGCATAGCGGCGCGCGAGCACCGCGCAGGCGAACAACTGAAGCTGGTGGAACACGATCAGCGGCAGCACCACCATGCCCACAGTGGCCGGGGGGAACAAGACACCCGCCATCGGCACCCCCGACGCCAGCGTCTTCTTGGAGCCGCAGAACACCATCGCGATCTCGTCCTCGCGGCCAAAGCCGAGTAGGCGCGCGCCGTAGCGGGTGACCAGCAACACCGCAACCAGCAGCCCGGCATCGATCAGCAGCACCACCCCTAACATCGCCGGCGGCACCTTATGCCAGATGCCCTGCACCACCGCCTCGCTGAAGGCGGTGTAGACCACGATCAGGATCGAGCCGCGGTCGGTGAAGCCGAGCAAGGTCCGGTTCCGCCTGGCCCAGTCGCCGATCCAGCGCTGCATGACCTGCCCGAGCAGGAACGGCAGCAGGAGTTGCAGCACGATATCGAGCACTGCCTTGAAGGAGACGCCGTGCCCGGCGCGGCTGAGCAGCACGCCGACCAGCAGCGGCGTCACCGCCATGCCGAACAGATTGGAGGCGGTGGCCGAACACACCGCCGCCGGCACGTTGCCATGGCCGATCGAGGTGAACGCAATCGAGGACTGCACGGTCGACGGCAGCGCGCAGACGAACAGGATGCCCAGCCAGAGTGTCGGCGTCAGGGTGCGCGGGAGTGCCGCATGCAGCCCCAGTCCAAGCAGCGGAAACAGCACGAAGGTGCAGACGAAGATCGCAAGATGCAGCCGCCATGCGCCCAGACCGGACAGCATCGCGCGGCGCGACAGCCTCGCCCCTTGCAGGAAGAACATGATGGCGATGACGACGATGGTCAGGACATGGAAGATCGCGACACCCACGCCACGGCAGGGCAGCAGGGTCGCCACGATCAGGGTTGCGATCAGGGCCAGCAGGAACGGGTCTGGTCTGGGCATGCACAGTCGTTCCGATTGCAGGTTTGGCCGGGCTGCCACGTGGATTGCCACGTTGGCCGGGCTGGGCCACCCTAGCTTGCGCATGACGAGCCTGACCATACGCGCGACGATCGCCCTGCTGCTCCTGCTGCTGTCCTGGGGACCGGCCAAGGCAGCGGAAGGCGGGGCCGATGCGACAACGAGCGGGCTGCAGCTGCCGCTGCCCTGCGCCAGCGTGCACGCCTCTGGGCTGCAAAGCCTGGCCCCGCCGGCGCACGGTGTGACCGCCGAGGCGTACCGGGTGCACCTGCCGGCTGCCGCAAGCCGGCACGCCGTCTCGATGTCGGCTTCGTCGCTTCGCGTGGAAAGCGGGACCGCCGACACCTCCGATGCCGATCTCGAACGTGCCAGCAGTGCCGCCGCCGCGGCGCTGCTGGTGGCCCTGAGCGGCGATCATCATGGCGGCTGCGATACAGCGCTATTGCACGACGCGGCAGCACCGATCGTGCACGGCCTGGCGCATGGCGGCGGCTACGTCGCGACCTGGCTGAATGTGACACTGCGCGGTGCGTCCGGCGTGGTAACAGCGCACCGGATGCAGTTGCGCCTGGAGGCGCACAGGATGCAGGAAGGCCTGCACGCTCCGGGCGCCGATGCCGCCGCGCCGGTTCAGGTCGCCTTCAGCCTCGAGGGCGTCGCCGGTCGCCTGAAGCCGCCGACCCTGCTGCCGGATACGCTGGCGTGGCGGATCAGCCTGCCGCCCTCAAGCCTACCCACGCTGCTGGCGGCGACCGGCGGCAGCACGCCCAGCGCGCAGATCCCGGTCACCGTCGACGATCTGCGCCTGACGCAGGGCAAAAGCATCATCGACGCCAAGGGGTCGGCGATCGCCGCACCGACCCCGCTGGCCAGCAGCGCCGATCTGCACGTAACGGCACGGGACTACGACGATCTGGTCGAAAAGGCGGCGAGTGCTGACATGGTCCGGCTGCACACCGCTTTGTTCCTGTCCAGCCTGGTGGCCAAGCGCGACGCGGACGGGCTGCAATGGCAGGTGACCTACCATGACGGCGTGCTCGCGGTGAACCATGTGCCGATCCCGGTGCGTTGACGCAAGCACGGCGACACCAGCAGGGAGACACATCATGGCCACAGGTGCCGACCGGCTGCGCCAAGCCCTCAGCCTGAATGACTTCCAGCGCCTTGCACGGCCGCGCCTGCCGCGCGCGGTGTATGGCTACGTCGCCAACGGCTGCGAAGCCGGTGATGCGCGCGACCATAACCGCGCGGCGTTTGCACAGTGGCGCATGGTGACGCGGGTGCTGCGCGACGTCTCGGCGCGCTCGCAGAAGACGAGCCTGTTCGGCGCGACCTACGCGTCCCCGTTCGGCATCGCACCGATGGGGGCTTCGGCCGTGGTTGCGTTCGACGCCGATAACCGCATGGCACGCGCCGCCCGTGCGGCAAACATCCCCTTCGTGCTCAGCGCCAATTCGATTACGCCGATCGAGGAGCTGGTGCGCAGCAATCCCAACGCCTGGTTTGCCGCCTACCAGTCACCCGATGCGCGCAACATCGAGCGGATGGTCGCGCGCGTGGCCGCGACCGGGATCAAGGTGTTCGTGCTGACCGTCGACGTGCCGGTGCCCTCGAACCGCGAGGACGACAGGCGCGCCGGCTACAGCATGCCGCTGCGGCCGACCCCGCGCCTGAGCTGGGACGGCGTGAGCCACCCGCGCTGGCTCGGCGGCACCGCCGCGCGCACCCTGCTCACGCGCGGCATTCCACATATCAGCAATGTCGAGGCCGACAACCCGATCAACCTGTTCTCGCGCAAGGTGGCGGTGATTGCCGGCCATGACAACTTCACCTGGAAGCAGGCGGAGCTGATCCGCGGGCTGTGGAAGGGCACATTCGTCATCAAGGGCCTGCTTTCGGCCGCTGACGCCGCGATCGCCCGTGACCTGGGAGCCGACGGCATCGTCGTCTCCAACCATGGCGGCCGCCAGCTCGACGCAGCGGTCTCACCGATGCAGGTATTGCGTGAGATCAAGGCCGCCAGCGGCGCGATGACGGTCATCGTCGATAGCGGCTTCAGACGCGGCAACGACGTGCTCAAGGCGGTGGCCCTTGGCGCGGACTTCGTGCTGATCGGCCGCCCATTCCTGTTCGCGGCAACACTCGCCGGCACCCGCGGCGTGCGGCACGCGATCTCCCTGCTCGCCAAGGAGATCGATATCGATCTGGCGTTGCTGGGTCTCGACGGCATTGGCGCGGTCGACGCTGATGTTTTGTGGGTGGCTTGAGGAAGGCCAGGGGCTCTGCCCCTGGACCCCGCCAAAGGCTAGCCTTTGGAATCCTTTACTTTTGTTAATGGGGGTCTGGGGCCTCAGGCCCCAGCGGGGTCCAGGGGCAGAGCCCCTGACCTAAAATCCCGATTCAGGACTTGAGAAAGGTGATCTTGCCGCTCGGCTCGAGAGTGATGCGCGAGGTGTCCGCAACATTACCGATGCCTGCCGCGCGCATGGCTTCTTCGAGATCGGTGGGGCTGACCGAATGGCGCTTCAGCTTGCGCGGGTCGTGTTGCCCGACCGTGCCGAGGGTCACCGGCTGGCCCTCCACCAGTGCGGAGATGAACGGGACATAGGCGGCGCCCTTGGCCAGCGCACCATGCAGAAGCACGATCAGCGTGGTCGCGGCCAGGGTGCCGATCAGCTCGGCATTGCCGGTCAGTGTCCGGCTCAGGGTCGAGCCGACGATGATCGAGACCACGGTATCGAGCGGCGACCAGCGGCTGAAACTGCGCCGACCGGAGAGCCGTACCAGCAGCAGGCAGAAGAAGAAGACCAACGCGCCGCGCGCGCATTCCTGCGCCCAGGTCAAATGCGGTCCGCTGCCAAACACGATCGTAAACATCCGGGCGGCTCCAGGCTTACGCGGCTGCATCGCCCGGAGGAGAGCTTTGGTTGCAGCCTCAGCGTCGGAGAAGCCCGAACCGGCTGCGGTACGGTACTGCCGTCGCGCGCGCGGCCGCCGCGCGCCAGCTCGCCGCCGCCGCCGTGGCATCAGCACTCGGCCGCAGCCCGAGCAGGAACTCCAGCCCGTCCGGCTCGGTGTCGCGAAACAGCGTGCATTCGAAGGCGAGCGCGCCGAAGCCGACCAGGTCGGCGAGCAACCGGCAGCACAGTGCCGGGGTGAACACCCAGCAATGCACGTCCTGATAGCGGCCGCTCGCCTGCACCTCGCGGCAGACCGACGCCGCCCAGGCGTAGCGCTGTGCGTCCACCAGCGGCGGCGGCGGTGGCTGCCCGGCCCAGATGGCAGCCGCGTCGGCCTCGACCACGTGCAGAAAATAATCGGCGATCTGCGCCAGCGACGGGCGCGTGGCAGCGGCCACCTCGGCTGCCAGCAGGTCGGCGAGCGTGGTCTCGGCGCGGTGATGGTCGAAGCAGAAGCGCCTGTCCGGCACCACCAGCCTGATCTCGCCGCCCGGTGCGAGGGCCCGGCCGAGCGCGCGCAGCCAGCCGATCATGTCGGGCACATGCTCGATGACATGGCTGGCGATGACGTAGTCGAGCGGCCCGTGCGCGGCCACCAGGCCGTCGAGGCCGAAGGCGTCCCAGACATGGTCGACCGTCGGGATCGCCGCGGTTCGCACACCGGGGTCGGTTGCGTATTTCGCCCGCAGGCTGTCGGTGTCGGCATGGTCGACATAGAGCACGCGGCCCATCGCGGGGGTGACGATCGGGCGATCGAGCGGGCCGATCTCGCAGCCCAGCAGACGCGGCAGGTCGAGGCCGGCGAGCAGGGCCTGGTTGCGCGGCACCCCGCTCAGCGCACGTCGATCCTGACTTGCGGCTGGTGGACCGTGCGATCCGAGGAGGCCGCGAGTTCGATCTGGTCGGGGCGGGCGCCGTCGGCTGCGATCGCATCGGCGACCGGCCGGCCGAGTTGCATCACCGTGGTCTGCATCGCCGCCGTCTGCCTGGCGGGGGAGACGTCGGTTGGCACCACGCTGTCGACGGTGAACAGGACGTTCGGCTTGCGGGCGAGCGCCTCGCGCACCGCTTCGCGCAAGGGGCCACGCCAATCGGCGGCCGGCCGCACTACGAACAGCGGCGGCACCGGCGGCGGCCCGGAGGCAACGGCAGCCGGCGCGTGCGGCACTGGTTTGCGGCCGGCGTCATGATCGAAGGTGCGCTGGTCGACCAGCTTGCAGCCAGCGAGCAGCACGCAGGGCAGAAGGCTCAGCAGAACAAAACGCGGCGGCGCGGACATGGCGCGGCACGCTCGCAGGGAACACGGGATACGGCAAGCCAGGCCCGCTTGCGGGTCATGCGCGGTGCCTCCTATAGGACGCAGCATGGATGTGGAGATCGCTCCGGACCCGCTCGCGCGCATGGATATACCGGTCGGCGCGAACGCGGGCATTCTCGCAGGCGCACTCGGCCAGGCCGTGCTGCGTCAGCCGTCCCGCATGGCCGCGGCTTTGGGCATGGTCGAGGCGGCCAGTGTGCTGTGGAGCCGCTTCCTGCGCTTCGATACCGCCGATCCGCGATGGCCCGACCGGGATCGCTTCGTGGTGGGCGCCGCGCGCTTCGCCCCGCTGCTGCGCGCGCTGCTGTCGTTGTGCGGTGACGAGGACGAAGACAGCAGCCGGATGCTCGGTTTCGGGCAGCATCCCGGTGTCGAGATGGCGACCGGGCCGGCCGGACAGGGGATCGCCACCGGCACCGGCATGGCGCTGGCCGAGCGTCTGCTGGCGGCGCGCTTTGGCCACTCGCTGGTTGATCATCGCACCTGGGTGCTGGCCTGCGAGACCGATCTCTCCGCCGGCGTGGCCCTCGAAGCCGCCGCACTGGCCGGGCAGATGCGTCTGGACCGGCTGACGGTGCTGTTCGAACTCGACGCGCGGGCGGCGGCGCGCGACGAGAGCCAGGTTCCTGGGGAAGCCCCGTTCGGGCCGCTGGCGCGGTTTGCCGCCTGCGGCTGGTCGGTGCGCCGCGTCGATGCGTCCGACCGCGAGGCGCTGGCGCTGGCGATCGCAGGCAGCCTGCGCGGCCGCAAACCCAGTCTGATCGCCTGCATTGTCGGGCGCGAGCCATCAGAGGCATCGCTGCCCTCGCCTGCATCCGCCCAGCTCGGGCGGGACGCCTGGCGCCAGTGTGGACGGCGCGGCCAGGCGGCGCGACGCGCCTGGCTCAGGCGGCTGGCGCGACATCGTGATAGTGGCGAGTTCGAGCGGGTCACCGCCGGACGGCTGCCGGCGGGATGGCGACGTGGGTGGCGGGAAGCCTGGAGCGGCAATGCGCCCGAGCAACCGGCGCCCAAGCAACCGGCGCCCAAGCACGGGGCGGGTGACGCGCGGCACGCGCTGGATGCGCTGCTGGCGTTGCTGCCCGAGTTCGTCAGCCTCTCCTGCGAGGCGGGGCTGCCCAGCATGCCGCAGCTCGGCCGGGTGGAGCGTGCGCTCTATCTTGGCACCCAGGAACACGGCATGGCGTCGCTGCTGAACGGCGTGGCGCTGCATGGCGGGCTGCTCGCCTGCGGGTCGGCGTCGTTCATCGCCATCGACCGCATGCGTCCGGCCTTGCGGCTCAGTGCATTGATGGGACGCCAGGTTGTCCATCTGCTCACCCATGACGGCCTCGCACTCGGCGAGGACGGCGCCGCCTGGCAGCCGGTGGAGCAGCTCGCCAGCCTGCGCGCGATGCCCAATCTTGCGGTGTTCCGCCCCGCCGACGGCACCGAAATGATGGAGTGCTTCCAGCTCGCTTTGCAGCGCACCGAGGGTCCCAGCCTGATCGCCTTCGCCTCCAGCCTGCCGCCGAATTTGCGTGAACCCGATCTGCGCAAAGATGTAGTCACGCGGCCGAGTGCCGCACTGCTCGCCAACGCCTGTGCCCGCGGCGGCTACGTGCTGGCCGACGCGGCGCCGGCGCGCGACGTGACCCTGATCGCGACGGGTGCGGAAATCGCCATTGCCCTGGAGGCCAGGCTGCTGCTGCATGAGCGCGGCATTGCCGCTGCCGTGGTGTCGCTGCCGTGCTGGGAATTATTCGCGTTGCAGACCGCGAGCTACCGCGACTCGGTGCTGGGTCAGGCGCTCCGGGTCGGCATCGAGGCGGCGTCCGGCTTCGGTTGGGAGCGCTGGCTCGGCGCCGGCGGGGTGTTCATCGGGATTGACGATTTCGGCGTTTGCGCGTCGGCCGATGCCTTGTATCGCCGTTTCGGCATCACACCCGAGGCGGTCTGCGAGCGCGTGCGCCGCCGGCTCGGCATACGGCTCTGGCCCCAGGACCCAGTCGCGCAATAATCTCGTGCAACCCAGTTCCCTCCATCTCCCCCAAGGATCAACGCAATGTCAGACCATCGTCCCGTCAAGGTCGCGATCAACGGCTTCGGGCGGATCGGACGTCTCGTTCTACGCGGCATCATCGAGAGCGGCCGCACCGACATCGAGGCGGTCGCGATCAACGATCTCGGCTCGGTCTCGGACAACGCCCACCTGCTTCGCTATGACAGCGTGCATGGCCGCTTTCCCGGTGAGGTGAAGGTCGAGGGCGACAGCATCACCATCCACGCGAATGGACGCAGCTATGGCCCGATCAAGGTGTCGGCCGAGCGTGACCCGTCGCGCGTGCCCTACCAGGGGGTCGACGTGGCGATGGAATGCACCGGCCTGTTCACCAAAAAGGAGGCCGCGTCACAGCTGATCACCGCGGGGGCGCGCAAGGTGCTGGTCTCGGCGCCGGCGGAGGGGGTGGACGCGACCATCGTCTACGGCGTCAACCACCACACCATGACCGCCGACATGACGGTGATCTCGAACGCCTCCTGCACCACCAACTGCCTCGCGCCCATGGCCAAGGTGCTCGACGACGCGTTCGGCATCGAGCGCGGCTACATGGTCACAATCCACAGCTATACCGGCGATCAGCGCACCGTCGACACTTTGCACAAGGACCTGCACCGCGCCCGGGCGGCGGCCCTGAACATAATCCCGACCAGCACCGGGGCGGCGCGCGCGGTGGGCTTGGTGCTGCCGCAGCTCAAGGGCAAGCTGGACGGCACCGCGATCCGGGTGCCGACCGCGAACGTTTCGCTGGTTTCGCTCGATTTCGTGCCGCGCACCGTGCCCGGGTCGGTGGCGGCGGTGAACGACCTGTTCAAGCAGGCGGCTGCCGGCGCGCTCAAGGGCATCGTCGTCTACAGCACCGACCCGCTGGTCAGCAGCGACTTCAACCACGTGATCGCGTCCTGCTCGTTCGATGCCACGCAGACCGCGCTGATCGACGGCGGCAAGCTGGTGCGGGTCTGCGGCTGGTACGACAACGAGTGGGGCTTCTCCAATCGTATGGCTGATACGGCAGCGGTATTCGGAGCGCTCTGATGTCGGACCCATCCGCGAAAGCCGCGTCGTTTCGCACCATCGATGCGCTGGACTGCGCGGGCAAGCGGGTGCTGCTGCGCGCCGATCTCAACGTGCCGGTGCGCGAAGGCCAGGTCACCGACCTCACCCGGCTGGAGCGGCTCGCGCCGACCATACGCGAGCTGGCCGACAAGGGGGCGCGGGTGATCGTGGTCAGCCATTTCGACCGGCCGCTCGGCCAGCGGGTCGCGACCATGTCGCTGGCGCCGATCGGCAGCGCGCTGGCAAAAGTTCTCGGCCATACCGTGCACTTCGCCGAGGACTGCCTGGGTCCACAGGCGGAGGCGGCGGTTGCGGCCTTGCGCGACGGCGACGTGCTGGTGCTGGAGAACACCCGCTTCTATCCCGGCGAGGAGGCCAATGACCCGGAGATGGCGCGCGGGCTCGCAGCACTCGCCGATATCTACGTCAATGACGCGTTCTCCGCCGCCCACCGCGCGCATGCCAGCACCGAAGGCGTCGCGCGCCATTTGCCCGCGCATGCCGGACGGCTGATGCAGGCGGAACTCGACGCCCTCACTTTGGCCCTGGAGCATCCGGAACGTCCGGTCGGCGCCATCGTCGGCGGTGCCAAGATCTCCACCAAGCTCGATCTGATCGGCAACATCATCGGCCGCGTCGACATGCTGATCATCGGTGGAGCGATGGCCAACACCTTCCTCGCCGCACGCGGCGTCAGGGTCGGCCGGTCGTTGCAGGAGCCGCAGATGCACGACACGGCGCGGGCGATCATGGCTCAGGCGGAGGCGCGCGGCTGCGCGTTGCTGCTGCCGGTCGACGCGGTCGTCGCGCGCGAATTCAAGGCGCGCGCAGCCAGCCGCGTGGTTCCGGTCGAACAGGTCGCCGACGACGAGCTGATCCTGGATTGCGGGCCGGCCACGGTCGACCTGCTGGGCGAGCGGATTGCCACCTTGAAGACGCTGGTCTGGAACGGGCCGATGGGCGCCTTCGAGACCGAACCGTTCGACGCGGGCACCACCGCCCTCGCCCGACTGGTGGCTGAGCTGACCCGGGAGGGCCGCCTGCGTTCGGTGGCCGGCGGCGGCGATACCGTCTCGGCGCTGCGTCATGCTGGCGTGCTCGACGAGTTCTCCTATGTCTCGACCGCCGGCGGCGCCTTTCTGGAATGGCTGGAAGGCAGGACGCTGCCCGGCATCCAGGCGCTGACCGCGCTCGGCGGGATCATCCTGCCACGCTAATGCGTGACGAATGGAGATCGTTATTATATCGTCAGCGGCATCCGATGAGGAGAGTTCGGTTTGCCCTGCTGGCCGGTTTCGTTGCACGACGGCACATATCAAGCCACTGACCCGGACGGACGGAGGCATCCGATCACCTTCGGCGGGCAGCCGCTGACGGCGTTCCAGCCGGGCTGGGTGCCGGTCGGACTGCAGACCGGATTGCCGCCCTTTCATCTGCTTGAGCTGCGTCGCGACGATGGTCCGATGCGCGATGCGGTCTGGTATCTCGATCAGGATTTCGGTTTCGCCGGCAACGCACTCGACCGCATGCAGCCGTGGCAAGTGGCACGCCTGCACGAGGCACTCATCCCGCTGCTTGCCGAAATCCGGCAGACCAGCCTGCTCGCGTCGACCCCGGCGATTGCCGACGCCGCCCAGAGATTCAGCGGCATCAATCCCCGATTTGTTGCCGATCTGGTGCGGCTCATTGTCGCACTCGCGCCGCCGCAGATCGTGCGCGCGGCACGCTTCGATCAGGTCGTCCCGGCGATGGCAAAAGCCGCCTTGCGGCTCTCGCCGCAGATGCTCGAGCAGAGTCTGGCGCCGGGCCGCGTGGACGTGCGCGTGGTCTCCCCCTTCACCGGCACGAAGCTGCCGGTGCAGGAGGCCTTTGCCTTTGCCGAGGATCGCACACGCGCCTGGCGCTGCCACGATCCGGTGCACGATGTGACCCTTTATCTTCTGGCCAGCGCCGACGGTGCGCCCGCCCTCTACGTCCCGGCGATGGATGCGGTCTTCACCCATCAGCACGGCCTCTCCGGAGCACGGGTCCTGGAAGGTCTGCTGTGCCACTATGCGCTTGCAGATGGGATCCTGGTGCGCCCGACCCGCCTCGACGAGACCGAGAGTTCGGACGCGGAAGCGGCGGAGGCGGGGGACGATTCGTGGCTCGCGCGTGCGGCGGCCGCCGAGACGATCGACCATGCCACCGTCCTGGATGATGCAGACCACGCGTCCAGGAACGGCTGGCTGCGCCGATTGTTACGGCCAACCGGGTAGGGCCGGTGGGCGCGCGCATGTGGCCGCTGATCAGACGCCGCTTTTGGCAGGCGTCCGCCGCCACGTTCTCACTGCTGGACGAGGCCGGTGTTGCGGTGCTGGTCGATCCCAGCGGCCGGCACCGCCGCCTGCGACGACAGGGAGGCGATTTCCCGGCCCTGCGGGAGGGCTGGACGGCAACTGGCTTTCATCTGGCCTTGCCGCCGCTGGTGGTCATCGCCTTGCGCCACCAAGGCGGCGACACCGCGCACTGGATCGTGGATGCGGCGGACGAGGCGTATTTCGAGCAGGTCGTGCACCTGCCGACGCCCATCCGAGACACCCTGCTGAGCGGCGCACACGGGCTAGAGCGGGCGGTCTGGGGTGGCCTGCCGCGCACCTTGCGGCTGGAACTGCTGGCGGCGCAGCCACGCAAGGCGGGGCTTGGAGCCGGCGAACGGCTGGCCGTGCAGACGGCGGACAATGTCGTTGCGGTCGAGCTTGCGGACGGCTCGGAGCTGCCGATCCTGATCGGCGCAAAGGCGATGCGTCCCGCGGACCTGCAAGCCGGCTGGACCGCGCAAAGCCTGTATCGCGACTTCGACCCATTTTATCTGCTCGAACTCCGCCATGCGGACGGCGCGCGCGCCACCTGGCTGCTCGACGCCGAGCTGCGCCTGATCGACGACCTCACCCACGGCCCTGGCGCCATCCGGGATATGGTGATGCCCTATGCACTGCCGGTGATGAACCGCCATCTCGACACCGTGCTGGCGTTCAAGGCCACCGAGGACGCGCTGGTGACACGCTACCTGGATCTCGTCCCGAGCGCGCGCTCCGCCCTGCTCGGCCATTGCAATTGCGACATACGCCCAGCCTTGACCCCCCTCGGCGCGTCGACGATGGCTGCGTCGATGGCGGTCCCGGGCGACATCATACTCGATCGTGAGACGGTGGAGCGCGCGGTCAGCGTGGACCTGCACCAGCGCACCCTGGCTGCGATCCGCGATGGCGGCCTGGACTGGCCCAGCCCGATCGACGGCAGCGAGACGCGGCTGCGCGGCATCTTCATCCTGGACGACTACGTGTTCATCTATCAATTCACCGATCGCAACGGGATCGATTTTCTGGCAGTCGCCGGAGACCGGTCCGCGCGGCTGATCGGCCTGGTGATCCCCGCCGCCAACCTGTTCCTGTTTGACGATCGTACCGGGCTCTGGATGGGCGACACCTGGCTGCGCAACGAACGTGGCCTCGCGTTCTGGCCATTGCTGGTGCGTCATATCAACCAGTATTCCGAGCTGATGGGACAACGACGGCGCAGCGGCGAGGCGCGCGGCATCAATGTGCTGCTGAGCGTCATCCATATCGGCCATCATCTCTGGAACGACCTCACCGGGCTGGAAGCACTCTGCCGCGCGGTGCCGGAGGAGCGCCTGCCGACCACGCTGATCCTGGGTTCGCAGAACCGGGACGCCGATGACGGGCATGCGGAGCTGTTCGGCCCGCTGGAGGCGTTGTTCCCGCCGCTCGCGGGCCGTGTCGACCGCACGCTCGCTAGTGTGGATGCCTTCATCTACCGGACCTACGGCGAGGATGTCTGGCCCTGCCGGATCACCCGCGACCATGTCTCGGCGGACTTGCGCGCGCGCGTCACCGCGCATCTGGGCGGCAGTGAGGAGGCGCGCGCCGTTGACGACTTTTTCGCCGAGCGGCCGCGCGCGGTAATGCGACCGCCCGTGGTGATTTTCGGCCTGCGCGTGGAGGACCGCACCTTCGTCGACCTGCCGGGCTTCTGCGACGCGTTCACGACGTTCATGGCCGAGCGCCACCCGGGCGCGGTCATCGTGTTTGACGGCTATAATCGTGGTCCGGCCGCAGGCGAGGCCGGCGTGATCCGCGGCATGGCCTACGGTCTGGCGCGCCGCCCGCCCGAGGACGTCGAGCGGGAGATCGTGGCGGGGATCGCGGCGAAATTTGCGCAAGCACCCGTGACCATCATCGGCACCACCGGGGAGAGCATCGCCACCAGCCTGGCCTGGTGCCGCCAGGCCGATGCGGCGTTCGCGATCTGGGGTGCTGGGCTCGCGAAATATCGCTGGCTCGCCAATCTGCCGACGATGATGATCAGCACCCGCGCCAACCTGCTCGGGCGGCCGGATCTCGCGATCTATCAGGATCCGCGGTTCACCGAGGCGCCGGCGCCGCACCGGTTCGCGGATGCCGCCTGGGTCACGGACGCGGGTGCCCAGGGCCGGCTTGCCAGCGGGCACATCCAGGGCAACCGCGAGTGCTTCAACGCCGATACGGCGGCGGTGCTGGCGGCCTTCGACGATTTTCTCGCAAGCCTGCGTTAACCCGATGTTCATGCCCGCGCGGCAGGCTTGGGCATGATCTCGAGCACGTCCCTGCCGGCCTTCTCGGTGCAGCCCCGTCCAACAACCGGTCCCAGCCCTGGTGCGGGTCTCGGACTCGGTCAAGTCAAGCCAGTGACGGCGCCGACCGCGGCCGTCGGCGGCCCGCAGGCGCAGACGCCGCCCGGGCCCGCGACCCGACGTGGCGCCTTGCTCGATATCTCGGCCTGAACCAGAGCCGGGGGCTTGCGAAATCGTTTGATATTTCATCGCCGCGCGTCCACCGTCGTGGGCGATGCCACGCTTTGCACGCGCCGTGCCGGATGGTGAAAACCGAGAGCGGGTTTCCTGCCTCGATTGCGGCCACGTGTTTTACGAAAATCCCAAGATCGTCGTGGGCGCGGTGGTGGCGCATGCCGGGCGCATCCTGCTCTGCCGCCGGGCCATCGAGCCACGGCGGGGCTTCTGGACACTGCCCGCGGGCTATCTCGAACTGCACGAAACCCCAGCCGAGGGCGCCGCCCGCGAAGCGCTCGAGGAGGCCGGTGCGCGCATCGTCATCGACGGCATCCTCGCCATCTACAGCATCAGCCGGATTGCCCAGGTTCAGATCATTCATCGGGCGCGTTTCGCGGGATCCGGCGAACCGTCTATCGAGGCGGGCGAGGAGAGCCTTGAAGTCGGCCTGTTTGCTTTCGACGATCTGCCGGTCGAGGACATCGCCTTTCCGACGGTGCACTGGGCCATCGAGGCCTACCGGCGCATCGGCGACGCACCGCTCGCGGCACCCGCGGGCAATCCGCCGCAGGACCCGCGCGGCGAGGGCGCGCTGCCTGGCCGAGGCGCGCTGCAGGATGCCGTGGCATGACGGTCGGAGCGGCAGCGCGATGATGCGACCAGCGATTCGTCTGGCGGCGGCGATCGCGCTGTCCGCCATGGCGCTGCCGGTGGCCGCCTTGGCTGGCGACCCGACGTCGTCGCCAGGCAAGATGTCGCTGACACCAGGTGCCGGCGGCGGCATGACGATCGTCCAGGCGGCGCATGCCCAGGCCATGCGTCCGGCACCGGTTCCGGATCCGGACATCGATGCCCCACAGGCCGGCGCTGATCGGCTCGCCGAGGAGAGCAGCCCGACCGTCGAGCCCTATTTGTTCAATCCGCGCAACCACTTCGCGGGGGATGGTTACGAGCCCGGCTCCAGCCTGGAGAACGCTCGTAACAACCGCGAGACGCCGGCAGGCGGTATGAACGTCCTCATACCGGTGCAGTAAATATCGTCAAAAACTCGTTTCATCTCGCTTGCACACGAACTCGTGATATGGTGTAATCACGATGCCGTGAGCCGGGGGCCGTGAGCAGTCTTCCCGCGCGGATTTGGAGCGATTTCGATGACCGAAGCTCTCAATCAAACCATCATCACCGCCGTGATCAGCGCCATCCGTCGCACCCTGTTCCTGCCCGACAGCCCGATCGGTCTCGAAACCCGCTTTGCCGAGGACCTGTCGCTCGACAGCCTCGACATCGTCGAGCTGACCATGTCGCTTGAAGAGACGTTCAAGACCGAGTTCCCGCCAGAGGCGAACAGCCGCTTTCGCAGCGTCTCCGACCTGGTGACCTATCTGAGCCGCCGCTACTTCCAGGATGACCGGGAGAGCCTGTCGGCTGCCTGAGGGATCTTGTCCTCAGCCCCCGAGCAGACCGGTGCGTAGCGCGCGGGTTGGCGCGTTCCGCCCGATCATCCCGTCCAGCATGGCGCGCGCGAGGTCCGGCCCGTGGATCGTGGCCAGCCGCTGGTCGTCCAATAGCACCTGCACGTCGCCATTGGCCTGAAATACGTAGCTGCTGACATCACCCGCATGGACGGGGCGCGCGGTGGCGAGCAACTGCTGGTATTCCCCGTCTTCCCGGGGCGAGCAGCCGGACGCGCAGGTGCGCAGGTGCGCCGCCCGCATCTCCCCCCGGACCCGGCCGAGACCAGCCGAACGCACATACGAGATTTGCAGCAGCTTCGGACCCTTGGTGGCAAGCAGCGTCGCTTCGTCATGCGCCGGCGCCGGCACGTAGAGCCCGGCGACGTAGCCGTGTATCTGCAGGAAGGTGAAGCTGCGTACGCCCATGCCATTCAGCCGCAGCGTCGCACCGTCCACGCGGATGGTGTCGGGCATCGTCACCCCGGCCAAGCTGTGCGTTGCCGGGATCACCGGCGCCAGCGCGCTCGTGACCAGAAACATACCCAGGAGCCCGGCAAGCCGCTGCTTGCGTGTCAGGTGGAGAGGGCTCATCCGGGTCATTCGGCTCACTAAATGTTATGGCGCCGGCTGCATAGCACGCGCCGCCACGTTTGGCACCGCCGGTGACGACGTGACATGGCCGAGCGCCTGCTGGAACGGTTCGGTGGAGACGCGGTAGTCGCCTCGGAACGGCTTGCTCAAGGCCAGGATCATGACCAGCACCAGCACACCAGAGATCGTCAGCGTGCATGACATCGCCAGGTGCATCTCCAGCCGTTGCACACCAAGGAACGAACTGAACGCCACGGTCAGCGCCCCGCCGATGATCGTCACCGCCCAGACAATTCCAGGCACGGTGACCTCGGCGGCCAGGATCCTTTGCTGGCGTGCGTCGGACAGCTGGGTCACCGCCTGCATCAGCGCCGATTGCACGGAGATCGCGTTCGGGCTGGACACCGGCAGGGCCAGGGTCTCGCGGTTGAGCGCCGCGAGGCTGACCCAGGCACGGTCCACCGCGTGTCCCTGCGCCTGGGCCGGCCACTCGACGTCAATCACCGTACGCAGATACTCCACAAGTGTCGTGCGTAGCGCGTCACGCGCGGGAAGTGCTGCCCCGGCCAGGGCAGCGTTGACGTCGAGTGCCATCGCCGCCTCGGTCGCGGCCGCGGCCTTCGCCTTGTTGTATCCTTCCCATGCGACGTTCGCGACGAAAGCGAGCAGGACGGCGAAGGTCACGCCGACGACGGAGAAGATCGCCGCCGAGGCGTCGTTGTTGCCCTGACGGGTGGTGGCCGGCAGGAAGCGTCGGACCAGACATTCGAGGCAGACCGTGATCAGCACCGCGGCACCGCCGGACAGCAGCCCGACCTGCCAGAGCGGATAGCGGTAGAACATTTCCGGCTGCATGATCAGGTGCATCATGGTGATTCCCTAACATGTCTTGCCGCGCTTGCCGCCGCACAGGGCAATAGCATCTGGATGCGGCGCGTATGCGGCTGCATAACGCGCCGATGACCGTGACTTCGTTCCCACGCCGGCTCTCGCAGGGCCTGCAGGCTGCCGCACTCGAGGCAGCGTTCGCCGGCCTGCGCGGCCTCGGGCCGGTGCGCGCATCGGATCTCGGCGGTCGGATTGCGCGCGCGCTGGGCCCGCGGCTGCCGGTCTCGCGGGTGGGCGATAGCAATCTGCGCGCCGCCTTGCCCGCACTCGACGCAATGGCGCGTCGCCGGATCATCCGCGCGGTCTGGGACAATCTCGGCCGCACGGTGGCCGAGCTGCCGCATTTGGGCGGCCTGCGTCGCACCGCCCACGGGCCTGGATGGGAACTCGTCGGCGAGGAGCATCTCGCGCGCGTGACCCCACCTTTGCTGTTCGTCTCCGGCCATTTCGCCAATTGGGAGGTGATGCTGCCGATCGCGTCGCGCTACGGCCTTGCACTGCCGGGCTTCTATCGTGCCGCCTCGAACCCATTGGTCGACGGGGTTGTCGATCGCATGCGGCGCGCGGCACTTGCCCCCGGCGTGGAGCTGTTCGCCAAGGGACCACGCGGCGCCCGTGCGGCGTTGTCGCACCTCCAAGCCGGCGGCTCGCTGGGAATGCTGGTCGACCAGAAGATGAATGACGGCATCGCGGTGCCGTTCTTCGGACGTCCGGCGATGACCGCGCCCGCCATGGCGCAACTGGCGCTACGCTTTGGCCTGCCGATCATCCCGGCGCATATCCTGCGTCTCGGGCCGGCGCGCTTCAGAATGATAGTGGAAGCGCCACTGTCGGTGCCGCTCACCGGCGAGCGGCATGCCGACATCCATGCGATTACCCTGGCGATGAACGCGACCCTTGAGCGCTGGATACGCGCCCACCCAACCTCCTGGCTGTGGCTGCACCGACGCTGGCCGAAGGAGACGAGGCCATGACGATCGCGAAGCTGCTGGCCTGCGCCGCCCTGCTCCTCGCGACAATGGCAGCAGCGCCGGACCGGCTGCGCAGCATCGCGCAAACCGACAGGCTGGCCTGGAGCGGTGTCGCGCGCTCCGACGACGGACGCACCTTCGTGGTGTTCTCCCGCCTCGCCGGCAATCCCGGCCCGTCGCTCGCGGTGATCGGCAATGACGGCAAACCCCAGCCTTTTCCCGGCGGCGGCTGGAACGACTGGTCCGCGGCTGCTGACAAGGCCGACCCCGCGAAGGTCTTTGTCGGGCTGAGCGCGATCCGCCTCGGCCCCGACCACAGCCTCTGGGTGCTCGATAGCGGCGTCGCCGACCGTGGCCGGGCGCTTGCGGGTGCTGCCAAGCTGGTGCGTATCGATCTCGTCCATGACAGCGTCGCACGCACCATCGTGCTGCCAGCGGACGTGCTGCGTCCGAAGAGCCGGGTGGCGGATTTCTGCCTGCACGGCACCACCGCCTATATCGCCGATGCCGGCGCGCCCGGCCTGATCGTGCTCGACCTCACGACCGGGGCCGCCCGTCGCGTGCTTGACGGCACGCCTTCGATGACGGCGCGTCGCCCGGTCACCGTCGACGGCGAGACCCTGCGCGGCGCGGACGGCAAGCCCGTCATGATTGATGTCGACAATCTCGACCTCAGCCCGGACGGCAAGTTCCTCTATTATCAGCCCTTGTCCGGCCCGATGTCGCGCATTGCCACCAGCCTGCTCGACGATCCCAAGGCGACGCCGCAGGCGCTCACCGCCGGCGTCGAGTTCTGGTATGACACGCCTGCCCTTGGCGGCAGCGCGATTGCGCCGGACGGCACGCTGTATCTGGACGATGTCGAGAACGACAGCGTCCTCAGCCTCAGTCCCGACCGTGCGCTACGGACTGTGATCAGCGATCCACGCCTGCACTGGCCTGCAGCACCCTTCCTGCGGGACGGCGTGCTGACCATTCCGGTGTCGCAGTTCGACCGCGCCGGGCTATTCCATCATGGCCACTCGAGGATTGCGCATCCCGTCGAGCTGTTCGAACTGCGCGTGGCCTCAGCGCCGGCAGCAGCCTCGCCGCCAAAGGCCCGGCGCTGAGCGCAAAAGCGTCGCGTCGGCGCGCGGCGCGGGCTATGAGAAGGGGGATGCGTTACATTTCAACCCGGGGTGCTGCCCCGGATCGCGACTTCGCCGGTGTGCTGCTCGCGGGCCTGGCCGAGGACGGCGGTCTGTTCGTGCCGCAGCGCTGGCCGCATTTCAGTGCCGAGGAATGGCGCGCTTTGCGCGGGCTGCCCTACCCGGCCCTGGCAGCGCGTATCCTTGCCCCATTTACCGAGAGATCGATTGACGCCGCCACACTTCAACGGCTGTGTTTTGACGCCTATGGTTCCTTTACACACCCGGCGGTGGCGCCGCTCGTACAACTCGACCAAGACCTGTTCGTCCAGGAGCTGTTCCACGGCCCGACCCTGGCGTTCAAGGACATCGCCATGCAGTTGCTGGGTCGGCTGTTCGATCATGTGCTGGCCAAGCAGGATGGGCACCTGACCATCGTCGGCGCCACCTCGGGCGACACCGGCTCGGCGGCGATCGAGGCCTGCCGCGATCGTGCGCGGCTCGACGTGGTAATCCTGCACCCGCGGGGGCGCACCAGCGAGGTGCAGCGCCGTCAGATGACCACGGTGCTGGCGGCGAACATCACCAACCTTGCCGTCGAGGGAAGCTTCGATGACTGTCAGGATTTGGTCAAGGCGATGTTCGCGGACGCGCCGTTCCGCGACGCGCTGCGGCTGTCGGCGGTCAACTCGATCAACTGGGCGCGGATCGCTGCCCAGATCCCCTATTATGCCGCCGCCGCCCTCAGCCTCGGCGCGCCGGACCGGGCGGTGAGCTTTGCCGTGCCGACCGGCAATTTCGGCAACGTGCTGGCGGCCTGGGCGGCACGGCGGATGGGGCTGCCGGTGGCGCGGCTGTGCATCGGCGCCAACCGCAACGACATCCTGCCGCGGTTCTTGTCCGGCAATGACATGAGCCTGCGCGACGTGGTGCCGAGCCTGTCGCCGTCGATGGATATCGGGGTGAGCTCGAACTTCGAGCGCCTGCTGTTCGAGCTGCTCGGCCGCGATGCGCAGGTCTGCGCGCGCATCATGACCGGGTTTCGCGAGAGCCGACGCATGGCGGTGCCGGATGCCGCCTGGCTTGAGGCGGCCAAGCTGTTTCACGGCACCAGCCTTGACGACGATGCAACGCGTGCCGAAATTCGGCGCCTGCATGACAAGACCGGGTATCTCGCCGACCCGCACACCGCCATCGGCATCGCCGCCGGCCGCGCCGGTGCCATCCCCGGCGTGCCGACGGTGGCGATGGCGACCGCGCATCCCGCCAAATTCCCCGACGCGATGCTGGCGGCGACCGGCCGGCGCCCGGACCTGCCGCCTCATCTTGCCGATCTCTACACGCGCGAGGAGCGTTACCGGCTCGTGCCGAACGACCTCGCTGCGGTCGAGGACGCGGTCCGCGCTGCCACGTTGAAGAACGCCGCCTGATCCCGCTCAAACCATACTGGACCCGCATGACCGACCCCGTCCGCGTCACCCGCCTGCCCTCCGGCCTGCTCGTCGTCAGCGAGCGCATGGACCGGGTCGAGACCGTCTCGCTCGGCGCCTATGTCGCCAGCGGCACCCGCCACGAGGCCGCCGCCGAGAACGGCGTCTCGCATTTCCTCGAGCACATGGCTTTCAAGGGCACGCCGCGACGCAGTGCCGCGCGGATCGCCGAGGAGATCGAGAATGTCGGCGGCCACATCAACGCCTACACGGCGCGCGAGCAGACCGCCTACTACGTCAAGCTGCTGAAGGAGGATCTCGCTCTGGGTGCCGACATCATCGGCGACATCCTGACCCATAGCAGCTTCGAGGACTCCGAAATCGAGCGCGAACGCGGCGTTATCCTCCAGGAAATCGGCCAGGCGAACGACACGCCCGACGACATCATCTTCGATCATTTCCAGGAGACCGCCTTCCCCGGCCAGCCGATGGGCCGCCCGACGCTCGGGACCGATGCGCTGGTGCGCGGGATGTCGCGCGCGGCCCTGACCGGCTACATGGGCCAGCACTACACCACCGGCAACGTCGTGGTCGCCGCCGCCGGCAACCTCCAGCACGAGGAGGTGGTGGAACTCGCCTCGACGCACTTCGCCGACCTGCAGACGCGCCCCCCCGAGGCCTTCGAGCCTGGCGCCTATCGAGGCGGCGAGTTCCGGCTGGAGCGCGAGCTCGACCAGGTGCATGTGGTGTTGGGCTTTCCGTCGGTCGGCTACCGCGATCCCGACTACTACCCGGTGCTGTTGCTCGCCACCCTGCTCGGCGGGGGGATGTCCTCGCGACTGTTCCAGGAAGTGCGCGAGCGGCGCGGGCTGGTCTATTCGGTGTACTCGTTCAATGCGCCGTTCCTCGATGGCGGCCTGTTCGGCATCTATGCCGGCACTGGCGAGGACGAGGCGCGTGAGTTGCTGCCGGTAACGATCGAGGAATTGCGCAAGGTGCAGCGCGCGATCGGACAGGAGGAGCTTGATCGCGCCCGGGCGCAGGTGAAGTCCAGCCTGCTGATGTCGCTGGAGAGCACCGGCAGCCGCTGCGAGCAGCTCGCCCGGCAGTTCCAGGTGTTCGGCCGGCTGATCCCGACGGCGGAGACGGTGGCCAGGCTGCATGCCGTGACGCTCGATGATGTCTGCCGCGCGGCGTCGCGGCTGTTCGCGGGGACGCCGACCCTGGCCACGATCGGGCCGGCGCGGCACATCCCGGGCCTGGACGAGATCGCCGGCAGGCTTGCGGCATGAGTATTGCTTTGCTCGACCAGTTGATCACGCTGGCGCGCCGCGAGGGTGCCGACGCCGCCGACGCCGTCCTGGTCCGCGGCACCTCGCTCGCCGTGCAGGTCCGCCAGGGCCGGACCGAGGAGCTCGAGCGCGCCGAGCACAACGATATCGGGCTGCGCGTCTTTGTCGGACGGCGCAGCGCCATCGTCTCTGCCACCAGCGCCGATCCGGTCGGCTTCGGCCAACTCGCGAGCCAGGCGGTCGCGATGGCGCGCGTGGTGCCGGACGACACCATGGCGGGATTGTGCGCGCGTGCCGCGACCGGCCCGCTCGATGCCGCCGGCCTCGATCTGGAGGATGCGTTCGAGCCCGACGTCGGCACGCTGACCACGCGTGCCGGACGCGCCGAGGATGCGGCGATGGCGATCGCCGGTGTCGCCAATTCGCTCGGCGCCTCGGCAAGCTACGGCCGCAACGAGGTGGTGCTGGTGACGTCGGGCGGCTTTTCCGGCGGCTACGCCCGCACCAGCCACTCGGTCTCGGCGAGCGTCCTGGCCGGCACCGGCACCGCGATGCAGCGCGACTATGACGGCCACTCGGTGGTGCATCTGGAGGATCTCGACGACGCCGCCGTGATCGGCCGCAGCGCCGGCGAGCGTGCGGTCGCCCGGCTCAACCCACGACGGCCAAAGACCGCGCGCATGCCGGTGGTGTATGACCCGCGCGTCTCGGGCAGCCTGCTCGGCCATCTCGCGGGCGCGGTCAACGGCGCCTCTGTGGCGCGCGGCACGTCGTTCCTGAAGGACCGCATGGGCAAGACGATCTTCCGCAAGGACATCCACGTGGCCGATGATCCGCGCCGGCGACGGGGCCTGCGCAGCCGGCCGTTCGACGGCGAAGGCGTCGTCACCGCGCCACTGCTGCTGATCGAGGATGGCGTGTTGCGCAGCTGGGTGCTGGATGGGCGCAGCGCCCGCATGCTGGGGCTTGAGACTACCGGCAGCGCCTCGCGCGGCACCTCGTCGCCGCCGTCACCTTCGACCAGCAATCTCAGCCTCGCCGCCGGCACGCTCACGCCCGCCGAGCTGATGTCCGACGTTACCGAGGGCCTGTATATCGTTGAAATGATGGGATCGGCGGTGAACGGGATCACCGGCGACTACAGCCGTGGCGCCACGGGCTTCATGATCCGCAACGGCGCACTGGCGGAGCCGGTCGCGGAAATCACAGTTGCCGGCAACCTGCTCACGATGTTCGCGGAGCTGACCCCAGCCTCCGACCTGGTGTTCCGACGCGGCACTGACGCGCCGACGATCCGTATCGACGGCATGACCGTTGCCGGAAGCTAGAAGGCGCACCATTTCAGGTTCACCATGAACGCATCGCACACGCTCTCCCGCCTGATCGCCGCCGTCCTGCTGCTCGGCGGCCTGGCTCTTGCACCACCGGCCGCCGACGCGCGGGCAGGTCACGGGTTCTCCTTCGGCAGTCGCGGCAGCCGCACCTTCAGCATGCCGGCGCCAACCCGCAGCGCACCGTATGGCGCAGCCCCGCTCAGCCGTTCGATGACGCAGCCCGCTCCATATGCCAACCGCTTCGGCGCCAACCGCCTCGGCGGCGGCGTGATGGGGCGCAGAAGCCATCCGCTGGCGGCCGGGCTGCTCGGCGGCTTCCTTGGCGCGGGCCTTGCCGGCATGCTGTTCGGGCACGGCTTCTTCGGTGGCGGCCTTGGCTTTGGCCATCTGCTCGGCATCCTGATCCAGCTGGCACTCATCGTGTTTGCGGTGCGCTGGCTGATGCGCCGCTTTGCCAACGGCTCGGCGCGCAGCATGGCAGGGGCCGGCCCCGGCTACGCCCAGCCCACGGCGCGGATGCCGAGTGGTGCGGGCTATGCCGCAAACGCGCCGCCGCTGGCGATCTCGCAGGCCGACTACCAACAGTTCGAGCAGAGCCTGCAGGCTGTGCAGGCGGCCTGGACACGCGCCGATGTGGGCGCCCTGCAAAGCTTGGCGACGCCGGAGATGGTCAGCTATTTCGGCGAGCAGCTACAGGACCAGTCGCGGCGCGGCCTGCGCAATGCCGTCTCTGACGTACATCTTGATCGCGGCGATCTGTCGGAAGCCTGGAGCGAAGGCGGCGCCGACTATGCAACGGTGGCCATGCGCTACTCGATGATCGACGTGACCAGGGATGCCGGCGGACGTGTCGTCGACGGCAGCCTCGCAGAGCGGGTCAGTATCGCGGAGTTCTGGACGTTCGTGCGCTACACCGGCGGCCGCTGGCTGCTTTCGGCAATCCAGCAAGGGCGCTGATCAGGCCGGCGGTACGCTCAGGCGGGGCAGGCGGTGAACTTGCCTTTGGCATCCCGGCACTTGGCCGGCTTGACGGTCGCGCATTTGACGAACTTGCCCTTGGCGTCACGGCAGGACGACTTCGCCTCGGCAACATGGCCTGAGGCGAGGGTCCCCAAGGTAAATGCCACTGTGAGACAGGCGATCAGCAGGCGGCGCATGATAGTCTCCCGGTAACCGCGTTCAGCGTAACAGAGTCAACGCACTCTGCCTATGCTGGGCTACGCGGCGACCGTAGGTTTTTGGCGAACCTGGTCAGCGACAGGGCAAGCTGGTCTGCCCCATTGCTCCCAAACATCCAGGTAAGGACTTGCTCGACCGGAGCAACCAGCCTGTGCGCGTCTGCCAGAACAGCACTGCCTCGTGCTGTCAGGGTCGCCCGCAGGATGCGCGCGTTCGTCGGGTCGGGATGCCGCTCCAGCACACCATTGCGCTCTAGAGTGGTCAACATGCCCTCCTGCCAAAGCCGAGGAGCTTTTGCGCGCCCTCTCGCACGCGAGCGAACACGGAATGCGCCAACGACCCGGCTTCATCTCCGCCAACCTTCATCTCAGCCACGATCGGCGGCATGTCGCCAATTACGCGCGTGGCGCAGCCGAGCCGACCTCGACGCCATGATGAGCGATCCGGCGGCACGCGCGCATATGGGGAAGATTGCGGCAATCGCGACGTCGTTCGAGCCGATCTATTACGAACTTTGCGAAACCCACGCTGCAGCACCCCCGGCATGATACGGCCGCTCACGGGGCCTAGTCAGACCAGACGGTCGACGATGACCGCGGTGAACAGGATCGCAAGGTAAAGCAGCGAGTAGCGAAAGGTGAGCCGGGCCGGTGCATCGCGGGTCAGGCTGACACCAGTTTCGTCCTGGCGGTCGCGCAGGACGCGCCAGGCGCAGACCAGGAAGCCGATATCGAGCAGGATCGCCGAAACCGCATAGATCGGTCCGGTCAGATTAAGCGCCAGCGGCAGCAGCGAGACGGCGCAGAGCAGGATCGTATAGACCATGATCTGCCGACGGGTGTGTGTCGCGCCATGGGTGACGGGCAGCATCGGCACCCCGGCGCGGGCGTAATCCTTGCAGGCGTAGAGCGACAGCGCCCAGAAGTGCGGCGGCGTCCACAGGAATACGATCGCGAACAGCACGAGCGGCAGCGCGCTGATCCCCCCGGTTGCGGCAGCCCAGCCGATGAGCGGCGGGAAGGCGCCGGCGGCGCCGCCGATGACGATATTCTGCGGTGTCAACCGCTTAAGCCACATGGTGTAGATCAGCACGTAGAACGCGATAGAGGCGGCGAGCAGGATCGCCGCCACTGTGTTGGTGACCAGCCACATCAGGATCACCGAGGCGGCCGAGAGCAGAAGGCCGTAGGCGAGCGCGTCGTTCGGGGCGATCCGGCCCGCCGCCACCGGGCGGGAGGCGGTGCGATGCATCAGCCGGTCGATGTCGCGATCGTACCACATGTTGATCGCCCCTGCGGCACCGGCGGCCACGGCAATGCACAACACGGCGATGCAGCCGATCAGCGGGTTGATCCGTCCTGGTGCGATCACCAGTCCTGCGGCGCCGGTGAATACCACCAGCGAGACCACGCGCGGCTTGAGCAGCGCGAACCAGTCGCGCGCAACAGCACCGGCTTGCGCCACGAACGGAGCGTCGTCGGCGCGTGGGGTCGTCGGGTGCTTCATGGGTTCACCGCAGCTGCGGCTTGTCCTCAAGGTTGCGGGTCAGGCTGGTGACGATCCGGTCCATTTCAGCCCTTTCCCCGTGGGTTGGCCGCGCGTGTCGACCTCGAGGAAATGTAGGGGCGATGACCAGCAAAAACACCAGCGATCAAACAGTGCCGTCGGTATTGGCCAGGCTCACCAGGGTAAACAGGCCGCCCGGCGGAACCGGCTCGATCCGGGCGCGCGCGCGGTCGGCAGGCGGCAGCAGGGATTCGATGGCAAAATCCGGATGCCAGCCGAGGGAGCGCGAGGCACGGGCCATGGTGCGCTCGACCAGCAGACGGACGCCTCCGGTGGCCAGGAAGTGGTTGACGAACAGGATATGCCCGCCGGGGCGCACGACCCGTCGCAATTCATGATAAAGCCGGCGCGGGTTCGGCACCACCGAGGCCACGAACATCGCCACCGCAATGTCGAAGCTGCCGTCAGCGAAGTCGGTCTCCTCGGCGTCCATCTCCAGCAACGCCTCGACGTGACCAAGGCCGCCGCGTTCGACCCGCCAGCGCGCACGCTCGAGCATGTCGCCCGAGAGATCGATGCCGGTGATGCGCTTGTCCGCAGCGTAGCGAGGCAAGGCGAGGCCGGTGCCGACACCGACTTCCAGCACCCGTTCGCCGGGCAGCGCATTGACCGCGTCGACTGCGCGGCGTCGGCCGAAGCCGGAGATGCCGCCGAACACCGCGTCATAGACGCCGGCCCAGCGACGGTAGGCCAGCTTGACCGCCTCGGCATCGAGTGCAGAGCGGGGATGCGGACCGTCCGGGCCACGTGGCGTGCGTTCTTCCAAAGCGTGGCTCATCGCGCTGATGTCTGCCCTGCTCGCATCGGTTCGGCAAGGGCGAAGACAACGCAGTGTCGATGACGTTTGCGTCTGCGCCCTGGCGAACGTTATATACCTGTATCCTTGCGAAGGATGTGCGACGGTGCCGGGACTTGAAATCTGCCTCGTGTTGCTGGCGGCGGTGTTATGGCTGGCCACGGTTTTGGTCTATTTCCGGACGCCGATCTACGAGTGGCTGGATAACAGAAATCCGTACGAGCCGCTTTCGCCGCTGTTGCGCGCCGCCTTCAGGCCTTATGGGCGCCGATAGACTTAGGGGCAGGTAGGCTGCGATTGCCGCGCCTCGATCCGGTCCCAGATCAGGCCGGCGCTATTGATGCCGTCGAAGCGGTCGATCTGCTGCAGGCCAGTCGGCGAGGTCACATTGATTTCGGTGAGCCAGTTGCCGATGATGTCGATGCCGGCAAAAACCAGTCCGTGCTCGCGCAGATGCGGGCCGATGCGCCGGCAGATTTCGCGGTCGCGCTCGGTCAGCGGCGCCGGCTCGGCCACCCCGCCGACATGCAGGTTCGAACGCGCCTCGCCCTTGGCCGGCATCCGGTTGAAGGCCCCGATCGGCTCACCATCGGCCAGGATGATACGTTTGTCGCCGGCGCGTACCGCGGGCTCGTAGCGCTGGATCATCAGCGGCTCGCGCGAACGGGAAAAGAACATCTCCAGAACTGAGCTGAAATTCTCGTCATCCTCGCGGATCCGGAAAATCCCCTCGCCGCCATTGCCGAACAGCGGCTTGATGATGACGTCGGCATGTTCGGCGCGGAAGGCGCGGATCGCCGTGATATCCCAACTGACCAGGGTCGGCGGCATCAGGTCAGGGAAATGCGTGACCAGCAGCTTCTCCGGCGCGTCACGCACGGCGCGTGGATCGTTGACCACCAGGGTATGCGGGTGGACGTGCTCCAGCAGGTGGGTCGCCGTGATGTAGGCCATGTCGAACGGCGGATCCTGGCGCATCAGCACCACGTCGACCGAGGCGAGGTCGAGGATGGTCTCCGGGCCGGCCTGCACGTGCGCGCCGGATTTGCGTTCCAGGCGGACCGGACGCGCGCGTGCCGTCAGCCGCTGCATGCGGCCCGGGATGCCGCGTCCCTCGCGCAGGCTGAGATGGCGCACCTCATAGACCCAGAGTGCGTGCCCCCTGCTTTGCGCCTCAAGCATCAGCGCGAAGCTGGAATCCGCTTCAATATCAACGGTCTCGATCGGATCCATCTGGACCGCGACCTTCAACGCAATCAGCGGCATGCAGCGCTCCTCTAGAAATCAGGATAGACGATGGCGGTGATCTCGACGAGCACCGGGCCACGCGGCGTCTGCAGGCGGACCTCGTCGCCGACCCTGGCGCCCAACAGCCCGCGCGCGATCGGCGAGGCCAGGCTCACCTCGCCCTCAGGCGAGCGCGCTTCATCGACGCCGACGATGGTGACAATGCGGGCGGTGTCGTCCTCGTCCATGAAGGTGACGGTTGCGCCGAAAAACACCTGGTCGCGACGGGTTTGGTGTGCGGGATCGACGATCCGTGCGTCCTCAATCCGCTTGGTCAGGAAGCGGGCGCGACGGTCGATCTCGCGCAGCCGCTTCTTGCCATAGAGATAGTCGCCATTCTCCGAGCGATCGCCGTTGCCCGCGGCCCAGGAGACGATCTCAACGATCCGCGGCCGCTCGTCGCGCATCAGACACCGCAATTCCGCCCGCATACGTGCGATACCCGCCGGCGTGACATAGCGGTGCAGCCCTGCAGGACGCAGTGGCGCGTCCTCCTCAAGGTCGCTCGCCACCACCGTCAGCTGCTGCGCTTGCGACGTCGCTTGGACGGATCGTAGCCGCCGCCGCCGGGACCGAGCGGCTCGGGGGTGCGATCGCGCCGGGTCGGACGCGCGGTCGCCGCCGGCGGTGGCGGCAGTCCGAGCTCAAGGGCTTCGAGTCGCTTGATCTCGTCGCGCAGGCGCGCCGCGGTCTCGAATTCGAGGTCGGCGGCGGCGGTACGCATGCGCTTTTCGAGATCGGCGATCGAGCCGCGTAGGTCGCGCCCGACGAACTCGATGGCGCTGGTGTCCTTGACCGGCGCCACGGTGACGTAGTCCTGCTCGAACACAGAGCTCATCGCCTCGCGAATATGGGTACGCACCGACTGCGGCGTGATTCCATTGGCCGTGTTCCAGGCACTCTGCTTTTCCCGCCTGCGCGACGTCTCCTCGATGGCGAAGCGCAGGCTGTCGGTCATCACGTCGGCATAGAGCACGACCCGGCCGTCGATGTTGCGGGCTGCGCGGCCGATGGTCTGCACGAGAGAGGTGCGGCTGCGCAGGAAGCCCTCCTTGTCGGCGTCGAGGATGGCAACGAGCGCGCATTCGGGGATGTCGAGTCCCTCGCGCAGCAGGTTGATGCCGATCAGGATGTCGAACACGCCGAGCCGCAGATCGCGGATGATCTCGATCCGCTCCAGGGTGTCGACGTCGGAGTGCAAATAGCGCACGCGCAGACCGGCCTCGGTCATATAATCGGTGAGGTCCTCGGCCATGCGCTTGGTCAAAGTGGTGACCAGGATACGATTACCCTGGCCGATGACGACCCGGCATTCCGCCAGCAGATCGTCGACCTGACGCTCGACGGGACGGATTTCGGTGACCGGATCGATCAGGCCGGTCGGCCGGATGACCTGCTCGGCGAACACGCCGGCGGTGCGCTCCAGCTCCCAGGGTGCGGGGGTGGCGCTGACGAAGATTGTCTGCGGCCGGTAGTTCTCCCATTCATCAAAGCGAAGTGGGCGGTTGTCGAGGCAGGACGGCAGCCGGAAGCCAAACTCGGAGAGGATGGATTTGCGTGCATGATCGCCGCGCTCCATCCCGCCGATCTGCGGCACCGTCACATGGCTCTCGTCGACGATCAGCAGCGCGTCCTCGGGCAGATACTCGAACAAGGTGGGCGGCGGCTCGCCGGGGGCGCGGCCGGAGAGATAGCGCGAGTAGTTCTCGATGCCCTTGCAGACACCGGTGGTCTCGATCATTTCGAGGTCAAACGTGGTGCGCTGCTGTAACCGCTCCGCCTCCAGCAGCTTGCCGCCGGCAACGAACGCATCCAGGCGCTCCTTCAGCTCCTGCTTGATCGAGATCGTCGCCTGGGCGAGCGTCGGGCGCGGGGTGACGTAATGGCTGTTGGCGTAGATGTTGACCTCGTCGAGGTCGGCGGTCTTTTCGCCGGTGAGCGGATCGAACTCCGAGATCGCCTCGATCTCGTCGCCGAACAGCGACACCCGCCAGGCGCGGTCCTCGTTCTGCACCGGAAAGACGTCGATCGTCTCGCCGCGTACCCGGAAGGCGCCGCGCTGGAAGGCGGCGTCGTTGCGTCTGTATTGCTGCTCGACCAACGCGCGGATCATGGTGTCGCGGTCGATCCGGCCACCCTTCTCGAGCCGCACCACCATGCGCGAGTAGGTTTCCACCGAACCGATGCCGTAGATGCACGACACCGAGGCCACGATGATGACGTCGTTGCGCTCGAGCAGCGCCTGCGTCGCGGCGTGCCGCATGCGGTCGATCTGCTCGTTGATCTGGCTGTCCTTCTCGATATAGGTGTCCGAGCGTGGGACATAGGCTTCCGGCTGATAGTAGTCGTAGTAACTGACGAAGTATTCGACAGCATTGTCCGGAAAGAACTGCTTCATCTCGCCGTAGAGCTGTGCCGCCAGGGTCTTGTTCGGCGCCAGGATCAGGGTCGGCTTCTGCGTCGCCTCGATGACCTTGGCCATCGTGAAGGTCTTGCCCGACCCGGTGACGCCCAGCAGCACCTGGTCGCGCTCGCCCGAATCGATACCCGCGACCAGTTCACGAATCGCCGTCGGCTGGTCGCCGGCCGGCTCGTAGGGCGAGACCACCTTGAAGGCGCGGGTCTTCGGCTTGGCGGCCTGCCTATCGGGAACGAAGATCTCCGACGCCGGACGCATCTCCCGCGCGGGCTTCCGAGCGGGCGGCTTCTTCAGGACTGTGCTCGACATGCGGCCAGAATTGGCGCCTGCGACGCAATGGCGCAAGCCCGCCAGTTCATCGGTCCTTAAGTGTTTGCCGGCTACGATCGGGCAGCGACGCACCCCAGCACTGGATCGGTCCCCATGGGTTTTCTGACACATTCGAGTTCGGCCCTGCGCGAGAAGGTGGAATGGCTCGCCGTGCTCGACCGACACTCCGGCGTTGGGCTTTGGGACGCGGTTCTGCACGAGGGGGACGCGATGCACCCGTTGTCGCGCTGGACCTGGTCGGCCGAGTTCCGCAGGCTTTGTGGCTACAAAACCGACGCGGAGTTCCCGAACGTGGTTCAGTCCTGGTCGGACCGCCTGCATCCGGAGGATTTCGACGCGACATTCGCCGCCTTTGGCGCCGCCTTGGCGAGCGGAGGGCTCTACGACACCAACTACCGGCTCCGCATCAAGGACGGGTCCTATCGCTGGTTTCGCGCCACCGGCGGCGTCATCAAGGATGCCGGCGGCATGGCGCGCCGTGCCTGCGGCTCACTGGTGGATATCCACGCCGCCACGCAGGCCGCCGAGGACCGTCGTTCCTCCACCGCCTCCCTCGCCCAGCGTTTCCAGACCGACATCCTGGGGGTCGTCGATCAGGTCGCGGCCGCCGCCGAACAGCTCGGCCGGGATGCCGACGGCATGAACCAGGCCGCCTCGCAGACCTGCGGGAGCGCCCTCTCCGTTGCCTCGACATCCGGCGAGGCCACCATGAACGTGCGTAGCGTCGCTGCTGCCACTCAGGAAATGACCGCCTCGATCGGCGAGATCACGCAGCAGGTCGCCCGCTCCGCCCGCGCGACCACGAGTGCCACCGCGGAAGCCGACGCCGCCATCGCCGCGGTGCGCACGCTGGTCGAGGACGTGCGCCAGATCGGCGACGTCGTCAGCCTGATCAGCAGCGTCGCCGGCCAGACCAACCTGCTGGCGCTCAACGCCACCATCGAGGCGGCACGCGCCGGCGAGGCCGGCAAGGGCTTTGCGGTGGTCGCCTCCGAAGTCAAGGCACTGGCCGGGCAGACGGCGCATGCAACCGAGAACATCGCCAATCGAATCCAGGCAATCCAAAAGGCGACCGCTCAGGTCGAACACGCCATCTCCAGCGTCGCCACCATCATCGCGCAACTCGGCGAAGCCGCCTCGACGATCGCAGCCGCGGTCGAGGAGCAGGGTGCCACCACAGGGGAGATCGCACGAAGCATTCAGGAAGCCGCGCGGCGCACCGAGGAGGCGTCTTCGGGCATGGAACGGGTAAACAGCCTGGCTAGCGAGGCGGGCCAGGTTTCCGGTCGCATTGCCGGATCAGTACGCACCATGGCCGGTCAGGCCACCAGGCTGCGTGAGCAGGTCGAGGGGTTTCTTGGAGGGCTGAACGCGGCATAGGGCTGGAGAAGAAACCAGAGCTTTGCCGCTGCATTCCGCCGTCATACGCATCGAGCAGGCTACGAAAGAAACGGTATGAGCCGGATCCGCAGCCCCGTCGGCCGGGATATGGTGGCTATCGCACCGGCTGTTATCGCGGTTCTGCTGATCATTTTGATCAATGTGAACCAAAGCGTCTTGACGCTTGCCATCCTTTTACTCGTCTTAGGCGCAGTCCTAACGCTGCCAATCCTCCTGACTGTCTTGGCGGTTCCCTTCTATTTTCTCAGTCGCAGGTTCGGTGGTGGATGGCGGTGGACGCTGTCATGGGCAATGGTCCTGCCGGTTGCGATAGGGCTGACACCATTGATCGGCAGGACGAGGCCGTATGTCAGTCTTGTCTGGCATTACCAGCGATATTCGGCAGATATCAAGGCGGCACGAGGCAAAGCCGTTATATGGGATTGGGGGCCAGAAGTAGGCCTCGCGCCACCAGAGCAGTTTCTTATCTACGACCCCTCTGATCAGATTGCACGCCTACAAGCCGACATGCAGCCTGAACCGGACGATCCCACTCTTGACTCCTGCCGCGGGCACGCCTCAAGGCTAATCGGCCATTTCTATCGGTGCAATTAGACCTACCTCCTTAGCCGGGCGACCACATCGGAGATATCGGGGCGTATCGTATCATGTGGTCGGCGATATTAGCCAAGACCACAACGATCCGACGATCAGGATGGCCAGTGTCACCACCGCAGAGGCAAAGGCAGTTCGGCCGATCCGGTCCTGTGTGAAGAGCGCTGCATGCCCGCCTCGGCGGACGCGGCTGCTGCGCCGCTGCCTGAGATGATCGGCGTCCCCAATCTCCAGCTTTCGCGCCATAACGGCCTTGTTGCGGCAGCGGTGCAGTACCGGCCCGCTGGAAAACCGGCCGCCGCACGTGCCTGGCTGTTCGGCGAGGCAGTGCAACACAGTCGCTCGGGAATACCTCGTGCCATCACGCTTCGGTGATGTCTGACAAATCGGGTTTGTCATTGTTCCTTCGACGGCGCTAGCGTCCCCCACGTTGCCTATGAAGGAATTTCCACAATCCAGAATATTGGATTGTTCCCGTTAATAAGAAAATGCGAGGGACGCCATGCTTCGATACCGTTTCCTGTTGGCCTCCAGCGTGATGACTGCCGCAGCGCTCTGCTGCCAGGTCGCCAGCGCGCAAACCTTCACCCCGCTCAAGCCGCCATCGGTGCCACTCATTACGCGTACGCCATATATCAACACCTGGCTCGAAGACAGCAATGCGATTTCCCCGGGTACCTGGCCCACCTACTGGGACGGGAAAGTCAAGGCGATTACCGGGATCGCCTATATCGACGGCAGATCCTATCTGTTCGTCGGCGCTCCAAGTACCGCAAACCTCACGAACATGACGCAGACGTCGCTGGTGACGACGGCGACGCAATCGAAGTTCACGTTCAACGCGGGTGGCGTCACCCTGAACGTCGACTTCCTTTCGCCCGTCGAGGCCCGCGACCTCAAGCGGCTCAGTATTCCGCTCGCCGACATCATCACCACCGCCCAGAGCAGCGACGGACTCCAGCATCAAGTCACGGTCTATTACGATATCAGCGGCGAATGGGCGCATGGCGACGACAACCAGTTGATCAAATGGAACCAAGAGTCGATCAGCCTGACCTCCGACGGGAGCAACACGCCGGGCAGCCTCGATACCTGGACCGTCACGCCGGCCAACCCGGCGAAGTTCAACCAGGTCAACAACTATCCGTCCTGGGGAACCGTGCTGTTCTCGGCCAAGGCGTCGGGCAGCCTCACGATCCAGTCGGGCGCGGACACCACGGTGCGCCCCGGCTTCGTCGCCAACGGTCATCTCGACAACAGCAACGACACGGCCCAGCCGCGGCCGATCAATGACCGCTTTCCGGTGTTCGCCTTCAGCAACGCGTTCGGCACCGTGGGCACGACGGCCACGCAGCCGTTCACGCTGCTGTTGGGGCATATCCGCGACCCCGCGATCAACTTCCTGAACCAGCCCGCCCACTCGCTCTGGCACCAGTACTGGCGCGATTACGAGAGCATGCTCGCCTTTGCCTACAACGACTCGACCGCGGCGGTGTCCCGCGCGAACACGCTGGACACGAATATCAACAAAGCCGCGTCGGGATATGGCGGTCCCAACTACGCGGCAATTACGTCGCTTGCCTTGCGGCAGGCGATCGCCGGCACCGAGCTGACGGGAACCAAGAGCAATCCTTATCTGTTCCTCGAGGAGATCAGCAGCAGCGACAACGTCTCCACGGTGGACGTGATCTATCCATCGATTCCTGCCTTCCTTTACGTCAATCCCGAGCTGGTTCGCTACATGCTCGCACCGATCATCTACTACTGCGAATCGGGGCTGTGGCCGTCCCTGTACGCACCGCACGACCTGGGCACCACCTATCCGAACGCAAACGGACATAACGATGGCGGCGGGGAAAACATGCCGGTTGAAGAGACGGCCAACATGCTGATCATGGCCGACGCCTACATGCAGCATGTCGCACCCCTGGAAGCGGCGCAGTATGCCAGGGCGCATTACGCGCTGTTCCACCAATGGGCCGAGTATCTGCTGACGGTGCCGGCCGGTGTTCCGTATCAGAATGCCCTTGACCCGCAATTCCAGAACCAGACCGATGACTTCACAGGTCCGATCGCGCACAGCGTCAATCTCGCACTCAAGGGGATCGAGGCTGTCGGCGCGATGGGGCAGATCGCAAGACGCGCGGGAAGAGGAAGCGACGCGTCCTATTTCACGCAGCAATCGAAGCAGATGATCGCCACCTGGGCGACGCTTGCACAGAATAGCAATTCAACCCACCTGCTGCTGCAATATCGTGAACCCGCAAACGCCTACAGCCCCGACACGACCACGGAGCCGGACAGCTATTGGAGCCTCAAATACAACGCCTATCCCGACCAGCTCCTCGGGCTGCGTCTCATCCCGCAGAGCATCCTGACCGAAGAGGCTAATTTCTACGCAACGCAGGAACAGCCGAACGGGATCATACTGGATCCACGCCACACCTACACCAAGGCAGATTGGGAGTTGTGGACCGCGGCCGCGCTGACCACGACAGACCCGACGCTGACGCAGAGCATCTTCAATGAGGTCTATAACTTTGCGAACACGACCACCGCCGCGGCTCCGTTCCCTGACTGGTACGATGTGCCGACAGGCAACAGCCAAGGCTTCAGGGATCGGCCGGTCGTGGGAGGCGTCTTCGCTCCGCTGACGCTGACACTGGCTCCCGGACAGTAGAACGCCATGCTATCTCTGGACTACGGCTCAAACCGGTGCACCGCCTACGTGGGAACACCAAGACGGTGAGACCCTGGAGCCTGATCGGTGAAACAGGAGCATCGATCAGGCTCTGCTCCGTTGTTGGGCGAGCCGCCCCGCAAACCTGCGCGCATACCGACCCGCTTGAAGGGCTTCCTCAGAGGCCGAGCCAAATTTCGGCGGGGAGGTCATGTGGGCGCTGGCAAAGGTGAGAGCCGATAGAGCGGGGCCTGATGTCAAAGACGAACTGACCATATCGACATGAATGCCCGGCTTGTTCGGCTCTGCGTTTCCAGCGGCATGAATCATCAAGGTCCATTGCCAGAACCGACGCTCTGAGAGGCCAATGGAATTCCTGCGATGACCTACATCGGGGGCATCGGCGCGTATCGTACCATGTGGTCGCTGATATTATGCATGATCCACAACGATCCGACGATCAGGATGGCCAGTGTCACCACCGCGAAGGCAAAGGCAGTCACGTTCCAGCGCTGCTCGGAATCCGTATTCATGTGCAGGAAGCAAACCAAGTGAACGAAAATCTGCACCACCGCGAGACCAGTGATGGCGAGCAGCACGGTGCCGCGCGAAAGGCTGTTCGGCACCATCAGGAAGGCGAAGGCTGCCGCGGTCAGGATGATTGAGAGGGTGAAGCCGATGAGGTAGGTCGAGAGACTGCCGTGGCTGGCCCCTTCGAGCGTGCGCCCGTCATGAAGGTCGGCCATCAGTTCACTCCCATCAGGTAGACAAACGTGAACACGCAAATCCAGACGATATCGAGAAAGTGCCAGAACAGGCTGAGACACATCAGACGGTTCATGTAGGCACCGTCCAGGCTCGGCTTCTTGACGACGAGCTGGACCATCAGCGTCGCCATCCAGATCAGTCCACAGGTGACGTGAAAGCCGTGGGTGGCGACCAGGGTGAAGAACGACGACAGGAAGGCGCTGCGGTCCGGCCCATGTCCCTCGGCCACCAGGTGAGAGAACTCGTTGATCTCCATGCCCACGAAGCCGAGCCCGAGCAGGAAGGTCATGCCAAGCCAGCCGAGCACCAGACTACGATTATGTTTGAATGCGCCCAGCATGGCAAAGCCATAGGTGCAGCTGCTGACCAGCAGCAGGAACGTCTCGACCGCGACGTAGCGGAGATTGAAGATGTCGTGCCCCGTCGGACCGTCGGCGTATTGGTGCCGGCCGATCGCGAATGCGGCGAACAGGGTCGAGAACAGGATGCAGTCGGTCATCAGATAGAGCCAGAAGCCGAACACGGTGTTCGGCCCTGGTCCGTGGTGCTCGCCGTGATGCGGCTGCGCCGCAAGCGTCTCATGCGGCATGAGTGACGCCCTGCCTTGCATTAACATTGGGCCTTGCATCGACATCGGCGATCGCCGCGACACGCGCCGAATGTTCAGACTCGATGCGTGCGACCTCTGACGCCGGCACCCAGTAGTCGATGTCGTCGTCGAAGGAACGCCAGAGCAATGTGGCAAGCCCTCCCAGCACGCTGAGTGCCGCCAGCCACCAGATGTGCCAGATCAGCGCGAACCCCATGATCCCGGCACAGACGCTGATGATCAGGCCAGCAGATGTGTTACGCGGCATATGGATGTCTTCGTAGTCATGCGTCGCCGTGTGCACGATGCCCCGCATCTTCATGTCCTCGAAGGCATCGAGTTCATGCGCCTCAGGCGTGATGGCGAAATTATAAAAGGGCGGCGGTGAGGCGATCGACCATTCCAGGGTACGGCCCAGCCAGGGATCGCCGGTGACGTCCATGTTCTGGTGCCGGTCGCGGATGCTGACATAGATCTGGGCGACCTGAAAACCGATGCCAATCATGATCATCACGGCGCCAACAAAAGCCAGTGCCAGCCAAGGTGTCCACGCGGGGTTGTCATAGTGGTTCATGCGCCGGGTCATCCCAAGGAAGCCAAGCACGTAGAGCGGCATGAAGGCCACGTAGAAGCCCGACAGCCAGAACCAGAAGGCGAACTTGCCAAGCCGTTCATTCAGCTTGAAGCCAAACGCCTTGGGGAACCAGTAGCTGAAGCCGGCCAAGTAGCCAAACACCACGCCGCCGATGATGACGTTGTGGAAATGGGCGATCAGGAACAGGCTGTTATGCAGGACGAAGTCCGCCCCGGGCACCGCCAGCATCACACCGGTCATGCCACCGATGGTGAACGTAACCATGAACCCTACGGTCCACAGCATAGGCGTCGCATACACCACCCGGCCGCGATACATGGTGAACAGCCAGTTGAACACCTTCACGCCGGTCGGGATGGCGATGATCATGGTTGTGATGCCGAAGAAGGCGTTGACGTCGGCACCCGCCCCCATGGTGAAGAAATGGTGCAGCCAGACCACGAAGGAGAGGAAGGTGATGGCGACCGTCGCCCATACCATCGATACGTAGCCAAACAGCGGCTTTCGCGAGAAGGTCGGCACGACTTCGGAGAACACCCCGAATGCCGGCAGGATCAGGATGTAGACCTCCGGATGCCCCCAGGCCCAGATGAGGTTCACGTACATCGCCTGGTTGCCGCCACCGCTATTGGTGAAGAAGTGCATGCCCAGGTAACGGTCCAGCGTCAGCAGGCCGAGGGTCACGGTCAGGATCGGGAAGGCTGCCATGATCAGGATGCTGGTGCACAGCGCGGTCCAGGTGAACACCGGCATCTTCATGTAGGTCATGCCGGGGCAGCGCATCTTCAGGATGGTGACAAAGAAGTTGATGCCGGTCAGCAAGGTGCCGATGCCGGAGATCTGCACCGCCCAGATATAGTAGTCGACGCCGACACCGGGGCTGAAATGCAGCTCCGACAACGGCGGGTAGGCGAGCCAGCCGGTCTTGGCGAACTCGCCAATCGCCAGCGACACGTTGACCAGCCCGACACTGACCGCGGTCAGCCAGAAGCTGATCGAGTTCATGAACGGGAAGGCCACGTCGCGGGCGCCGATCTGCAGGGGGACCGCGATGTTGAGCAGCCCGATCATGAACGGCATGGCCATGAAGAAGATCATGATCACGCCATGGGCGGTGAAGATCTGGTTGTAGTGCTCGGGAGGCAGGTAGCCGGGATGGCCGTCATGCGCGAGGGCAAGCTGGCCGCGCATCATGATCGCGTCGGTAAAGCCACGCAGCATCATGACCAGGGCCAGCACGAGATACATCACGCCGATGCGCTTATGGTCGACCGAAGTCAGCCACTCACGCCAGAGATAGGGCCACTGCCGATAATAGGTGACTGCTCCCATGACGCCCAGGGCGACGATCGCCATGAAGCCCACGGCACCAAGTTCGATGGGATTATCCAGCGGGATGGCCGCCCAGGTCAGCTTACCGAGCATTGGCTTGATCCTCCTTCATCGCGGAATGAAAATGTTCCGCCTTGCCTCTGTATTTGGCAATGATATCGCCAAACATGCCGTTTTGGACGTGCGCGAAGTATGTCACGGGGTTCTTGACGCTTGGCGCCGCGACCTTGTCGTAGTCCGCCTGATCGAGTTGCGCTGGAGCCGCGCGGACTTTTGCGACCCAGTCCCCGAATTTCGCGTCAGTGGTGGCGATCGCCTTGAAGTCCATGTCGGAGAAGCCGCGGCCGCTGAAGTTGGCGGAGAGACCCGGAAACACCCCGGGCTTGTCCGCGATCAAATGCAACTGCGTCTGCATGCCCGCCATGGCATAGATCTGGCTCCCAAGGCGGGGAATGAAGAACGAATTCATTACGGTATCCGACGTAATTCGAAATTCGAGCGGGGTCCCGACCGGAAAGGCAATCTGGTTGATCGTAGCGATGCCCAGTGTGGGGTAGATAAACAGCCATTTCCAGTCCAGTGCCACCACCTCGATGGGCAGCGGCTTGGTCTTGGAGACCAGTGGCTTATAGGGATCGAGGTCGTGCGTCGTGGTCCATGTCAGAACGCCGAGGAACAGGATGATGACACAGGGGATCGCCCAGACCACTGCCTCGAGCCTGCGCGAATGCGACCAGGTCGGCGCATAGGTGGCCGCTGTGTTGGCGGCGCGGTAGCGCCAGGCGAAGAACAAAGTAAGGAATATCACCGGGATGACGACCACGAGCATCACCAGCGTCGCGGTGATGATCAGGTTTTTCTCCGCGGCACCGACGCTACCAGCGGGAGCAAGTACGCCCATCTGGCATCCGCTCAACAGAAACGTAAAGCCCAGGACCATAAGCCCCGACAGCCATCGTCCACCCAACCTCATCCCTCGCCCCTGATCCATGGCAACACGGCACATGACAATCAATCGGCCGCCCGAGCCGAAGCCCAGCGGCGGTACTTTCTGCTTGTGATCGTCAGAGCCTCGTAGGTGGTTCTCCTGCACGGCTGCGGCAAGCAGGTCAAGAACTTAAGCGGCCTGCCCGCGCATCGCCAGCGGAACCGAGCGACCATTTCCAGCGTTGCGCACGCCGCATAGCGGCGGCCGCTGTCGCTAAACTGCGACAGCCTCTCTGGCGGCGCGCTGCACGGCACGTGCCATTGAAGCAATACCATTGCCGCGATTGGTCGACAGCGCCTCCAGCAGGCCCAGATCTTGCAGAAACACCGGATCCGTGCGGAGTACCTCGTCCGGCGTGCGGCCTGAATAGACACGCAGCAACAGCGCCACCAGGCCCGAGACGATGGCGGCATCCGAGGCGCCGGCGAGATGCAGAACGCCGTTCGCGAGGTCGGCTTCCATCCAGACCTGGCTCTGACAGCCCGGGACGCGATGCGCGTCATCGGTCCAGGCCTCGGGGAACGGCGGCAGCTTGCGGCCGAGTTCAATGATATACTGGTAGCGGTCCATCCAGTCGTCGAAAACGTCCAACTCGTCGCCGATTGCGGTGATCGCCTCGGTCGCGGTGGCTTCCTGAGGGCGGACGAAGGGACTTGTCACAGGATAAAGCGGCTGAGGTCGCCCTTCTGCGCCAGCGGTGCGACCTTGTCGCGCACATAGGCGGCGTCCACATGCACCACGTCATGCGCCCGGTCGCTGGCGGTGAAGCTGACATCCTCGAGCAGGCGTTCGAGCACGGTGGCGAGCCGGCGCGCACCGATATTCTCGATGCGGTCATTGATGTCTGCGGCGAGATCGGCGAGCGCGTCAATGGCGTCCTCGCCGAAATCCAGCGTCACCTGCTCGGTGCCCATCAAGGCGATGTACTGCTTGAGCAGGCTGTGCTCGGGCTCGGTCAGGATGCGTCGCAGATCGGTGCGCGTCAGCGGCGCCAGTTCGACGCGGATCGGCAGGCGGCCCTGCAGCTCGGGCAGCAGGTCGGCGGGCTTGGCCAGATGGAAGGCGCCGGAAGCGATGAACAGGATATGGTCGGTCTTGACCGGGCCATACTTGGTGGAGACCGTGGTGCCCTCGATCAGCGGCAGCAGGTCGCGCTGCACCCCTTCGCGGGAGACGTCACCGCCACGAAAGCCGCTCTCCGAGCGCGCGCAGACCTTGTCGATCTCGTCGAGGAAGACGATGCCGTGGTCCTGGGCGTGCGCCACCGCCTCGCGGGTGAGGCTGTCATTGTCGAGCAGGCGATCGGCCTCCTCGCGGGTGAGAGCCGCCCGCGCCGCCTCAACCGTCATACGACGCGGCTGCGGCGGCTTGCCGAGCATGCCCTTCATCATCTCGCCGAGATTGATGACGCTGCCGCCCGGCATGCCGGGGATGTCCATCTGTCCGAGCGGGGAGCCCTGGCTGTCGGCGATGGCGACCTCGACCTCCTTATGTTCGAGCTCGCCGTCGCGAAGCATGCGCCGGAACTTCGACTTGGTGTCGGCACTCGCGGTCTCGCCGACCAGGGCGGCCACCAGCCGGTCCTCGGCGGCGAGCTCGGCGCGCGCCTGGACGTCACGCCGGCGGATTTCGCGCAGCATGTTCAGGCTGACCTCGACCAGGTCGCGGACGATGCTCTCGACGTCGCGGCCGACATAGCCGACCTCGGTGAACTTGGTGGCCTCGACCTTGAGGAACGGCGCCTGCGCCAGACGCGCCAGGCGCCGGGCGATCTCGGTCTTGCCGCAGCCGGTCGGCCCGATCATCAGAATGTTCTTCGGCACCACCTCGTCGCGGATGCCCTCGGCGAGCTGGGCACGACGCCAGCGGTTGCGCAACGCGATCGCCACCGCGCGCTTGGCGTCGGTCTGGCCGACGATGAAGCGGTCGAGCTCGGAGACGATCTCGCGCGGGGAATAGGTGGGGACGTCCATCAGCGGCTTTCCCCCTGCAGAGTCTCTACGATGACCGAATGGTTGGTATAGACGCAGATGTCGGCGGCGATCCGCATCGAGCGTCGGGCGATCTCCTCGGCGGACAGATCGTCGAGGGTCAGCAGGGCGCGGGCGGCGGCGAGCGCGTAGTTGCCGCCCGAGCCGATCGCGATCACCCCGTCCTCGGGTTCGAGCACGTCGCCATTGCCGGTGAGGGTATAGGAATGCTGTTCGTCGGCGACCGCCATCATCGCCTCCAGGCGGCGAAGGTAGCGATCGGTGCGCCAGTCCTTGGCGAGCTCGACACAGGCGCGCTCGAGTTGGCCCGGATAGCGATCGAGCTTGGCCTCGAGTCGCTCCAACAAGGTAAAGGCATCCGCCGTGGCGCCGGCAAACCCCGATAGGATGTTATTGTCAGGTCCGATCCGGCGGACCTTCCGCGCGTTGCCTTTGATGACGGTCTGCCCGAGCGTGACCTGCCCGTCGCCTGCCATCGCCACGTCGGTGCCGCGCCGCACGCACAGGATGGTCGTTCCATGCCAGCCAATCGGGTCATGGCCGGCGGTTTGATTGTTCTGCATGACGCCGACAGATAGGCACTTCCGACCGCCTTGCAAGCGCCGCTTTGTTCCAACCAGGAGGCCTTCCAATGTCCGGCATCCCCCGCCTAAGCCATCTTTTGGAGACATCCGTCTATGTGCGCGACCTCGACCGGGCGCAGGCATTCTACCAGGACGTTTTCGGCTTCGAGCTATTCCTGCGGGACGAGCGCATGGCCGGGCTCGCCATCCCTGGTGCGAGCATCCTGCTGCTGTTCCTGCGCGGCGCCTCGAACGCACCCACGCCAACCGACGGCGGCGGCGACATCCCGGCCCATGACGGCGGCGGCTCGGTACATCTGTGCTTCGCCATCCCGCTCGGCGAGCTTGCCGCCTGGGAGGCGCATCTCGATGCGAAGGCGATCACGGCGGAGAGCCGGATCACCTGGCCGCGTGGCGGAGTCAGCCTGTATGTGCGCGACCCCGATGACAGCCTGGTGGAACTGGCGACCCCGGGCCTATGGCCGAGCTGGTGAGGCACCGACAAGCACGTCAATTGAAGCGTTGGCGTCGCTCACGTCCAGCGGCGTGCAGCCGGCCGCGTCGCCGTCCGATTGCGCCGGCAGCCCGCCTGCGCCTGCAAACGCCACGTGGCGGGCACGCAACCTGGTCACGCCGGGGAGCCGCGCCATTCGGTTGAGCGGCAGTGCGGCGCCGGCGCGCAGAGCGGACGCGATCCCCGCGCGCTCGAACAACACCACCGAGAAACCCGGCAACCCGGGTTGTGCCTCGGGTGCCAGCATGTAGGGACCGCCATACAGCATGCCCTTGCAGACGATGACGCTGCCGGCCCGATAAGCCACACCGTCCGCCTCCAGCTCGATCGTCTCAAAGCCGTAGCGCGGCAACTCCCGGATCGTCTGCACGACATAGGCGCCGCGGCCGATGATCCGCTTTACCGGGCGTGAGAGATGATGGACCACGTGGGCGTCGAAGCCGATTCCCAGCATCTGTACGAACAGCCGGCTGCCGGCGGCGCTGCGTGCCACGCCGGGCCGCAGCGTCGCAACGCGTCCGGAGACCAGGGTCGCGGCGATCTCGCTTGCGGCAAAACCGAGTCGCAATTCGTGCGCGAGCACGTTGGCGGTGCCGAGCGGGATGATCCCGAGCCTGCCCTCTGCGCCGAGCATCCCGCCTGCCACCTCGGCAATGGTGCCATCCCCGCCCGCGGCCACGACCAGGCGCACGCCCGCGCGGGCGGCGTCGCGCGCGAGTACGCTGGCATGTCCGGGCCAACGCGTTTCCACCACCTCCAGGCGCACGCCATGCCCCATCAGGATATCGAGCACCCGCCAGAGATGATGCACGCGCCGCCGTCCAGCGGTCGGATTATGGATGACAAGCATGTCGGGGTGAGAACTCGCAGGCGATTCGAATAACGGAAGAGTATTGCGCGACGCGTACCCGAATCTGCATGACGATTATATGTCAAGCCCGAGTGATTTTCATCATCGAAACGTCATGTTTTCTGGAAAGCACCCGGCGTATAGGGCGATCGAGATGAACCCGCCTTTCCGTGAGAGCGACACAGTATGGGATCCGCCCCCTTCGAGCCGCGGCACATCGGCTACCGAAGCGTTTTCATCTCAGACCTGCATCTGGGAACGCGAGGCTGCCACGCCGACTTCCTGGCCGACTTCCTCGGCAAAATGTCCTGCGACACGCTCTATCTCGTCGGCGACATCATCGACGGCTGGCGCCTGAAGAAGTCCTGGTACTGGGACGCCCAGCACGACGAGGTGCTGCGGCTGATCCTGAGGATGGCCAGGAGCGGCACGGACGTCGTCTATATCCCGGGCAATCACGACGAGATGTTCAGAAGCTGGCTGCCGATGAAGCTGGAGATCGCCGGCGTGCGGCTCTGCCAGGATGCCGTGCACGAGACCGCCAACGGGCGTCGGTTGCTGGTGATGCATGGCGACACCTTCGACAGCGTCGTGCGTTATGCCAAGTTCCTGGCCCTCCTCGGCGACCGTGCCTACACCGCCGCCCTCGTGGTCAATCGCTGGTTCAACGCGGTGCGCCGCAGGCTCGGGCTGCCCTACCGCTCGCTGTCCGCCTGGCTCAAGCGACAGGTGAAAGGCGCGGTCAAGGCCATCGACCGGTTCGAGCACGCGCTCGCCGACGAAGCCCGCAGGCGCGGCCTGGACGGCGTCGTCTGCGGCCATATCCATCACGCCGAGATGCGCGAGATCGACGGCATCCTCTATGTCAACGACGGCGACTGGGTTGAGAGCTGCACCGCCCTGGTCGAGCATCCGGACGGCCGGCTGGAACTGATCGACTGGGCCGAACGCAACCGCCTGTCCTTCATGGAGCGGCGCCTTGCGCCAGTGCCGGCGCGTCCGGTCACCTGCGCCTGACGTGCCCTCACCGACGCGTATCCTGATCGTCTCCGATGCCTGGATGCCGCAGGTCAACGGCGTCGTGCGCACCCTTTCGACGGTGGCGGCCGAGCTGCGCCTGATGGGCCACGAGGTCGAGGTAATCGGGCCGGACCGGTTCCGGACACTCCCCTGCCCGACCTATCCCGAGATCCGGCTGTCGCTGTTCCCGGCGCGCCGTCTTGCCGCCCTGATCGGGAACTTCCGCCCCGACGCACTGCATATCGCCACCGAAGGCCCGCTCGGTCTGGCGGCACGGCGCTGGGTGCTGCGACGCCGCGGCCGCTTCACCACCTCGTTCCATACCCGGTTTGCCGAATATATCGAAGCCCGCACAAGGCTGCCCGTGGCGGTGCCTTATTGGTTCCTGCGACGTTTCCACAACGCATCCGCAGGCACCCTCGCCGCCACGGGGAGCTTGCGCCGCGACCTCGCCGCGCGCGGCTTCACCCGATTGCGTCAGTGGTCGCGCGGCGTCGACCTGGCGCGTTTTGCGACGCAGCCGCGCGAGGCGTGGGGCGTCCCCGGTCCGGTGTTCCTCTATGTCGGCAGGATCGCGGTCGAGAAGAACATCGCGGCGTTCCTGGATTTGGAGCTGCCCGGATCGAAGGTGGTGGTCGGCGGCGGTCCGCAGCTCGCCGCCCTGCGGGCGGCCTACCCGCAGGTGACCTTCACCGGCCCACGCGGCGAGGACTCACTTGCCCGTGCCTATGCCGGCGGTGACGTGTTCGTGTTCCCCAGCCGGACCGACACCTTTGGCCTGGTGGTGCTGGAGGCGCTGGCCTGCGGCGTTCCGGTGGCGGCCTATGACGTCATGGGACCGCGCGACATCCTGGCCGGTGCTGTGGGCCACGTGGGTGCCGTCGGCAAGGATCTCCGCGCTGCCTGTCTCGCCGCCCTCGACGGCGACCGCGCCGCCTGCCGGGCGCATGCCGAGCGCTTCACCTGGCGCGCCTGCGCCGAGACCTTCCGCGACAATCTGGTGCCGATGTTGTCCTGACGCCGATGTTGCCTTGACGCCGTTCGTCGCCTGTGGCTCCGCGAGGGGGATGACCTCACGCTCCGCTTCGGCTCCCTTCATCCTCGGCGTGGTCGCGCTCGACACTTTGTCGTTCGGCATCGTCATTCCGGTGCTCCCCAACCTGGTGGCCCAGGTGGCGCATGCCTCGGCATCGACCGCGTCGTTCTATGTCGGTGCGCTGTTCGCGGTGTTCTCGCTGGTGCAGTTCCTATGCGCGCCGGTGCTGGGCGGCCTGTCGGACCGGTTCGGACGGCGCCCGGTGCTGCTGGTTTCGCTCGCCGCTCTCGGCTTGAACTCGCTGTTCTGGGTTTGGGTGGACACGCTCTTCTGGCTATTTGCAATGCGGGTGTTCGCCGGCCTGTTCAGCGCCAATGCCTCGACCGCCGCCGCCTACATCGCCGACGTCACGCCGCCCGAGCAGCGGGCGCGGTATTTCGGCCTGCTGGGCGCGATGTTCGGGCTTGGCTTCATCGCGGGCCCGGTGCTCGGCGGCGTGCTCGGCGAGATCTGGATACGCCTGCCCTTCCTGGTGGGCGCCGGCCTGATCGGCTGCAACGTGCTGTATGGGCTGTTCGTGCTGCCGGAGAGCCTGCCGGTGGAGCGCCGGCGTCCCTTTGATTGGCGGCGCGCCAACCCATTCGCATCGCTCAAGGCGATCGGGCTGCATTCAGCACCATTGCGCTTGGCCTTCGCCTGGTGCTGCACCTGGTTTGCGATCGGCGCGCAATCAACGAGTTTCATCCTGTCGAACCAGATGCGCTTCGGCTGGAGCACGCTCGAGAACGGCCTGGTCCTGGCGCTGGGCGGTGCAGCCCAGGTGCTGGTGCAAGGCGTGCTGGTGCGCCGGGTGATCACCAGGCTGGGCGAGCGGCGGACCGCTTTGTGCGGCTACGGCTTCAGCATCGCCGGTTATCTGGCCTACAGCTTGGCCTTCAGGCCCTGGATGATGCTGGCGGGCCTGCCGGTGCTGGCGTTGGGCGCGCTGGCCGGGCCACCGGTGCAGTCGATGCTCTCGGCGGCGGCGGGCGCCAACCGGCAGGGCGAGCTGCAGGGCGCCCTGGCCTCGCTGCAGTCGCTGATGCTGGTCGCAGGGCCGCTGATCATGGGGACCCTGTTCGCCGACGCGACCCGGCCGGGCCGGGCGCTGCACTTTCCGGGCGCGCCGTTCCTGCTGGCGTCATTGGTCTGTCTCTGCGCGCTCCTGGTCCTGCAGGGCGGACGCGAGTCGCGCCGCCTTGCCGAAGCTGGGCGGCCAGGGTAGCTCAGCCGGCGGCAGGCTGGAGACGCAATCATGAGGGGGTGGCGCGACAAAGACGCGTGGCTAGACGGGCTGCGGATCGCCTTCTGGGGCTTTGCGTACTTCGTGTTCTATTTCGTCCAGCAGGTCACCGAGCTGGTGGCCCCCCTGGTGCTGGTGCTGGGACTGGGATGGTGGGCGCTCCCGCGCCTGGTCGAGGCGATCACCACGCATGAGGCGGCCGCCGACCAGCAGGTGCGCGACATCCTCGACAGTATCGCCGTCACCATCCCGACCGGTTTGCAGATGGCTGGGCACTGGGTCACCCCCGGCGGGCTGATCGCCAGCGGTCTGGGGCTGATGGCGATAGCGGCGATCGCCGCCACCATGTCGGCCCTCGCCGCACGCGAAATGTAGCGGCAGCTTACGCGGCGGCGTGGCGCAGCCGTCCGGCGACGCGCTCGCGGCCCATCAGCAGCAGCAATTCATGCAGTTCCGGCCCCTTCTCCTCGGCCGTAAGGGCGACCCGTAGCGGCAGGAACAGCTTGCGTCCGCGACGCCCGGACAGCTCGGCAAGGCGCTTCGTCCAAATCGACCAGACATGCTCGTCCCAGGGCTCCGTTGGCAGCGCCGACAACGCCTGGGTGAGAAATTCGCTCTCGCCTTCGAGCGGCGGCGGCACGATGCTGCCGGCGACGACATCCCACCAGTGTCGCGCCTCGCCGAGCAAGTCGAGATTGCCGCGCACCGCGAGCCAGAACGCCTCGGTGGCACCGTCCGGCAGCCGGTCGGCAACCGCCGCGAACGGGAGTGCGTGCATCACCCGCCGGTTAAGCGACAGCAACTGGTGCATGTCGAAGCGCGACGGCGAGCGCGAGGTATGACCGACATCGTACTGCGCCGCGAGTTCGGCGATGGCCAGCGGCTGCGGATCGTCCGAGGTGCCCAGACGCGCGAGATAGCCGACGAGTGCCGACGCCTCGATGCCGTCCTGTCGCAGCGCGCGCAGTGTCAGGCCGTCAAAACGCTTGGACAGCTTGCCACCCGCCGCATCGAGCAGCAGCGGCAGATGGCCGAAGCGGAAATGCCCAGGTGCCGCACCGAGGGCCAGCGCGATGTCAATCTGCACGCCGGTGTTGGTGATATGATCCTCGCCGCGCAGGATGTCGGTGATGGAGGTACGCAGATCGTCGACGACGGAGGCAAAGGCATACAGGATGGTGCCGTCGGCGCGGATCAGCACCGGATCGGAGATGGCGCTGAGCTTCACCTGCGTGCGGCCCATCACCAGATCATGCCAGACCACCGCGCCGTCGCTGAGCTTGAAGCGCCAGTAGGGGATTTTGCCGTTGGCCTCGGCCTGGGCGCGCTGCTCGGCGGTCAGGCGCAGCATCGCGCGGTCATAGATCGGCGGCCGCTTCTGACGCAGGCGCAACTCGCGCTTGGCGTGCAGCTCCTCCTCGCTTTCAAAGCACGGATAGAGCCGCCCGGAGGCACGCAGACGGTCCGCCGCCGCCGCATAGTCGGCGGTGTGCGCGGACTGTGAAAAACTCTCGTCCCAATCAAGCCCAAGCCAGCGCAGGTCATTGCGAATCGCGTCGGCGTAGGTGTCGCGCGAACGCTCGGGATCGGTGTCGTCGATGCGAAGTTGGAATGTGCCGCCATGCCGGCGCGCGTGCAGGGCATTGGCGACCGCCTGGCGCGCATTGCCGACATGCAGCAGTCCGGTGGGGCTCGGTGCGAAACGCAGTTTCAATCCGGCATCTCCTCGTCGTCGAGGTCGTCATCGTCCTCCGGCGCGCGCGGGTCGAGGGCGCGCCAGTCGCGCTCCAGCGCCGAGGCTGGGTGCGAGGCGAATTCGTCAAGTTCGTTGGCCGAGCGCCAGCCCTGCTGATCGGCTTCGATCACCTCGGCATCCTCGCCGAACGCAAACCAGCGCTGCAGCACCTCGCGCGCAGCACTGCCCGGCTCGCGGCAGAGTTCCACACTGTCGCGCACGTAGGCGCGGGCAAACGCGTTGGCATGCATCAAGGTCGGGAAGCCCTTGATCTCCTCGACGACATTATCCGCGCTGTCGGCGGAGAGGTCGATGATTCGGACCACGAAGCCGCCTTCGGGAGCAAAGACATCGCTCATGAAGGCGGATCGCGCAGCAGCAGCAGGAATTCGCGTCCGAGCTTCACCCGTGCCACGCCGTCATAGGCGACGATGTCGGCGGTGGCGTAGGTCTCCGACCAATGCTCGGGCAGGAACGAGCCGGTGCCGACCACGTCGATCGGCGCGCGGGCGTCGGCCATCACCCGGCACTTGTCGACGCCGAAACCCGACGACGCTACGATCCGCACGTCGGCAAAGCCGGCCAAGTCGAGCGCCTCGCGGGTGCGCCAGATCGCCGCCGCCGAGACGCCGGTGCCGACCAGGTGACGCAGTTCGCTGTCGGAACGGTAGCGGCGGATCGCGCCAGGGGCTCGACGCTCCAGGACGGCGTAGCTCGTTTGCGGATCCAGCCCCTCAAGGAAGCGGCCGCCATGGGTGTCGAGACGCACGGCGATGCGGCCGGCCGCCGCCAACTCGGGGAAGCGCCGGCAAACCGCGAGCGTGTCACTGATCTCGCAGCCGAAATAATCGCTGAGCACCGTAAGATCGATGTCCGGGAAGGTCTCATGGAACATCTCGGCGGCGCGCAGGGTGCTGCCGGCATAGCCGATCAAAGCATGCGGCATGGTGCCGAAGCCCGCCTCGGCCCCGTAGAAATGCGCGGTCGCGTCGTTGGCGCAGCCGACAAAACCCTTCGCCCCCTCGCGCTTTGCAGCAGTACTGCCGACGGCGGCGGCGTAGGCCATCATCTCCTGCATCTCGAAGCCGGCGCAGTGCCGCGCGTCCATGGCCAGAAAGGCCGCCTTCGGCAACGCCATGCACATCTGATAGGCGTTGTGGGCGGCGACACAGGCCGGCCCGAGCTTTTGCAGCAGCAGCGTCTCGAGGTCAGCCAGCTTGGCGAAGCTGCCGGTAATATAGAGCAGCGGTTCGCCGGCGCCGACCCAGTCGCCCTCGGCGAAGCGGGCCTCGCAGACGATCTCCGTGCCACGCTCGGCGGCGACGGTGGCGAGCCACTCGGTCATCAGCCGCGGGGCGGCCACCACCGGACGGCGCAGGAACAGCGCATAGGTGACACGCACGTCGCCGAAGTGTTCGACGATCGCGCGGGTGCGATTGAAATACGCGTCGGTGCGCGCGGTGATGTCAGCGGGCGGTGTGGTCAAGCAGCGGGCCCGCCGGCCAGCCGGCGCGAGGTCAGCTCGCCGGCGATCAGGAAGGCGAGTTCGAGCGACTGCTCGGCGTTCAGCCGCGGATCGCAGAAGGTCTCGTACCGCGCCCCCAGATCGGCCTCGGTCAGCCGGTGCGCGCCGCCCACGCATTCGGTCACGTCCTGGCCGGTCATCTCGACATGCACGCCACCGGGACGCGCGCCCTCGGCCGCGAACACGTCGAAGAAGCCGCGCACCTCGGCCAGGATCGCATCGAAGGACCGGGTCTTCACCTTGGCCGCGGTCGAGATGGTGTTGCCGTGCATCGGGTCGACCAGCCAGGTGACGCGACGCCCCGCCGTGCGCACCGCGCGCAGCAGCGGCGGCAGATGCGTGCGCACCTTCGCGGCCCCCATGCGGCTGATCAGGGTGATGCGGCCGGCCTCGTCCTCGGGGTTGAGGATGTCGAGCAGGTCCAGCAGCTCGTCAGCCGTGCTGGTCGGGCCGACCTTGATGCCGATCGGATTGTGCACCCCGCGCAGGAACTCGATATGCGCGCCATCCGCCTGCCTGGTGCGATCGCCGACCCAGAGGAAATGCGCCGAGCAGCCATACCAGTCGCCGGTAGTCGAATCGACACGCGTGAGCGCCTGCTCGTACGGCAGCAGCAGCGCCTCGTGGCCGGTGTAGAACTCGGTCTCGTTGATCTGCGGGGCATTCGGGGTTAGCCCGCAGGCTCCCATGAAGCCCAGGGTCTCGTCAATGCGCTGCGCGAGATCCTGGTAGGCGGCGGCGAGCGGCGAGCGCGCGACGAAGCCGAGATTCCAGCGATGCACCTGATGCAGGTTGGCATAGCCGCCGGAGGCGAAGGCGCGCAGCAGGTTCAGCGTCCCGGCCGACTGGAAATAGCCGGTCTCCATGCGAAGCGGATCGGCATTGCGGCTGGCAGCGTTGAAGTCCGGGCCGTTGATGATGTCGCCGCGGTAGCAGGGTAGCGTCTCGCCGCCGCGCGTCTCGGTGTCGGCGGAGCGTGGCTTGGCGAACTGCCCGGCCATCCGGCCCAGCTTGATGACCGGCACCTTGGCGCCGAAGGTCAGCACGACCGCCATTTGCAGCAGCACGCGAAAGGTGTCGCGGATGATATCGGCGGTGAACTCGCCGAAGCTTTCGGCGCACGCCCCGCCCTGCAGCACGAAGGCACGCCCCTCCGAGGCGAGCGCCAGTTGCTGCTTCAGCCGGCGCGCCTCACCGGCAAAGACCAGCGGCGGGTAGCGCCGCAGACGCGCCTCCACGCTTTCGGCTGCCGCCTGGTCGGGATAGGTCGGCGCCTGGCGGGCCGGCAGGCCGCGCCAACTCGCCGGCGACCAGCTGCGCGGATCCGCTGCTATCTTTTGGGCAAGCGAGGCATTCATCAAATGGGGTTCCGGGGCCGCGAGGGGCGCCTTTATCCCCCCAATCGGGTCGATTGTGAAGGCGACTGCCGAATGCGGTCGGCGCACAGCACGGCGTAGCCCACCGAACCGCCAACCAGGGCGCCGCCGAACAGGTCGGAGATGAAATGTGCCTGCTGGCGCACCAGCCCGTAGCAGGCGGCCAGCGAAAGCAGCAGCAGCAGCAAAAACAACCAGCGCGAGCGAGCCCAAACGAAAGGGGCGACCGCGCTCATGGCCGTCATATGCCCCGAGGGAAAGGAGCCGGACAGATAGGCAAAGAAATTATGCCATTGGGCAAAGTACCAGCGCGAGGGCGGGATACGGCCGAACCAGATCTTGAGCGCGCTGGTCAGGGTCAGCGCGATGCACAGGCTGAGCGAGGCGAGCAGGACGTCGCGCGCGAGTCCCGACAAACGCCCGACGAAGGCCGACCAGCCGCCGAGCAGCACGGTGCAGCCAAGACAGAAGACGGTAAGCGCCTCCGGGATATGGACCATGCGCCGTGCGTCTCGCGAAAAGCCCAGATGCTCGTGCACGTAGCGCGCAATCGGATGGTCGAGCGTATAGCCGGAGAGCACAAGCAGCACCAAGCCGCCGGCACTCCAGAGCAGCCAGCGACCAAACGGCCCGCGCAGCAGGATCCCGAGTTCAGCCCGCACGCGGTATCCGCGTGAGAGCGCGCGACGCAGTGCCGGAGCGCGTACCGGGCGGCGGCGGGACCGGACGCACGCCATAGATCGTCCAGTCGTTGAAGCGGTGCAGGCGTGAGACCAGCGGGCTCGACCCCAGAGCCGCGAGGAACACAGGATTGCGCACGACGAGATAGCGGACGTGATGCGCGCGCAAAGCCGCCTGTGCCCCGCCATGGTCCAGGCCGAAGCGGTCGGTAAGAAAGCCTTGCACCTTGGGGTCCCCGGCATAGGCGGCTGCCATCGGCTCATAGAAGCCGATGCGCACCGGATCGCCGGCGCCAGTGGTGATCAGCCGCGAGGGAAACCGCGAAAACGCCAGCAGGTCGAGATAGTCGAGGTTGGTGGAGCTGTCGATCACCGCCACGGCGCTGGGGTCCGCGGCTAGCCGCTTGTCGAGCCAGGTGTCGAGCGCACGCTCCTGGTGCAGGTGGTGGGTCGAATTATTGTGCAGGCCGTCACGCGCATACCAGGCACTGCGCACACCCATCGGCAGGATCGCGAGCACGAGCAGGATTGGGGCCGCGACTCGCGCCATGCCGCCCGCGCGCCACAGAAACTGCCCGATGCGCAGCGCAATCAGCGCATCAAACGGCATCATCAGCAGCGTCCAGACGCCACTCGTCCGCCAGGTCGCGGCGGTGGGAATGCTGAAGGTGATGATGCAGACCAAGCTGAAGACGACCAGCGGCACCCCGAACAGCAAGGTCCAGGTGCGTATGGTGCGCTCGCGCAGCGACAGCCAGGCCACCGCCACCAAGCCGGCGAAGGTAAGTGGATTCCAGAGCATGTCCTGGATGAAGAAGCGAAGCGGCGACCATTTGATCGCGTAGAAAGTGTTGCGGCCGAACTCACCGGTGAATTGCTGAGCCGCGACACTGAGGTTGCGCAGCGTGCCATACCAGATCAGCGAGTTCAGCCCCCAGAGCGGCGGGAAGGCGAACAGGATGAACGAGGCGGCGACCAGCGTGCGCCAGGGCAACGTGCGCGCAATCAGGCCACGATACAGCAGCAGCACTTCGAGGAAGACCGCGAACAGGCCGGATTCGAAGCGTACTGTCTCGGCGAGCAGCAAAAAGCCGCAGCCGAGCAGCAATGGGCCTGCCCGATCCGTGCGCAGCCAGCGCGCGGTTGCCGCAGCAGAGGCGGTGACCATGGCGAAGTAGTAGATGTCCGAGAGCGGCACCACGCTGAAAATCAGGCGCTGCGGTGCGAGCAGTGCCAAGAAGGCGGTGATCAGGGCAATCCTGCGATCGCCGAACAGCTCGGTCGCAAGCCAGGCGAGTGCAAGCAGGCAGAGCAGACCGGTGATCTCGACCAGCACACGCGGGGTGAAGAAGATGGAGGGGAACAGCTTCATCGCCCCGCCGACGAACAGCTTGTAGAAAGGCGGCCACAGGAACGGCTCGAGGGCGTTCGACCAGGACAGATTCCAGGCGGTAAGAATGCGCGCACTCTCGTCCGAGGTAATCCGGTAGAGCCCGGCGCTGAACAGGCCGATCTGTGCCGCGAGGGCGGCAAGTACGAGCAGCCCCAGGCAGAGGACGAAGCGTCTCTGTGTCATGGCATGGTTCAGCGGCGGCGCAACAGGCCGGCGAGCCGGTCTCGCGCGACATAGGCAATGGGGGGCACGAAGGACCGCGCGAGCGCCTTGATCCTTGTATGACGCTTACCGGGCAGGAAGGTGATGAAGCTGCTCTTCTTGATCGCCTCAGGATCCGGGCTCCAGTAGAACAACGAGATGGATTTGCGTGAGCGGTCCACCGGGCAGGTGAGCGGGTCGGCAAAGCCGTGCAGGGTCGCGTCATTGGTCTCGAAGATGACGGCGCGGTTGAACAGCGGCACGACGCTGGCGCCGGCCTGTTTGGTGGTGGCATCGCATAGATCGAGCGCGCCGCCCCAGGCCGGGTCCCAGTCGCGGTTGAGATATATGATCAGGTTGAGCCGTCGCGCCAGTGGCAGCACCGGATGCTGGGTCCAGTCGACATGCAGGTTGAGCCAGCCGCCGCGGAAGGATTCGTGCAGTCCGCCGCCATGGAACAGCGGATCGGGCACCAGGTCGGGGTGTCCCGTGACCTCTCGCAGGAAGCCCATCATCGGCTCGGCGCAGATCTGCATAAAGAAGGCCTGGGTGAAGGCAGACAGATCGGCGATGCCGCGCGAGGTCTGTTTGATCTCGTTTTCGGTGTCGTACTTGATCCAATCCCGGCCGCTCTCGCTGGGGAAGTCGGCGGTGATCCGCTCGAGCACCTCGGGATCGAAGAAATCATCAATGACGACATGCGGGTAGGGCCGCCCCGCTACGAATTGCGCGCGAAACGCGTCCTTGGCTGCCATCAGCCGCTCGATCGGGATCATCCGCGCAACAGCGGCGTCGAACGCTTCGGAGATCGGCGGGCGTTTTGATGCGATGCTCACATTCATGGTCATCAGTCCTTACGCAGCCTGCCGGGCCAGAGGCGAGGTCACGGCAAGCAGTTCAGCGCGACAGCCGAGACGATCCAACTGAGCCGCCACCTCATTCTGGTAGATCGGGTTCATCAGGATGACCCGGTCGATCGCGGCACCGCGCAACGCTTCAGGGCCGATCACCGGATGCGCGGTCACCGCGAGAAAGCTACCATGTTTTTCGGGGTTCTGGTCCACCGCCGCCTCGATCTCATCGGTAATTCCGAGCGTCGTCAGGAACGACACCGCCTTTGAGCCGCCGCCCCAGAGCACGGTACGGCGTCCGGCGCGCTTGCCGGCGGCGAGGTCGCGCGACCAGGCGGCGAGATGCTCGGGTACCTCGCGGGCAAAGCGGCGCACGAGCGAGACGATCGCGGCGAGATCGGAAGGGGGTGTCGGCGCCTGCGGCCGCGACGTGGGATGGCCTTCCACCATGAGGTATTGGCCGTCATAGTCGGACCGCACCGTGGTCACCGCGAAGCCCGCCGCCTCGAACAGGGTGCGCAAGGTGCCTGGGCAGAAATAGGAGCAATGCTCGTAATAGATGTCCCAGAAGCCGGCCTGCGCAAAGATGTGGGCTGCGTCCGGGACCTGGAAGAAGACCACGCGCGCCGGATCGTCGCCGGCCGCCTCACGCACGCCGCTGACGAATTGGCCGACCGTGTCGATATGCTCCAAGGTCATCTTGCAGGCGATGAAATCGCCCGCCGCCTCGGCGTGCTTGGCGGAATAGACATCCTTGATGATGCGAACATCGCGCGGGAGTTCGGTGCTCGGCTCGTAGGCGGGATCGAAGCCGGTGCCGCGATTGCCGCCAAGGCTCGCCAGAAGCTGGAGAAATTCGCCCTGGCCGCAGCCGATCTCGACGACGTCGCGGCCATGCAGCCCGTGCCGATCGATCAGGTCCTGGGCGAGACGGCGATGGAAGCTGTTGAACACCGAGGACGCCGCCTGGGTCGAGACGTAGTCGTGGAAATAATCCTGCTTATTGCCATCGAAGGCGGCGTTGAAGACAAAGCCGCAACTCTCGCACAGCGACAACGCGATGCGGCCGGTAGTAATCGCCCGCGCCGCCTCAGGTGTGCGCAGGACGGTGACGCTATGCACCGGCACGGCTGGGACTTCGTAGAACGGCGCACCGGCGAGGGCGCCGCAGCAGGGACAGGTCGGCATTGCGGTACTCACAGGATGACCGGCTCCGGCACCGGCACGATGAACTTGCCACCAGCCGCACGGAAGGCGGATTGCTGCTGCATGATCTCGCTGGCGAAGTTCCAGGCCAGGATCAACAGGTAGTCCGGCGGGTCGGCGGCGAGCCGGCTCGGCGGATGGATCGGCAGGTGGTTGCCGCTGTAGAACAAACCCTGCTTGTTCGGGTTGAGGTCGACCAGGTAGTCGAGTTGCGCAGGCCCAATGCCGCAATAGGCCATCAGCGTGTTCGCCTTGGCGGCAGCGCCATAGCCGACGATGCGGTGGCCCTGCGCCTTGAGGTCGGCGAGCATCGCCGTCAGTCGCTCGCGTAAGCGCCGGACCTTGCCGGCGAAGTCCGCATAGTAGGCGAATGTCCCGACACCGGCTTCGCGCTCGTCGGCCAGCATCTCGCGAACCGACGAGCCGACCTGCTCGGTACGTCCGACGAACAGCCGCAACGAGCCGCCATGGATCGCCACGCGCGCGACATCGTTGAGGAACAGTCCATGACACCGGAACAGGCGGTCCAGCGCGGTCGCCGAAAAATAGCATAGATGCTGATGATAGATCGTATCGAACTCGTTATGCGCGATCAGATCCAGCAAATAGGGGCATTCCAGCACGGCGACGCCGTCCGGCTTGAGCAGCGTGCGGATGCCCTCGACGAAATTGTTCAGGTCGGGGACGTGGGCCAGCACGTTGTTGGCAAGGAACACATCGGCTGCGACATGCTCGCTGTCCGCCAGCGTGCGGGCCAGCTCCAGGCTGAAGAAGGTGTTGAGCGTGCGCACGCCGGACTTGACGGCCGCCGCCGCGGGCCCGTCCGCGGGATCGATGCCGAGCACCTGGATGCCGGCCTCCAGGAACGGCTTGAGCATGTAGCCGTCATTGCTCGCCGCCTCGACGACGAGGCTGTCGGGCCCAAGTTGGCGGCTGCGCATGATGTCCTCGGCGCTGGCCCGGAAGTGCCGCATCAGGCTGGGCGAGACCGAGGAGTAATAAGGATAGTTGTTGCAGAACAGCACCTCGGGATCGACCGTATGGTGGATCTGCACCAACGCGCATTCCGGACAGAACATCAGGTCGAGCGGCGCCTTCGGCTCCGGCTCATTGACCTGGGCGGCGGTCATCAGCCGGTCGGCGAGGGCTGTCTCGCCGAACGACATGATCTCCTGGAGCTGCGTGCAGCCGCAGGACAGGCAGCCTTCGATGACGCTGATCATGCGCGCAGCGCTTGCGGCTGGTTAGCCCAGCGCAGGTCGCCGGCGAGTGCGCCGCTTGCGAGCAGCTCGCGCAAATGCGCGATGCGGCTGAAGCGCGGCCCCTCGAACCATTCCGCCTTGAGGCCCGCCTCGATAAAGGCGTCGCGAAGCTGGACGATCCCCTCGCGGACTGTCCAGGCCGGCTTGAAGCTTGGCACCATGCGCGCGATCTTGCCGCAATCGACGCGATAGCAGCGCGCGTCCGGTCCGGCGCCCGGCTCGAAATCGATGCGGCAGCCAGGTACCCGCTCGGCCACCATGTCGGCAATCTCGCTGATCCGGTAGTTCTCTTCGTTGCGGCCGACATTGAAGGCCTGCAGATGCACCACCTCGCGCGGCGCCTGCATGACCGCGATGAAGGCGCGGGCGATGTCCTCGATATGCACGATCGGCCGCCACGGCGTGCCGTCGCTCTTCATCAGCACCCGCCCGGTGGTCAGCGCCCAGGCGGTAAGATTGTTGACGACGAGATCGAAGCGCACCCGTTGCGAGAAGCCGTAGGCGGTGGCATTGCGCAGGAAGGTCGGGCTGAAATTGTCGGTGGCGAGCTCGGTGAGCCCTTGCTCGGAGAGGATCTTGGCGCGGCCGTAGGGTGTGACCGGGCTCGGCTCGGCGGTCTCGTCGACGAAATTGTCGCCCGCCGCGCCGTAGAGGCTGCAGGAGGACGAAAACACGAAGCGCGGGATGCCGGCGTCACGCGCCAGCCTGGCGAGGCGCATGGTGGCGTCGTGATTGATGGCGATGGTGAGCTCGGGATCGAGATTGCCGAGCGGATCGTTCGACAGTGCCGCCAGATGCAGCACGGCATCGAAGCCGCCGGCCACGTCGGCCGCGGTGACGTCGCGGATGTCGCGATCGATCGTCCGGATTTGCGCCATCTCGCCGCTGAAGGTGCAGCGGCGATAGAGATCGCTGTCCAGGCCGACAACCTCGTGGCCGGCCTGCAGCAGCAGCGGCACCAAGGCGCATCCGATATAGCCGCGATGGCCGGTGAGAAGGAGTTTCATGCGTCCGTCCAGGTCTTCCAGGGAGGATTGCCCGATTGCCAGAGGCTTTCGAGCAGGTATTTGTCGCGCAGCGTATCCATGCACTGCCAGAAGGAGTCGTGCTTGTAGGCCATCAGCTGGCCATCCTGCGCCAGGCGCTGCAGGGGCTCGCGCTCCCACTGCGTTGTGTCGTCATCGATATAATCGAAAACTTGCGGTTCGAGAACGAAAAACGCGCCGTTGATCCAACCTTCGGCGGCCATCGGCTTTTCGTTGAAGTCGCACACCCGATCGCCGTCGAAATCGAGGTGCCCGTAGCGGGCGGGCGGGCGCACCGCGGTGATGGTGGCGAGCTTGCCATGGGCGCGATGAAAGGCGAGCAGCTTGTCGAGGTCGACATCTGAGACGCCGTCGCCCCAGGTCAGCATGAAGGTCTCCTGACCGATCATCGGTGCAAGACGCCTGATGCGGCCGCCGGTCTGCGTCTCCAGGCCGGTGTCGACGAGGCTGACGTGCCAGTCAGGAGCAAGACCGTTGCGACGGGTGATTTCGCCGCTGCGCAGATGCACGTCGAGGTCGGAATGCAACGAGCTGTATTTCAGGATGTAGTCCTTGATGTATTGGCCCTTGTAGCCGAGCGCGATAACGAACGCGTTGTGCCCGAAATGCGCGTAGTGGCGCATGATGTGCCAGATGATCGGCATGCCGCCGATCTCCACCATCGGCTTCGGCCTGATTTCGGTTTCCTCGACGATGCGGGTGCCCTTGCCGCCTGCCAAAATCGCTACTTTCATGCGCTTCCAACTTCCATATTCAACAGAGGCTGTGTAAGAACCGGGTGTGACAACAAAATACTCGGGAAACCCAAACTACCCGCCAAATCGTTACGGACAGGTTACGGAAAGGATCGGGCGCGTGCAATATCATATAATCGGCTTGGCTGTCGCCCGCGAACCTTCGCGTGCTTGAAAGACGCATGAAGACCGTCTCCGTACGGCACGATGGGGCACGCGGCGGCATGCTCGGGAGTGCTGCCTGGTCGGCGATCGACTATTGGACGCAGCAGATCACCGCCCTGATGGTCTTCATCGTAGTCGGCAACATCATCGGCCCGGCCGCGGTCGGCGTGATGACGCTTGCACTCCTGGCGATGACGCTGATGATGACGTTGCTGCTCGATGGCCTGTCCGATGCGCTGATTCAGCGCGAGAGCGTCAGTGCTGCGGATTTCGACACCCTGTTCTGGCTGCTGCTGGGATGCGGCTGTATCGCAGGCTTGGTCATGGCGGGGTCCGGCTGGCCGCTGTCGCTGCTGTTTGCGCAACCCGAACTGCGGCTGGTGCTGCCGCTTCTGGCGATCTGCCTGCCTTTTGTCGGCATTACCGCAACCTATCACGGCGTATTGCAACGCGAGCTGCGGTTCCGCACCTTGGCAATCCGCACGGTGATCTCGCAACTGGCCGGGTTTGCCACCGCGGTGGTGCTTGCCAGACGTGGTTTCGGCCCCTACAGCCTCGTGGGGTATTATCTGGTTGCCCGCATTCTCGAGGCGACCCTGGTGATGCCGGTCAGTGGCATCTGGCCCGGTCGGCAGGTCAGCCGCAAGGCCTGCGCCGAGATCATCGGTTTCGGCAGGCACCGGGTTGGCAACCAGTTGCTTGGCTTCGTCGTCATGCAGGTCGACCGGTTCTCGGCGGGTCTGTTCCTGAGTGCCGCCGCGGTGGGCATCTATTCCCTGGCCGAGCGGATCAGCAGCGCCCTGATCAACGGACTGTCGGGCGTTGTCGGCCGTGTCGCCTTTCCGACCTTCGCAGCGCGCCAGAGTGACCCGGCAGCGCTGAGTGCCAAGCTGCTCGAGTTCATGACCGGGGTTGCGGTGGTGGCGTTGCCGACCTTCGCCGGCGTCGCCGCGACAAGTCCGCAGATCGTGGCGACCTTGCTCGATCCCAGATGGCAGCCCGCGGGACCGCTGCTCGCCATCGTGGCGCTCTCGGGTATCGCGCATTCGTCGAACTACCTTTTGACCGCCGCGGTCAATGCCCGCGGCAGACCGGACATACCGGTGCGATACAGCATCGTTATTGTTGTAGCCCGTCTGTTGACCAGCCTGCCCGCCGCCTGGCTCGGCGGTGTGACCGCCATCGCCTGGGCGAACCTGATCGTCACCAGCCTATCCGCGCCCGTGGTCGTGATGTTCGTACGCGCGCAGCTCCCCGGCGTCGCCCGTCTCGTGTTCAAGGGCGCGCTCTTCCCAGCCATCGCCACGCTGGGCATGGTTGGTGTCGTGCTGGCGGCCGGGAGCCTCCTCGAAGGACTGCCAGCTTTTGTCCTGCTCGGGGTGAAAATCCTGGCCGGTATGGTCTCCTATCCAGTCTTCCTGCTGCTGCTGGCTCCCAGGGAGCTCAGGGGTCGCCTTCTTGGGCTTGTGCGGCGACAATGACGGCAGGCTGCCGGGTCGGAGCTTGCGGCTGGCACCGAGCAATGCGTGCTTGAGACCACGCAGCGAGACAAACATCTTGGGGCTCAAGGTGCGGATAAGATCGCGCACCACGTCGCCGAAATGCCCGTCGCTGCCCCACCAGAGCAGAAGCTGCAGGTAGCATGCGAGACGACCAAACGGCGACGGAACGGTCTTGTGCACCAGCCCCCAATAGCGACGATAGATGCCCCAGTGGAACATCGTGTTGCGCTGCTTGGCGCGGCCGCTGGTATCCTGCCAGAGTGCTGCCTGCCGGGGGTCGACCAGCAGCACGGCGCGCGTGTAGCGCATGTCGTGCTCGCGGTGCAGGAACAACGGTTCCGCGACATTGACCCAGGGCCCGCGCAGCGCCATTTCGGCGAGCAGCACGCGGTCCGAGCCACTATAGGTGTCGTGCAGCCCGGAGCCGACCAGGGCAACCCGACGGTACAGTCCGAAGAAATCCTCGCACTGATGGCGCGTGTGGATCAGCCCGCCGAACCGGCGCGCCGGCGCCCGTGCGCAGGCTAAGGGAAACTCATTGGAAAAGATGCGATGGGTCTCGCCGAAGGCATCGATTTCGCGTATGCCCACCGTGCAGAGGACGGCGCGCGGATCTGCCTCGAGAGCCGCCACCGCCAGCTCGAGATAGCGGGGTGCCAGCAGATCGTCATGCGCGGCCCATTTGAAATAGGTGCCGCGGGCGAGAAAGAAGCAGCGGTCATAATTTGGGCCGGCGCCGAGATTGCGCGGGTTGCGGACATACCGCACCCGATCGTCCAGGGCCGCAAAGCGTTCGCAGATTTCCTGGGTTGAGTCGCTGGAGCAATTGTCGCAGATGACCAGCTCAAGGTCGCGCAGGGTCTGCGCGAGGACAGAGCGGATCGCGTCGGCCACGTAGGCCTCACCGTTGAACACGGGCAAGCCGATACTGACCAGCGGCGCAGGCAATTCCAAACCTTGCTCGGCAATGTGCATAGTCTACGTCCCGCCACCAAACGCTGCCAATTGAGATAAACGCGCAACAAGGTTTCAGCCGCACATGGCTGAACGATCACTTCCAGTCGACCAAGGTGTGCAAGATCATGAACGCTGCGCGCCGAGCCCTTGGAAGATGTCAGTCGGCACGGTGCACAACGAGCTAGGCACTTACACTCCCATCGCCCCTAGGTCAGGTAAACTCACAAAACCGTGAATATGTCAAGCTCGAATTCCAAAGCCAGCAGAGAGGCAGTAGTTTTTAACTTTCGTTAATACTTACTTGCACTTCGACCAGTATACCTCTACTGCTATGCTTATGGGAAGGATCAATTCACTGCTTCGTCATTCGCTCAGGCAAGCGTGGCTTTGGGGACACGAAATCGAGCGGGCGCGGGCGGCCGTCGCTTCAGCCTGATCATGGACGACATCGAATGCATCGTCATCGGTGCCGGCGTGTGCGGCATTGCCATCGCCCGGGCCCTCGCCTGCGCCGGCCGTGAGGTCATGGTGATCGAGGCCGAGAGCAGTATCGGCACGCAGATCTCCTCGCGCAATAGCGAGGTCGTGCATGCTGGCATCTATTATCCCAAAGGTAGCCTTATGGCGCGTCTATGCGTCAGCGGCCGGCAAAAACTCTACGACTTCTGCGCCGACCGCGGTGTCGCGTTCGCACGATGTGGCAAGCTCATCGTCGCGACCAATGAGGCCGAACGTCCGGGCCTCGCCTTGATCAAGGAACGCGGCGAGGCCAATGGGGTCGAAGGGCTGACCCTGCTCACCGCGCATGAAGCTCGCACGCTGGAGCCGAACCTGTGCTGCACCGGCGCGCTGCTCTCGCCGGCGACCGGGATCATCGACAGCCATGCCTACATGCTCGCTTTGCAAGGGGATGCCGAGCATGCCGGGGCGGTCTTCGTCTGCAACAGTCCGGTGATGCGCGCCAGCGTGCTGACCGAGGGCATTGCCGTGGAGGTCGGTGAAATCGATCCGATCACGTTGCGCTGCCGTTTGCTGGTCAATGCCGCGGGCCTCGCCGCCCCTGCCCTCGCTGCCCGCATAGAGGGCATGCCGCGCCACCTCGTGCCGACCGCGCACTATGCCAAGGGCAACTATTTCGTTCTGTCGGGACGCTCGCCGTTCTCCCGATTGATCTATCCGGTGCCGGTGCCCGGCGGTCTCGGTGTACATCTGACCATCGATCTCGGCGGCCAGGCGCGCTTCGGCCCCGACGTCGAATGGGTGAGCGAGATCGGCTACGATGTCGATGCGTCGCGCGCGGCCGGCTTTTATGACGCGGTCCGGCGTTACTGGCCGGCGCTTGAGGACGGCGCCCTGCAACCTGGTTATTGCGGCATCCGACCGAAGCTCGTGCCCGAGGGCGCAGCACCCCAGGACTTCGTGGTGCAGGACTGGCGGACACATGGCGTGCCGGGCCTGATCAACCTGTTCGGCATCGAAAGCCCGGGCCTGACGGCGGCAATTGCTCTTGGCGAACTGGTGCGCGATCGCGCGGCCCTCAATCGAGCCGGTCACGCCACGCCTTGAGCCGCGCCTCGGGTGACGCGGACGCGACAATGTCCGACACCGCGGCCACCGCATCGGCACCCGCCTCGAGGCATGCCTCTGCCCGTTCGAGTGTCACGCCGCCGATCGCCACCAGCGGCATCGCACCGATCCGCTGCCGCCACGATGCAATGCGTGCCAGGCCCTGCGGCGCCCAGGGCATCTGCTTGAGCGTCGTCGGGTAGATCGGGCCGAGTGCGATATAGTCCGGCGCCACCGCGAGGGCCTGGGTCAGTTCAGCGTCGGAATGGGTGCTGACACCGAGCCGGGCGCCGGCGCCGCGGATCGCATCCAGGTCTGCACCGGCGAGGTCTTCCTGGCCGAGATGGATGAAACCCACCCCTGCCTCGATCGCGAGCTGCCAATGGTCGTTGACCACCAGCGTCGCCGCAGCCGCTTCACATAGCGCGCGGGCGGCGCGTATTTCGCGACGCAGCAACGCTCCATCGTCCGACTTGATCCGGAGTTGCACCAGCTTTGCCCCGCTTGCCACCATCCGCTCCACCCAGCCGGCGCTGTCCACCACCGGATAGACACGCGACGGCAGCACGAGCTTCATGCGAGCAGCGGCCGGCCGAGCAACGGGGTGGAGGGCTCCGCACGATTGCGCGGTTCCATCGGCTCGGCGAGAAAACCCGTCCGCCCGGCGTCAATCGCCCGCGCAAAGGCCGCAGCCATCATCGCCGGGTCGCCGGCGCGGGAGACGGCGGTGTTGAGCAGCACCGCGTCATAGCCAAGTTCCATCGCGGCCGCCGCATGCGAGGGCAGGCCGAGGCCGGCATCCACGACCAGCGGCACCTCGGGGAAGTGCCCACGCAGGGCGCGCAGGCCGAAGACGTTGTTCAGACCCAGGCCGGAGCCGATCGGCGCACCCCAAGGCATCAGCACCTGGCAGCCCGCACGCAACAGGCGTTCGGCCGCGACCAGGTCCTCGGTGGTGTAGGGCAGCACCTTGAAGCCATCGTCGGACAGGATGCGTGCCGCCTCGACCAGCCCGAACAGGTCCGGCTGCAGGCTGTCGCTGTCGCCGATTACCTCGAGCTTGATCCAGTCGGTGCCGAACAGCTCGCGTGCCATCCGCGCCGTGGTCACCGCCTCGCCGGCGGTGTGGCAACCGGCGGTGTTGGGCAGCACCCGCACGCCGAGGCCGCGGATCAGCGACCAGAACCCCTCCCCGGCGCGCGCGCCCGCGGCTTCGCGCCGCACCGACACGGTGACGATTTCGGCACCCGACGCCCGCACCGCCGCCTCCAGCACCGCCGGCGACGGATAGCGCGCGGTGCCCAGCATCAGGCGCGAGGTGAAGGGCTGCCCGTAGAGGGTGAGTGTATCGGCGGTCACGCTGGGGCTCAGCCTCCCGGACGCGGCGAGACGATCTCGACCTGGCAGTGCGGCTGCAGCGCCCGGTCCGCGCGCTGCGGCGCCGGCACGAAGTTTCCGTCCAGCGCGGTCGCGACCCGCTGCTCGCCGTAGCCGAGTTCGACCAGCACCAGGGCCAGGGTATGCGCCTGTACGTCATGCGGCGCGCCGTTCACGACTATTCGCATGCCCGTCACCTAAGTCGTCGTGGCGTGTGCCGCAAGCCGCTCCGCCACTTCGGCGGCAAGCACCGGCGCCAGCAGGAAGCCGTGCCGGTGCATGCCGTTGACCGTGATGACCCCGTCGTCCGTCTGGCGCACGCGCGGCATGTTGTCGGGGTATGACGGCCGCAAACCGGCGCCGGTCTCGATGATTTCCGCCTCGGCCAAGGCTGGGTGCAGCGCGTAGGCCGCGCCGAGCAATTCGAGCAGGGCGCGCGCGGTGACGCCACCCTGCTGCTCGCTCTCCAGCATGGTCGCGCCAAGCATGAACACATGATCGGCGCGCGGCACCAGATAGACCGGGGTGCGTGGATGCAGCAGGCGCACCGGACGCGACAGGGCAAACTCCGGGCAGCGCAGCAGCACCATCTCGCCGCGCACCCCGCGCAGGTCCGCCTCGCGGTCGCGGGCGGCGAAGCCGCGGCAATCGACGATCCGCTCGAACGGCAGCGGATCCGCGTTGCCGTCCAGCAACAGGCGTCCGCCAAGCGCCGGCAGGCGTGCGGCGAGGCCGGCGAGGGCCCGGCGAGGATCCAGATGCGCCTCGCGGGCGTAGAACAAACCGCGGGCGAAGCGGCCGGCGAGGTCGGGCTCGAGCGCGGCGATCGCGTCCGCGTCGCACCAGGCGTAGCCGGTGGTGCGACGTGCAAACCCGGTCAGCTCGGCGCCGTCGCGCGAGAGGGCGAGCACCAGACTGCCTGAGCGCCGCGCCTCCGTCGCATGCGCCAGCCACCAGGTGATCGTCGCTTCGGCGCCGTCGAGGATGGCGGCCGGCGCGGTCTCGGCCTCGCACCAGGGGGCGAGCATGCCGCCGGCCTGCCATGACGCGCCGCTGCCGATCCGGCGCCCCTGCTCCGCCAGCGTGACCGCGTGACCACGCTCGGCGAGCGTCACCGCCGTCACCAGCCCGGCGACGCCGGCGCCGCGCACCAAGACCCTCATCTGGGCCCCTTCACTGAGCGCCCCGCGCGCGCGCCAGCACGTCGATCTCGCCATTGCCGCAGAACGCGTCCTCGACCATCAGCGCCGAGCCGATCTCGGGGGCGACCGAGACCTCGCCGCGCCCCAGACGGCGCAGCATGGCGAGCGGGTCGGGGGCCGCCTGCAGACCATGTGCGGACAGACGGTCCAGGCAATAGACGTGCATGCCGTCATGCACCCGCTGCAGCATGGGGAAATGCAGCTGTGCCAGACCCGGGGCGCCGAACACCGGGGACACCGGCGCCGCCCGCCGCCCGCGTGTCGGCGGCGCGTAGCCGATCACCTGGCCGTGCGGCGCGCTCAGCACCGCCTCCAGCGGCAGGCCGCATTCGGCCGCGAAGGTCGCGGTCGCGGCACCCCGGGCGAAGGCTGCGAACGCGTAGCCGCCCGCACGGCCCGCCTCGGCCTTGGCGGCCGCGTCGCTCACGGCCATGTAGAAGCCGGCCAGGCGAACGCCCAGCGTGTGCTGGATCGCCGTCTGGATGGTGGCGCTGTAGCCGACATCGACCAGGCCGGCGGCACCCCCGGCGGTCAGCCCGCAGGAGGCCGCGAACGCCAGCACGTCGGCATGGATGCGGCGGACATGCGGGACGATCTCGTCCGCCATCAGCTCGGCGGCGCAGTGCGCTATGGCGGCGTCCTGCATCAGCGTAATGCGGGTGGTGTCCGGCGGCGCCGGTCGTTTTGGCACGAAGCCGATACGGGCCAGCAGGAGGTCCTCGACGGTGCCCTCGAACCAGGGCGAGCTCGCGGTCAGCAGCCCCACTTCGAGCCGGCCATTGGCCAGCGGGGCCTCACGCTGGGTGGCCCCAAGCTGGGCGGCTCCAAGCTGGGCGGCCAGCATGACCCGTCGCGAGCAGGGCAGATAGAGGCCGCGCGGCAGCGCGTTGTCGGCAAGCCGCGCGCGCATGGCGCCGTAGAGCCGTTCGAGCGCCCAGCCCTCGCGTGAGGCGAAATACAGCCGGTCGAGCCGCGCCGTCGCCGGATGGCGGATCAGCCAGGCCAGGAATGCGAACACCGCCGGGCCGAAGACGCGTTCGCCGAGCGCCTCTGGGCTGGCGATATGCAAAGCCGGCGGGGCGGCGATCGCCCGGGGTGGTGCCGAGGGCGCGATCCGGGCCGACAGGCGCGGGAAGTGGCGCGCCGGCGACCAGGGCAGCCTCACGCCCCTGCCCCGTTGATGCGCCCGGGATGCGTGCAGAGCTCGAAGCCGTCGTCGCGCGCGACCGCGACCAGGGTGATGCCGGCGCGTTCGGCGGTGCGCAAGGCGAGCCCGGTGGGTGCGGACATCGCCGCCAGCACACGCACCCGCATGGTCTGCGCCTTTTGCACCAGCTCCACCGACACCCGGCTGGTCAGCGCCAGGATGCCGTCCGACGCGTCCTCGCCTGCCGCGGCCAGGGCGCCGGCGAGCTTGTCCAGGGCGTTATGCCGGCCGACATCCTCACGCAGCGCGATCAGGCCCTGCCCCGGCCGATACAAAGCCGCCGCATGCACCGCGCGGGTCGCCTGGTTGAGTGTTTGCGCCGGACGCAGGGCTGCCATCGCCGCCATCACCGCGCCGGCGTCGACGCTGCCGCCATCCGCCACGGGGGCCGCATCAAAGCGGATCGCCTCGGCCAGGCTCTCCAGGCCGCACAGGCCGCAGCCGGTCGGCCCCGCGATCCGCCGCCGCCGCCCCTCGAGTGCTGCCATCCGTCCCGGCGCGATCCACAACCGCAACTCGATTCCCGCCCCTCCTTCAAGGATAACGCTCTCGATCTCCTCGATCTCGGTGAGGTCGCCGACGATCCCCTCATTGAGGCTGAAGCCGCGCGCGAAATCCGCCAGATCCGCGGGTGTTGCCATCATCACCGCATGCGCCAGCCGGTTGAAGGAGAACGCCACCGGCGTCTCCTCGGCGATCACCCGACCCGTCGCGCAAAAGGCGCCCTCACGCCAGGCAAGGTGGCGGACCGTCAGCAATGATTCGCACTGCACGCTAAAGCCTCCCTGCTGGCCGAAGCCCTGGATAGCGCGACGCGCCGCCCTGACAAAGCCGTGTTCGGGGTCCGGCTCCTCGCAGAAGAGGCTTGCGGAGAACGCCACGATGGGGTGCTGTTACAAGGGTGCGATGACCAAGATTTCCGGGAGCATGACGTGGCAGGGCGACGTCGAACAGGGGTTTCCGCCGCCGCCGCTCTCTGCATTGGCGTATCGCTCGCAGGCTGCTCGACAGGCGGTTACTGGATCCTCGATCCGAAAGGACCGATGGCACGAGCGGACTTCAACTTGCTGCTGATCGATGTCGGCGCGATGCTGTCGATCATCGCGCCGACGACGTTGCTGCTGGCCTGGTGCGTGTGGCGCTATCGCAGGGCGTCCGGCCGGGGCACCTACATGCCCAAATGGTCGCACTCGCTGCCGATCGAGATCGTCTCCTGGGGCTTTCCCGCCGCGATCGTGGTCTTTCTCGGCTATTATTCCTATCGAGGAACCTTCGCGGTTGACCCGTTCGGGCCCGGGGTGCTGGCTCACGGCCGAAGCGCCTATGCGGACACACCCGCGGTCGATGTCGACGTGGTCACCACCGACTGGCAGTGGCTGTTCATCTATCCCAAGCTGCATATCGCCGCGGCGAATGAATTGGTCATTCCGGTGCACACGCCTGTGCATTTTAGGCTGACCTCCTCGACCGTCACCAACGACTTCTTCATCCCGCAGCTTGCCGGCGAGATCGACATCATGCCCGGCATGCGCACGAAACAGAGCCTGCTCGCCGATCATCTCGGGACCTACGCGGGCTTCAGCGCGGATTTCAGCGGCCCGGGCTTCTCCTGGATGCGCTTTCAGACGCATGTGGTCACACCAGCCGCGTTTCAAGCCTGGACGGCCAAGGCCGCGCAGGCTCCGGTGCACCTGACGATGGCCAGCTTCAACAGGTTTGCCAGGCCAACGATCAACATCCACGGCAGGACAGGCACCTTTTCCGACGTGGCCGACGGCTTCTTCGACAACATCGTCCGCGAAGTCGACCGCGGCACGCTCTTTACCACGCCGCGGGCGATGACCGACAAATCGACCTATACGACTGGTAACGGCGTCGAACCGACGCACTAGCCCACATACCGAGAGGCTCAACGCATGGTGCAAGTCCAGGGCCATTGGGACCCGATCTTCGGCCGGCTGACCTGGTCGCAACTGCCCTACAACGATCCGATCGTGCTCGGCGCCTTCGTGTTCTCGGTCCTGGTCGGTCTGGGCGCGCTGTTCGCGGTGACCTATCTGCGCGCCTGGGGCTACCTGTGGCGGGAATGGATCACCACCGTCGACCATAAGAAGATCGGCATCATGTATGCCCTGGTCGGCTTCGTGATGCTGTTCCGTGGCTTCATCGACGCCCTGATGATGCGCACCCAGCAGGTGATGGCCGCGGGCCCGCACTCGATCGGCATTCTCGGAGCCGAGCACGGCTACCTGCCGCCCTACCATTACGACCAGGTCTACAGCTCGCACGGCACGATCATGCTGATCTTCGCGGCGACGCCGATCCTGGCCGGCTTCATGAACTTCCTGGTGCCGCTGCAGATCGGTGCCCGCGACATGGCGTTCCCCTATCTGAACGCGCTGGCCTTGTGGATGACCGTCGTCGGCGCCGGGCTGGTGATGCTGTCGCTGTTCGTCGGCGATTTCTCGCATGCCGGCTGGGTCGGTCTGACGCCGCTCACCGAAATGGCGTACAGCCCGAATGTCGGCGTCGATTACTGGATCTGGGCGATCCAGATAGGCAGCGTCGGTACTACGCTGGGCGCGGTCAACATCATCGCCACCATCATCAAGATGCGCGCGCCCGGCATGACCTGGCTGCGCATGCCGCTGTTCACCTGGACCGCGTTGACCGCCAACATCATCGGCCTGACCGCCTTTCCGGTGCTCGGCGTCGCCCTGCTGCTGCTGACCCTGGACCGCTATATTGGCACCCACTTCTACACACCCGGTTTCGGCGGCAACCTGATGCTCTATGCCGACCTGTTCTGGATCTGGGGCCATCCGGAGGTGTATTTCATCATCCTGCCGGCGTGGGGGATGATGTCCGAGATCATCCCGACCTTCTCCGAGAAGACCCTGTTCGGCTACCCGGTGATGGTGGTCGCCACCGTCGCCATCGCCGGCATCTCCTGGTCGGTCTGGCTGCATCATTTCTTCACCATGGGGGCCGGCCCGCTGGTCAACATCTTCTACAGCATCTCCACCATGTTCGTCGGCATTCCGACCGGCGTGAAGGTCTTCAACTGGACGTTCACCATGTATCGCGGTCGGCTGCGCTTCGAGACGCCGATGCTGTGGGCCACCGCGTCGGTGTTCATGCTGCTGATCGGCGGCCTCACGGGCATGATGCTGGCGATCCCGTCGATCAACTACATGACGCATAACAGCGTCTTTGTCGTCGCGCACTTCCACTGCATGGTGATGGTCACCTTGTTCGCCTCGTTCGCCGGCGCGCAATACTGGTTTCCTAAAATGTTCGGCTTCAAGCTCGACGAGACCTATGGCAAGCGGGTGTTCTGGGCTTTCGTCGCCGGGACCTTCGTCGTGTTCACGGCGATGTTCGCGCTCGGCTTCAAGGGCATGACGCGGCGGCTCGAATATGTGCCCGAGGCAAGCTGGGAGCCGCTGATGATCGTCGAGGAAATCGGCATCGCAATCTACTGCGCCGCTACCGCGATGTTCTTCTGGCAGATCTATATCAGCATCCGCGACCGCAACGCCAATCACGTCGATATGGACGCCTGGCAGACCGGCCGCAGCCTCGAATGGATGACCCACTCGCCGGTTCCCGCCTACAACTTCGCGGTCATCCCGCACATCAACGCGCGCGACGAATGGGCCTGGCGTCGCGAACACGGCTTTGCGGACGCACGACCGGAACACTATGAAGATATCGAGATGCCGCTGAACACCCCGGTGCCGATGCTGATCGCCGCCTGCACCACCGGCTTCAGCTTCGCCATGGTATGGCGCATCTGGTGGCTCGCCGGCGTCTCCTTGCTCGGCATCATCGTGCTGGTGATCATCCGTTCGTTCGAGAGGGACTCCGGCTATATCATCACCGCCGAGGAGGTGCGCCGGATCGAGGCCAGGGCCGCGGGCGGGGCGCCGCGACGCATTGGTGCCTACGTCTCCGGCGGCGTGACCGCGCCATGACCGCAGGCGCTGGAAATGCCAGCGCCGGCGGCGCGCCGGTCAAGCTGTGGGACGATTCCGGCCACCAGCACGACATGTTCAGCACCCGCCTGCTCGGGTTCTGGCTCTACATGCTCAGCGATTCGCTGGTCTTTGCCGCCCTGTTCGCGGCCTATGGCGTGCTCAGCTATCCGATGAGTGCCGCCGGCGGCCCGACCAAGATGCAGGTCGTCGAGCCGGTCTATGCCTATGTCGAAAGCGTCGTGTTCTTCGCCAGCGTGCTGGCCTACGGGCTGGCGATGGTCGACCTCAAGCACGACCGGCCGCGGGCGCTGACGCTCTGGATGATCGCCGCGTTCGTGCTCGGCGCCGGCTTCGTGGGAATGGAAGCAAACGAGTTGCTTGGTCTTGCCGCACGCGGCGCCGGGCCGCAGCGCAGCGGCTTTCTTTCCGCCTTCTTCACCATTCTCGTGGTGCATGGCGTGCACGCCGTCTTCGGGCTGCTGTGGATGCTGGTGATGATGGTCCAGGTGGCGGCCAAGGGATTGACCCCGAAGGTCACCTACCGGCTGGTCAACCTCAAGGTGTTCTGGCTCTACCAGGGCGTGATCTGGTGCCTGGTCTACAGCTTCGTCTATCTGTGGGGAGCGATCTGATGGAGGTGTCCAACAAGCGCCCGCGCGACCATCCCGAGGTGAGCCTCGCCAGCGAAGTCCGCTACATCGCGGGCTTTGCCATCACCGTCGCCCTGATGGGCCTTTCGCTCCTCCTGGTGCGCACCCACGCATTCCCGCCGACGCTGCTGGTGCTGGCGATCGCCGGCATCGCCGCTCTCGCCGTGCTGGCGCAACTGTGGCTGCTGTTCCACCTCGACTTCTCCGAGGTGCAGATCTGGAACACGTTGACCCTGGCGCTCAACGTGCCGCTGCTGATCCTTTCGATCGGCCTGACCGCCTGGATGTTCCGCACGCTCTATCTGCAGGTGATGATGCCGGCCCTGACGGGCTCGCATTGAAGACCAGGCGCTTTGTGTCATACACGACACTGATAGTCCTTCCGGCGAACAAGAAGGTTGTCGGTAGGTAGGTGTTTGGTCTCGGGAAGTCATGACGCTGTCCTGACGCGGGAAGCGGAGGAAGCGCTATGGCAGACAGTCTTCATGGCTCAGCCCGAACGACGCCGCGAGTTCGAGCCGAGCTCCAGGCGTCGAAAAAAAACTAGCACCCTGGCCGAGCGCTACGGCCTGAGCCGCACGACCGTGAGCAAGTGGCTTATCAGAACGAATACGAACGACGCTCCAATGGGGCCGACGGCACCGCATAGCACCGTCCTCACTTCGGCCGAGGAGGCCATGGTGGTCGAGTTCCGGCGCCGCGCCGCCCGCAGCAGGCCCCGGCTTTGCAGTAACAACTTAGTCCGGGTGTAGCCCCAGGCTAACCCATTATCGCGAACCAAATAGTCGTGGAAGTGCCTGGCCGTGAAGCCGGCATAGCGGCCGCCACACAGCGCCTCGATCTCCATCGCCCGTCAGCGACGCATCCGAGCCTCCTCTTCAGAAGCCCATCCTCACCGGACAGATCGCATGCTACCTACCCCGGCGGACAAAAAGGTTTGACCTGACCATCGTCATGCCATATATATAGAAGTGTAGCGCCGGGCGGAGATTACGCACGTCCGACGCGCCAGTACTAAAGGGCACCTGCGGGTGCCCTTATTGTTTAGGGGTCAGTCTATGCAACGCTCCGCCGTCTTTGTCGACGCAGGCTACCTTTTTGCCCAAGGCTCGGCCCTTCTGACGGGCACCCGACAAAGCCGCGAACTCCTTTCCCTGGAAATTCCAAAGGTCGTGGAGGCCCTGAAGGAGGTAGCAAAATCCTCATGCAACCTGCCGCTCTTGCGGATCTACTGGTACGACGCGATGCGCGTCGGACGCCCCACGCCAGAGCAGTCCGCCCTTGCCGATGCCGACGATATCAAAATTCGCTTGGGCCAGATCAACGCCGCCGGTGAGCAGAAGGGCGTTGACGCCCTCATTATCACCGACCTTGCCGAGTTGGCGCGCAATCACGCCATCACTGACGCCGTGTTGCTTTCGGGTGACGAAGACGTCCGTGTCGGTGTCGTCCTGGCGCAGCAATTCGGTGTGCGCGTGCATCTCGTCGGCATCCACCCGGCACGTTCCAACCAAAGCCGATCATTGATGCAGGAAGCGGACACAACGACTGAATGGAATGACGTCGTCGTACGGGCATTCCTGGCCTACGCCCCACCAGCATCGGCTGCCGCGGCAATTAACGCGACAGCCAACACAGGCTTGGACGCCTTGATCGAGCCGATGGTCGCCGCGATGGCACCGCCGGATTTGAAGGCCCTGAAAACGACGCTTGGCGCCAGCAAGCAGGTTCCCCAAGATCTGGATCGTATGCTGCTCCGCCTGGGTCGGGCTCATTACGGGCAGGAAACACTGACCACTCCGGAACGCAGCACCCTTCGCGACACCTTCGTTCGCCTGGTCCTTGCGCGGTAGGCGGAAATCCGGCTCCGCTTCAGCTTGTGTCTTAAGGCCAACGCGGGCCGTCTAAGACGAGCGAAGCTTTTGGCCTGCCGGTCCTCACTCCACAGTCACCGACTTGGCCAGATTGCGTGGCTGATCGACATCGGTGCCCTTCAGCAGCGCCACCTCATAGGCCAGCATCTGCACCGCGATGCTGTGCAGGATCGGCGCGGTAAACGCGTCCGCCTGCGGCAGCACCACCGTCGCCTCGGCAATCCCGCGCAGCCTGTCCGCCCCCAGCGGGTCGGTGAACACCAGCAGCCTGCCGCCGCGGGCGCGGGCCTCCTGCAGGTTCGAGGCGGTCTTGTCGAACAGCCGGCCGCTCGGCGCGATCGCCACCACCGGCACGCTGCGGTCGATCAGGGCGATCGGCCCGTGCTTCATCTCGCCGGCGGCATAGGCCTCGGCATGGATGTAGGAGATCTCCTTGAGCTTGAGCGCGCCTTCGAGGGCAACCGGGAAATAGGCGCCGCGTCCGAGATAGAGCACGTCGCGCGCCTCGGCGACGGTGGCGGCGATGCGCTGCACCTCGCCGACGCGGCCGAACAGCTCGGCGGCCTTGCCCGGCACGTCGAGCAGCGCTTCGACGAGTTCGCTCTCGCGTGCCGTGGAAAGGCTGCCGCGCGCACGCCCGCCGGCAATGGCAAGGCAGGCCAGCACCGAGAGTTGCGCGGTGAAGGCCTTGGTGCTGGCGACGCAGATCTCGGGGCCGGCGACCGTATGCAGCACCAGGTCGCTGTCGCGCGCCATGGTGCTTTCCGGCACGTTGAGGATGGAGACGATGTGCTGGCCGCCGGCACGCAGGGCGCGCAGGGCTGCCAGCGTATCGGCGGTCTCGCCGGACTGGCTGATCATCAGGGCCAGCCCTCCCGCGGCGAGCGGCGCCTCGCGGTAGCGCAACTCGCTCGCCACATCGGCGTCGGTCGGCAGCCTGGCCACGCTTTCCAGCCAGTGCCGTCCGAGCAGACCTGCATAGAACGCCGAGCCGCAGGCGGTGATCGTCACCCGCGGCACGGTGGCCAGGTCGAACGGCAACCTGGGCAGCACCACGCGCCGGGTGGCGGGATCAATCATGTGCTGCAAGGTCTGGCCGATCACCAGCGGGTGCTCGTGCAGCTCCTTTTCCATGTAATGCCGATGGCCGTCCTTGCCGATCGAGCCGGCGATCAGCGCCGTCTGACGTATGGTGAAGGCGACCGGGGCGCCTTGAAGGTCGAACATCTCCGCGCCATGCCGGGTCACGACGGCCCAATGCCCGTCCTGGAGATAGGCAATCCGCCGGGTCAGCGGCGAGAGGGCCAGGCTGTCGGAGCCGAGGAACATCTCGTCCTCGCCAAAGCCGACCACCAGGGGTGCGCCATGCCGCGCGCCGATCATCAGCGCGTCGTGGCCGGCGAAGATCATCGCGATCGCGTAAGCCCCCTGCAGGCGGGCGAGACAAGCCTGCGCCGCCGCGCGCGGCTCCATGCCGCGACGGAGATTGCGGTCGATCATCTGGGCGACGGTTTCGCTATCGGTCTCGGTGCTGAAGATCTGGCCGTCCGCCTCGAGTTCGGCACGCAGTTCGGCATGGTTCTCGATAATGCCGTTATGGACGATCGAGACCAGCTCGGTGCCGTGCGGATGCGCGTTGGCCTCGGTCGGCGCGCCGTGCGTGGCCCAGCGCGTATGACCGATGCCGGTGCTGCCTGCGAGCGGGAAGCGCTCCAGGGTCTCGCCGAGATTGACGAGCTTGCCCTCGGCACGACGACGCTCGATGGCGCCATGCGCGAGGGTCGCGATGCCGGCGGAATCATAGCCGCGATATTCCAGACGACGCAGCGCCTCATAAAGTATCGGAGCTGCTGGTGCCGCGCCGATGACGCCGACAATTCCGCACATCAGGGTTTCTCCTCGCGCAATCTTGCCCGCAGCGCGGGCGCCGCCGCCGGCTTGTTCACCTGGCGCGCGCGGCCAAAGGCCATCGCGTCGGGCTCGACCGGCTCGGTGATGACGCTGCCGGCGGCGATCAGCGAACCGTCGCCGAGCGTCACCGGGGCAACCAGGATGGTGTCGGAGCCGACGAACACGTCGCTTCCGATTTCGGTGCGGTGCTTGCTGACGCCGTCATAATTGCAGGTGATGGTGCCGGCGCCGATATTGCTGCCCGCCCCGATGCTGGCATCGCCGAGATAGCTCAGATGGTTGGCCTTTGCACCCTCACCGAGGTCGGTGGCCTTGAGCTCGACGAAGTTGCCGACATGGGCGCGGTCGCCGACTCGCGTGCCGGGCCGCAGCCGTGCATACGGTCCGATCCGCGCGTCTTCGCCGACGGAGCAGCCTTCAAGATGGCTGAAGGCGAGAATTTCAGTCCCCGAGCCGATCCGAACGCCGGGCCCGAACACCACGTGCGGATGCACCGTGACATCCGCCCCCAGGATCGTGTCGGCGGCCAGGAATACCGTCTCCGGCGCGATCAGGGTGACCCCGGCGTCCAACGCGCTGCTGCGCAGGCGGCGCTGGATTTCCGCCTCGGCGAGGGCGAGTTCGGCGCGCGAATTGATGCCGCGCAGTTCCGCCTCCGGCGCCTCCACGGCGCGCACGCGAGCGCCCTGGTCGGCCGCGATGGCGACGATATCGGTGAGGTAGTACTCGCTTTTGACGTTGTCACAGCCAACTTCGTCGAGCCAGCGTCCGAGGTCGGCGGCGGCCGCGCAGAGCACGCCGGCATTGCACAGATCGATGGCGCGTTGCGCGGGAGAGGCGTCGGCCCATTCGACAATGCGCTCGACCAACCCGTCATGGCTGACAATGCGGCCGTAGCGGGCCGGATCGATGGGGCGCATCGCCAGCAAGGCAAGACCGGTGTCCGGCGCGCGCCGCTGTGCGACCAGCCGCCGCAAGGTCTCGGGCGTGATCAGCGGGTTGTCGGCATAGAGCACCGCAACGTCGCCCTCGCCGAACCGCGCGCGCGCCTGCAGAGCCGCGTGCGCGGTGCCAAGCCGCTGCTCCTGCACCACGACCGGGTGCGGGGCGGCGAGTGCCGCCAGCGACTCCATGCCCGGGCCCACGACCACCACGATACGGTCGAACACCGCCTCGCAGCTTGCGATCAGGTGCGCGAGCATCGGCCGGCCCGCGAGCAGGTGTGCGGCCTTCGGGCGGGCGGAGTGCATCCGGGTGCCGAGACCGGCGGCGAGCAGGATGGCGGTGGCGTGCATGATGCTTTGCCGGTACCGTCGCCGCGGTGCCGCTGTCAAACCGCCAACACCCCTCGCGCCATCACGAACCATTACGGAACCCTGCACCCGTGTATCAGGACCGGCTCATCGTCTTCGATCTGGACGGCACCCTTGTCGATACGCTCGACGACCTGACCGCGAGCGCCAACCGGCTGCTCGCCACCCATGACCGACTGCCGATTGCCGCGGGTCGGGTCCGCCTGATGGTCGGCGACGGCATCGCAGCCCTGGTCCGCCGGGTGCTCGCTTATGCCAAGGTCGACACCGACGAGTCAGCAGCGATGGCCGCGTTCGGCGCCGATTACGAGGCGAACGCGGCGGCGCAATCGCGGCTGTTTCCCGGGGTTGCGGCGACGCTGCTGCATCTGCGGCGGCGCGGCTTCTCGCTCGCGGTCTGCACCAACAAGCCGGTGGCGGCGGCGCAAACGCTGCTCGCCGCACTGGAGATCGCACCGCTGCTGGCGGCCATCGGCGGCGGCGACAGTTTCGCCGGCCGCAAGCCCGATCCGGCGCACCTGCTCGGCACCGTCGCGCGCGCTGGTGGCGCCCCATCGCGCGCGATCATGGTGGGCGATCACGCCAACGATGTGGCTGTCGCGCGCGCGTGCGCGATGCCATGCGTCTTTGCGCTCTGGGGCTATGGGCCGCCCGATATGGCGATGGGCAGCAACGCCCAAGCGGAGACGATCGTCGAGGTGCCGGCGCTGGCCGAACGCCTGCTCAGTTGAGCGCCGCCGTCGCCTGCGCGCCCTTCACTGCCGCAGCAGAGGTCAGCACCATCGTCACCATGCCGAGCTTGGGATGATGGAAGCTGATCCGCACCGGCAGGGCTGGTGCACCGGGCAGCACGTGCGCAACCCAGGCGCTGCCGTGCTGCGGGCGATGCATCTCCGCCTGATCCTCATCGTGCTCGAAGCCGCCGACCTCCAGGCTCTCGAAATTGCAGCGCAGCGCCGTGCCGGGATAGAGCGCCCCGTCATGCGCGGGCACCACCTGCTCGCCTACGGTGTGCGCGCGCGCCCGGCTCAGGCGCAAGCCGTCGAAGAGCAGGGCGCTGCCGTCGCAGCGTCCGGTTTGCTGCACCCGATGCACCAGGCCCACGATCGCCGAGAGGGTATCGATGGCGCCGCGCGCACTCGCAGCGGCTACCGGGTCGCGATTGGGCTCGGGCGGCGTGAGTTGCCGTACGACCGGATTGCCGTCGACATAATCCAGCACCGTCGTGCGCTGGGCGCCGCGGGAAAAGCCTACGCTCTCGAAATGCGTTGGCTGCACCCCGTCCGGCTTGAACCGGCCGGTAGCGGTCGAGGTGAGATTGGTATGGACCATGACGCTCATCAAACCCACGGTCTGGTCGTGCACCGCGATGCCGTAGCCGTACTGGTTCAGGCTCAAGGCCACCGCGACGTTCATGACGTGAAAGCCGCGCCCGTAGAGCTTGTAGCTCAGCCGGATCTGCCCGGCCGCGAAGGCCGCGGGCGAGCTCAGCCACACTAAGCCACACAGAGCGATGGCGATCAGGACGGTCGGCCGCTGTCTCGAACACATCACGCGATCGTGCCTGGCGCCCGGGTGATGTCAAGCGATTGCGCTGCGCGCCACAGTTTGATCAGATACCCTAATGCAGCGTCCTCTCCCGACCGTCGCGGAGCCGGTCCTCGAACAGTCCGGCACGCCGAGCGCGCTGCGTGGGTTCTGCTATGCGGGGCTGGTGCTGTTGCTCGCCGCCGGTGGCTGGATGCGGTTTTCCGACGGGATCATGAGCCTGGTGCCTGGGACCAACACGCAGGCGGCAGGCCTCCCGATCGGCGCACCGACCGCGCTGCGCGGCTTGGTCGAGTTGGCGATGGTCCCCTCCGGCGAGGCGAGTGCCGCGATCCAGGCGATGAAGCTGCCCGCCGGCGACGCGGCCGCCCTGCAACAGGCGGTCAGCCGACGCGAGGTGCGCCTGGTGCGCATGCCAATCTACGAGAATGACGGTGCCGCCGGCCGCATCGTGCAGGTGAGCACCGCCGGCTTCTCGCGCACCGTGGCGCTGTCGCCGACACCCACGGTGCTGACCCTGCCGATCGCCCATGCCGGGACCGTCAGCTTTCGCGCTCTCGGCACGGCGGCAGAGGCCAGTGTCGCCATCGGCGCGCTGACCCTGAGCGGGCCGGTGGCACTCCCACCGCTGCCGATCGGACAGGTGCTTGAAGTGGGCGTGCTTGCGCAATGAAGGGCCTGATACCCGCCGCCACCCGGCTGATGCCGCTGATGATGCTGGCGTTCCTGACCCTGGCGACGGTGCAGATCTGCATGCAGATGCATCTGTCGCCGGCGCGGCTGTTCGATTGGCTGACCAGGCTCGGCTGGCTGTATGGCGGGCTTGCCGCGACAAGCTGGGGGCTGGTGCTGGCGGCTACGGCATTCGAGTGGCGCGCCGGAGCGAAGCCGCGTAACCTGCGCCAGCAGGCACGCAAGCGCCGGGGGTGGATGATGGATGTTCTGGCCCGGCTGACCAATCGCGCAGCCCTCGAGCAACTCCTCGCCCAGCAGGAACGCGCCACCTTCATCGATGCCGCCTCCCTCTCGCGCACCCTGCGCGACCAGGTGATCGGTCAGGACCAGGTCTGCGAAGATATCGCCCAGCAATTGCGTCGCCGGCTGGCTTTGCAGGTCCGCGGCAAGCCCGTTGGCATCTTCCTGCTGGCAGGCCCCCCCGGCAGCGGCAAGACCTATCTCAGCAAGAAGCTGGCCGCCGCCCTGGGGCGCAAGCTGATGCATTTCGACATGACGCAGATGAGCTCGTCGCACGCCTCGACGCAGTTGTTCGGCTCGCCGAAGGGCTATGTCGGCTCCGACAGCTACGGCAAGCTTACCGGCGGCCTGAAGGAGACGCCGGACGGGGTGGTGCTGCTCGACGAGATCGAAAAAGCCCATCCGGATGTCTTCAAGAAGTTCCTCTCGGCGTGGAACGACGGCCACGTCACCGAGGCGTCGAACGGCGCGCAGGTCTCGACCACACGGGCGATCTTCATGCTGACCTCGAACATCGCCACCGAGGCGCTCGGCGAAATCGAGAACCGCCTCGGCCATGACCCCGAAGCGATGCGCGCGGCCTCGGTGGAGGCGCTGCGTCTGGCTGGCTTCGCCCCGGAAGTGCTGAACCGCCTCGACCGGATTTTCGTCTTCCGCAAGCTGGAAGGCCTCGACATCGCCCGCGTGGCCGCTCTCGAGATCGAGGCGATGATCGCACAGTACGGTCTTGAGATTGCGCCCGGCGGCATCGACGCCGAGCTGCTGTTCGAGGTGATGCAACGCCAGGACCGGCTCGGCCAGGGGGCCAGTGCACGAGACCTGGTGCGCTCGATCGAGGAGATGGTCAGCGACGGGCTGATCGAGGCACGACAGAAGGGCGCGCACAGGGTGGCTTTGGAACAGGCGGACGGCAGGGTCGTGACCCGGATCGCCGATGTCGTCGCCCCGGTGCGGGCCGACCAGCTCAGGCCGGCGGCCGAGCGCGCCTGACCGGGCCCCTCTTCGCACGCCTGGGTGTCGCTTGTCGGTAATCGGCCGTCTCTGGCGTCGTGCGCCGGCCTGGCGGCTGTTGCTGTTCACAGCGGTTACGACCACGGCGCTGGCCGCGATGTTCCCACCGCGACTTCCGACAGTCTCGCTGCGGCGGCAGCAGCCCACCGGGCCGCGCTACACGCCTCCCAACGCGACCGCGCCGCCCGACTATACCGCCATCTCGACACCCCCGATTACCGGCACCCGCCACGGATTGATCCCGTTCGGCGGCCGCCAGGTGCCGCTGCCGCAGGGCAACTGGTCGGAGATCGTGCTGTTGCAGGCGGTGGGTCCGGTCTCGCGCCAGGGGGTGGTGCTGGCCCGTCTGCAATCCGGCCGGATGACCGGAATGATCGTGGCCCTCGGCACGCCGCCGACCGACCGCGACGCGCCGGTCCCGAATGCCGCCTGCGTCGATCCGACCGGTATGCCGGTGCATATGCTCAGCCCAGCGCAAGCCGGTGACCCCCTGGCACAGGAATGCTGGTCGCTGCGCCGCCTGGTGACGAGCGAACTGGTCTCCTCGCGCAATCCGATCGAGAGCCGTGCCTTCGACCGCCTCGGCAAGCTCGACGTGGCGGTGCCGGCGCATCTGCTGGCGGTGCGCTACTACCGCCACGATCACGGCACGACACTCGCCGTCACCACCCTGTTGCCCGACCCAAACGAAAGCGCCAGCCTGGTGCGACGCACCGATGCCTGGGCCCGACGCTGGGTGGGATTGCTGCATCGCGGTTTCGACGATGCGCTGGTTGCACGTGATGTCAGCGGCGCTCCAGCACGAGACCCGGACGCTCAATCCGACTGATCCGCGCGTTCACGTCAGTGGGGCGTGTGGACGCAGCTCTGTCTCGTCGTAGCGCCTCAGTCGATAGACAATGGCGGAAACCAATCAGGCGAGCACGAAGAGGACGACAATGGCATAGCCGAGCGTGCCGAAATTATCGCTCAGCGCACCCGCCTTGTCCGAGAACCAGCCATGCAGGCGCCACTATTGACCGATTGTTGCTGCGGTCTCGATGCCGCCGATCAGCAATGCCACCGTCGCCGAGACGAGGGTGACGATGAGATTGTAATAGAGCTTGCGGATCGGCTTGACGAAGGCCCAGCCATCGGCGCCGAGCATGACGATTCCATCGGTGGTGTCGATCAACGCCATGCCGGCGGAGAACGGCGCCGGAAACACCAAATCGCATAGACCGGCAACCCCTTGCCCGCCTAGGTCGCGGCAACCGTGAGCAGGCTGACTTCCGTTGCGATATCAAAACCGGTCCCAAACAGCGGACCGATCAGCAGCATCTGCGAACTCTGCCTGACCAGCCCGAACCAGGGACGCACCAGGCGCGCGATCAAGCCACGGTTGTTCAACAGGATATCGAAGCGCTCCGCGTCATAGGCGCCGCCGGCGCGGACATGGCGGAAGGTGCGATACACCGACAGCGCGATCGCCGCGTTCATCGCCGCCATTGTCAGCAGGAATAACCCGGACACCAAAGTGCCGAAGGTGCCTGCGACTTCGTTGAAGCGGAGAAAGCGATGCTGGATCTGCATGACCGCGACCACGACCCGCTTGCCGTCCTGCAAGAGCTTGCGGGTGACGGTGTCGATCGCCGCGATATGATCGGCGTCGACCGCATCGCGCAGCCCGAAGCTGTAGGCGAGCAGCGCCGTGCCGAGCAACACCGGCCGGTCATGGAACGCGACAAGCGCATAGCTCCAGGCCAGGACGTTGAACGCGATCAGCCCCGCATAGAGGCCCGCCACGCGGCCACGGACGTCGCTGCGCAGTAGCCGTTGCAAAGGGGCAAGCAGCGGCATTTCCCTTGCGCGCAAAACCGTGTCTCCAACGATGACCTTGATTGCACCCACGCAGCCGGTCGCCGCTGCGTTGAGGCGATTGAACAGCGTGAAAGCCGCCCGTCGCTTTGGTCAACGCCGATTGCCCTCAAGCATCTTCCATATTGGATAACGGTTTTTTGACTATGTTCCGGAATTTGTCTGAGTAATTGTCGCTCCGGGTCGTCGGGGCCACGACCCGTAACGCAAAAAAGCCAGTCAGTGGCCCGAACGGGGGAAACATAATCATGCTCAGCAGAAGATCGGTGATGGCGGCCACCGCCGGGGTTGTCGCGGCAGGCGCGCTCCGGCCGGCCGACGCGCAAGCCGCGGCCGCTGCAACGCGATGGACCGAGGCCAGGGCCACGTCCTGGTATAACCGCCAACCCTGGATGGTTGGCCCTGTCTATGTGACTTCAACCGCGGTGAACCAGCTCGAAATGTGGCAGGCCGCGACGTTCGATCCCACGACAATCGATCGCGAACTGGGCTGGGCGCAAGCCATCGGCGTGAACACCATACGCGTGTTCCTGCACAACGGCTTGTGGAACGAGGACCCGCAGGGTTTGCTGAGCCGGATGGACCAGTTCCTGACTATTGCGACCAGCCACAACATCCGCACGTTTTTCGTGCTGTTCGATAGTGTCTGGCGCGGGCTCTACAAGCTTGGGCCGCAGCCAGCACCGCTGCCGGGAATTCACAACTCGCAATGGGTGCAATCGCCCGGCGCGCTCACGCTCGCCGACCCCAGCCAATATCCGAGCCTGAAGAGCTACGTACAGGGGGTGATCTCGCGCTTTGCTACAGATCCACGCGTGGTGTTTTGGGATCTCTGGAACGAGGCCGACAACTCCGGCAGCAACGATCCCGTGAACAAGCTGGACCTGGTCGCAGCCCTGCTGCCGCAGGTCTATGCGTGGGCGCGTGAGGCGTCGCCGACGCAACCGCTGACCTGTTGCCTTTGGGCAGGCGACTGGTCGACACCCAGCAACTTCAACGCCGTGCAATCGGCGATCATGGCGAACAACGACATCAACAGCTTCCACAATTACGGCTTCGTCGAGAACTTCGCGCAATCGGCCAACTGGATGGCGCTGTACGGACGGCCGGTGATCTGCACCGAGTATATGGCGCGCAACATCGGCTGCCTGTTCGACACAGTGCTGCCATTCGGCAAGAGCCGTAATCTCGGCATGATCAATTGGGGCTTCGTCGTCGGCAAGACCCAGACCAACATCCCCTGGGACTCAGCACAGCACCCCTACGGCGATGCATCCGCATACGGAGGCACCGCTTTCCAGATCGTTGTTGAGCCGAACGGTATCAAACCGGTGGGACCGTATGCGGGAGAAACCCCGCCGGTATGGCAGCACGAAGTCCTGCACCCCGACGGCACGCCCTATCGGAACTACGAAGTGCAGCTCATCTATGATCTCGCAACCCAGGGCGGCAGCCAGCCCACCCCGCAATCGGTGGTGAGCCAACTCAGGCAGGGCTGATCGTGACATCAAGGCGGTGGACAACCGCGGCCGGAGAAGAACGCCTCCAGGTGGTTCTCCAGCACCGGAATGCCCATCGCCGTGCGCGCGGCGTCACGCCCGTCCCAGCATGCGGTTAAAGACGCCAAATTGAGCTCTTATCCTCGACAACCGGGCGCGTAGCCTGGTCTCATTGCGCGGGGCATCTGCACGTGCGGGCAGCGGCAAGGTCGCCTTGATCCAGTGCGCAAGTGCGTTGGCGTTTACGGCGATGATCCTCGCAGCCGCCGTCCCGAGACCTCCGCTGGTGAGGGTCAGGTCGGCGAGGGTACCCCGAACAGCCTCGCGTCCCATTCCAGCTTCTCCGCGACCCCGATCCTGATCCGTCGTGTGTCGGGATGGGCCGGGTTGACCAGGTAGTTGGGCTCCCGGGGAACCAGCGCCGATGGCACCCGAAGCAGCGGGGTGCGCCGGGCTGCGATCCACTCACCTCCGGCGGCCACGGCTTCCGGACTGCCGAGGGCGCGCCAGTTTGACGGCGGGCGGGTCATCAGATCCTCGATCATCACATCGTCCGGCACTTCGACCGCGACGCACAGCGTCTGGCCCAGATGTCGCCGCTGCATGAGACGCTCCAGCATTGCCAGCGACAGGGCGCCGGCGGCGTAGATCACCGGCGCGCCGGGTGGGTTCCAACGGCCGCCATAGGCTGCCGCGCCGGCGCCGTCCCATACGGGGTAATTCGCCGTGCCGAGGCGGAACAGTTCGAGGCCGACCGGCAAGGCCGATCAGACCGGTAGGTCGTGCTCGATATTGTGCAGGATGCGCTCCACCTGGCGGGCGCCGAGATCGGTCGCGGCGACCTCGATCGGACGAGCGGAGCCCAGCAAGGGGTGCGGCGCGTTCAGCCATTCCCGCGCTTCGTCCGCGGCGCCCAGGGCCTGGTGCGCCAGTGCAACGATCCGTGCGAGGCGTTCGGCGCGCTCGCTCGCCCCCGCGGACAGACGGTCCCGCCGCTTCAGACTGGCGGTGGACGTGACCAGTGCGGCGACGCGGCGGCGCGCCTCTGCCTCGTCAGGCGCTGCGTTGGCGGCCAGCTTTGAGACAACCCCGCCGGGGAAGCCGCGGGCGACGGCCGCCGCCAGCTCGACGACTGTCCGCGGCGTGCTGCCAACGGTTCCGGCACCGCCCAGGGCCGCCATAACCTTGCTCACTTCAAGCGGATACATCACATGTCCTCATTCATGTGACCCATATTATGAGGCTCATCTGACCCGGAAGCAAGAGCGCCGGTAGACTCGGAACACGCGGCTAAACCACGGCCGTGGGCAACGGACGGCCGGAAAAGAAGGCGTCCAGATTCTCCAGCATCAGGTTGCCCATCGCCGCGCGCGTCTCCTCGGTGGCGCTGCCGACATGCGGGGCGAGAGCCACGTTGGGCAGGCTCAACAGCGCCTCCGGCACGTTCGGCTCGTCGGCGAACACGTCGAGTCCGGCGCCGCCGAGACGGTTCCGGGCGAGGGCGGCAACCAGTTCCGGCTCGTCGATGATGGCGCCGCGCGCGATATTCACCAGCACGCCGCGCGGGCCGAGTGCCTCGATCACCGAGCGGTCGATCAGCCCGCGCGTCTCGACAGAGGCGGAGGTGGCGACGAACAACACGTCCGACACTGCCGCGAGTGCTCGAACATCGGCGTGATAGGCGTGCGCGGACTGCTTCGGACGTGGACCGGTATAGGCGATGCTGCCGCCGAAGCCCGCGAGCCTGGTGGCGATGGCGGCACCGATCCGGCCCAGACCGACGATGCCGTAGCGCAGGCCCGAGGCGCGCCTTGCGAGCGGCGGCTGGGATTGCGGCCACAAGCCGTCGCGCACATGCCGCTCCACCGCCGGCAGACGGCGCATGACGTTGAACATCAGCGCAATCGCCAGATCCGCGACATCATCGGTGAGCACGTCGGGCGTGTTGGTGACCCGCACACCCGCCGCCTGCATCGCCGCGAGATCGACCCGGTCATAGCCGACGCCATTGATCGCGACGATGCCGAGATCGGGCAGTCGTGCGGCCAGCGCGTTATCGATGCCGAGATGACCGCCGGTGACGACGGCGCGCACGCCGGCCGCGTGCTCGCGCAACCACGCCTCGCGCGCTTGCGGCTCGGGCCCGCGATGCACGACGTAGCGCTCGTCGAGCACCGCCTGCGTCGAGGCAAGCAGCGGGCAGAGCTGCAACAACTTCATGCTCATCATCGTCACCTTCAATTCGCTCTAAAGCACCGACAGCACGCCGCCATCCACATAGATCACCTGGCCGTTGACGAAGTCCGAGGCGGTTGAGGCCAAAAACACCGCCGTGCCGCACAGTTCCTCGACCCGGCCCCAGCGACCGGCCGGCGTGCGCTTGCGCAACCACGCATCGAACACCGGATCCTCGCGCAGCGGCTGGTTCAGCGGGGTCTCGAAATAGCCTGGGCCGATCGCGTTGATCTGCAATCCGTGCTTCGCCCAGTCGGCGCACATGCCGCGCGTCAGCATTTTCACCGCACCCTTGGACGCCGTATAGGGCGCAATCGTCGGCCGCGCCGCCTCGCTCTGCAGGCTGGCGATATTGATGATCTTGCCGCGCCCGCGCGCAATCATCCGCTTTGCCACCGCCTGGCCCACGAAGAACACGCTGTCGAGATTGCTGCGCATGACCTCGCGCCAGGTCTCGACGGGAAAGTCCTCAAGCGGCGCGCGACGCTGGATGCCGGCATTATTGACCAGGATGTCGATGCCGCCGACCTCGTGCTCGATCCGCGCCACCCCAGCCTCGACGGCGTTGGGATCGGTGACGTCGAACACGCCCAAACCATCGGCGGCCGGGAGGGCAACCGCGTCGAGCGTCGCGGCGGCGGCCGCGAGCTTTGCCGCATCGCGCCCGTTCAGCACCACTCTCGCGCCGGCTTGCCCGAGACCGCGCGCCAGTGCCAGGCCGATCCCTTGGCTCGAGCCGGTCACCAGCGCCAGTCGTCCGGTCAGGTCGAAGAGGCTGGAAACCATCGCGTTATGTTCCGAGTTTCGGGGCTTACGCCTGCCCCGGGAGGGTGGCATACCGATGTGCACGGTCACATGACAAGGGTGCTGCGAGAGCCCCTGGGTAGGGATGGAATGTTGGCTGCTGTGCTGCACGGCGCCCATGATTTGCGCATTGAGGCACGCGAGGACCGCATGTTGCTGCCCGGTGAAGTCCGGGTGCGAGTCCGCGCGGGAGGCATCTGCGGCTCGGATCTCTCCTATTTCAACAAAGGCAGTGTCGGCGACTTCAAGATCCGTGAGCCGCTGACCTTGGGCCACGAAGTCGCCGGCGACGTGGTCGCGGTGGCGGCGGGCGACGGGTTCGCGGCACCCGCGATCGGCACCCGGGTCGCGATCAATCCAAGCAGGCCCTGCCTGCATTGCGGCTTCTGTAGAGCGGGGCGCGAGAACTTATGCCGCAGGATGCGCTTCCTCGGCAGTGCTGCGCTCATGCCGCATATCCAGGGCGCCTTCAGCGAGACCGTCGTGGTGCGCGCCGACCAGTGCGTGCCGGTGCCCGCCGACATGCCGTATCGCCTCGCCGCCTGCGCCGAGCCGCTTGCCGTGGCACTGCACGGGGTCCGGCGCGCAGGTCGCGTCCTGGGTGCCAACGTGCTGGTCGCCGGCGCCGGCCCGATCGGGTTGCTCTGCCTGGCGGCGGCCCTGCATGCCGGTGCCGGCAGCGTCACCGTCACCGACCTGTTCGATGGGCCGCTCGCAATCGCCCGACGCATGGGGGCGTCGCAAGCCGTCAATGTGCGCGACGATGCAGGCGGGCTCGAACACCTGGCAGGTGCTGCCGGCGGCTTCGACGTAGCCCTGGAGGCCACCGGTTCGACGGCCTCCATCGTCGCCATGCCGGCGCTGATGCGTCCGGGCGGCCGCATCGTCCAGCTCGGCATGCTGCCGCCGGGTGCCACGCCGCTCCCCGTCAACCTGCTGATGGCGCGCGAGATCGACCTGGTCGGCTCGTTCCGCTTTCATGAGGAGTTCGGCATCGCCGTCGCCGCCCTCGCCAACGGGCGGATCGATGTGAGCCCGATCCTGTCGGCGACCTTTCCGCTGGCCGAGGCGAACGCCGCCTTCGCGCTCGCGTCCGACCGCGCGCAGGGCGCGATCAAGGTGCATTTGGAGATCGGCTGAATGGGCTCGCCGCCGCTGCTGGAGTTCGAGCAGGTCAGCAAGCGCTTCGGCGGCACCCTGGCCGTGGATCAGGTTTCGCTGACCTTGCACGAGGGCCAGATCCTGGCGCTGCTCGGCGAGAACGGCGCCGGCAAATCCACTTTGATCAAGGCGCTGGCCGGAATCCACACCCCCGATGCGGGACGCATCCTGTTCCGCGGCGAGCCTTACCGGCATCTCGCCGCCCGCCACGGGCAGCGCCAGTCGGTCGCCTTCATCCATCAGGATCTCGGCCTAATCGACTGGATGACCGTCGCCGAGAACGTGGCCCTCGGGGTCGGCTACCCGCGTGCCAAGGGATTGATCAACTGGCGGCAATCGCGCGCGCAGGCGCAGGCGGTGCTGCGCACGATGAGTGCGGACATCGATCCCGATGCGCGGATCATGCATCTCAGCCGCACCGAGCGCTCGCTGGTGGCGATCGGCCGCGCGTTGGCCGCACGGGCGGAAGTGCTGGTGCTGGACGAGCCGACCGCGAGCCTGCCGGCCGACGAGGTCGAGCGGCTGCTGGCGGTGCTGCGCGATTTGCGCGCCACCGGCATCGGCATGATCTATGTCTCGCACCGGTTGGACGAGGTGTTCCAGGTTGCTGATCGGGTCGCGGTGCTGCGCGACGGCCGGCTCGTCGGGGTCAAGCCCGTTGCCGAGACCAGCCCCGCCGACCTGGTTGCGATGATCGTGGGCCGACCGCCCGAGCAGGTGTTCGCGGCCCCCGGCGACACTGGCGAGCGCGCTTGCCTGATGCTCGACGACCTGGTCGCGGGTGACGCCGGCCCGGTGCGCCTCACTTTGCGCGAAGGCGAAATGGTGGGGTTGGTCGGCTTGCGCGGCGCCGGCCAGGACGCCATCGGTCGCGCGCTGTTCGGCTGCAACGCGGTCTCCGGCGGCGAAATGCACCTTGCCGGAAGCCGCTACCGGCCCGCCTCCCCGGCCGCGGCAATGCGAGAAGGGGTCGGGCTGGTCGCCGGTGAGCGGGTGCTGGAGAGCCTCGGCATGACACTGAGCGTGCGCGAGAACATCTATCTCAATCCCGGCGCCTATGGCGCGGCCCTGCTCGGCCTGCGCTCGCCAGCCAAGGAAAACGCCTCGTGCGTCGCCGCCGGCGCGCGCATGAGCCTGCGTCCGAACGATCCGCGGCGTCCGGTGGAGACGCTCTCCGGAGGCAACCAGCAGAAGGTCGTGCTGGCCCGCTGGCTGGGGCTGGCCACCCGGCTGCTGATCCTCGAGGAGCCGACCGCCGGCGTCGATGTCGGCGCAAAGGCGGAGATCTACGCGCTGCTGCGCGCAGCACTCGCCGGCGGCCTCGCGATCGTGGTGGTGGCGACCGACTTCGAGGAGGTCGCCAAGATCTGCCACCGCGCGCTGGTGTTCAGCCAGGGCCGTGTGGCCGCCGAGATTGGCCGCGACAAGCTTTCGGTGGCGAGCCTGCTCGCCGCCGCTTCTGCCGGGGTCCACGCATGAACACATTGAAATCGACCGCGCTGGAGCCGGCCCCGGGGGCACTCGCCGGCCTCTCCGTCGGCCGGCGGATCGCGGGCCTGCTGCCGGTCTACGGGCTCGTGGTGCTGACCGTGCTGCTGGCAGTGCTGTTCTCGATATTGCTGCCGGATACCTTCCCGACCTGGCTGAACGTGCGCTCGATCCTCGGCGACAAGGCGGTGGTGGCGATGCTGTCGCTCGCCGCCACGGTGCCGATGATGACCGGCAAGATCGACCTCACCGTCGGCTATGGCGTCGTGCTCTGGCAGATCCTGGCGATCTCGCTGCAGATCGGCGGCGTGCCCTGGCCGGTCGCGGTGCTGATCGTGCTGGCGATGGGGCTGGTGTTCGGCCTGATCAACGGGCTGCTGGTCGAGGTCGCGCAAATCGACAGCTTCATCGCGACCCTGGGCACCGGCACCGTGACCTATGCGGTCGCCTTGTGGTGGACCGGCGGCCGACAGGTGATCGGCCAGCTCAGTCCGGGGTTCTTCGCACTCGACACCGCGAGCCTGTTCGGCGTGCCGATCCCGGCCTTCTACGTCTTTGGACTCGCGTTGCTGCTTTGGGTGGTGTCGAGCTACACGCCGCTCGGGCGCTATTTCTATGCGATCGGCGCCAACCCGCGCGCCGCTGAACTGAACGGCATCCCGACCCGCCGCTATGTGATGCTTGCCTTCATGACCTCTGGCGTGATCACCGCTCTGGCCGGCGTGGTGCTGGCCGCACGCCTCCGCGTCGGTCAGGCCAGCGTCGGCCTGGAGTTCCTGCTGCCGGCTCTGGTCGGCGCCTTCCTGGGGTCGACCACGATCAATCCCGGCCGGGTCAATGTCTGGGGCACGGTCATCGGCGTGGTGATCCTGGCAATCGGCATCTCCGGCATCGAACAACTCGGGGGCGCCTTCTGGGTTGAGCCCGCCTTCAATGGCGCGACCTTGCTGTTCGCCATCGGGCTCGCCGGCTGGACCGGACGTCGTCGCGTGCAGCGCGCCACTAAACATCGTCGGGTCAAGGTGCGCGCCGCCAAACCTGCCAATCAATAAAATGGGGAGACTTCATGAAACGCCAGACGATCGCGGCAGTCGCGTTGCTCGCGCTCAGCGGGAGTGCGCATGCCCAAGACAGCCTCTCCGCGGCCCAGGCCGTGGTGAAGGCCGCAACCGCGCCCGCGGCAAAATGGGGCGGACCGACGACCGGGCCAAAAGCAGCAGCCGGCAAAACCGTGATCTATGTCGCGGCCGACATGCGCAATGGCGGCATTCAGGAGGTCAGCGACGGAGTGAAGGAGGCCGGCCGCAAGATCGGCTGGACGATCCGGGTGCTGGACGGTCAAGGCAGCGTCTCTGGGATCCAGTCCGCCTTCGGCCAGGCGATCGCGCTCAAGCCGGAAGGCATTATCATCGGCGGCTTCGATGTCGTGCAGAACGCCTCCACCATCAAGCAGGCGGAAGCGCAGGGCATCAAGATCGTCGCCTGGCACGGCGGTCCCAAGCCCGGTCCGATGCCGCAATACAAGGTGATCTCCAACGTCACCAGCAACAGCGCCGACGTTGCCAAGGTCGCCGCCGATTACGGCATCGTGCGCAGCGACGGCCATGCCGGCGTCGTCATCTTCACGGACAGCGCCTACGCCATCGCACTCTCCAAGGCGAAGATGATGCGCGACGAGATCAAGACCTGCCCGGGCTGCAAGGTGCTCGCCTTCGAGGACACCCCACTCGCCGACACCTCGACGCGCATGTCGCAGCTCACCACATCGTTGCTGCAGCGTTTCGGCAAGAAATGGACGACGTCGCTTGCGATCAACGACCTCTATTACGACTTCATCGGACCGCCTTTGATCTCCGCAGGGCTGAACCCGGCCGGCCCACCCGTCAATATCAGCGCCGGTGACGGCAGCACCTCGGCGTTCGAGCGCATCCGCGCCGGGCAATACCAGGCGGCGACGGTGCCGGAGCCGCTGCTGCTGCAAGGCTGGCAGGTGATCGACGAGATGAACCGCGGCTTTGCCGGCAAGCCTGCATCGGGCTACGTCGCACCGGTGCATCTCGTGACCAAGCAGAATGTCGACCTCGACGGCGGCAGACACGACAACTACGACCCGGCAAACGGCTATCGCGCCGCCTATGCCAAGATCTGGGGCAACTAAGGATATCCTCGTGCTGTGAACCAGATCGAGATCGTCGACAAAAGCTTTGCCCGCTACGTGATGCACAACGCCAGGCTTGAGTGCATCGCCCAAGGGTTTCGCTGGACCGAAGGTCCGGTCTGGTTCGGCGATGCCGGCTGTCTGCTGTTCAGCGACATCCCCAACAACCGGATCATGCGCTGGATCGAGGGGATCGGTGTCTCGGTGTATCGCCAGCCGAGCCAGTTCGCCAATGGCGGCACGCGCGACCAGCAAGGCAGACTGATCTCCTGCCTGCATGGCGCGCGCGCCGTCGTGCGCACCGAGCATGACGGTCGGATCACCACGCTGGTGGAGAAGTTCCAAGGGCAGCGCCTGAACTCGCCGAACGACGTGGTGGTGAAGTCGGACGGCTCGATCTGGTTCACTGACCCGCATTACGGCATTGCCATGGATTACGAGGGCGAGCGCGCCGAGGAGGAGCTGCCCTGCCACGTCTATCGTTTCGATCCGCGGCATCGTCGGCTGGTCGTCGCCTGCGACACATTCGACTGCCCGAACGGCCTGTGCTTCTCGCCCGACGAGAGCCTGCTCTACATCGCGGAGACCGGCCGCATAAGCGAGGACTCCGCCACCCGCGAGATCAGGGTGTTCGAGATCAGGGACGCCGCCCGCGGCCAGCTCGGCGAGGGGCGATCGTTCTATGCCCCGGACGTGGGCGCCGCCGACGGGTTCCGCTGCGACGAGGATGGCAATATCTGGACCAGTGCCGGTGACGGCGTGCATTGCGTCAGCCCCGAGGGCGCGTTGCTCGGCCGGATCCGGCTGGGCGAGCCGGTCTCCAACGTCACCTTCGGCGGCCGCCATCGCAGCCGTCTGTTCATCTGTTGCGCGACTGCCGTTCACGCGATCTACCTGAACCGCCGTGGCGCGCCGCCTCCCTGACATGAGTCTGCAAGGAGCCCGCAAGGCCACGCTGCGCGATGTCTCCAGGCTCGCCGGCGTCTCGCGCATGACCGTGACCCGCGCTTTGGTCCGCCCCGACCAGGTGCTGCCGGCGACCCGCGCGCGGGTGCAACGGGCCGTGGCCCAGCTCGGCTACCTGCCGGACCGCGCGGCGGGGGGTCTTGCGAGCCGACGCAGCGGCTTCGTCGGGCTGGTGCTGCCGACCCTGGCCAACGGCAATTTCGCCGCCCTCGCAGAAGGTCTTACCGAGGGCTTGCGCAAGCCGGGCTACGAGCTGCTGATCGGCTACACCACCTACAGCGTCGCCGAGGAGGAGCGCCAGATACGCACCATCCTGTCGCGTCGGCCTGAGGCGCTGGTGCTGGCGGCGGCCCCGCACAGCGACATCGCGCGCCGGCTGCTCGCTCATGCCGCCCCGCCGGTGATCGAAATTGCTGAACTGCCGGAGCAGCCGATCGGCCGCGCCATCGGCTTCTCCAACTATGCCGTGGGCTTTGACGCGGCGCGGTTCCTGATCGGCCTCGGACACCGCCGGCTCGCCGCCCTCGGCCCCGCACGCAGCCTGGATCGCTTCGACACGCGTGGCGAAGCCCGCCTGCGCGGCTTCGCCGACGCTCTGCGCGAGGCCGGCCTGGCCTGCGACCTGATCCGCGCCGACGGCGAAATCCCGCTCTCCTTCGAGCACGGCGCCCGCTCGATGGCAGCCCTGCTCGACGACGCCCCGGACGTGACCGCCGTGTTCGCGATCTCCGACCTGTCGGCCGTCGGCGCGTTGATGGAGTGCCGCAGACGCACCATCGACGTGCCTGGCCGGCTGTCGCTGATGGGCTTCGGCGATTTCGACATCAGCCGGCAGATGGTGCCACCTTTGAGCACCATCGGCGTTGACTTCCGTGGCCTGGGACAGGGTGCCGCCGCCATGATCCTCGACCTGCTGCATGGAGTCCCAGGGGGCGATACAAAGATCGATGTCGGCTTCAAGGTGATCCCACGCGGCACCACCCGAACGAACGGAGACAGGCATGGCTGAAAGAGGGATCGCTCTGGTCACCGGCGCCGGCAGCGGCATCGGCCGTGCCGTTGCCCTGTCGCTGCTCGCGGATGGCTGGTCGGTCGCACTCGCCGGACGCAAGGCCGACACGCTGGCCGAGACCGCCCGACTGCACAACGATGCCGAGGCGCGCACCCTGATCCATGCCACGGACGTCTCCGAGCCGGCTTCCGTGGATGGGCTGTTCGCGTCCATCGGCGAGCGCTTCGGCCGGCTCGATCTGTTGTTCAACAACGCCGGCACCAACGCCTCCGCAGCACCCGACGCGCTGAGCTTCGAGGATTGGTCGCGCGTGGTCTCGATCAACCTGACCGGCGCGTTCCTGTGCGCGCAGGGCGCCTTTCGGATGATGCGCCACCAGCAGCCGCGCGGCGGCCGCATCATCAATAACGGCTCGATTTCGGCGCACGCACCGAGGCCGAACTCAATCGCCTACACCGCGACCAAGCATGCGATCACCGGGCTGACCAGGTCGCTGTCGCTCGACGGCCGCCGCCACGACATCGCCTGCGGCCAGATCGATATCGGCAATGCGCTGACCTCGATGGCGGCACAGATGCAATCGGGCGTGCCGCAGGCGAGCGGCGAGGTGGCGGTCGAGCCGGTGATGCACGTGAATGACGTTGCCCGCACGGTCATGCTGATGGCCTCGCTGCCGCTCGACACCAATATCCAAACCGTAACCGTCATGGCCACCGCCATGCCCTTCGTAGGACGCGGCTAATGACCCACTTTGCCTTGCAACCCGGCGGCACCGCCGTCGTCACCGGTGCGGCGAGCGGCATCGGCCTCGCCGCAAGCCGCCGCTTCGCGACACTCGGGCTGAACGTCGTGCTGTGCGACTTGCCGGGAGACGCGCTCGACCGCGCCCGCGACACCGTCGCCACCTCCGGCGGCCGAGCACGCGCCTTCGCCGCCGACGTCTCGGAACCCGACCAAATGCTGGCCTTGCGCGACTTCGTGCTCGCCGAGACCGACGCGGTATCAATCCTAATGAACAATGCCGCCACAGGCGACAATCCGGGCCACGCCTGGGAGAACCCAACCGGCTGGCGCACGCTGCTGGAGACCAACCTGCATGGTGTCATCAACGGCGTGCAGGCCTTCACGGGCGCCATGCTCGCCTCCGGCCGGCCAGGCCTGATCGTCAATACCGGCTCCAAGCAGGGCATTACCCTGCCGCCTGGCAACAGCGCCTACAACGTCTCCAAGGCGGCGGTAAAGGCGCTGACGGAAAGCCTCGCACACGAGCTGCGCGAAGCCGGCGGCCAGATCAGCGCGCATCTGCTGATCCCAGGCTTCACCTTCACCGGCATGACGGATGCCGCCGAGAAGCCCGACGCCGCCTGGACAGCGGACCAGGTGATCACCTTCATGCTCGACAGCATCGAGGCCGGCGACTTCTACATCCTCTGCCCCGACAACGCCGTGCCGAGGGCGACGGACGAGCAGCGGATGCGTTGGACGATCGGCGACATCATCGACAACCGCCCGGCGCTGTCCCGCTGGCATCCCGACTATAGGCAGGCCTTCGCACGCTTCATGCAGTCCTGAGCATCCCGCCATCGACGAAATAAGTGGAGCCCAGGCTGTAGCTCGCCTTTGACGAGCACAGGAAGACGAAGAAATTCGCAACCTCCTCGGGGGTGGCGAAGCGCTTGTTGGCAGCGTGCTCGTCGGCTACCGACTGCAGATGGCCCTCCCAATCGCCGCCGGTGTCGGCGGTGAGTTGCTTGGCGGTCTTGATCCAGTCCGGTGTCAGTACCAGCCCGGGATTGACGCAGTTCACCCGGATATTCTGGGTCGCAACCTCGTTCGCCAAGGTCTTGGAGAACATCATGAGTGCGGCCTTCGTGACGTTGTAGATCGGCTCATACCAGAGCGGCTGCACAGCACAGATCGAGGCATTGTGCAGCACAACTCCGCCGCCACGCCGGATCATCGAAGGCACCAGCCCGCGCGCCAGGCGCACCGCCGCCATCACATGCAGCTCCCAATAGGCCTGCCATTTATCGTCGGAGGCTTCCAGGATGGTCTCGTTCGAGCCGGATCCGGCATTGTTGATCAGGATGTCGACGCCGCCAAACGCGGCCTCGGCTGCCTCCACCAGCGCCGCGACGCCAGCCGCGTCGCCGACATCGCAGGCAACCGGCCGGGCGCGAATGCCATAGCGGCCGGCGAGGCGCGCCGCCTCCGAGGTCAGTCGCTCCTCGCCGCGCGCGGCCATCACCAGGTCGCAGCCCTCGGCCGCGAGCCCTTCGGCGATGGCGAGCCCGATGCCGACGCTCGCCCCGGTGACGAGGGCAACCTTGCCGCGCAATTCGAGATCCATGGTAGCTTGCCTCGCATCTTTTCGGAGTTAACGCACCGATGACGGAGCTTGTACCGGAAGGTTTCGCGCCGCATACCCGCAAAAGCGGCCTGACTGACCCGTCGGAGCCAATCTATGCGATGAAAGACCATGACGTCCTCATTCTTGGACTCCGCGCGGGCCCGGCACATGTGAATAGCAGGGGCTTCGTCCATGGAGGGCTGGTGACGGCACTCGCGGATAACGCGATGGGCCTGACCTGCGCGGGCCAGATCCCCGATGTCGCGTCGCTTGTCACCGTCTCCCTCTCTGTCGACTTCCTGGCGACGGCGCGGCAGGGGCAATGGGTAACGTTCGAGACCCGCTTCACCAAACATGGCAGCTCACTCAGCTTTGCTGACTGCTTCGTCAAGGCGGACGGAGAACCGTGCGCGCGCGTAAGCGGGACCTTCAGGGCCTTGCGCAAGACGTAAGCCTCGTTGCGTTCGCGTCATCCAGTGACCAGGTCTATACTGCGGTCCGTCAGACGCAACAGGATCAGTCATGCCGGCCTATCGCTCCCGCACCACCACCCACGGCCGCAACATGGCCGGCGCACGCGCGCTGTGGCGCGCCACCGGCATGCAGGACGGCGATTTCGGCAAGCCGATCGTCGCCATTGCCAACTCCTTCACCCAGTTCGTGCCGGGCCATGTGCATCTGAAGGATCTCGGCCAACTGGTCGCGCGCGAGATCGAGGCGGCCGGCGGCGTCGCCAAGGAATTCAACACCATCGCGGTCGATGACGGCATCGCCATGGGCCATGGCGGCATGCTCTACAGCCTGCCCTCGCGCGAGCTGATCGCCGACAGCGTCGAATACATGGTTAATGCGCATTGCGCCGACGCGCTGGTCTGCATCAGCAACTGCGACAAGATCACGCCTGGCATGCTGATGGCGGCGATGCGCCTGAACATCCCCGCGGTGTTCGTCTCGGGCGGTCCGATGGAGGCCGGCAAGATCACGACCGGGCTCACCACCCAGCGCGCCGACCTGATCACCGCGATGGTCGCCGGCGCCGACGACAGGGTCAGCGACGCCGATTCCGCGATCATGGAGCGCTCGGCCTGCCCGACCTGCGGCTCGTGTTCGGGGATGTTCACGGCGAACTCGATGAACTGCCTGACCGAGGCGCTCGGCTTGGCGTTGCCCGGCAACGGCAGCGTGCTGGCGACGCACGCCGACCGCAAGGAGCTGTTCCTCAAGGGCGCCCGGACCATCGTCGGTCTCGCCCGGCGCTGGTATGAGCAGGAGGACGCCACCGCCCTGCCACGCGGGATCGCGACCATGGCCGCCTTCGAGAACGCGATGTCGCTCGATATCGCGATGGGAGGTTCGACCAACACCGTGCTGCATTTGCTTGCGGCAGCACACGAAGGCGAGGTGCCGTTTGCCATGCGCGACGTCGACCGGCTCTCCCGGCAGGTGCCCTGCCTGTGCAAGGTGTCGCCGTCGAAGGCCGACGTGCACATGGAGGACGTGCACCGCGCCGGCGGCATCATGCGAATCCTGGGCGAGATGGCGCGCGGCGGCCTGATCGACACCACCACCGCCACCGTGCACGCGCCGACACTGGCGGAAGCACTCGCGCGCTGGGATATCCGTGCCGAGGGTGCGGCTTCGCACGAGGGCTGCCACCAGTTCTACCGCGCAGCCCCTGGCGGGGTGCGCACCACCGAGGCCTTCAGCCAGTCCAACCGCTATCTCGAATGCGACGACGATCCCGCCCAGGGCGTGGTGCGCGATATCGCGCACGCTTTCAGCCAGGATGGCGGCCTCGCCGTGCTGTTCGGCAACATCGCCCCGGAGGGTGCGATCGTGAAAACCGCTGGCGTCGATCCGGCATCGCTGGTGTTCTCCGGCCCCGCCCGCATTTTCGAAAGCCAGGACGACGCAGTGTCGGCCATCCTCGCCAATCGCATCAAGCCCGGCGACGTCGTGGTGATCCGGTATGAGGGCCCCAAGGGCGGCCCCGGCATGCAGGAGATGCTGTATCCGACCAGCTACCTGAAATCCAAGGGGCTTGGCGCACAATGCGCGCTGATCACCGATGGCCGCTTCTCCGGCGGCACCGCGGGCCTCTCGATCGGCCACATGTCGCCCGAGGCCGCGGAAGGGGGCGCCATCGCCCTGATCCGCGAAGGCGACACGATCGACATCGACATCCCCAACCGCAAACTCGAGGTGTCGGTGTCGGAGGCGGAGTTGGCGTCGCGGCGCGACGCGATGGAAGGGCGTGGGCCGGAAGCGTGGCGTCCAGACCGCGTGCGCGTGGTCTCACCGGCGCTGCAGGCCTACGCCGCACTGACGACCAGTGCGGCGCGTGGCGCGGTGCGCGACGTGTCGCAACTGGTGCGAGTACGTCTGTGAGGGCTGGTTCAGAA